>JBQTJT010000052.1:0-108062 GCA_052386855.1 Reyranella sp.
GGGGCTGTCGGTCGCCCGGCGCCTGCCGCTTCTCAACACCATGGCCCGCCGGCCCCCCGCGGCCCCGCCCCCCCCCCGCTCATTGTCTCGGCCCTCGCGCTAGCCGCGGCCTTTCTCGAAACCCGCCAGGAACTGGACGAGATTGTGGCCGAGATCGTCGCTGAGGTAGCCACCTTCCTGGACCAGCACCGTCGGCAGGCCGAGCCGGGCGATCTTCTCCGCCATGGCGTGGAAACCCGTGGCGGTCACCTTCAGCCCCTGCAGCGGATCGCTTTCGCTGGCGTCGAGACCGAGCGCCACGACCAGGGCGGTCGGCGCGAAGGCAGCGATGCGAGCCAGCGCCTTGTCGCCCGCTTCGAGCCATGGTGCATCGGCGGAACCGAGGGGCAACGGCAGGTTGAGATTGAATCCGTCGCCTTCGCCCGTGCCGGCTTCGTGCGCGTGGCCCCAGAAATAGGGATAGTAGTTGGCCGGATCGGCGTGGATCGAGACGGTGAGCACGTCGGCGCGCTCGTAGAAGATGCCCTGCGTGCCGTTGCCGTGGTGCACATCGACATCGAGCACGGCGACGCGCGCGTGCCTGGCGCGCAGGTGCTGGGCGGCGACGGCGGAGTTGTTGAGGAAGCAGAAGCCGCCCGCCATGTCGGCGAAGGCGTGATGACCGGGCGGCCGGCAGAGTGCATAGGCCTCGCGTGCGCCGCCGTTGAGCACGAGATCGGCCGCGGTGGTCGCGACCTCGGTGGCGGCAAGGGCAGCGTCCCAGGTGTGCGGGCCGATTGGGCAGGCCATGTCGGCCTGGTGCCAGCCGGCGCGGCCGGCCAGCGCCCTTGGATAGGAGGCATGGGCGCGGGCGGGGTGCATGTTGGGCACGACTTCGTCGGAGGCGCCGGGCAGTTTTGCCCAGTCGCGCGCTGCAGTTTGCAGGAAGTCGATGTAGTCGGGCGTGTGCACCGCGGCGGCCGGGCCGGGACCGAAGGCCTTCGGCCCGATGACGTCGTGGCCGTCGCCGGTGGCCGCCGCCAGCAGGCGCGTCGCGCGCTCGGGCTGCTCGGCGCTGCGTTGCTTCACGCCGCGGACGATGAAGGTCTGCGGGTCGTGCTGCGCGTGCTTGTCGGAATAGACGATCTTCATGCCGCTCCCTGGGTGTCCCGCTTCCTATGCCATAGAAGCGTCCGGGTGGCTGCTGCGTTCGTACTCCGGCAAGATGCGGGAAGACGCCGACCGGAAGAAGGTCTCGAATGCTCTACAAGACCCTGCCGCCGCCCGCCCCTCTCGAGCCGTTCGTCGACTGCATCTGGATTCTGGCCGGCGCCGGGGACGACGGCGATCCCGAGCCCCAGATCGTGGTGCCCGACGGCAAGACGGAGCTGATCGTTCATTTCGGCGACGCGTTCCTGAAACTCGAAGGCCGTGTCTACGAACGCCAGGCGCGCGTCCTGATGTTGGGCCAGCTCACCCGGCGCATCATGCTGAAACCCACCGGCGAGATCGGTGTCGTCTCCATCCGCTTCAAGGCAGCGGGGGCCGCGCGCTTTTTCGATGTCGCCTACGACGAAATCGTCGACCGGGTGGTCGATTTCGCCGGGTTCGAGCCCGCGTTCTCGGCGGCGATCCATGACCGGATCGCGCGTGCCGGCTCCAACGACGACCGCCTGGCCGCGATGATCGCCGTGCTCGACGAGCGCCTGACACAGGAGTCGAAGGAAGACGTCTTCGTGCGGCAGGCGTGCCAGTACATCGTCAAGTCGGAAGGCCAGTACTCGGTGCAGGATCTCGTCAAGCTCATCGGCTTCAGCGAGCGCCAGCTTCAACGGAAATTCAAGAGACAGGTGGGCATCATGCCGAAAACCCTGTCGCGCATCATGCGTTTCCAGAAATTCCTGGCGATGACCAGGAAGGCCAATACGCTGACGCTAGCCGACGCGGCGGCCGCTTGCGGGTACTATGATCAGTCGCACTTCATTCGGGATTTCACGACGTTTTCGGGCATGAGCCCGATGAAGTACCTGGGCAGCAGTCATGCCCTGTCGGACCATCTGACCACACCGACGAGTCCGTCCCTTTCGACGAAGTGACGGGCCACGAAGTGACGGGCTCGGTCGAGCCCGGAGCCGACGTCGGATTTGTGCAATCGCGCCCGGGACGCTTCGCGCAGGATGGGCTCGGCGGCGGTACTGGCCGCCCGAGAAAACCATCTTTGCGAGAGGAAACGGACCCGTGAAGTACGACATCCAGGTCAAGGACCATGCCGCCCAGCCCGCCCTTGTCGTCAAAGGCAAGGTCGGGATCGAACAGGCAGGCGACGCCATCGGCGGCAACATCGGTGCCGTCAGCAGGCATCTGGAGAAGAACGGCCTGCAGCCGGCCGGCGCGCCTTTCACACGGACCTACCGGTTCGCGGACGGCATCCTCGAATTCGAGTCGGGTTTTCCGCTTGCCGAACCGGCGACGTCGCAAGGCGATCTGGTCGCGACGGAACTCCCCAAAGCCCGGGTTGCGACGACCGTCCACGTCGGCGACCAAGCCACGAGCGAGAATGCCTACAACGCCCTCCACGCATGGATGAAGGCCAACGGCAAGCAACCCGCCGGCGCGCCGTGGGAAGTCTATCTGGCCGACGACCGGATGGAGATCTTCTTTCCCGTCCGTTAGGTCGAGGCGACCGCGTTGGCGGCCCTGAGGGCGGCGATGTCGGAATCGCTGTAGCCGACTTCGCGCATGATCTCGATCGTGTGCTCGCCGACCCGCGGCGCGAGGCGCCTCACTTCCAGCGGAGCCTCGGATAATTTTATGGGATTGGCGGCAGCCTTCACCGGGCCGAGGCCGGGATAGTCGTACTCGACGATGCTGCCGCGCGCCTTCGCATGTTCGTTGTCCATCAGGTCGCTCACCTTCTGGACGGCCGAGCAGGGCATGCCGGCGGGCAGCAGAATGGCCAGGAGCGCCTCGCAGGTATGCTCGGCGAAATGCGCCTCCATCATCGGCTCGAGAGTGGCGCGATGGGCGACACGGCCCTCGTTGGTGGCAAAGCGTGCGTCAGCGAGCCACGCCTCGCAGCCCAGCGCCTTGCACAGGATCTTCCAGAAAGGGTCGTTGGTGCCTGCGATATAGATCGGCTTGGTCCTGGTCTCGAACACGCGGAGCGGAAAGAGGATCGAATTGCCGGTGCCCATGCGCACCGGATCCTCGCCGGTGAGCCCATGATTGGTGATCCAGTGGCTCATCAGGTGCACGCCGACGTCGAACAGCGAGAGGTCGAGGCGCTGGCCGCGGCCGGTCTTGTGGCGGGCGAGCAGGGCGAAGGCGATGCCGCCGGCGCAGGCGAGACCGGTCGAGTAGTCGACCGCCGCCGTGCCGACGCGGCACATCTCGCCATCCATCGGCCCGGTCGCCTCGATCAGCCCGACCTCGGCCTGGATGCAGGGATCGTAGCCGGGGCGGCCGGAATAAGGACCGGTCTGGCCGTAGCCCGACACCGAGGCATAGACCAGTTTCGGATTCACCCTGGATACGGTTTCCCAGCCGAAACCCAGCTTGTCGATCACCCCCGGCGTAAAAGCCTCCATGAACACGTCGGCCTTGGCGACGAGCCGCATCAGTACGTCGCGCCCGCCCTCCGTGCGCAGGTCGAGGGCGAGGCCGCGCTTGTTGCGGTTCATCGACGGCACCCAGGCGCCGCCAAAGTGCGGCCGGAAATGCTCGCCCTGCAGCGGTTCGACCTTGATGACGTCGGCACCCATGTCGCCCAGGATCTGGCCGGCGGTGGGACCGGCGATGACCTGCGTGAGGTCGAGAACGAGCGTGTCGGAGAGCGGAAGCATGCGGTGAACATCCATTCAGGTGAGGTATCGACCAATAGCCCCGCCCGGGCCATCCGACCAGCGCCGGGTCAGGCGCCCAGCAGGCGTCTGGCCAGCAAGGTGCGCATATCGCGCCGGCCGTCGGCGATCAGCACGACGTTGACGATTTCCTTCGGCAAGACGCGGTAGACAATGCGGTAGGGTTTGAAAAAGACTTCGCGAAAGTCGCGATTGCCGTAGTCGAGCAGTTCCTTCGGATGCGCGCCGCGATTGGGGAATGCAGCCAGTGTCGCAAAGGTCTGCTCGATCTTGGTGGCGACATCGACCGCGCGCTCGATCGAATCATGCTCGGCTATGAATACCGCGATGTCGTCGAGATCGCGCTCGGCGTCGGCATCGACGACGACCGTGAATTTCTTCACTTGCCTGTCTTGCGTGCGTTCAGACGCTTGCGCAGGTCCGCAAAGACGTCCTTGGCCGGCCGATAGCGGCCTTCCTCGATGTTGCGGTTGGCCAGAGCAAGTATCTTGAGTAGCGCAAGAGTCTCCTGTGTTTTTTCATAGGAGACGATATCCTGCACGATGGCTTTGGCTTCGCCGTTCTGGGTTATGATCATGGGTTCGCCGACTTCGCTCAACTCCTGCATGATCTCGGCGGCATTGGCCTTGAAATAGCTGATCGGCCTGATCCGGGCGGCGCGTGGCATGGTGAACCCTCCTCGTATTGAGAGCTTTAATTTAGTCTGATAACGGTTCGATGACAATGGAGCTGATATGAACCCCGCCGCCCCCACCGACAGGCCCAACCTCAGCATCGATCCCGACCGGCTGTGGTCGAGCCTGATGGAACTGGCCGAGATCGGCGGCACGGAGAAGGGCGGCGTCTGCCGCATCGCGCTCACCGATCTCGATCGGATCGGGCGCGATCTCTTCGTGCGCTGGGCCAAGGAGGCGGGCTGCACGATCAAGGTCGACCAGCTCGGCAATGTCTTCGCCCGCCGCGAGGGCCGCGATCCCGCGAAGGCGCCGGTGATGACCGGCTCCCATCTCGACACCCAGCCGACCGGCGGCAAGTTCGACGGCGCCTATGGTGTCATGGCGGGGCTGGAAGTGCTGCGCGTGCTGCACGATTCCAACTACGTCACCGAAGCACCGATCGAGGTCGCGGTGTGGACCAACGAGGAGGGCTGCCGCTTCGCGCCGGCGATGGTCGCTTCGGGCGTGTTCGGCGGCGCCTTCACGCTCGATCATGCGCTTTCCATCAAGGACCGCGACGGTGTGACCTTTGCCGAGGCGCTGAAGAAGATCGGCTACGACGGCAAGGAGCCGGTGGGTGGCCGCGAGGTCGGCGCCTTCTTCGAGGCGCATATCGAGCAGGGCCCGATCCTGGAGCGCGAGAAGAAGACGATCGGTGTCGTCACGGGTGCGCAGGGCCAGCGCTGGTACGAGATCAACTGGACCGGCATGGAAAGCCATGCCGGCACGACGCCGATGGAAGGCCGTCGCGATGCGCTGGTGGGCGCGGCCGAGTTGATCGTGGCGGCACGAAAGATCGGCCTCAGGCCGAACGGCCGCTCGACGGTGGGCGTGATCGAAAGCCTGCCGCAGTCGCGCAACACGATTCCCGGCCGCCTGTTCATGACGCTCGACTTCCGCCATCCCGACGATGGTGAACTGACGAAAATGGACGCCGAGATGCGCGCTGCCGCCGCCGACATCGCCGCGCGCCATCGGCTCGAGGTGAAGATCGAGCAGATCTGGTATTTTCCGCCGTCGCCTTTCGCCAGGGAACTCGTCGAGGCGGTGCGCCGCGGTGCGGTCCAGGCGGGCTACGCCCACATGGACATCGTGAGCGGCGCCGGCCACGACGCCTGCTACGTCTCGCGGGTCGCGCCGACCGCGATGATCTTCGTGCCGTGCAAGGACGGCATCAGCCACAACGAGATCGAGGACGCCACCAAGACCGACATCGGCGCCGGCGCGCAGATCCTGCTGCAGGCGATGGTGGAACGGGCCAACGCGTGAAGTCGACCGGATTGCTGTCGGTCGCGACCGCTGCCCTGGTCGCGAGCATCGCAGGCATGGGCGGTGCGCTGCCGATCGTGCTGGCGGCGACGCAAGCCGTCGGCGCCACGCCCGAGCAGACGAGTTCATGGGTCTCGGGCCTCGGCATCGCCACGGCGGTCAGCGCGCTGGCGCTCAGCGTGCGCTATCGCATGCCGATCATCGCGGCTTGGTCGACGCCAGGAGCGGCGCTGATCGCCTCGACGCCCGGCGTGCCGAGCTTCGCGGCGGCGGTCGGCGCCTTCGTGCTGGCGGCCGTGCTGATCCTGCTCACGGCGGCGGTGCGGCCGCTGGGGCGGCTGATCGAGAGGATCCCGGCCAGCATCGCCGCGGCCATGCTGGCGGGCATCCTGCTGCGGCTGGTGATGGCGATGTTCGAGCACGTGCCGACCTCGCCGCTGCTGGTCCTGCCGCTGCTGCTGTTGTTCCTCGTGGCGCGTGTCTTCCTGCCCACGCTCGCCTCGCTGGTCGTCCTCGTCGCGGGCGCGCTGCTCGCCTGGTCGCTGGGGCTGGTGAAGCCGCTGCCGGCGCTCGGTCTGACGACGCTCGAGTTCACGATGCCGGCGTGGGACGTGGCGACACTCGTGGGGCTCGGCGTGCCGCTCTATCTCGTGACCATGGCTTCGCAGAACCTGCCGGGCTTCGCCGTGCTGCGCGCCTCGGGCTACCAGCCGCCGGCCTCTCCCGTGCTCGCGGTCACGGGCGCGGCGTCGCTCGGCACCGCTTTCCTGGGCTCGCACACGTCGAATCTCGCGGCGATCTCGGCCGCCATCTGCACCGGGCCCGACGCGCATCCCGATCCGGCGAAGCGCTGGATGGCCGGGCCGTTCTATGCCGCGTTCTGGGCGCTGTTCGCGCTGTTCGGTGCGTCGGTGGTCGGTCTGTTCGCGGCCCTGCCGCCGGCGCTGCTGGCGACCGTCGCGGGCACGGCCCTGCTCGGCTCGACGGCCGGCGCGCTGGGCTCGGCGCTGTCGGGCGACCAGGACCGGCTGGCGGCGGCCGGCACGCTCGCCGTCACCGTCTCGGGCGTCAGCCTGCTCGGCATCGGCTCGGCCTTCTGGGGGCTCGTCATCGGCCTTCTCATCCTGGCGATCGACCGCTTCCTCAAGCGCTAGCGCGGTCACACGAAAAAGTGTGTCGCGTCCCGAGGTTCGCATCGGGCACCGTCGCACCTGGGACAAGACGGGGAGCAATCCATGACACGCTACATTGTAACAGCGCTGGCATTCGCGTTGATGGCGGCGGGACCGATGGCGGTGCAGGCCCAGGCGCCGATCACGCCCTCGGCGCAGGCGCCGGTGCGCGAGATCACCAAGATCGCGGGCGAGATCTATCGCTTCCGCAACAACAACCACTTCTCGGTATTTGCCGTGACGCCGGCCGGCATCATCGCCACCGACCCGATCAATGCGGGGGCGGCGACCTGGCTCAAGGACGAGCTCAAGAAGCGCTGGCCCGATCGCGCGATCAGGTTCCTGGTGCTGAGCCACGACCATGCCGACCACAGTTCAGGTGGCGAGGTGTGGGCAGACACCGCCACCGTGGTGGCGCACGAAAACGCCAAGGCGGTGATCGTGGGCGAGAAGCGTCCGACGGCGGTGCCGCAGGTCACTTTCTCCGACAGCGCCACGATCGAACTGGGCGGCACGGTGTTGGAGTTGCACTATGTCGGGCGCAACCATTCCAACAATTCGCTGGTGATGCGCTTCCCCAAGGAGAAGGTGGCCTTCGCGGTCGACTTCATCCCGGTGAATGCCGTGTCGTTCCGCGACTTTCCCGACGCCTACATCGACGAATGGATCGAGTCGCTCCGCCGCGTCGAGGCCATGGAATTCGACATCCTGGCGCCCGGCCATGGGCCGCTCGGCACCAAGGCCAACGTGACGGCGTTCCGCGGCTATCTCGAGGATCTGCGCGCCCAGGTACTGGCGGCGGCGCGCGCCGGCAAGTCGCTCGAGGACACCAAGAAGAGCGTCGACCTCTCCAAGTACAAGGACTGGGGCGGTTACGAGCAGATGGGCCAGCTCAACATCGAAGGCATGTACCGGCTCGTGCAGGCAAACCGCCGCGGCAACTAGACAGGAAAGCGCGCGGCGTAAGTCTCCAGCGGCAGTTTTAGCCCGCGGCAGAGGAAGCTGATCGTGTGGTAGTAGCCCACCAGCGCGATCGCCTCGAGGATTTGTGCGTCGTCGAAATGCGCGGCAAGCGACGACCAGGTCGCATCGCCGATCGTGCGGCGGTCGACCAGATCGTCGACCAGCGTGAGCAGGGCCTGCTCGTCGGCCGTCCAGCAGGCGGCATCGGGCGGCCCCTTTACGGTCGCTGCCACCTGTTCCTCGTCGAAGCCCACCTTGGCGGCGAAGAAGGCGACGTGGACGCCCCATTCGTACTCGCAGCCGAGACGGGCCGTCGTGCGGTCGATCACGATCTCGCGCGGGCGCAGGCCGAGCGGGCCTTTGTCGAGCAGGCCGCCGGCAAACATCTTTTCGAATACGCGCGGGCTCCTGGCCATGGTGCGGAACAGCGCCAGCGGCTGGACGCCGGGCGGCATGATCCGCGCCAGTGCCTCGGCAATTGCGGGCGGATAGGGCGGCTCGGCGGGAGTGATTCGGGCCATGGGTCTATGCTACAATTTACGTAGCGGTTTGCTACAGAAAATGTAGTAATGGAGTGAAATAGATGGTGAAGCGAGTCCGCGGCTCCCGTACGGGCCGGCCGATCATGGCACTGCTCGACCTGCTGGGCCGGCGGTGGGTACTGCGTATCGTCTGGGAATTGCGCGAGGAGCCCAAACGCTTCCGTGAGCTACAAGATCTGATCGGCGCCAGCCCCACCATCGTCAACGGCCGGCTGGCCGAGCTGCGCGAGGCGAGGCTGGTCGAACTCGACGCCGACGCGGGCTATCGCCTGACGGGGCTGGGCAAGGAACTGCTGCGGCTCTTCCTGCCGCTGCACACCTGGTCGGAGAAGTGGGCGAAGGCTATTTGAGGAACGGGTTGTCGCCGCCGCGGCCGCGCCGGCGCGGCGGAAACTGCTCGGCGAGGTAATCGAGGATCTCGGCGCGCTCCGCCGGCTTCACCAGCGGCATGCGGTGCTTCTCGATCATCAGGTCGATGCTCGAGTCCCAGAGATCGCGCGTCAGGCCCTGCGCCTTGATCAGCGCCACACCATGGCAGGCCGTGCAGGTGTAGAAGGTGGTCTCGCGGCCCTTGCCGTCGGGCAGATCCTCGACGGTGTCGTTGTGCGGCGGCGGCTTGCCCTTGTCGGGGTCGACGATGGCGGCCGGCGCGGGCTGGGCCGGCGGCACGTAGGCCGCCCGCGGTCCGCGCAGCTCGCCGGCCCGATCCAGGGCGACCAGAAGGAACACCGTCGTCAGGGAGATGACGACGACGTGCATGATGTTGAGCTGGGTCAAGAAGCGACGAGCACCCGGATGCGGTTGATCGGGTTGGCGCCGTAACCTTGAGGATTCCAGTTGCCGGCAACGAAAGGCTGCGTGACGCCCTTGCTGTCGGTCGCCTTGGCCCAGACCTCGTAGTAGCCGGCCGACGGCAGATCGACCGAGGCGGTGAAGCGCTGCCAGGCATATTTGTTGGGCGCTGCATCGACCTTCGCCGGCTTCCAGGTGACGCCGTAGTCGGTCGAGATATCGACGGTCTTGATGTCGGTTTCGCCGGCCCAGGCCTGGCCGCGCAGGTCGAGCTTCTTGGTGCCGGCGGCGAGGCGCGTGCCGTCGGCCGGGAAAGTGATGACGGAGCGCACCGGCATCGCCTCCAGGATCGCGGTATCCTTCTCGTCGCCCTTGGTGCCGGGAACGATCGGGGTCTTGGCGACGCGGTAGGAGAAGCCGCCCATGCCGGGGCCGTCGTGCTCCTTGTCGCGGATCCAGATGCGGTTCAGCCACTTGGTCGAGAGCGAGCCGGCCCAGCCGGGCACCACGAGACGCACCGGCGCGCCGTGGATCAGCGGCATGTCCTTGCCATTCAGCTTGAAGGCGATCAGCGTGTGTTCTTCCATTGCCTTGGCGATCGGCATGCCGCGCGAGATCGTGGGCTTGTTGGTTTCGCCGGCCAGCGTCGGATCGGCGCCGTAGTGCCCGGTGTAGATCGCCGAGGATTTGAGGCCGGCGGCCTTCAGCACGTCAGCCAGCCGCACGCCGGTCCATTGTGGACAGCCGGCGCCGCCGTTGGTCCACTGGTTGCCACGCGCCTCGGGCGAGAAGAACGAGCGACCGTTGCCGCCGCACTCCAGCATGAGCTGGTAGGTGACGTTGGGAAAACGGCTCATGAGATCGCCGACGGAAAATTCCAGCGGCGTGTTGACCTCGCCGTCGATCTTGATCTTCCACGCCTTGGGATCGCCGGTGACGTCGGGCACCTGGCCGTTGTTGCGCACGAACAGCTTGTCGGTGGGCGTGACGGAATCGTCCATCAGCTCGGCCTGGGTCTCGGCGACCAGCGGCCTGTCGCCCAGAACTGCGAGCTTGGCCTTGCCGTCCATTTCGAGAAGCTTCGGGCCCTTTGCGGCCGCGGGTGGCGCGGTCGCGGGGGCTGTGCCTTGGGCAAGAGCCACCCCGATGGGCGGCAGGGAAGCACCGACGACAGTCGCCATTCCGACCCCCTTCAGGACGTTACGGCGCGAGGCTTTCGAGGTTCCCGATCGCAGCATTTTTTCCTCCCTATTGCGGGAGTCTTAGCTCAAACTTTCCGTCTCGTCAGCCAGCCGGAAAGGATAAGTGCACAGGCCGCGACCGCGACGACGATGGTGGCGAGCACGTTGATCTGCGGGTCGACACCCAGCCGCACGCTGGAATAAACGCGCATCGGCAGGGTCTGCGACTGCGCCCCTGAGACGAACTGGGTCATGATCAGGTCGTCGAGCGAGAGCGTGAAAGCCAGCAGCCAGCCCGAGCCGACAGCCGGCGCGATCAGCGGCAAGGTCACCGTCAGGAAGGTGACCCAGGGCGTGGCGCCGAGGTCCATCGCCGCCTCCTCGAGCGAGCGGTCGAAGTCGGCGAGGCGCGCTTGCACCACGATAGCGACGAACGCGATCGAGAAAGTGGTGTGGGCGATGGCGATGGTGAGGAAGCCGCGCTCCGGTCCGCCGAACAGGCGGTCGGCGCCGACGAACAGCAGCAGCATGGAGATGCCCATCACCACCTCGGGCATCACCATGGGCGCGATCACCATCCCGCCGAACAGGCTGCGGCCTGGAAACGGCGGCGCCCGCGCCAGCGCATAGCCCGCGGCCAGGCCGATGAGGGCCGCTGCCGTGGCGCTGACGAAGGCGATCCGGAGCGACAGCCAGGCCGCCTGCAGCATCGCCTCGTTGGCCAGCAGCGCGCTCCACCACTTGGTCGAGAAGCCGCCCCACACCGTCACCAGGCGCGACTCGTTGAAGGAATAGATCATCACCAGCACGAGCGGCAGGTAGAGAAAGGCGTAGCCGAAGCCCAGCACCGTGAAGGCAAAGCGCGCGCGGCCGATCATGACAGGCCCGGCATCAGCGGCCCTCCAGGCTGCGCGCCTGATGGCGCTGGAACAGCATGATCGGGCCCACCAGCAGCACCAGCAGGCAGATCGCCACCGCCGAGGCCAGCGGCCAGTCGGCATTGGTGAAGAATTCATCCCACAGGACCTTGCCGATCATCAGCGTCCGGGTGCCACCCAACAGGTCGGGGATCACGAACTCGCCGACCGAGGGGATGAACACCAGCAGGCAGCCGGCGACGATGCCCGGCACCGACAGCGGGAGCGTGATGGTGAGGAAGGCTTTGAACGGCGTGGCGCCGAGATCGGCCGCAGCTTCGAGCAGGCCGGTGTCGAGCTTCTCCAGGGTGGCGTAGAGCGGCAGCACCATGAAGGGGAGGTATGCGTAGACGATGCCGAGATGGACCGCCCATTCGGTGCCCAGGATCGTGCCGGGATTGGTGGCGATGCCGCTCCAGATCAGGAACTGGTTCAGCAGGCCGTTTGCATCCAGCAGGCCCATCCAGGCGTAGATCCGGATCAGGAACGAGGTCCAGAACGGCAGCACCACCAGCATCAGCAGCAGCGGCCGGCGCGCGGGCGCGGCGCGGACTATGGCATAGGCCATGGGATAGCCCAGCAGCAGGGCTGCCACCGTCGAGGTCGCGGCGATGCGCAGCGAGGTGAGCCATGCCGAAAGGTAGATGCTGTCGGTGAACAGCAGCGCGAAGTTCTTGAGGCTGGCGCCGAGCTCGACCGGCGGCACCGAGTCGGGCGAATTGGTGCCGAGCGCGATCGCCAGTACCAGCGCGAACGGCAGCAGGAAGAAGATCCCGAGCCACAGGAAGGGAAGCGCGATGACGAAGCGCATGGCGTCAGTCGTCGAGCCGATGGCCGGCGTCGGCCGCCCAGCCGAGCCAGATCGAATCGCCTCGACGATGCGAGAGGTTGGGCGCCGTCGACGCGATCATCACGGCGCCGTCGGTGGCGATCCTGTAAAGCGAGCGGTCACCCTCGTAGGCGATGTCGACGATCTTGCCGGCGACGATGTTTGCGAGGTCGGGACGCTCGGCCGACAGGGCGATCTTCTCCGGCCGCAGCGCCAGCCAGCCTTCCTCGACCTTCAGGATGTTGGCGATGCCGATGAAGTCGGCGACGAAGCGCGAGACCGGCCGTTCGTAGACTTCGTGCGGCGTGCCGACCTGGACGACACGACCGGCATGCATGACGGCCAGCCTGGAGGCCATCGACATCGCCTCTTCCTGGTCGTGCGTCACCATCACGAAGGTGAGGCCGAGCTCAGCCTGCAGGCGCACCAGCTCGAAACGCGTGCCCTCGCGCAGCTTGCGGTCGAGCGCCGCCAGCGGCTCGTCGAGCAGCAGCAGCTTCGGCCGCTTGACGAGGGCCCGCGCCAGCGCCACGCGCTGACGCTGGCCGCCCGAAAGCTGGGCCGGGCGGCGCATGGCGAAGTCGGAGAGCTTGACCTGCTCCAGCGCCTCGGCGACGCGCGTCGCGATCTCGGTCTTGGCGATCCCCTCGCGGCGGAGCCCATAGGCCACGTTCTCCGCCACGTTCATGTGCGGAAAGAGGGCGTAGGACTGGAACATCATGTTGATCGGGCGCAGATGCGGCGGCACGCCGGTCATGTCGTGGCCATCGATCAGCAGGCGACCCGAGTCGGGCGCCTCGAAGCCGGCCAGCAGCCGGAGCAGCGTGGTCTTGCCGCACCCCGAGCCACCCAGCAGCGCAAACAACTCGCCGCGCGCGACTTCCAGATCGACCTTGTCGACAGCCGCGACCGCGCCGAAGCGCTTGGTCAGGCCTTCTATCCTGATGATGGGGTCGCTCACCGGCCCGTCTTGATGTTGGTCCACAGCCGCGTGCGCTCGCGCGTCTGCTCGGGCGTGCCGGCGGTGATGGTGTAGAATTTTCCGCGCACATCCTGCGGCGGATAGATCAGCGGGTTGCTCGAAATGTCCTTGGGCAGCAGCGCCAGCGCCGCCTTGTTGCCGTTGGCATAGCCGGTGAGTTCGCTCGAGGCGGCGGCGACCTTGGGCTCGAGCAGGAAGTCGAGGAAGCGGAACGCATTGTCCGGGTTCGGCGCGTCCTTCGGAATGGCCGCGACGTCGATCCAGAGCAGCGAGCCTTCGCGGGGAATGGCGTAGGCGATGTCGCGCTTGTCCTTGGCCTTGGCGGCGCGATCGCGGGCCTGGAAGACGTCGCCCGAGAAGCCGAAGGCGAGGCAGATGTTCCCTCCCGCCAGCGCATTGATGTACTCCGACGAATGGAACTTGCGGATGAAGGGCCGCACCTTTTTCACGACGTCGGCGGCCTTGGCGAGATCCTCCGGCTTCTTGGAGTCGGGGTCGAGGCCGAGATACTTCAGAGCCGCCGGCAGCACGTCGGTGGCGCTGTCGAGCACCATGACGCCGCAATCCTTGAATTTCGACACCACCGCGGGATCGAAGATCATCTTCAGAGAATCGACCGGCGCGTCGGGCATGCGCGTCCTGATCTCGGCCACGTTGTAGCCGATGCCTGTCGTGCCCCACATCCAAGGAATGCCGTGGACATTGCCGGGATCGTACTTGGAAAGCGCCGCCATGATCTCGGAATCGAGATTGCTCCAGTTCTTCAGCTTCGCCCTGTCGAGCGGCAGGTAGAGGTTGGCCGCGAGCTGGCGCACGAAGAAGGGCGAGGCCGTGGGCACCACGACGTCGTAACCCGATCTGCCGGTCCTGAGTTTGGCGTCGAGGATCTCGTTGGAATCGTAGGTCGTGTAGTTGACCCTGGCGCCGGTGTCCTTCTCGAAGATCTTTAGCTGGTCCTCGGCGATATAGTCGGACCAGTTGTAGACGTTGACGCTGCCTCCTTGAGCCCAGGCGAAGTTTGGGGTGGCGGCGAGGGCAAGCAAGGCGACGAGGACAGGCAGACGCATCGGAGACTCCACAGGATCAGACGCCAAGATACCTGTGCTGCAATTCCTTGTCCCCGGCCAGGTCCGTGGATGAACCGGTCCAGACGACGCGGCCCTTCTCGACGATGTGGTGCCGGTCGGCCAATCCGATCAGCGCGCTCACGTTCTTGTCGATCACCAGGATCGCCTGGCCCTCGCGCTTCAGCCGGCCGAGACAGGACCAGATCTCGTGGCGGATCAGCGGCGCCAGCCCCTCGGTCGCCTCATCCAGGATCAGCAGCTTGGGATTGGTCATCAGGGCACGGCCGACCGCCAGCATCTGCTGCTCGCCGCCGGACAGCTGGTTGCCCATGTTGCGCTGGCGTTCGGCCAGGCGCGGGAAGAACTCGAAGGCGCGCTCGATCGTCCACGGATTGGACCGGGCGCTGCGATTGGCGGCGGCGGCCAAAAGGTTCTCGCGCACCGAGAGATTGGGGAAGATCTGCCGTCCCTCGGGCACCAGCCCGAGGCCGAGGCGGGCGATGCGGAACGAGGCCATCTCGTCGACCCTGACCCCGTCGAACTCCACGGTGCCGCGCCGCGTCTCGAGCAGGCCCATCACCGCGTGCACGGTCGTGGTCTTGCCCATGCCGTTGCGGCCCATCAGCGTCACGACCTCGCCGGCATCGACACTCAATTCCATGCCGAACAGCGCCTGGCTGGCGCCATAAAAAGCTTCCAGGTCGCGGACCCGCAGCATCACGCGACCTCTTCGCCGAGATAGGCCTGGCGGACTTCGGCATTGGCGCGGATCTCGCCGGGTGTACCGCTCGCAATGGCGCGGCCATAGACCAGCACGGTGATGCGATCGGCGAGCTGGAACACGGCGTCCATGTCGTGCTCGATCAGCAGCATGGCGCGTTCGGCCTTCAGCGCGCGCAGGAAACCGATCATGCGCTGCGATTCCTCGGCCCCCATGCCGGCCATCGGTTCGTCGAGCAGCAGCAGTTTCGGATTGCCCGCCAGCGCCATGGCGATCTCGAGCTGGCGCTGCTCGCCATGGCTGAGGGCCGCGGCCAGCGTGTCGGCGCGCGCGCCCAGCCCGACCGCCTCGAGGCCAAGACGGGCGGGGCCGCGCAGGCGCTCGTCGCGGCGCACGTCGGCCAGGAAGCGGAACGAGTGGCCGGCATGCGCCTGGACCGCCAGCGCCACGTTCTCCAGCGCCGTGAACTCGCGCAGCACCGAGGTGATCTGGAAGGAGCGCGCCAGGCCCAGCCGGACACGGGCATCGGTCGGCAGGCGCGTCACGTCGCGGCCGGCGAAGTGAATGGTGCCGGCGTCGGGCGCCAGGTTGCCGGTGAGTTGGCCGACCAGTGTGGTCTTGCCGGCGCCGTTGGGGCCGATCAGGGCGTGGATCTCGCCCGGCCGGACGTCGATCGAGACCGTGTCGGTGGCGACCAGTCCGCCGAAGCGTTTTGTCAGGTTGTCGGTGCGGAGGAGGGGCTCAGCCACGGCGGCGTCCCAGCAATGAATCGATGCCGCCTTTGGCGTAAAGCGCGATCAGGACCAGCATCGGGCCGAACACGATCTGCCAGTATTCGCCCCAGCCCTTGCGGCCGAGGTCGAGCAGCGGCTTCAGCGATTCTTCCAGCACGAAGAAGGCGATGGTGCCGTAGAGCGGGCCGAACAGCGTCCCCATGCCGCCCAGCACGACGATGACGATGAGATCGCCCGACTTCACCCACGACATCATGGCGGGCGAGACGTAGGCGCCTTCGTTGGCGAGCAGGATGCCGGCGAGGCCCCCGAACGCGCCGGAGAGGATGAAGGCGATAAGGCGGTAACGGAACACCGGGAAGCCCAGCGCCATCATGCGCTGGTCGTTCGACTTGGCGCCGCGCAGCACGAAGCCGAAGCGCGAGTTGGCGAAGCGGCTGCAAAACCACAGCGTGCCGAGCAGGAGCACGAAGCAGAGCCAATAGAACGAGGCCTTGTCGCGCAAATCGATCAGGCCGGGAAAGCGGCTGCGGCTGATGTTGAGGCCGTCGTCGGCGCCATAAGCCTCCAGGCCCGCGCTCACATAGAAGACGAGTTGGGCGAAGGCCAAGGTGATCATGATGAAGTAGAGGCCGCGCGTCCGGAGCGACAGCGCGCCCACCAGCGCCGCCCACAGCACCGAGGCGGCGATGGCCACCGGCCATTGCAGCCAGCCGCTGTGCAGGCCATTGGCCGACAGGATGCCGACGGCATAGCCGCCGATGCCGAAGAACACGGCATGGCCGAAGCTCACCAGCCCGCCATAGCCCAGGATCATGTTGAGGCTGACGGCGGCGATCGACCAGATGACGATGCGCGTGCCGATCGACAGCAGGTAGCGCTGGTCGAAAGCCTGCGTCAGCAGCGGCAAGACGGCCAGGACGATCAGCACCAGGGCAGTGATCAGGCCACGTGGCGTTCGAAGCGAGGCGAGAAGGCCGCTCATTCTTCCGGACCGCGCGCGTCCCGCGCGCTCATGAATATGAGCGAGCCAGAGGCTCGCGGTCCGGAAGAGCATGAACGACGTGGCGATCTCATGTCCGCTGCCCGAAGAGTCCGGTGGGCCGCCACACCAGCACGCCCGCCATCAGAACATAGACCAGCACCTGCGAGATCGCGGGTGCCGCGCTGGAGGCGGCGGCGGAACTCATGAAGGTCTTCAGGAAGTCGGGCAGGAAGGCACGTCCGACGATGTCGATCTGGCCCACCACCATGGCGGCCACGAACGCGCCTTTTATGGAGCCGATGCCGCCGATGACGATAATCACGAAGGCGAGGATGAGGATGTCGTCGCCCATGCCGATCTTCACCGAGCTGATGGGGGCCGCCATCAGGCCGGCGAGGCCCGCGAAGACGGCGCCGAGGCCAAACACCAGGCTGAACAGCAGTTCGATGTTGACGCCCAGGGCGCCGATCATGCGCCGGTTGGAAGCGCCGGCGCGGATCAGCATCCCCAGCTTGGTGCGTGCCACCAGCCAGGCCAGCAGGAGAGCGACCAGCGCGCCGACCACGATGATGGCGAAGCGGTAGGCGGGGTAGAGCACGCCCGGCAGGATTTCCACGGTGTGGGCGAGGAACGCCGGCACCGCGATGCTCTTGCCGGCGGGGCCCCAGACCGCGCGCACCAGCTCGTTGAAGAACAGGATCAGACCGAAGGTCGCCAGCACCTGGTCGAGATGGTCGCGGGCATAGAGCCGTCGCATGACCACGGCCTCGACCACGACGCCCAGCAGGAAGGTGGCGGGCAGCGCCAGCAGCGCGCCCAGGAAGAACGAGTCGGTGACGCCGATCAGGGTCCAGGCAATGTAGGCGCCCATCATGTAGAGCGACCCGTGCGCCAGGTTCACGAGGTCCATGATGCCGAAGGTGAGCGTGAGGCCGGCGGCGAGCAGGAACATCAGCAGGCCGAGCTGCACGCCGTTCAGCATCTGGATCAGCAGATAGTCCATCGATCCCCGCAAAAGAAACGGGAGCGCGTTGCCGCGCTCCCGTCGTTGACTGGCCCCGCAGGCCTCACTTCATCGGGCACTTTTCATAGTACGGGTCCTTGGCGTCCTTCACCGCCGTGGCGATGGTCTTCACCGTCATCATGCCGCCCGCATCCTTGACCGCTTCCTGGATGTAGAAGTTCTGGATCGGGAACTGATTGGTGTTGTACTTGAAGTCGCCGCGCAGCGACTTGAAGTTGGCCTTCTTGAGCTCGGCCCGGACCTTGTTCTTGTCCGAAAGGTCGCCCTTCAGCGCATCGGCGGCCGAGGCCATCAGCATGATCGCATCGTAGCTCTGCGCGCCGTAGTAGGACGGGTAGACGTTGTGCTTCTTCTTGAAGTCGGCGACATAGCGCTTGTTCTGCTCGTTCGGCAGGTCGTTCACCCACTCCTGTGCGCCCAGGGTGCCGAGTGCCAGGTCGCCCTGCTGCGGCAGCGTGATCGCGTCGATCGAGAACACCTGGTAGAGCGGCACGGTCTTGTTGAGGCCGGCCTGCGCCCACTGCTTCACGAACTGAACGCCGTGCGCGCCGGGATAGAAGATGAAGATGCCGTCGGGCTTGGCGGCGGCGATCTTGGCGAGCTCGGCCGAGAAGTCGATCTGGTCGGGCCACTTGGTGAAGTCCTCGTTCACGATCGTGCCCTTGTAGGTGCGACGGACGCCCGCCAGCATGTCCTTGCCGGCAGCGTAGTTGGGACCCACCAGGTAGAGGCTCTTCACGCCCTTGGTGTTGAGGTACTCGCCCATCGCCATCGGCGTCTGGTCGTTGTTCCACGAGGTCGAGAAGAAGTTCTTGTTGCAGAGCTCGCCCGCAATCTGCGACGGCCCGGCGTTGGCCGAGATCAGGATCGTGTCACCCTCGTCGGTCACGGTCTTGAGCGAGGCCAGCAGCACGTTCGACCAGATGTAGCCGGCGACGAAGTTCACCTTGTCCTGCAGGACGAGCTTCTCCGAGCGCGCCTTGCCGACGTCGGGCTTGAAGGTGTCGTCCTCGTAAATGATCTCGAACGGCTTGCCGCCCATCTTGCCGCCGAGATGCTCCTTGGCGAGTTCGACCGAGCGGCGCATGTCCTCGCCGATGGCGGCCTGCGGGCCGGAGAAGGTGCTGACGAAGCCGACCTTGATCGGGCTTTGCGCCATGGCGGGCAGGCTGCCCATCCCCACGGTGGCGAGCGCCGCGATTGTTGCGGGTCCAAACAATTTGCTTTTCATGGGCCGAGCCTCCCTGTTTCCCTTGTCACTATAAAAGCCGAAAATTCCGCCTTACGCACGCAATTTGAAGCGCAGGATCTTGCCGGTCGCGGTCTTGGGCAGCTCGGGCACATACTCGACCCAGCGCGGATATTTGTAGGGCGCCAGGGTCTTCTTGCAGAGCGCCATCAGCTCCTCGGTGAGCGCAGCACTTCCCCCGTTGTTTGCGCCTCCCGCCTGCTTCAGCACCACGATCGCCTTGGGCTTGATCAGCTCGGCTTCGTCGGCGTGGCCCACGACGGCGGCCTCGAGCACGGCGGGGTGGCCGATCAGGCAGTTCTCGATCTCGACCGGCGAGCACCAGATACCGCCTACCTTCAGCATGTCGTCGCTGCGGCCTTCGTAGATGTAGTAGCCGTCTGCGTCTTGGCGGTAGGTGTCGCCGGTGTTGAGCCAGCCATCGACCATCGTCTCCGCCGTTTTCTCCGGCTTGTTCCAGTAGTATTTCGCGGCCGACTCGGCTTTCAACCACAGCGCGCCGCTTTCGCCCCGGGACACCGGCTTGTGCCCCTCGTCGAGAATGCGGGCCTCGTAGCCGGGTACCGGCTTGCCGCTGGTGCCCGGCCGATAGTCGTCGAGCCGGTTGCCGATGAAGATGTGGAGCGCCTCGGTCGAGCCGATGCCGTCCAGGATCACCGTGCCGGTCTTCTCCTTCCAGCGCCGGAAGATCTCGGCCGGCAGCGCCTCGCCCGCCGAGATGCAGGCGCGCAAGCAGGAAAGATCACGCGGTCTGGTCTCCAGCGCCACGAGCTGGGCAGCGTAGAGCGTCGGCACGGCGGAGTAGATCGTCGGCCTGAACTTTTCGATGGTCTCGAAGATCGTCTCGGGCGTCGGCCGGCGCTCATCGAGCACCGCGGTGCTGCCGGTCCACAGCGGGAAGGTCATGCAGTTGCCGAGCCCGAAGGCGAAGAAGAGTTTGGCCGCCGAGTAGCTGATGTCGCTTTCCGCCATGCCGAGCACGCGCACGCCATAGAGCTCGCTGGTCACCACCATGTCGCGCTGGGCATGGACCGCTCCCTTGGGCCGGCCTGTCGAGCCCGACGAATAGAGCCAGAAGCAATCATCGTCGGGCGACGCCAGCCTGGGTTCGAGCTCATCGGATGCCTGGGCCATCGCGGTCAGGAAGGCATCGACCGTGAGCACCTGGACCGGCGACTGCTTTATGGCCGGCTCGACCTCACCGGTATATTCGGTGGAATGGACGACGAGGCTGCACCCGGAGTCCTCGATCATGTAGGCGTAGTCCGCGCTGCGCAGCAGCGTGTTGGGTGGCACCGGCACGATGCCGGCCTTGATTGCCCCCCAGAAGAGATAGAAGAACGCCGGGCAGTCCTTCACCATCATCAGCATCCGGTTGCCCGGCTTCAGCCCGAGCCCCAGCAGCGCATTGCCGGCGCGATTCACGCGCTCCGCGAGTTCGGCATAGGTGACCGTCTCCTCAGCCGTTCGGATCACGGCCTTGGGTCCACGGCCCTCGGCCACGTGCCGGTCGATGAATGGCATCGCCACGTTGAAGCGGTCGGGCAGGTGGACCTTGTGGTCGGATGAGAAGGAGATACCCGAGTGAAGTGTCATAGACCGTGACCGGGTTGGGCACAGAGGCAACGCGACATTTCGTGGACGCAAGGCGCGACCTTGCGGATGCGGCCGCAGCGCTTGCAGAAATCCTTTGTGTCCATGTCGTGCCGGCAGCGCTCCCATTTACGTAATTCGGTACTTAAATACCTATTTAAGTTCATTTTCCTGCCGCAGGTTCCGTCTGTCAACGTCCATTGCCGCTGTCCGCTTCACCCGCATCCAAGGGCCGCTTGCTCCTACCATGGCGGCGTTTCCCGGGAAGACGGCGGACGCAGTGGAGCCGGCGGCGGCGGCACGGAGGGGGCGCCGCCCGCCTTTCGGATATCGGCATAATGCCGGTTGAGCTGGATCGCGAGCACAATGGCGCGGCCCAGCATCGCTGCCGCGCCGGCCATGGCCAGCAGCGCCGCGACGTAGCGGATGGCCATCAGTTCGGGCGCCGCGCGGGCGCCCACGATTTCCACCGCGACTGCGGCGGCCACCACCACGGCGACCCAGAGCAGCACGAACCGGGCCCGGACCGACACCGCGACCATCGGCCGGTAGAGGTCGTGCTCGACGCGCATCAGCGCGCCGCGCAGCCCGCCGGCGAGGAGGCCCGCCGCGAGGGCCAGCAGGAACGTCCAGCCCGGTTGCCGGGCGAGCACGATCTGGATCAGCGCAAGGCCCAGCGCCGCGCCGAGGCCGAGGGTCGGCGGCGCCAGCAGGCGCCATTGCGAGATGTAGCGCCGCCGTACCTCGCGCCAGGCGAGGTAGAGGCTGCCGCAGGCCAGGGCGGCCAGGATGAGATGCAGCAGGGTGAGCTTGGCGATCACGCGGCTCGTCCTCTACTGCAATTCGGGGTCGCCAGAAAGCCGGTGAAAAGTCTTCAGGATTCCTGAGGACTGAAGACTAGAGACCCCGCGCGTCCGTGCTTTCTACCGGCCGGGTGATGATGGTGCCGGGCGACAGGCCGCTCCGGACGAGGCCGTCGCGCACGAGCGCCACGTGATCCGCAGGGCCCTCTAGGATCACGAAGCCTTCGCACCTGCTGACGGAGAGCACGATCCCCGCTCCATGGTCGGTCATGAACACCATGCTGGTTTTCGCGGGCTCGGTTTTTGCGGGCTCCTGCGCGTGTGCCAGGTCCTGGCCGACCGACGTCGAGGCCAGGCCGCCAGAAAACCCACCCAAAGTGAGGAAAATTGCCAGCCAGCGCATGGCTTGGTCCCTCCTTGTGATCCAGGTCCCCAACCAACGCGGTGACAGGCAAAAGGTTACCGGCCGGCTGCTAGGTAAGCCTGTATTGCCTCTGGAAGAATGCCGAAGGCAGTCCGCCGGCGGGCGGTCTGGCGGCGATATGTTGTGTGACTTGAGAATTCTCGGAACTGTTTCCGGCGACCATCAGCATAACATGGTTCACTGGAATGGTCTTGAGTGTCTGCCGTTTCAGCAGTTCATCGAGAATCTGTTCCGGCTCACCCTCGGGAACGGAAACCCAGTATCTCAATGCCTTGAGCATGCTCTGCGTTTCGGGGTCGTGTCTCTTGTAGTCGCCGGCCACATAGTGCGTGCCCAGGGTTTCGATCCTGGCGATGCAGATGGGTTCGCCCGCGCCTTCGGGATCCTCCGCACTGTGATCGGTATGCAAGCCATGCGGTTGGGGAACCGTGAAGGCGCCGTACGAATAATGCCCCTTGCGATAGCGCGCCGACGGAACGAGGACGCCCATCAATTCATCGACGTCGTCATTATAGAGGCGCATGTAATGCGCCATTGGGTCGGGAGTACCGGTCTCGAACTTCTCTACAAGCCAGCTGCCGTCGACGGCTACCGTTGTGACATCGTCGAACTGCTGCGCATGTTCATGGATCGCCGTCCTTGCGGCTTCGCGGAAGCGAGCGATCGGCATGGGCAGGCGAGTGTGCGCGTTGCGATCGTTGAAGTTCTCATGCAGGCGCTCAAGAAGCGTCCAATGGCCGGACGAGAACGGGACCGGTTCCAATATTCTTAGCCTGGGCTGCAAGGCCGCCCATGCCTGGCGAAGAGTTGTCGCGCGCATATTTCCCTCGATGCGGACACCTATTACTCGTAGCACCGCGCCAGGCCGAGCAGGAGAGTGCAGGCGGTCCCGACCCGCCGCCCAGGAGGATAAACCGGGTCCGGCAGTCCTGCGGCGGGTGCCGGTGAGCCACTATGAACGGCTGCCGGCAGGCCCCGGGGACCCCACTTTGGGCCTCATGTGCGGGCTTCAGGCCGGGGCGTCGGGCGATTTGGGGGGTGGGGGCCGGTTTGACGGCGGCCCCGGGAACCGTTACGGCCCCGTATACGTAGATAACCGGGGGTACGCGTCGCGTGCCGCCGCACTTAGCTCACGCTCTCTTACTAACCAGGATACAGAAAATGGCTTCAGGCACAGTCAAGTGGTTCAACGCCACCAAGGGTTTCGGCTTCATCCAGCCCGATGGCGGCGGCAAGGACGTGTTCGTCCACATCAGCGCCGTCGAGCGCGCGGGCCTGAATGGGCTCAATGAAGGCCAGAAGATCACCTACGAAGTCCAGCAGGACCGCGGCAAGGATGCCGCCGTCAACCTGAAGGCCTAGGCGCTTCCAGCTCCAGGAATTCCAAGGCCCGCCCCGGCTTACGCCGGGGCGGGCTTTTTTATTGAGTCGCGCGCCATCAGCAGGAAGAGGAGCGGCCGATGGCCTATGCTCGGGCGGGGGGAGAGATCTGATGACGATCACGCGCTGGATGCCGGGGCTCGCCGCACTCCGCGACTACAAGCTTGCCGCGCTGCCGCACGATCTCGCGGCCGGGCTGACGCTGGGCGCCGTGATGGTGCCGGTGGGCCTGGCCTATGGCGAGCTGGCGGGCCTGCCGCTGGCGGGTCTCTACGGCAGCATGCTGCCGCTGCTGGCCTATGCGCTGTTCGGCAGCTCACGCCAGCTCGTGGTCGGGCCCGACACGGCGATGGCAGCCATCGTGGCCGTCGCGGTCGCACCGCTGGCGCTGGGCGATCCGGGGCGGATGGCGCTGCTGGCGGCGGGGCTCGGCGTGATGGTGGGTGTGCTCTGCCTGCTGGCAGGCGTGCTGCGGCTGGGCTTCGTCGCCGACTTTCTGTCGAAGCCGGTGATCGTGGGCTTCATGCATGGCCTCGCGCTGGTGATCATCGGCGCGCAGCTGCCCAAGGTGCTGGGGCTGAAATCCGAGGGCGAGACGACGCTCGAGCAGTTCGCGAGCCTGGCCGCGCGGCTGGGCGACAGCAATCTCGTGACGCTGGCGATCGGAGGCGGGAGCTTTGCCGTCATTCTGTTGTGCCGCCGCTTCGTGCCGCGCGTGCCCGGCGCGGTGCTGGCGCTGGTGGGCTCGGTGCTGGCCGTCGTCTGGCTCGGGCTCGACAAGCAGGGCGTGGCGGTGGTCGGAAAGATTCCAGCGGGGCTGCCCGGGCTCTCGCTGCCGGTGCTGACGCTGGACGATTTCGAGGATCTCCTGCCGGTGGCGCTGGTGGCGGCACTGCTGTCCTTTTCCGACACCATGATCACGGCGCGCGGCTTCGCGGCCCGCAACCGCTACCGCATCGACGGCAACCAGGAGCTTCTGGGGATCGGCATGGCCAATCTCGTCTCAAGCCTCAACCAGGGCCTGCCGATCAGCGCCAGCGACACGCGCACGGCCGTGGCCGAGGCGGCGGGCGGGCGGACGCAGGTGACGTGCGTCGTGGCGGCGGCGGTCGTGGCCGGCGTGATGCTGTGGCTGGCGGGGCTGCTGTTCTACCTGCCGCAGGCCGCACTCGGCGGCATCCTGATCGCCTCGGCCTGGGGCCTCTGCGACTTCGCCGAGTTCCGCCGGCTGTGGCGCTTCCGCGGCATCAGCCTGGCAGGCGCGCTGGTGACCCTCGTGGGCGTGGTGACGCTGGGGGTGATGGAGGGCATCCTGGTCGGCGTCGTCTTCGCGCTGGTGCTGCTGCTGCGGGCGCTGGCCTTTCCTGTCGGCGCTGTGCTCGGCCGCACGCCAGGCGGAAGCTGGCACGACACCGGCTATCGTGCCGATGCAGTGCCGGTCCCGGGGTTGCTGGTCTACCGTTTCGCGGCACCTTTGTTCTTCGCCAACTGCAACCAGTTCCGCGACCGCATCGAGGCGTTGATCGCTTCAGCGCCCGAGACGGCGCCGGTCAAGGGCGTGGTGCTGGACGGCGGCGCCATCGTCGATGTCGACTTGATGGGCTGCGAGACGCTGTCCGAGGTCTACGAGGCTTTGCGCGCGCGCGGTATCGGCTTTGCCATCGGCAATCTGCGCGACCGGGTGAAGCGCGACATCACCCGCGGCCTGACGCTCACGTCGGAAGAGGGCGACGACATCACCTTCCCCGACGTGGCCGCAGCCGCCAACCATTTGATGTCCGTCAGTTGAACCTGACGTACTCGAAATCGCCCGGCTGGTTGTTGATGCCACGCGCCGGCGGCGCAATCCAGTGCGCGAACTTGCCCGGCTCGGTCACCGCCGGTCCCATCAGCGAGGTGACGTAGGCGCGGTCCTCGTCGGTCGGTAGCCACTGGCCTTCATGCACCTTCCAGTCGGCCTCGGAGAGCACGCGGCCGTCAGGCGAGATGCGCATGCCGGCAAAGGCGCCGATGCGCCGGTTGAAGGCGCGGTGCGGCAGCTTCATCTCGAAATTGAAGCCCGCCCGTTCGATCGCCTTGTTCCAGCGCAGCACGCCCTTGGCGCAGTCCTCGATATAGTCCTGGCGCAGGCGCTCGTTCAGCGCCGAGAGGGCAGGCACCGTCTTCTTCACGATGCGTCCGCCCTCGGCCGTGTCGATCTCGTAGGCCGCGTTCGTCAGCAGATGGTCGTCGTCGATCCTCGTCTCGAGGAAACGTCCCTTCACGCCCATCGTGTAGTAGTTGGCGGCGTTGGTGGAAGCTTCCTGGCCGAACAGGTCGAGCGACACCGAGAAGTGGAAGTTCAAATACTTCTGCATGGTCGCGAGATCGATCGCGCCCAGGCTGCGGACATCGTCGGTTTTGTGTTCCTTCATCAGTTCGCAGGTGCGCTGGAGGATACGGGTGATGCCGGTCTCGCCCACGAACATATGGTGCGCTTCCTCGGTCAGCATGAACCGGCAGGAGCGTGCCAGCGGGTCGAAGCCTGACTCGGCCAGCGACGCGAGCTGGTACTTGCCGTCGCGGTCGGTGAAGTAGGTGAACATGAAGAAGGACAGCCAGTCCGGCGTCGCCTCGTTGAAGGCGCCCAGGATGCGCGGCTTGTCGGGATCGCCCGAATGCCGCACCAGCATCTCCTCGGCCTCCTCGCGGCCGTCGCGGCCAAAATAGGCGTGCAGCAGGTAGACCATCGCCCAGAGGTGGCGGCCTTCCTCGACGTTGATCTGGAAGAGGTTGCGCAGATCGTAGAGCGAGGGCGCGGTCTTGCCGAGCAGCCGCTGCTGCTCGACCGACGCCGGCTCGGTGTCGCCTTGCGTGACGATCAGGCGACGGAGCGTCGAGCGCAGCTCGCCCGGCACATCCTGCCACAGCGGTTTGCCCTTGTTGTCGCCATAGGCGATGACGCGGTCGGGATCGCGGTCGGCGAGGAAAATGCCCCAGCGATATTCCGGCATCTTCACGTAGCCGAAGTTGGCCCAGCCGTTCGAATCGGTGGAGATGGCGGTGCGCAGGTAGACCTCGTAGGCCCAGGTGCCATCGGGACCCATATCCTTCCACCAGTCGAGGAAGCGCGGCTGCCAATTCTCCAGCGCGCGCTGGAGCCGGCGGTCGCTCGAGAGATCGACGTTGTTGGGAATGAGCTGGCTGTAGTCGATGGCCATGATTGCCTCCTATGCCCGCTTCCGGTCGTACTTCGATTGCATGCCCGTGCCGTAGAGCTTTAGCGCACCCTCGGGCCCCGTTGCGTTGGGGCGCTGGAAAATCCAGTTCTGCCAGGCCGAGAGCCGCGCGAAGATCTTGGTCTCCATCGTCTCGGGGCCGGCGAAGCGCAGGTTGGCTTCCATGCCGATCAACCCGTCGGGCGAGAAGCCGGCGCGTTCCTCGACGGCAAGGCGTACCTCGTCCTCCCAGTCGATGTCGTCGGGCGTGAAAGTGACCAGGCCTGCTTCGTCGGCGGCTTCGGCGTCGAGTGCCGTGCCGATCTCCTCCTTCAGCCCGTCCACATGATTGGGATCGGAGAGGAAACGCGTGGCGAGCCTCGTGAGGCCGTTGCCCATGGGGTAGGGGCCGAAGTTCATCGCCGTCAGTCCAAGCGTGGCGGCCGGCAGGTTCGATCCTTCCACGGTGCCGTCCAGCATGTAGGAGCGGTCGGCGGCCAGCACCACTTCCAGCAAGGTGCCGGTGAAGCACGAGCCAGGCTCCACGAGCGCGATCAGGCTGCGCGAGCTGACGTCGAGCCGCTTTAGCGTGCGTTTCCAGTAGAGCACGATCTCCTGCACCAGCCAGTCCGACGCGTGGCCGGCGAGCAGCGCGTCGTAGGCCTCGACCAGTGCGCCATCGCCCTGGCTCGTGAGCACCCAGGTGCCGATCTCGGTCTCGTTCAGGCGCAGATGCATCATCGCGTCGTCGAGATCGCGCGACAGCGCCAGCGGCCAGAAGGCGGCACCGGCGGCATGAATGTCGGCCGGCGGCGCGGAGGCGGGACCGTTGAGGCGCAGCCTTGCCGAGCGGCCCTCACGATCGATCTGGACCGTGAGATGGCTGTAGCGGATCGTGTCACCGTCGATCGTGCGCTCGACGGTGGGAAGTGTGATGCCCTTGGCACTCTTCGGCCGCACCGACTTGGCCGCTGTTTCCTCGGCGATCTTTCGGGTCTCGTCCGTGAGCTTGCTGGGTGGGATCAACCGGTCGACCAGCCGCCATTCCTGCGCCCGCTTGCCGCGCAATCCCTCGGCGGTGGTGCAGAAGAAATCGGCATGGTCGCGCCGCACCATGCGCTTGTCGACCAGCCGCGTGAGGCCGCCGGTGCCGGGCAGCACGGCGAGCAGCGGCAGTTCGGGCAGCGACACGGCGCTGGAACCGTCGTCGGCCAGCAGGATCTGCTCGCAGGCCAGCGCCAGCTCGTAGCCGCCGCCCGCGGCGATGCCGTTGATCGAGCAGATGTAGGTCTGATCGGAATGCTGGCTGGCATCTTCGATCGCAAGACGTGTCTCGTTGGTGAACTTGCAGAAGTTCACCTTGTGGTCGTGGGTGCTGAGACCCAGCATGTTGATGTTGGCGCCGGAGCAAAAGACGCGGTCGCGCTGCGAGCGGATCACCACCGCGCCGATCTCGGGATGTTCGAAGCGCAGCCGCTGCACGGCATCGGCCAGTTCGATGTCGACGCCGAGGTCGTAGGAATTGAGCTTCAGCTTGTAGCCGGGCTTGAGGCCGCCATCCTCGTTCACATCCATGGTGAGATAGGCGACGCCATTCTCCAGCGCGAGCTTCCAGTGCCGGTAGCGTTCCGGCTGGGTGCGGAAGTCGATGATGGCGGTTTCGGCCATGGTGTTTCCCATTTAAGTAATCCGGTACTGAAATACCTATTTACTTTCCCCGCCGCAAGTTCATTCTGTCAACATCCATGGTCGCTGTCCGTCCCGCTCAAGCCTCTGATCTGCCGGCGATTTCCGCGCTGGATGCCCGGCTGACCGGCACGTCCAAGCCGGATTACTGGCGGGAACGGCTGGCGCCGGGCCTGCATTTCCTGGTGGCCGAGACCGGCAAGGGCGCCTTCGCGGGCTTCATCGCCGGCGAAATCCGGGCCTGGGAGTTCGGCCAGCCGCCGGCCGGTTGGGTGTTCGCCATCCAGATCGATCCCAAGCTGCGTCTCAAGGGAACGGGCAGTGCTCTGTTCGATGCGCTGGTGGCGCGCTTCAAGGCCGAAGGTGTGACGCGGGTACGCACGCTGGTCGATCGCAAGGATCATCTGATCCTCTCCTTCTTCCGGGCGCAGGGCATGGTCGCGGGTCCATCGCTGCAGCTCGACAAGGACTTGTCGTGAAGCTGCAGACGGCGACGCGGCTCGGCCTCTACGCCACGCTCGAACTGGCGCGCGACCCGGCGCAGACCCTGTCGTCGGCCGATCTCGCCGAGCGCTTCGGCGTGTCGACGCATCATCTCGCCAAGGTTCTGCGCACGCTCTCGAATGCGGGCCTTGTGCAAGCCGAACGTGGTGCGTCAGGTGGCTACCGCTTCACCGGCAACCGCCGCCGCATCACCCTGATGGATATCGTGGCCCTTTTCGAGCCGGCGCCAGGCAGCCGCGCCAAGGAGCCGGGCGAAGACACAGAGATCGGCAGCGCGCTGCAGCGCGTGCTCCAGGAAATCGATGAAATCGCCGAAGCGACGCTGCGCTCGGTCAGCCTGGAGACTATGCTGAAGCACCCGACCAGCCGGTAACCGCATGCTCGCTCGCGTGGTTTGTCTTGCCGCCCTGCTGCTCCCCGCCGCTGCGCTTGCGCAAGCGACCGGCGAGGCGTCGAAGGCCTGCGTGCCGAACGGTGCACCACCCACCCAGGAATACGAGCGTGAGAACCAGACCAAGGAATGGCCGCAGGAAGCGCAGCGTTTCAAGGGCGACGTGCCGAGCGTGGCCCGCCAGGGCGACCGGCTCCGTCTGGCGATCGACGGTGGCAGGACGGTCGAGCTACAGGACTGTCCCTACGGCGACACCGCCTATCAATATCTCTACGAACGCTTCGACGATCCCGGCCGCTTCTACGTCGTCCGCACGCCGGCCTACGAAGACTTCTCCTACACGCTGGTGATGAAGCGCACCGGCCGGCTGTTCACTGTCCATGGCGCGCCGGTCTGGGCGTCGGACAAATCGAGGTTCCTCAGCGTTGCCTGCTCGCTCCTGCCGGAGCGCGGAGCTCTCACCGTCTACAAGCCGTCGGACGACGGCCTTGCCGTCGAGACGGAAATCGCCTTGCCCTGCGCGATGGAAAGCTGTTCGGCGCGCTGGGATTTCCAGTACTGGATCTCGGTCTCCTGCACGCCGCGCGACGAGACAGGCAAGAAGGGCACCGAGTTCGTCGTGCTGCGCGGCAACGACGGCAAGTGGAACAGGTTCGGGCGCTAGGCCTTGTCCCAGCCGTCGCGGATTGTCTTTTTTGTCGTCCGTCCCAGATGTGGACTCCGCAAGGCAATCAGAATGCGATCGATGCATCCGCTTTGGCTTGCGCGAATTTGATGCTCCCAGAGCCGTATGACCTTCCAATTTGCTGACCGAAGGCGTCGAAAATTCCGCTGGTCTCGCCTTCTGTTTGCACGAATTTTCGATCGCCAAAAATCTGAAAGCTTATGCTCCCACTTCGGCAACCGCCATCCGTGCCAGAAGTCGCCGTCAATGAATACGGCGACCCGCTTGTCGACAAATACGATATCTGGTGATCCGGCGAGCTGCTTATAGTTTCGTCGGAACCGAAGCCCTTGCCTGGTCAGCTCCCGCTGAATCAGAAGTTCCAAGGGACCGCCACTGAGCTTCACTCGCTTCATCGCGCGAGAGCGCTGCTCCGGTGTCAGAGGGTCGACCATCGAACCCCAACATGTAAATGAACTACTTTTTTTCCGCGATGATTGCTTTGACTCGTCCCTTTATGTTCTCTCGGACCGTCGAAAGCTTAGCTTTCGCAGGAGAAGTCAGAAGGGCGGTGTGGGCTACGGCATCCCGGATTGGTTTGTATTCATTCGCGTCTCTCGACAGGCAAGCTTCTTTAATTGGGTCCTTCTTGTCGACGAGATTGGCGAGATCTGCCATTGCAAGATAGCTCGCTTCATTTGCGTTTCTGCGAATTGCTATACTGATATTGCCCTTGTTTTTGTTAGCGATCTCCACATCTTTCCACTTTTTAGCTTCGCCTTTCGCTTGCGGTGACAGCGGGATCTTCTTCTCTCTCATATATCTTCTAATGAGATTCTCCGAGATGAAGCAATCCGCGTAGGATTCGAAATTGAAGGCAGCATCATCTGACAGATCATCTACCCAACCTCCAACCTTGCCTCGGCTCTTTGAGGTCTTGGGCAGCTCGTATTCCTTGGACATGGCGCCATAGAGTCCGCGAGAAGCTCTCTCCTTTGGTGAAAGTCTTGAATTGTCAGGGTCTCCTTCACCTCTATGCTTGATGCGCCACTGGTCCCATTCCTCAATGATTTTCAGGATTGTTCCCTTAAACATTTTCAAGAACTTGGAATACTTGGGATCGTCAGCAACGATGCCTTCTCGGCTGCTCGTGAACCTATCGACTTTATCGTCTAGTACGTCGAAATGGATCTGCCCGTAGAGGTAGCTCTCAGTTACACGCGCGGTAGGAGCGTGTTTCATTATATCGCGTTCTCGCAGGCGGCCATTTACGAATAGGTCAACACCTACTCGTTCCCCAGTCGCCGTGATCTTTAAGTCTCTGGGCTTTTCAACTGAAGCAACGAATCCGACCGCGTTGCCCATACGCCGCTTTTTCGTCTCGTGGTCTTTGGGGTTCTTCGCGAAGATCTTCTTCAGTTGATCAACGTACGGATCTTTTCGGCTGCCAAACTCCCACAGGAACTGCGTCTTCTCCGCTAAATCTCGAAGATGTTCGTGAGTGATCTTCTTGTTGTTAAGGAAAATCTTAAAAGATGGATCCACCAAGGAAAAACGAAAATAGAGTGCGATGATCTTCTCTAAGAGAGGGAAGCTAGAGCGAATTCCATCTTTGATGCCCTCGAAATGGATCATCGTGCCATGGGTATGTCCGGCTAGGTGCTTAGCGAACGGCTTCGTATTCAATACTTCTAGTTGGTATTGCTGCGGCTTCAGGTCTTCGACGATGGCATCGTCAAGTTCAGTGTTGTCGATGATGCCGCCAATATATTCGGCGCCTTTTACCTTAGATATTACGGTTATTCTGTTTGCGCATGACAGGAGGGCTAACTTGCCAATTCCCTTCCGGCCAATAAATGGTCTGCCAGACGGTGACTGCCGACCGCCCTTCTTCCTTTTCGAATATCCAATCCTCAGAAACTTGTTCTGAAAATCGTCGGCGGTCATTCCAATTCCGTCATCAACTATGATGAAGTTGCTCTTATTCGGGGCGATGTAAATGCGGACGTTCTTGGCATCGGCGTCCCACGCATTTGAAATTGCTTCTCCCAGTACGGTCGCGAAGCTCCGATAAAGGCTCCGCCCCAAGTGATTCAGAACGCTGAGGGAGATTTCAAACGTAAATGGCGGGTTATTTGCCATGCTCTCTCAGATGCCTCGTTATGGTCTTGCCGATCGCAACGCCGAGGCGTACCGGCACAGCGTTGCCGATCATGGTGCCGATGCTCTTTAGTCTGTATCTGCCCCCGGGCTCTACAAACTGATACTGCTTGGGAAATGACTGCAGGATCGCGCCTTCACGCAAAGAGATTCCTCGGTCCTGTTCGGGGTGACCGAAGCGGCCACTTCCAAATCCATAAAATTGAGTCGTAATGGTCGGGGCAGGCTTTTCCCATTCCATGCGGCCGTAGACGCTTGGATAACCTTTGCCACTCTCTGCCTTGTGGCAATCAGCGCGGAGGCGAGGTGGCCAATCTCGCCACGAGCCGCCAGGCTTGGAGGCACGGATACGAGCGAGATTCTTCTTCGACAAACTACTTGCTCGATGAAGCGGGTCCGTCGCGCTCACCTCTCCAGCATTGAGAGGTGGAATACCGTGCAGCGCATCTTCAACGCTGCGGTATCGGCCAGGAGCATGCGTCGGCGGGATGAGTTCAATCGGCCCGAGACGCGATGCGATAATGACTAGTCGTTGACGATGCTGAGGCACGCCGTAGTCGGGGCAGTAGACTACCCATTTCTCAGGATCGTTGGTGAAATGAAAGCCTTCATCGGAGAGAACGGACATGAACTCGTCAAAAATCCTGTGACGCTTCAGGTCAGGGACATTCTCCATACTTATGATGTCAGGCTTCGACTGTCTTATGAGGCGACTAAAGTCACGGAGCAGAGTCCATTTGGGGTCATCGTTGTTATCAAGCCCCTGGGTATATTTTGAGAAAGTTTGACAAGGAGCACATCCAACAAGAATGCGCTTGTGGCCTTTGGGATAGTGAGAGGACAGTGCCCTAGCAGTTAGCTTCCTGACGCTCCTCGGGTAGAATTTTGCACCAGGATTGTTGTGCTCGTACGGGAATCGACAAGCTTCATCGGTGTCATAGCCGGCGGCGACTTGAATCCCCTCAGCCGACAAGCCGCGGGTCAGCCCCCCGGCGCCGCAAAAAAGGTCAACTGCCGTCGCGTGTATTTTATGAACCTTTGGCACGTGCCGATTATACCGGACGTTGGCTCAAATCGTTACCAAAAGACGACGAGCCCGGTGAGATATCGATTTGCCTGTGGATTTTTGCTCTTTCCGGAAGTTAGCTCTTGCCCCAGCCGTCGCGCGTCTGCGGCAACTTCTTCTTGAGGAGCGCCCCCGCCACGACGTTGCGCAGCACTTCCGCCGTGCCGCCGCCGATGGTGAACATGCGGACGTCGCGCGCCATGCGTTCCAGTGGCAGCTCGCGCGAATAGCCTCTGGCGCCGAAGAATTGCAGCGCCTCGTTCACGATCTGGATGGCGCTCTCTGACGTGAACACCTTGGCTTGCGCCGCCATCAGCATGTCGGGGAAGCCGCCTGCGCCGCTGCGCGCGGCGTTGTAGACCAGCGCCCGCGCCGCCGAGAGCTTGATCGACATGTCCGCGAGCTTCCACTGCAGGCCCTGGAATTCGTTGATCGGCCGGCCGAACTGATGGCGCTTCTCCGACCAGTCGAGGGCCAGTTGATAGGCGCCCTCGGCGATGCCCAGCGCTACCGTGGCCGCGCCGACGCGCTGGCTGTTGTAGGCGGTCATCAGGTCGGCGAAGCCCTTCTTCAGGCCGCGCGGCGGGATCACCAGCGCCGACGGCGGCACGTCCATGTCCTCGAAGTCGATCACCGCCTCGGGAATGCCGCGCAAACCCATGGTCGGCTCGCGCTTGGTGATTTTCAGCCCCTTGGTCTCGTCGCGGATGGCGAGGAAGCCGCCGATGCCCTCGTAGTTGTTCTTCTCGTCGTAGACCTTGGCGAAGATCAGGTGCAGGCGCGAGACACCGCCGCCGGTGATCCAGTGCTTGCGCCCGTTGATCACGTAGCGGTTGCCCTTCTTGTCGGCGCGCGTGATCATGCCGTTGGCGTCGGAGCCGGCCTCGGGCTCGGTGATGCAGATGGCGGGCTTGTCGCCGGCCAGCACCATGTCGGCGCACATCTTCTTCTGCTCCTCGGAGCCGTAGGCCATGACGGCACTGATCGCGCCCATGTTGGTCTCGACGGCGATGCGGCCGGTGACGGCGCAGGCCGCCGACAGCGCCTCGATCGCCAGCACGGCCTCGAGCCAGCCCTTGCCCTGGCCGCCGTACTGCGTCGGGATCGTCATGCCGATCAACTTGGCGTCCTTCAGGAGTTCGACATTGTCCCAGGGATATTGCTCGCTGCGGTCGACCTCGGCGGCTCTCTTGGCCACCGGCCCCGAGGCCAGTTCGCGGGCGCGGGCCTGCAGCTTCACCTGATCGGGCGACAGTCCGGACGCGTTCATGAATGTTTTTCCTGGTTGTTGGGATCGATGCTGAAGATGGCGACCGCATCGCTGCGACCGCGAACGGTTACACTGCCGAGCGCGTCGAACGCGAATTCGCCGTCACAGGCCATACAAGTGCTTTCGGAAACCAGAATGCGCGTGCCGTGCTGCTTGTTCAACTCTTCCAGCCGCGAGGCGAGGTTCACCGTGTCGCCGAGCAAGGTGAAGCTCATGCGCTGGCCGGCGCCGACCGAGCCGCCGATCACGTGGCCGGTGCTGATGCCGATCCGGGTGGCGAAAGCCACGCCCTGATCGCCGAAGACGCGGGCGCCGACGGCGCGCTGAATGTCGATCGCGGCGCGTACTGCTGCGGTGGCATGATCGGAGCAGGCCAGAGGCATGTTGAAGCTCGCAAACAGACCGTCGCCGATGAAGGTATTGACCACGCCGCCGTGGGCACGGATCGGTCCCAGCACCGTCTCGAGATACTCGTTGAGCGCCGTCACCAGTCGGTCGGGCGCCAGGTACTCGGCGATGGTGGTGAAGCCCGCGATGTCGGTGAACAGGACCGTGGCCTCGCGCGTCTCTCCCGCCAGCACACCCTCGCCTTCGCGACGCAGGATGGTCGAGGCCACGCTTGGGTCGACGTAGCGGCCGAAGGTCTCGCGGATGCGCTCGCGCTCGCGCAACCCCTCGACCATGTTGTTGAATTGGCCGGTGAGCTCGCCAACGTCGTCGTTGGAGGTCACGGGCACGCGCAGGCTGAGGTCGCCGGCGGCCACCTTCGTCATAGCGCTCGAGAGCGTGTGGAGTGGGCGCAACAGCGAGCGGCTGATGAAGTAGGCCATAATGGCCACGCCCATCGCGGCTGAGGCGACATCGATCAGGATCTCGGCCTGCAGGCGCTCGGCTTCATAGGAAAAGAGGTCGGCCAGGATCGCCGCCAGCGGGCCTATCGAGATCACCAGCAGCGCCACCAGGAGCTTTACCGTGTAGCTGCCGAAGAACAGGCCGAGGTTGCGGCCATAGTGCCTGAAGATGAAGGTACAGAGGCTGGCGAGGTAGTCGCTGACGACGAAGTAGGTGTAGGAGAAATAGAAGATCGTGAGGACGGCCATCGTGGCCACGAAGTCGCCGATCGTGGGTTTGGCGATGCCGGCCGACGAATCGGCCCAGAACGGCACCGAGAGCCGGAAGGCCCAGACGGCGAACGTAAGGATTCCCGCGGTCTGCGCCGTCAGCAGTGGCAATTGCGTCAGGCGACGTTGGATGTCCTCGAACGGGACCTTGCCGTCGAGATAGCGCTGGATCGGTTCGAACAGGTGGCGGGCGACCAGCCAGTTGACGCCGAGCAGGAGCAACAGGCCGCTGCCGACCTGCCGCCAACCGCTGGCCCACGAGCCGGTGGTCGCCATGAAGATCACGGTGATGGCGAAATCGAGGAAGAAGACCGATGTCGCCATCCAGAGATAGCGCCGACGGATCGCCGCGATCTCGGCCGGTGTGGCGGGGACGGGAACATTCATGCCCGCCGGTATATACCCGGCGGGCGCAGCGTTCGAAACGTCGAAGAGCGCTAGGCGGTCAGTTCGCGCGCCGTGATGCGGTACTTGAACTTGTCCGGGTCGAGCGAATCGAGGAAGCCGGCCTTGTTCTCGGCCTGCGGGTACATCAGGAAGGGGATCGCGGGTTCTCCGGAGCCGGGCAGCTTCACGTCGTGCGCGACATTGAAGGCGACCCAGTTGCCCTCCCATGAGCCGAACAACGCGCGCCGCGCCGCCACGACTCTGGGATCGGTCATGGCGAGGTTGGCCGGCGGCTCCTCGAGCACGACCTTGCGCACGTCGGCGGGGTCGACCGGTGTCCAGCCGCTGCTCGCGAGCCAGACCTCGGCGCGGCAATGCTGCGCCTTGCTGACGACCTCCGAGCCCGCGCCCAGTGCCTTGAAGCCGAACTCCGACGGCGCTACGCGGAGGCCGTAGACGTCGCGCGCCGGCAAGCCGACCGAGCGCGCCAGCCCGACAAACAAGGCGTTGAGGTCGGCACACTTGCCGTTGAGGTTGCCGGTCCGGATCATCGTGGTGATATCGCCGACGCCGCAGCCCAGTGTCTTGGGATTGCGGAAGGTGTTCTCGACCACCCAATCGTAGATCGCGCGGGCCTTGGCGGCATCGTCGCGCTTGCCGCGCACGATGCCTTCGGCGGTTTCCTTGACCAGGCCGTCGGTCGGCAGCAGCTCGGTGGACGCGAGGTTGAGCTTGCGCTCGGCGTCGCTGAGCAGGGCTGCCGTGCCCTTGCCGGGCGTAACGGCGCGATTTTGCGTCTGCACCTGCGCCGTGATCTCGATCACCGGCGAGAGCTGGTCGGCGGCCCATTCGACGCGCAGCATCTCGGCGCCGTACTTGGGATCGCGTACCCGCTCAGTCACACGCGCGTTGCCCTTCCAGGTCACGTTGCCCGGGCGCTGCCAGTCGGCCGCCTCGAAGGTCGGCAGCGGGATCCAGGCCTTGTTGGCGCGGGCTGTCGGCTCGACCTGCATGGTCAGCGCGAAGCTCCGCCAGCCCTTGGGCAGAGGGGCGAAGGTGGCCTGGGCCGACGCCAGGCGCGGCGCAAGACCGATGGCGCCGGCAGCGATGCCGGCTTTGAACATGTCGCGACGATTGATCATTTCTGTCCTCCCCATGGCGATGTGTGCCGGGGAGGGTGCGCGTTCCCGTCGTCGGAAAAGCCGCAAACCATCCCGGATCAAACCCACGCCGCACGCGGCAGCGGTCTGTACCGGAAGTAGGGAAGATCGCAGGGTGGTGGTGCAGCCGTCAACTGGCCGTGCTAGGTCGGCCGCCATGACGGAGAAGCTGGCCGACCTCAATCAAATGGCGCTCCCGGCCTTTGCCGGCGCGGTCGGCGAGACCTTCGAACTGGCGCCCTGGGTCGCCGAAGCAGCTTGGTCGAAGCGCCCTTTTGTCAGCGTGACAGCGCTGCACGACGCGATGATGGGCGCGATACGGTCGGCCGCCCGCGAGCGTCAGCTCGACTTCCTGCGCGGCCATCCCGACCTCGCCGGCAAGGCCGCCCGTGCCGGTGCGATCACCGATGACTCCAAGAGCGAGCAGTCGAGCGTCGGCCTCGATTCGCTGAGCGAGGCCGACTTCGCCCGCTTCCATCGCCTGAACGATGCCTACAAGGCGAAATTCGGCTTTCCGTTCATCGTCTGCGTACGTCGCCACACGCGTGATTCGATCCTGGCGCAGTTCGAGCGCCGTCTCGGTCACGACGTTGCCACGGAGTTCGCTGCCGCCCTGATGGAAGTCTTCTACATCACGCGGCTGCGCATCGCGGCCAAAGTGGCGGGCGAGGGCATGCCTCGGGTGAATGGTCGCTTGAGCACGCATGTACTCGATACGCATGCCGGCCGGCCGGCCGTGGGAGTCGCCGTGGAGCTCTACGAATTCGCCGGCGCCGCCACGCATCGCATCGCCACGGCGGTCACCAATGCCGATGGCCGCACTGACCGGCCGTTGATCGGCGATCGGCCATTGCCGATCGGCCGCTACGAACTGCGCTTCGCCGTCGGTGACCACTTTCGCAGCAGGGGTATCGAGCAGAGCGAGCCGCCGTTCCTCGACATCGTGCCTTTGCGCTTTTCTATTGCCGAGCCGGAAGGGCATTATCATGTGCCGCTGCTCTGCACGCCCTGGAGCTATTCGACCTATCGCGGCAGTTGAGGAAGGGGAGTTCGATGGTGCTGTCGGTTTCCGGCCGCCGCCGTTTTTGTCGGGGAGTGCTTGCCGGCGGCCTCCTGGCAGGTGTGCTATCGCCCTGGCAGATGGCCCTGGCCCAGCCCGCGCCGGTCAAGGCTCCCCTGACTTTGGCCGAGGTCAACCGCATGGACGAGGCCGCTTTCATGGCGGCCTTCGGCGATACCTATGAATTGGCGCCTTGGGTGGCGAAGGCAGCCTTCACCAAGCGTCCGTTCGCGACCGTGACCGCTCTGCATCAGGCCCTGGCCGACGCTTTCCGGACGGCGCAGCGCGAGCAGCAGCTGGCCTTTTTCCGCAGGCTCTCGGACATCGGCGACAGGACCGTGAAGGCGGAGAACATCACGGCGGCGTCGAAGCTCGAGCAGTCGGTTTCGGGAGTCGACTCGCTGACCGAGGCCGATCACGAACGGCTGAAGAAACTGAACAAGGCCTATCGCGACAAGTTCGACATGTCCTTCACGATCGCCAACCGCCGCAATACCAAGGACACGATCTTCACGCAGTTCGAGCGCAGGCTCGGCAACGACCTTGCCACCGAGCTCGCGACCGCGATCCAGGAGGAATTCTTCATCACACGGCTGCGCATCGCCGAGCAGGTGGCAGGCGAGGGCGTGCCGCGCGTTTATGGCGACGTCACCGTGCATGCCCTCAACAGCGTCGTCGGTCAGCCGGCGAACGGCATGGTCATCGAGTTGTTCGAAATGTCGGGCGACAAGGGCCGCAAGGTCGCGCAGGCGACATCCAACGCCGATGGCCGGGCTGACGTTCTCGTGGGGCGGCCATTGCCGATCGGCCGATACGAACTTCGTTTCGCGGTCGCCGACTATTTCCGCAAGCAGGGCACCACGCTCGGCAATCCGCCCTTCCTCGACATCGTTCCGGTCCGTCTTTACTTCGACAATCCCGAGGGCAGCTACCATGTACCGATGGTGTGCTCGCCCTGGAGTTATGCGGTGTACCGATGAAGAGCCTCATCGTCTCGGGCCGCGGCGGTCTCTGGCGCGTCATCGTCGCGTGCGCGGCGGTCGTTGCTGTATCGTTGTCGAGCGGCGAGAGCCATGCCCAGGCAGCGCCCCGCGTCAATGGCGACATCAATACCCACGTGCTGAACGCAGTCAGCGGCCAGCCGGCCGCCGGCATGGTGGTCGAGCTGTACGCGGTCGAAGGCGAGACCTTGCGCAGGATCTCGCGGGAAACGATCAACGGCGAGGGCCGCGCCGACCTGTGGCTCGGCCGGCCACTCGTCGTCGGGCGCTACGAGCTGCGCTTCCAGGTTGCCGACTATTTTCGCAAGCAGAATGTCCAGACCGGCGATCCGCCGTATCTCGACTATGTGCCGGTTCGCTTCTCGGTCGACACGCCGAACGGGCACTATCAGGTGCCTTTCATCTGCACGCCCTGGTCTTATTCAACCTATCGCGGAAGCTAGAGTAGACGGAGGAAACCATGACCTACAGCGATGTCTCCCTGATGATCGACGGCGCCTGGACCAAGGGCGCCAATGGACGGACCATCCCGGTCATCAATCCCGCGACCGAGGAAGTGATCGGCCACGTGGCGCATGCGGAAAAGGCCGACCTCGACCGTGCGCTTGCCGCGGCCGACAAGGGCTTCAAGATTTGGAAGAAGGTCTCGGCCTACGAGCGCTACAAGATCATGCGCAAGGCCGCCGACCTGATGCGCCAGCGTCTCGACGAGATCTGCCAGATCATGACCATGGAGCAGGGCAAGCCGCTCTATGAGGCCAAGGTCGAGACCAGCCTCGCCGCCGACATCATCGACTGGATGGCCGAGGAAGGCCGCCGCACCTATGGCCGCATCGTGCCGGCGCGGGCCGAGAACATCTATCAGCTCGTCACGAAGGAACCGGTCGGCCCGGTCGCGGCCTTCACGCCGTGGAACTTCCCGATCAACCAGGTGGTGCGCAAGGCCTCGGCGGCGCTCGCCACCGGCTGCTCGATCATCATCAAGGGACCGGAAGACACGCCCGGCTCCTGCGCCCAGCTCATCAAGGCCTTCGTCGATGCCGGCGTGCCGGCGGGCGTGATCCAGCTCGTCTACGGTGTGCCGTCGGAGATCAGCGAATACCTGATCCCGCATCCGATCATCAAGAAAGTGACGTTCACGGGCTCGACCCCGGTCGGCAAGCAGCTCGCGGCACTCGCCGGCGCGCACATGAAGCGCGTCACCATGGAACTGGGCGGGCACGCACCTGCCATTGTGTTCGAGGACGCCGACCTCGAGCAGGCCGTGAACGTGCTGGGCGCCAACAAGTTCAGGAACGCGGGCCAGGTCTGCGTCGCGCCGACGCGCTTTCTGGTGCATGAGAAGGTCTACCCGGAGTTCGTCGAGCGCTTCACCGCCTACGCCAAGAACATGAAGGTGGGCCACGGGCTCGACGCCGACACCAAGATGGGTCCGCTTGTGGCCGAGCGGCGGCTCCATGCGATGGACACGTTCGTGTCCGACGCGATCTCGAAGGGTGCCAAGATTCAGACCGGCGGCCAGAGGAAGGGCAACAAGGGCTATTTCTACGAACCCACCGTCATGACCGACGTGCCGCTCAGCGCCAAGATCATGAACGATGAGCCGTTCGGCCCGCTGGCGCCGATCACCCCGTTCAAGGACTTCGACGGCGTGATGAAGGAAGCGAACCGCCTCGACTGGGGCCTCGCCGCGTATGCCTACACCAGGAACACCAAGACGATGGCGCAGGTCGGGGCCGCGTTCGAAAGCGGCATGGTGTCGATCAATCATCACGGCCTCGCGCTGCCGGAAGTTCCGTTCGGCGGCATGAAGGATTCGGGCTACGGCTCGGAAGGCGGTCTCGAGGCGCTCGAGGCCTATCTCAACACCAAGTTCATCAGCCAGCTCGGCATGTAAAGGCGTCTACCCTTCTCCGCTCCGGCGGAGAAAGGACCGCATTCAGTGCGGTGCAGTCGATTGAACCGGATGGGTTACGAGGCTAGCCTCCCCCCAAGCCAGCGGCAAACGACGACCCGAAAACGGGCCGCCGCCGGCAACGGGAGGATCGCATGCAAGGAGACGGGACGGCCGCTTTGGCGGCCGCGCACCGCTATTGGTCGTGGCTTGAAGACGGGTTGAACCTGATCGCCGCGGCCGCGATTTTCTTCCTGATGTTCGTCGGTGTCTTCCAGATCATCGGCCGCACGGTCTTCGACACTGCAATCTACGGCTACATCGACTACATGGAGCAGGCGAGCGCGCTGTTCGCCTTCCTCGGCATCGCCTATGCCCAGCGGGTCGGCGCCCACATCCGCATGGACCTGCTGCTGCGCGGCTTCTCGTTGCGCTTCCTGTGGTCGATGGAACTGTTCTGCGTCCTTATCGCCCTGGTCGTCATCACCGTCCTCATCGACTCGACGTTCCTCAATTTCCTGCGGGCCTGGCAGCTCGGCGACTCGACCATCGACATCAAGCTGCCGGTGTGGCCGACCAAGCTGATCGTGCCGTTCGTGCTGGCGGTGCTCTGGGTCCGGCTGGTGCTGCAGTCGATCGACTATGCCCGCCTGATCCGCTATCCGCGGGCGACTCCGGTCGCCGTTCCTATGCTCGAATCGATCGAGGCGCAGGCGCAGAACGAAATCGAGGAAGCGCTCGGTCGAGAAGCACCGGGCCGCGAGGAGAAGCGGTCATGACCCTCGAACCGCTGACCTTCGGATTCATCGGCTGCGGCCTCCTTGTACTGCTCTGCGTGCTGGGGGTGCGCATCGCCTATGCCGCCGCGATCATCGGCGCGTTTGGCCTGGCCGTCCTGACCGGCTGGGGCCCCGGCCTGCGCACCGCCGGCGTCGTGCCGCACGCCTCGGTCGTGAACTACACGCTGAGCGTGCTGCCGATGTTCATCCTGATCGGCTACCTCGCCTATTACGCAGGCATAACCCAGGCGGCCTTCGAGGCGGCGCGGCGCTGGCTCGGCTGGCTGCCCGGTGGGCTCGCCATCGCCACGGTCTATGCTGTTGCGGGCTTCTCCGCCGTGTCGGGCGCCAACACGGCCGCCGCTGCCGTGTTCGCCAAGGTGGCGATCCCGGAAATGCTGAAGGCGGGCTACAACAAGCGGCTGGCCGCCGGCGTGGTCGCCGCCGGCGCCACGCTCGATTCGCTGATCCCGCCCAGCGCGCTGCTCGTCGTCTACGGCATCATCACCGAGCAATCGATCGGCAAGCTGCTGATCGCCGGCTTCGTGCCGGGAATCTTCTCGGCTTTCGTCTACACCGCGATCATTCTCATCATGTGTTCGCGCAACCCCGAGCTCGGTAAGCCGATCCGAGGCTATACCTGGCCACAGCGCTTCAAGTCGCTTCCCGGCACGGCGCCGATCGTGCTGGTGATCGGCATCATCTTCTACAGCATGCTGACCGGTGTGGCGACGCCGACCGAAGCGGGATCGCTGGGCGCGCTCTGCGTCTTTGTCATCGCCCTGATGAACGGCATGAAATGGCCCGAGCTGAAGGGGGCGCTGCTCGAAACGGCACGGCTGACCGCGGTGATCTTCACGGTGATCTGGGGCGTGCTGATCTTCGTGCGCTTCCTGGGCTTCGCCGGATTGCCGGAGGAGCTGGCGAAATGGGTCACCGGCCTCGATGTGCCGCCGCTCGTCATCCTGCTGTCGATCTACCTGATCTACCTGATCCTGGGCACGATCCTCGAGGGCATCGGCATGTTCCTGCTGACGCTGCCCGTGATCTTCCCGGTGATCGAGGCGCTGGGCTATGACCCGATCTGGTTCGGCATCATCCTGGTGAAGCTGAGCGGCATTGCCACGCTGTCGCCGCCGGTCGGCCTGGTCGTATTCGTCGTCAACGGCGTACGGCCTGATATCTCGGTTGCCGACATCTTCCGAGGCATCTGGCCATTCATCATCGCCGACATCATCACCATCGGCTTCCTGACGGCCTTCCCCGAGATCGTGACCTTCATTCTCGATCTCGGGGCCTGAGCGCCGATCAGGATTTTGGCGAAGTGGCTGCCTTGAGCAGGAAGTCCAGCAGTTCGCGTCCCGGGATGCCCTGGGCCTCGCGCTTGACGACCCACTCGTCCCACACCGGCTGGCCGCCAGCCTTGCGGAAGGCCGCGAGTTCGTCGGGCGTGAATTTGATGAACTGCAGCTTTTTCTTGAACAGCGGGATGTTCTTCTCGTCGGCCTCGCGATAGGCCTTCTTGACGGCGGCGTGCGCGAGAGGTTGCGCCTCGATCAGCAGGTCCTTGTACTGCTGCGGCAGCTCGGCCCAACGATCGACGTGGATCAGGGTCGGGCAAGCGACGTTACCCAGGTTCATGTTCTCGGTGTACCACTTGCCGACTTCGTAGGTGCGGTATGACTGGTGCGCGTAGGTGGTCGGAAAAGCCGCCGCATCGACGGTGCCGCGCTCGAGCGAGGTGTAGACTTCCGTTGCGTCGACCGAGGTCGGCACCGCGCCCAGTTTGCGCATCGCGTCGCCGATGCCGGCCAGCGCACGCACGCGCATGCCCTTGAAATCCTCGATGGTCTTCGGCGCTTTGCCGCGGCCGACGAACTCGTTGGTCGGCAACACCGCGGAGAGGTACGGCATGGCGTTCCAGCCGGCAAACTCCTTCACGACCAGCGGGTGCTTGTACCATGCAAGGTGCACCTTCTCCTGCGTATCGAGGTCGGGGATCGGCAGGAACGGCAGGTCGAGCGCGGAGAAGATCGGCAGCTTCTCCGGGTGATACGAGGCGCAGATGTTGGTCATCTCGAGGCTGCCGACCTTGAGCGAATCCAGCAGTTCTTTCGGGTTGCCGAAGCTCTCGTAGCCGATCTGGATCTTGAACTTGCCGCCGGTGCGCTCTTCCATGAATTTCTTGAGCGTCTCGATGTTCTGGGTGGCCGCGCGTGGCTTGCCCCATGCCGCCAGCTTCCATCTCACGTCCGGCCCATCGACGATCTTCGCCTGGGCAAACGCATTACCGGACCACGCAAGCACGCTTGCTGCCACGACGGCAGCGACTGTTAAGCCTTTGTGACGGCTCATGGGTGTCTCCTGGGTGTTGCCTCCGAAAACTCTTCTCTATCTTTGGCCGGCCATTCGCATGGCTGACGGCAAAAAGCCTACCCCATCGGGGGGCAATGCGGTAGCGACGGCCCGGCCCCGTCGCTAAGCTCCCAGCCGCATGATGGGGATGGCAAGGCGTTCGATACTCGGTGGATTGCTGGCGGCAGCCACGGGAGCCGGTGCACGCGCGGGTGACTGGCCGGCCCGGTCGGTGAGCTGGATCGTGCCGTTTCCGCCAGGTGGCGGCTCCGACATGTTCGCCCGGCCGATCGCCGCCCAGGCAACCAGCCGGCTCGGCCAGACAATGGTGATCGACAACAGGAGCGGGGCGGGCGGCACGCTGGGCACGGCCGTCGCGGCCCGCGCGCCGGCCGACGGCTATTCCCTGCTGGTCGGCGACACCGGCCTCACCTATGCGCCCACGATTTATCCGAAGGCCGGCTTCGACTTCGCCCGCGACTTCGCCCCCATCAGCGCGTTCTGCCGCGTGCCGTATGTGCTGGTGATCAATCCGGCGCGCCTCGATGTTCCGACCCTCGCGGCGTTCCTCGAGACGGCAAAACAGAAGCCCAGCGAGATCGACATCGGATCGGCCGGCCTCGGGACCGTGACGCATCTGGCGATCGGTCGTTTCGAGGGACACGCCGGCGTGAAGCTCAATCACGTTCCCTATCGCGGTGGCGCGCCGATGCTGCAGGACCTGCTGGCCGGGCAGATCGCCACCGCCTTTGTCCTGGTGAGCGCCGCCGCTGGCTACATCAAGTCAGGCAAGCTGCATGCGCTGGCGGTAGCCAGCCGCCGCCGCGAGGCGTTGATCCCCGATGTCCCGACGGCACACGAGGCGGGCCTCGCCGATTTCCGCATGACCACCTGGTTCGGCCTGTTTGCGCCCGCGCGTACACCCGACGCGATCCTCGACCGGCTGCACGGCGCGGTGCAGGAAGCGATCGTCAATGAAGGTGTGAAGCGCCTGTGGCGGGAGCAGGGCGCCAAGGTCGAGCCCGAGAGTCGTGCCGACTTTGCCCGCTTTGTCGCGCGCGATACCGAGCGCTGGAGCCGCATCGCCAAGGCCGCCAATGTGCAGATGGAGTAGCCGATGAAGATCCCTCGGGAGATCCCTCGCAGGGCCGCCTTGGGTGGCCTGCTTGCCGCAAGTGCCGCCGCACCGCTCCATGCTGCCGACTGGCGGCCGACGCGGCCGATGAACTGGATCGTGCCGTTCCCGCCCGGCGGGTCGAACGACACGTTTGCGCGCCCCGTGGCGGCCTATGTCGGGCAACGGTTCGCCCATCCCATCGTGGTCGAGAACCGCGGCGGCGCCGGGGGCACGCTGGGCGGCTCGATCGTGTCGAGGGCGCGGCCCGACGGCTGCACCCTGCTGGTCGGCAACACCAGCCTCACCTTCGCGCCGGTCGTCTATGCCGAGTCGGGCTTCGACCTGCTGCGCGACTTCGCGCCGGTCTCTGCCATCGCCGGCGTTCCGGTTGGCCTGGTCGTCAATCCCGCCAAGCTCGACGTAAAAGATCTGGCGGGCTTCCTGGCGGCGGCCCGCAAGTCGCCGGAAGTCATCAACGTCGGCTCGTCGGGACTGGGCACGATGGCGCATCTCGCGATCGAACTGCTGCAGCGGCGCACCGGCGTCAGGCTCACCCATGTGCCCTACCGCGGCGGCGGCCCCGCGCTGCAGGATCTGCTCTCGGGCCAGCTCGACGCCACCTTCCAGCCGTTCAGCACCGTGTCGTCCTATGTGCAGGCCGGCCGGCTGCGGGCACTGGCGATCGCGACCCGCCAGCGCGAACCGCTGCTGCCCAATGTGCCGACTTTCGCCGAAGCCGGCGTCCCTGATTTCAACGTCAGCACTTGGTACGGCCTGTTCGCACCCAAGGCCACACCGGACGAGCCGCTCGATGCGCTGCATGGCGCTGTCCAGGCGGCGCTGGGCGAGGGCGATGTGAAGCGCATCTGGCAGGAGCAGGGCGCGCGGGTCGACCTCGAGAGTCGCAAGGCCTTCGCCGAGTTCGTCGCACGCGAAGTCGAGCGCTGGACCGCCGTCGCGAAGACGACCGGCCTGCCGATGGAGTAGGGCGCTCTACTTGACCAGGAAAACGGCTTCGACCGAACAGGCGAAGTCGGCCGGGCCGATCGTGCCGACAGCGAAGCGCGCATGGCGGCCGGCATCGCCCATGATCTCGACCATCATGTCCGAGACCGCATTGGCGACCAGCGGTTGGCCCTTGAAGTCGGGCGCCGAATTCACGAACACGCCGAGCTTCACGCATCGCTCGATGCGGTCGAGATCTCCGTCGAGCGCCACTTTCAGATGTGCCAGGACATTGAGCCCCGACAGTTTTACGGCGGCCGCGGCTTGCTCCATCGTCAGTTCGGCGCCGACGCGACCGAGGAAGGGACGTTCCGAGCCGTTGAGCGGCGGCTGGCCGGCAACGAAGGCGAAGTCGCGGGCGATGACGACGGGCTGGTAGCTGAACAGCGGCTTGGTGACGGGCGGCAGGACAAGCCCGAGTTCGGCCAGCCTGCGCTCGATGCGGCCGCTCATGTCGCGCCGCCGCCGTTCACCTGGATCATCTGGCCATTGATATAAGCGCCGGCTTCCGACACGAGGAGCCGTGCGGCCGCCGCTACCTCGACGGGCGTGCCGAAGCGCCCAAGCGGGACGCGCGCCAGTGTGGCCGCGCGCGCCTGGGCCGAGGCGTTCTTCTCCTCGACGTCGGGCGCTATTGGACCGGGCGAGATCGTGTTGGTCGTGATGCCCTGCGGCCCGAACTCCATCGCCAGCGCCTTGGAGAGGCCCCAGATCCCGTGCTTGGCGACCGACACAGGCGCGCGGCCGGCATGCCCATGGATCGCGTTCATGCCGGCGAAGTTGACGATGCGGCCCCAGCCTTTCTTCACCATGGCGGGCAAGCAAGCTCGGCTCAGCCAAACTGCGGCATTCATGTCGACATCGATCACGCGCTGCCATTCCGCGTCGGTCATCTCGAGGAACGGCTTGTTCGGACGAAGAGCTGCGTTGTTCAGCAACGCATCGACCGTGCCGAACGCCTTGATCGCCTCGTCGGCAATGCGCTTGCATTCGTCGGGCTTGCCGACGTCGCCCATGACGACGAGCGTCATCACGCCGAACTTGGCGGCTTCCTTCGCGACGCTCTCGCAAGCGGCTTTGTCGCTCGAGCCGTTGATCGCGACGTTGAAGCCGTCTTCCGCCAGGCCCAGCACGCAGGCACGGCCGATGTTCTTGCCGGCGCCTGTGACGAGGGCGGCCTTGCCGTTGGCCGCCATCAGATCACGCCTCCGCTGCGCAGTTCCTTGATCTTCTTCGGGCTCATGCCGAGGCTTTTTAGCACCGCGGTGGTGTGCTGGCCGAGATCGGGCGTGGGCTTCAGTTTCTTCGGCTGCGGCGAGCCCGTGAGGTTGATCGGGTTGCCGACCACCTTGATCTCGCCGAGCTTGGGATGCTTTACGCCGCGCGCGATGCCGAGATGTTTCACCTGCGGCTCGGCGAAGGTCATGTCGATCGAATTGATCGGCCCGCACGGCACGCCCGCCTTGTTGAGCGCCTCGATCCAGTGCGCCGACGTGTTGGTCCGCGTGACCTCGCTGATGCGTTCGTTCAGCGCCTTGCGGTTCTCCGAGCGCAACGCGGGCGTCGCATGCTCGGGATGGCCGAGCAACTGGCCGCCGCCCATTGCCTGGGCGAAGCGCTTCCACATGCTCTGTCCGGCGGCGGCGATGTTGATGTAGCCGTCGCTGGTCTGGAACACGCCGGTCGGGATCGAGGTCGGATGATCGTTGCCCGCCTGCTTGGGCACCTCGCCCTTCATCAGCCAGCGTGCGGCCTGGAAGTCGAGCATGAAGATCTGCGCCTCGATCAGCGAGGTGTGGACCCACTGGCCCTTCTTTGTTCGCTCGCGATTGTAGAGGGCGAGCGTGATCGCCTGAGCCAACAGAAGGCCCGCCGTGAGATCGCAAATGGGAATGCCGACGCGCATCGGCCCGCGGCCAGGCTCGCCGGTGATCGACATCAGCCCGCCCATGCCCTGCGCGATCTGGTCGACGCCGGGACGCGCCGCGTCCGGCCCGTCCTGGCCGAAGCCTGCGATCGAGCCGTAGACGATCTTGGGGTTCACCTTCTTGACCGACCTGTAGTCGACCTTGAGGCGGTACTTCACGTTGGAGCGATAGTTCTCGACGATCACATCGGCCTTCTTGGCGAGTTTCATGAAGATCGCGTGGCCTTCCTTGCTCTTGAGGTTGAGCGTGATCGCCTGCTTGTTGCGATGCAGGTTCTGGAAGTCGAAGCCGTGGCGCGCGCCGCCCATCGAATCGGTCGTCGTGCCGGGCTCGGGCGGCTGCTCGATCTTGATCACCTGCGCGCCCCAGTCGGCGAGCTGGCGTACGGCGGTCGGGCCGGCGCGGTGCGCGGTGAGGTCGAGGACCTTGATGTGGGAGAGAGGAAGCTTGGCCATGGTGTCTATCGTCCCTTGAACATCGGCTTGCGCTTTTCCATGAAGGCGCGGCGGCCTTCCTTGAAGTCGTCGCTGTCGAAGCAGGCCTCGGCCATCTTCTCGAGCTTCGCGTGGTTCTGCTTGGACTCGGGCTTGGCGATCTCGCGGGCTGCGGCCTTGGCGAGTGCGATGGTGAGCGGCGCATTCTGGGCGATGGCGCCGGTGATGCCGTCGACCATGGCGTCGAGCTCGGCGTCGGCCGCGACGCCGTGCACCAGGCCCATGTCGTAGGCCTCCTTCGAGGAATACTGCTTGGCCGTGAACAGGAACTCCATGGCGCGCGGCAGGCCGACGATGCGCGAGAACCGTTCGATGCGCAGGAATCCGTAGCCGAGGCCGAGCTTGGCCGCCGGCACGCCGAAGCGGGCGCCCTCGTTGCAGTAGCGCAGGTCGCAGCAGGCTGCGAGGTTCATGCCGCCGCCGATGCAGTAGCCGGCGATCTTGGCGATGGTGGGCTTGGAGAAGTTATAGAGCGACTCGTAGCCTTCCTTGGAGATGGCGTCGTAGCGGACCTGGGCCTCGGCGTTGGCGCGCTCGCTCTCGAACTTGGAGATGTCGGCGCCGGAGACAAAGGCCTTGCCGCCGGAACCGCTCACTACCAGGCAGCGGATCTCGGGATCGGCGTCGAAGTCCTTCAGGATGTCCGCGAAGCTCGCCCACATGTCGAGGGAGACGGCGTTGAGCTTGGCCGGGTTGTTGAAGACGAGGTGTCCGACCGCGCCGTCGCGCCGCCCGTAGAGCTTCTGTTCCTGCATCGACTACTCCTGCGTGAGGCCGGGACTATAGGGGAAGCGGGACGGGAAGAAACACGGTCCCCGATAGAGACACCTCCACGATCCGTGGAGGTCGGGAGTCCGGCGGAACGCCGGACAAGTCCTTGTTCTGCTTGGCCCTTTGGACGGTGTCTGGGCGCGCGCCGTGCGCGGCAGAAGCGGGCAAATTCGAAATCGTCCTTTCGCGCTCCCGGGCGAGTCAGTGGGACACGGGTCTCCGTCGATCGCCCGGTGTGCGCCTGTTGCCAACCAGTTGATTCCAAAAGGGATCTGCCGATTTCGCGCCATGAGGCGTGGGACGCCGAGTGATTCGTTTGACGACGCTGTCTCCCGGGCCGACTCGAAGCCGGGCCAGTCACGCCCAGCGCCTTCGGGAACGTCCTCTGGCACGCCCGGCTCTGGGGTGACTTGCGGCCATGGCGATGGGTCGGGGAAAACGGGTCGGTCACGACGCCTCCTCGACAGGATATATAGGAAACGGACGGTTTCCTGTCAAGGTCCGCTATCCGCGGGGCTTGCGTCTCGTTTTCCGCTGCGGCGACCGTCTACCATTTCAGGTCAGCCGAACGCTTGATACTCGCCGGTGCGTTCGCTTTGTTTGTCGGGTCGGCCCATATCCGCCTCCGCCATTGGCATGGGACAACGGCAGCGCTAGACAAGTCGAATGGACGCCGAGAAGGAGCCGCGCGCGGCGACGCATCCGATCCTTCGCCTGGCGCTCTATGGCTGGGCAACCGGTGCGCTGTTCTTTTTCTATGCCTGGATACTGCGCGTCGCGCCCAGCGTCATGATCGACGAGTTGATGCGCGACTTCGCCGTCGGCGCGGCGGCCGTCGGCAATCTCTCCGCCTTCTATTTCTACGGCTATGCCGGCATGCAGATTCCGGTCGGCCTGCTGATGGATCGCTTCGGCCCGCGCCGGCTGATGACCATGGCAGCGCTGGGATGCGCCGCCGGTTGCCTCGTGTTCGCGCTGGCGCCCACGCTCTGGGCGCTGTCGCTCGGCCGTTTCCTGATCGGCGCCACGGCGGCCTTCAGCCTGGTGGGTGCGATGACGGTGGCGGGGCAGTGGTTCCCGCCGGCGCGCTTCGCGCTGCTTTCGGGTTTCGCCATGATGCTGGGCATGGCCGGCGGGGTGTTCGGCCAGGCGCCGCTGCGCCTGCTGGTGGAGGAGCTCGACTGGCGGCAGGCCTCGCTCGCCCTGGCGGGCGGCGGCGTGTTGCTGGCGCTGGCGGCGGTTGCCACGGTGCGCGACAGACCCCGGACCTCGGGCGGCCTGCGGCAGGTGATGACGGGCCTCGCCCGGGTGGGCCGTAACCGCCAGACCTGGTTGATCGCCCTTGCGGGCCTCGGCACCACGGGGCCGCTGCTCGGCTTCGCCGGCCTGTGGGGCGTGCCGTACCTGGTGCTGACGCAGGGGCTGGACCGCACGTCGGCGGCCGGCGTCACGTCCATGATGTTCGTCGGCTGGGGCGTCGGCGCGCCGGTGCTCGGCTGGCTGAGCGACCGCATCGGCCGGCGCAAGCCGCCCTTCGTCGCCGGCCTGATGCTCACGGCGGCCGCGATGGCGGGACTGGCCTGGGCGCCGGGGTTGCCGCTGTGGGCCGTGACCGCGCTGTGCTTCCTCTGCGGCTTCGGTGGCTCCGGCCAGATCCTGGGGTTCGCGGCGGTTCGCGAACTGAACCCACCGGCCGCCGCAGGCGCGGCGCTCGGCATCGTGAACGGCGTGGTGACGGGCGCGGGCGCGCTCTATCAGCCGCTGCTCGGCTGGCTGCTCGATCTGGCCTGGACCGGGGAGCTGGCCGGCGGCGCCCGTGTCTATACGCCAGCCGCCTACGGCACGGCCTTCAGCGTTCTTGTCGCCGGCGCGGTCGTGGGCAGCGTCTGTATCCTGCTGATGCGCGAGACCCGGTGCCGTCAGAGCGTGTGACGAGCGACTGCGACGGGGTGTTGCATGCTCCACACCCTGTCCAATAGTTCAGGACGGAACTCCAGGTTTTTGAATGTACGCGGCAGTTTGGGCAGAATGTTCTGTCTCGAAATGTCACTTGAACGGCAAACGGTAGCGGCCAGCCTTCCAACGCTGCGTCACCACCGGCGACGGCGACGCGAGGGCCACCTGCCACTTCGAACTGGGCGCCCTGTGCTACGGCATCGTGCTGGCCGCCTGGGATCGCGGCATCGGCGCCGTCGTGAACGGCTGCCGCGTCATTTCCGGTAGGCGTCGCCGGGGGTCGGCGGGGCGGCTCCCGTGGCGGTGGGGACACCGCGGTTGAGGAGGATGGTGCCGCCGTCAACGGGGATGTCGACTCCGGTGATGTAGGAGGCCTCGTCGGAGAGGAGGAAGGCGATGACCGTGGCCTGTTCGCGCGGATCGCTGAGGCGGCGCAGGACGGCGGTGGCTTCGAAGGCGGGCATGGTGATGCCCGAGGCCGCGGCCATGTCGATCCAGCTCTGGAGCATCTCGGTGCGGGTGGCGCCGGGCGAGGTCTGGTTGACCCGGATGCCGGCGGCGCCGTACTCGAAGGCGGCGTATTCGGTGAGGGCGGTGATGGCGCGCTTGCTGGCGCCATAGAGGGCGTTGCCGCCGATGGTGATGTGGCTGCCGATGGAGTTCACGTTGACGATGCTGCCGCCGCCCGTTTCGCGCATGGCCTTGATCTCATGCTTCAGGCAATGCCAGGTGCCGCGGGTGTTGGTATCGAACAAGGTGTCGAAGTCGGCATCGGTGAGCTCGACGAGCGGCCTGGCGATGTCGGTCGCGGCGACATTGGCGGCCATGGTGATGCGGCCATAGGCCGTGACGGCGGACTTTACGGCGGCGGCAACCTGGTCGTCCCTGGCGATATCGGCCTGGATGAAATGACAGGCCCGACCGGTCGCCGCGCACTTCCGCGCGACTTCCTCGCCGAGATCGGTCCGGCGGCCGACGAGCGTGACGTTGGCGCCACGCTCGGCCAGGAGGAGAGACGTCGCCGCCCCCATGCCGCTGGTCGCGCCGAAGACGATGGCCGAGTGTCCGAGGTAGGGGGTCATCCCGGCAGTGAAGCACGGCGGCTTCGAAGGCGCACCCATAGTGCCCGTATTGCCGCGCGGCGACGCGATCCGTGTTGGCTTTCTCACCAATGTTTTGTATCGCTGGACGCGCACGCGACCTCTCCAAGGAAAAGCCCCATGCCCGTGACCCGCCGCGTCCTGATCGCGACCGCAACAATTGCCACTTCAACTTTGGCCGCCGCCTATCCGGCTGCCGCGCAAACCCAGGGAAATGCCATGACGACCCCATCCGGCCTGAAAATCATCGATACGACCGTCGGCACGGGCGCCAGCCCCAAAAGCGGCCAGACCTGTGTCATGCACTACACCGGCTGGCTCTCCGAAGGCGGCGCGAAAGGCAAGAAATTCGATTCGTCCGTGGACCGCGGCCAGCCCTTCGAGTTTCCCATCGGCCAGAAGCGTGTGATCGGCGGCTGGGACGAGGGCGTCGCCACCATGAAGGTCGGCGGCAAGCGAACCCTGATCATTCCGCCGGACCTGGGCTACGGCGCGCGCGGCGCCGGCGGGGTCATTCCGCCCAACGCGACGCTGATCTTCGACGTCGAGCTGCTGGGGGTAAAGTAAGCCCCCGATTGTGAGAATGGTCGCAGGGCGTCAGAGCTTTTCGACTCCGGCGCGGGCGCAATCCTCGTCTTCCTGTGCGGTCCCGCCGCCAACGCCGCAGGCACCGATCAGGACGCCCTGGCTGAAGATCGGCACGGCGCCCTGGCCATAGAACATGTGATTGCCTTCGGCCGCGGCGATGCCACGCAAGGTCGGATGGTCGGCGCGTGGCGTCAGATCGCCACTGGGGCGTCCGAAGGCGGCCGAGGCCATGGCCTTGCCCTGGCTTCCGAAAGAGCCGGCCCACATGGCGCCATCCATGCGCTGAAAGGCGAGGAGCCGACCGCCGGCGTCGCACACGGCGATGTTCATCCTGGTACCTTGCTGGTTCGCCTTCTCGATGGCGCCGGCGATCACGCGATTGGCATCCGCGAGGGTGAGGGTCATGAGGTCAATCCTTTCAAGTCTGCACGCAAGTACACTAAGGCAGTCACCCTCCCTCCCGCCAACCGCGTCTCGGCATCGTGAGCGCCATCGCCATGCCGGCGATGTTGGCGCCGGCGGCGATCAGCACCGCCGTGCCGTACTCGCGGGTGATGTCGAACAGGTAGCCGGCCAGGACGGGCAGGGTGATGGCGGCGAGGCACCAGGCGATGTAGGTGCGCCCGGCGACGCGCCCGTAGTCGGCGGGCCGCCAGTAGAGGCCGATACCGCCCGCAGTGGCGCCGGAGATGAAGCCGTAGCCGAGGCCGATCATCCCCAGGCCGAGCACCGCCGTGAGGGGCGACGGCAGGAGGGTGAGCAGCAGCCCGCCGCCCAGCGCCAGCGCGTGCGCCGCGCACATCACGTGCGGCACCGCGAAGCGGTCGACCAGCCAGCCGCCGCTGATGCGCGCGAGCGCGATTGCGCCGGTGAGGCCGGTCGTGGCCGCCACCGCAAGGGCTGCCACCCCGCCGTAGGCCGCCACGATCTCGCGCGCCTGGCTCAGCACCATCAGGCCGGCGGAAGCGGCCAGGAAGAACGTCGCCGAGAGCTTGTAGAAGGTCGGGCCCAGAATGGCCGGGCCTGTCTTCACGCCACCCGCCGTCGCACTGCCTGAGGGTGGGATGAGGCGCGCCCCGCTGTGCCGGGCGAGCAGCGCCGCTGCGATGCCGCACACCACCAGCACGGAAGCCAGCGCCGCCAGCGTCGTGCGCCAGCCGAAGGCCTCGTTGCAGGCATGGAAGAGGGGCGTCGCGATCATGGCGCCCATCGGGTAGAGGCTGACGATGTAGCCGTTCACCAGCCCCTGGCGCCGCCGCACCATCATGTTCACGCCCTGCTGCAGCAGGAGGTAGGCCACGCCGCCGCCGGTGCCGAACACGATGCCGTAGCCGAGGAGCAATTGCGTGAGGCCAGTCGCGGTCGCTGCCATCACGATGCCGCCGGCGGCGAAAAACGCGCTCGCCAGCACCAGGATCGGCGCAGGCGCGACGCGATAGAGGAAGGCCGCGCCGACCGAGCCCACCGTGAAGCCCGCCGTACACAGGCCGAAGACGAGCGACAGCGCCGAGCGCGGGATGGCCAGCTCCTGCTCGATCGGCCGCAGCAGCACGCTGAAGGAGTAGACCGATCCCAGGGGCAGGTTCATCAGCGTCGCCGCCAGCAGCGCCGCCCACAGGCGCTCGGCTCGGACGGGCAGGGCTGGCGTCGCAGCAGACATGGTCAGGCGGCCTATCGTAGAGGGAAGGTCTCTCCACTCCGCGCCTTCGGCGCTCCGGTCGAGACGACGGATTTGCCAGGCTCTAGGGTCGAGTCCGGTTTTTGATCGGGTTGTTGCCGATCTGCTTTTTGCTGATCATCCACAAATCGGGCGGCAGAGGTCATGTACAGGTACTGGTCGGCGCCCGCCGTGCGACCTTCCTTGAAGACGTCGATGGCGCGGGCTCGATCGCCGGTTTTCCAGAATGCTTCCGAGACGTCGCTGTAGACAGCGGCCGTGGCGCTTGCCCTGGTCTCGAGACTGGTCAAGCCCAACGCCTGCTTGGCGCTCCTGAAGCTGCCTTCTCCGCCCGTTCGATCGCCGTCCAGGATCTGGTAGCGGGCCAGCGTGCCGTAGGCCAAGGCAAGCGTGCCGCAGTTGACGATGGCTCTCGGCGAGCACTGGTCGGCGGTGGAGAACCTGAGGACCTCTTTCCTGGCGAGCTCGGTTGCCGTTTTCTGATTGCCGTTGTTGGAGGCTTCCATGGCCGCCTCCTGGTAGGAAGGGTCGCTGGCGCAGGCTGTCAGTGCCAGGGCACACGCCGCCGCGATGACCAGTCTCTCGAGCCCGCCCATTTCCAATCCTCAGAACAATGGCCGATGGCTCGACCCCCGGCGCCAGTCTGTCAGAAGCGCGTGCAATCGCGAACCCAAATTGGCACAATGGCTCTGTTCAGGGGGAGATGGAGTACATGGCGTTGGGCAACCGGATCTTGGTGCTGGCCGCTCTGGCCGCGTTCGGGACGGCGGGTGTTCTTTCTCCCGCCATGGCCCAGGTCAAGGCGCCCCCAGTCAAAGCGCCGGCCAAGGCGAAGCTGAAGCCTCAGGTGAAGGCCGATCCGACGGACAATGTTTCCGATCAGCTCAATGCCAAATGGCAGCAGGAGAACGGCGTGTACGCCGGTTTCACGCAGGCGGCGCCTGCCGTGGCCGCGGTTTCTTACGCTACCCCCGCTGTTGCGCCTGCCATCACGAACGACTGGGGCGACCGCCTGGTCTCGCGCGCCATGAACTACCTGGGCACGCCCTATCGCTACGGCGGCACCTCGCCGAAGACGGGCTTCGACTGCAGCGGCTTCGTCTACTATCTCTACGGCGCGGTCTTCGGACAAAGGATCCCGCGCATGCCACACGAGATGGTGCGCGAGGGCGTGACTGTCGCGCGCGGCGACCTCCAGCGGGGAGACCTCGTCCTCTTCGGTCGCCGCGGCACCTACACCCACATCGGAATCTATGCCGGCAACGACCATTTCGTTCATGCCACGCAGCGCGGCTCGCCCGTCACCGTGACGCACCTGGACTCCGACTATTTCCGCCCCCGCTTCATGACGGCGGTGAGGCTGTCTCCGCAGTAACAGGAAGACTCGCCGGGCCCGGGCGCCGCTCGCAGAGCAGATGCCGGGCTTCCGCCACACGTCCGGCGTTCAGGTACGCCCGCAACAACGTCGCTTCCACCAGATCGATCTGCGCGCGGCTGCCGCCCATGCGTTCGCGATCGGGCAGCATCGGCACGATCAGGTCGATGGCCGCGGCATCGTCGCCCCGTTGAAAGGCCGCGAAGGCGCGCGCCACCGTGGGGATGGTGGCGCCGGAGGGATAGCGGCCGGCCTTCACCAGTCCTTCGATGCCCTGGACCCAGTCCTCCAACGCAGCGTCCTCGCCTGAGGCGGCAAGGGCGAGCGCCACGTGCCAGTCGGCGAGGGAAAAGCCCGGACGCGGGATTTTCTCGCGCGCGTAATCCAGCAGCTTGGCCCAGCGCGCGGGGTCGCGCGGATGGCCGGCCAGTTCCGATCGCCACAGGAACGAGGAGGAATCGGAGAGCTTCTGATGCACGGCGCCGCGATGATCGTCGGCGCAGAAGGCGTCGTTGTAGAGGCGCAGCCCGCCGTCCAGATTGCCGGCGTGCAGTTCGAACAGGCCGAGGTGCCAGTTCAGGTGGCCGAACAGACCGCCGCCACGATCGTAGAGCGGCAGCCAGTCGCGCAGGAAGGCAATGCCGCTGTCGCGCTCGCCGGTTTCGTAGCAGAGATGGGCGAAGGCATGGGCGCCATAGGCGTTGCGCCTGAACCGGGCCAGGGACCGTTCAATCCTGGGGCGTGCCGCGTCGTGCCGGCCGATTTCCGAGAGCGCCATGCCGTAGTGGGCCTCGAACCACCAATCCTCGCCGTAGTGCGTGGCGAGCGGTTCCAGAAAGTCGATGAGCCCCTGTTCGCGGCCGGGCAGGCCGGACATGCCGATCAGACCGCCCTGATTGGCGGCGAGACTCAGCACCAGCGCGTCGCGCGGCCACGTCTCGACATGGGTGCGGATCGCGGCCAGCGCGGCGACGGCCTGGCCGGCAAACAGGAGACGAAAGACGTCGATATGGCTGAGTTCGCGGGCCGAAGCTCCTTCGGTGAGGCCGAGTGCGGTGGCGAGCGAGTCGCGCATGCCGGCAAGGTTGACCGCGAGCTGAAGGGCGCGGGCCTTGCCGATATGGGCCAGGGCGAACGCGGGATCGGCGGCGATGGCGCGGTCGAAAGAAGCGGCGGCGCCAGGGTAGACGGTGAGCAGAAGGTCGACGCCCTCGACGTAGGCATCGCGCGCGACAGCGACGGGGGTGGATATCGCGAGGCCGTAGCGGTCCGTCAGCATGTCATCACACCAACCCTTACCCTAGTTGGTGGCGTTCACCGCCACACCCTTGCATGACACCGATGCCCAACAGTTGGTCCCCCACGCATCCGTCCCGGATTCGTTGCACGCCACGTCCATAACCGTGTTGGCTCCCTTTTGGGCCGCCTCGACACGCATTCGGAGCAGCGCATCATTCGTGGTCGGAGGAGGATCGAAGGCCATGTTCTTGCAGCTGTTGCCCTGGACCTGGCCAAGGTACGCACTCACGTTAGGTTGAGTTGTCCCAATGCGTATCACACGGACATTCAGTGCTGCCGTCATTGTTTCGGAGGGCACCTGATCGAGTTTTGTCACTGGAATGAACGGACCGCAGCCCGCAACAGCGAGCATCGTCAGCAGCCCGATTGTTCGTGCCTTCATTTTTCGATCTCCCCGCTGGCCTTCGAGACTACTCGGTGAGATTTCTGCATGTCCAGCAAGTAGCGGTCCGTCAGCATATGCCGAGCCCTTTCAGTCGCGCGATCTCGTCGACAGAATAGCCGGCGTCGCCCAACACCGCCTCCGAATGCTGACCGACCGTGGGCGCGCGGCGCGGCGCGACCTTGGTCGTGTTGTCGAGATCGAAGGGGCTCGACACGGTGAGGCCGGCACCGTCGGCGAAAGGCACCAGGGCGCCGATCTCGCGCGACTGGCGATCGTCCGCGGCTTCGTCGACCGTGAACACGGCGCCGAAGGTCACGCCGGCCGCTTCGAGGATCGGCTTCCAGTCCGCCAGGTCGCGCCGGGCGAAGATCCCGTCGAGGATTTCCGTCAGCGCCTTGTGGTTGGCGCGCCGCGCCGGCTGGGTGACGAAGCGTTCATCCTGCGCCAGGTGCTCGGCGTCGATCGCCTTCAGGAACCCCGCGAGTTGACGCGCCTCGTTGTGCAGCGCCATCAGGAACCAGCGTCCGTCGCGGCAGCGATAGTGGTTGGCCAGTGCACTCGGCGTGTCGGTGCGTGGCGGCCGGTGCCGGACATGCTCGCCGAACAACCGGTTCTGCACGAAGCAGCCGTTTGCCCAGAGCCCGTTCTGCAGCAGCGAGGTTTGCGCGACGCCGCCGCGTCCGGTTTTTTCGCGACGGTAGAGCGCCGTCACGATGGCCGCGTAAAGACCGGTCGCGGTGGGATGGTCTCCCATGCCCGGCATGGAGCGCGCCGGCTCCACGTCGGTGGTGGCCCGCACCATGTCCATCAGGCCGGTGCGCGCCCAGTAGGCGGTGGCGTCGAAGCCTGTGCGGGCCGCTTCCTCGCCGGTCTCGCCATAGGCGGTGATGGAGCCATAGATGAGCCGCGGATTGATCGCCAGGAGGTCGGCGGCGGCGATCTTCAGGCGCTCGCGCACCGGCAAGGGGAAGTTGGTGATGAAGACGTCGGTCCTCGCGATCAGGCGTTGAAGCACCTGAAGTCCCTCGGCGTGCTTGAGATCGATGGCGAGGCTTCGCTTGTTGCGCGCCGTCAACTGCCACCAGTAGTCCGTGGTCTTGCCCGGCACCGCGGCCGAGGCCCGCCACGGATCGCCGGCCCCGGGCGGCTCGAGCTTGATGACCTCGGCGCCGAAGTCGGAGAGGATCGTTGCCGCGGCCGGTCCCGCGATCCAGCTCGCGCAATCGATCACCTTCAGGCCCGCGAATATTCCCTCAGCCATCCGACATGCCTTCCCTCATTTCCCGGCCTGCCCAAATGCCTGCCGGGCCCAGGCGCAGGCCTCGGCCATCGCGGCGTCGGCGCCGCCGACGATGCCCACCCAGAACAGGAAGCCATGGTTCATGCCGGGGAAGCGGGTGATCTTCGTGGGCACGCCGGCCTGTTGCAGCCGCATGCCGTAGCGTTCGGCCTCGTCGCGCAAGGGGTCGTACTCGGCGCTGCTCACGTAGGCCGGCGGCAGGCCGGTAACGTCGCGGGCACGCAGCGGCGATGCATGGGGATTCTCCGCCTCCATCGGGCTGCTGAGGTAATGCGCCCAGAACCACTCCATGGTGTCGCGGGTGAGCCCATAGCCGTCGGCGTTCTCGGCGTAGGAGGGCGTGCCGGGCGTGTGATAGTCGGTCACCGGATAGAGCAGCATCTGGCCACACAGTTTGGGGCCGCCTTCGTCGCGCACGCGAAGCGCCGTGACCGCGGCCATGTTGCCGCCGGCGCTGTCGCCGGCCACCATGATGCGCGCGGGATCGATGCCGAGTTGGGCGGCGTTGTCGGCGGCCCAGCGAGTCGCTGCCAGGCAATCGTCCAGACCCTTGGGGAATTTGTGCTCGGGCGCCAGCCGGTAGTCGACCGACACCACCACGCAGCCGATGCCCGCCGCCAGGTTGCGGCACATGCCGTCGTGCGTATCGAGACTGCAGAGCACGAAGCCGCTGCCGTGGAAGAACATCATCAGGGGAAACGGCCCGCGGCCTTCAGGCGTGTAGATACGAAGACCGATCGCGCCGTCGGGGCCGTCGATGCGGCGTTCCAATACCTTCGCCATCGGCGGCGGCGGGGCCATGAGGGCGATGCGCGCCTCATACTGCCGCCGTGCCTCGGCCACCGGCAGCGTATGCGTGGCGGGCACGCCGGTCCCCCGGTCCAGCAACGCACGGATCTGCGGATCAACGGGCATGGCCTCTTCCCTCCTGCAGGACGATTGAAGCGCGATGCAAGGCGGGTGGCGATTGGCAAAAACCGCGATGCGGATCAGAGGGGCGGGTCAGAGACCCTTTCACGATCGTGCGGACAGTTCCTCCGCGATCTCGACGATCTCGCGCGTGCGCGTGACTTCGGTCCCCCAGAAGTGGTCGAACTCCGCGATCTGGCCGGCCAACGCCTCGGAGTCGAGGATGGCCTCGGCCTCCTCGACGCTGGGGAACTCGTAGAGCGCGAGATGCACGAGGGGATTGGTCCGGCTCCAGCAGCGCCAGGCCCGTTGCGCCTGGAAGGCTTTTAGCGCCGAGGGCAGATGCTCGGTCCGGTACCAATCGTCGAACTTCCGCCGGTCGGACAGGTTGTTCAGCCTGGCCCGCACGATGAGAACGGCTGTAGCCACGAGCACCTCCTGGTCGGCCTGGATGTCAGGAAACGGGACGTCAGGAAACGGAACGCACGCTAGGACTGCTTCTTGCCGTCAAATCATAGGGGAACCGCATGCAAGTGCCACAAGCGTCTTGGCTCACTCCACCTTGAGGTTGAGATCCTTGACGATGGCCGTCCAGACCTGAAGCTGATCCTTCTGATACTGGACGGCTTCCTGCCGGGTCGAGGGCATGGGCACGATGCCGCTTTGCAGGAGCTTCGTCCTGACGGCTTCCGTTTCGAGAACCTTGACCACCTCCTTGTTCAGTCTGTCGAGGATCGGGGCAGGCGTGCCGGCGGGCGCCGTCAGCATCCACCAACCGTCCATGTTGGGAGGGATCGGCAGCCCGCTTTCCGCGAAGGTCGGCACGTCGGGCAGGAGCAGATATCGCTTCGCCGCGGGAACACCGACGGGGCGGACCTTGCCGGCCTTGATCATGGCCAACGACGCAGGCACGTCGGCCACCATGATCTGCACATGTCCGCTCATCAGGTCGGCGAGGGCAGGCGGCGTCGACTTGTAGGGCACGTGGGTCACGTCGAGCTTGTGGGCGTTCTTGATGTAGCCGCCGTAAGCGATGCCACCGGTGTTGCCGCTGGCGTAATTGTACTTCCCGGGATTGGCCTTGATCAGCGCCACCAGCTCGGTTGCGGTCTTGGCCGGAACATCCAGGTTGACCAGCCAGACATAGTTGACCGATGCGACCGTCGTTATGTAGCTCAGGTCCTTGGCCGGATCGTAGCGCACGCCGGTGGTGAGGCCGGCAGGGCTTGCCGCCAGGCCGGAGTTGGTCAGGAGCCCCAGCGTGTATCCATCAGGTGCTGCCGCCACGACCATCTCGGTGCCCAGGGTCGTGTTGTTGCCGGGCTTGTTCTCGATGATGATCGGCTGGCCGAGCGCCTGGGTCAGCGGCTCGGAGAGGATGCGGGCCAGGATATCGCTGCCGGAGCCGGCGGCGAACGGCACGATGAGCCGGATCGGCTTGGCCGGATAGGGCTGAGCTGACGCAGGCAGGGCACCCAGAATGCTCACGGCGGCGGCCAGGCCGGTGAGCCAGCGGACGATCTTCATGTTTCTTCCCCTTTGTCGAAATGCCGTTTCTTGGTGTTGAGCAGATATCTCAGGGCTTGAAGCCCAGGTCACGCATGATGATGTTCTTCTGGATTTCGCTGGTGCCTTCGCCGATCACGTAGACCAGCGCGTCGCGGTGGATGCGGCCGACGGGGTATTCACGCATGATCCCGGCGCCGCCATGGATGCGGATGGCCTGCTCGCTCACGGCGACCGCGGTCTCGCTCGCGATCAGCTTCACGCGGGCAGCCGTTGCCGCGTCCAGCGTGTTCTGGTCGACGCGCCAGGCGCCGTAGTAGACGAGCCACTTCGCGGCCTCGATCTGCGCCGACATCTCCGCAAGCTTGTGGCCGATCGCCTGGTAGTCGCCGATCCGCCGATCCGCGACCAGGCGGTCCCGCGCATAGGCCGTGGCGGCATCGAAGGCCGCGCGCGCCATGCCCAGCGCATTGGCGGCGACGCCGACGCGGTTTTCGCTGAGCGACTCCAGGATGACGGGGTAAGTGCCCAGGCGTTCACCGAGGACGCAGTCGTCGGGGACGAAGACGTCCTCGATGTGGATGAGGCCGGTCTCGGAGGCACGGATACCTTCCTTCCTCAGCTTTTCGATGCTCATGCCCCGGGCCGGCAGCTCGACGATGAACAGGCTGATGGCGTCACCCCTGAACTCCGGCGCGGTGCGGGCGGCCACGAGCAGGAAATCGGCGATCGGCGCGTTGGTGATGTAGAGCTTGCTGCCGTTCAGCTTCCAGCCGCCGGCGGTGCGTTCGGCGCGGGTCTTCAGCGCGCGGATGTTGGAGCCGCCGTCCGGCTCGCTCAGCGCAAAGCCGGCAATTTTCCTGCCCTGCACGGCAGGCAGGAAGAAGCGCTGGCGTTGTCCGTCGGTACCGATCTTCCAGATGGGCCAGATCCCGAGGTGGCTGTGCGCCGACCAGCTGGAAGCGAAGCCCTGGCTCATGTAGCTCAGCTCCTCGCGCACGATGCAGTCGCTGATCTTGTCGAGGCCGCTGCCGCCATCGCTTTCGGGATAGCGGACGCCCAGCAGGCCGAGCTCGCCCCACCGCGCGAACACCTCGCGCGGCAGCGCCTCGTTCTCCTCGGCCGCCATGACCAACTGCTGATGCTCCGATCGACACAGGCGCCTGACCGTTTCCCGTACGGCAGCGTGCTGCTCGGAGAACGAAAAATCCATCGTCGCTGCTCATTTCCGTAAGCACTAAAGTCCTCTGGCCTGAACGATGACCACGCCCGAGACGGAGGTCAACGCGACGCGCCTCGTATCCTGTCCAGCTATTCCGCTCGGTGGGTCGGCCCGTGCCGGCCGCACACGGCGCAGAACGCCCACACAGGCCGGCCGAGTAACTTGGTAACCATCCTGCTGTGGCGCAGCGCTTGATATTCGCGCCGCAGGTCACCAACTGCGAGCGCAGCCACGGCTTTCCTCAAGCCGCCCGTTTCCCGAAGGAGTACAAATGTCCAAACGCGATGCGGTCTTTCCTGCGAGCAGTCACCGTCATGCGCTCTACGACAAGCATCGCTACTCGCCGGCCATCCGTTCCGGCGATCTGCTGTTCGTCTCCGGCCAGGTCGGCAGCCGCGACGACGGTTCGCCCGAGCCGGCTTTCGAAGACCAGGTCCGCCGGGCATTCGCCAACCTGAAGTCCATCTTGGCGGCGGCCGGCTGCACCTTCGACGACGTCGTGGACGTCACGACCTTTCATACCGATCCCGAAGCGCAGCTGGAGGCCGTGATGGCCGTGCGCGCGGCGGAGATCGGCGACGCGCCCTATCCCAACTGGACCGCGGTGGGCGTCACCTGGCTCGCCGGCTTCGATTTCGAGATCAAGGTCATCGCCCGCATCCCGGCTGCCGGATAGGCGGCCTCGGAAGCCGCGCCTCAGAAGCCGCGATTGAGGTCCAGGATCAGACCGGGGATCACCAGTGCGCCGATGACGACCATGACAATGGTCACGACCACCCAGGGCTGCACCAACCAGAAATCCCGCGGGTTTGCGCGGGTCGCTGCCGGCGGCGGGGGCGCACGATCGGGCCTTCGATCAGCATGAAGTCCGGAATGGGCGCCGTGGGGGCACGCCTGAAAAACCGGTGCTTCAGGACCGCTGTTCCAAAGCCGGCGTGACCTTGCGCACGAACCGCGCGGTGAGGATCGGGCCCACCACCGAGGTCACGATCACCAGCACCAGCACCGCGTTCAGCATGCGCTCGTCGATCAGGCGCTGGCCGGCGGCGTTCAGCGCCTCGTAGCCCACGATTGCCGTGGCCAAGGTCGCGGCCACCTGCGGGAAGGTGAGGGAGCCCATCAGGCCGCGGTCGTTGGTGGAGAATTTCCAGGCGCGGCCCACGAGTTCGGCCGCGATCCATTTCGAGCCCATCAGCCCGATCACGATGGCGGCGACCAGGGCGGCCTGGCTCGAGAGTGTGGCGGCGAAGACCTTCAGGTCGATCAGGAAGCCGGTGACGATGAAGAAGCAGGGGATGAAGAAGGCATTGCCGAGGAACTCGATCTTCTCCTTGGCCGGGGTGTCGCGCACCGCCTCGTTGACGGCGATGCCGGCCAGGAAGGCGCCGAGGATGCCCTCGAGCTGCAGCGTTTCAGCCAGCGCCGCACCGATGCCGACGATGATCAGCATCAGCGCGAACGAGGCCTCGTCGGTCCGTCCGAAGCGGGCAAACAGCCAGCGGCCGGTGCGGCCCAGCACGATGACCATGATGAAGATGAAGAGCGCGAGCTCGGCGAGCTGGATCACGAGGGCCATGGGGCTCATGAAGCCCACCTTGTGGGTGGTGACGCAGACCGCCAGCACCAGCAGCGACAGCGTGTCGGTGAGGATGGTGGCGCCCACCGTCACGGTCACCGGCAGATACTTGGAGAGGCCCGCCTGCATCACCAGCGGATAGGCGATCAGCGTGTGCGAGGCCAGCAGCGAGCCGATCAGGATGGCAGACAGCATCGAGTAGCCGAAGACCAGTCCGATGGCGACGCCGGCCGCCATCGGGAAGGCGAAGGTGGCGAGACCGAAGACCAAGGCCTTGCTGCGATGCTGGCGGAACTGATGCATGTCGATTTCGAGGCCGACGAAGAACATCAGCAGCAGCTTGCCCAGCTCGGCGAAGAACTCGCCGACCTTGGAATTGCCCGGCAGCACGCTCAGCACATGCGGCCCGACCAGGATGCCGACCAGGATATAGCCGACCACGGCCGGGATGCGCAGACGCCGCGCGAAGTAGGGCGTGGCGAGCAGGAGGAACATGACGATGGCGAACCGCGCCATCAGGGGGAGGTGGATTGCAGCGGTGTCGAATTCCATTGCCCACACCGTGATTGAAATTGAAGCGGCGGGCAATAGGATGGCGCCATGAACATCCGGAAACTGCTGACGATCGCCGCGACCCTTCTCTTCGCTTCCGTTGCTGGACCTGTCGCGGCCCAATCTCTCGAGGCCGAGATGCGCCAGGCGGCCGGCGCCTACGAGCGCAAGGACATGGCGACGGCCGTGCGGATCTGGAAAGTCTGGGCCGACAAGGGCAATGCCGAGGCGCGGACTCTGCTGGGCGCCATGTACTGGAGCGGCGAGGGCGTGCCGCGCAATCATACCGAAGCCGCCCGGCTCTATCTGCTCGCCGCCAACCAGGGCTACGCCCGGGCGCAGAACGACATCGGGTTCATGTACGGCTTCGGCGAAGGCATACCGCCGCACAACGATGTCGAGGCCTACAAGTGGCTGACGCTCGCCATCAAAGGCTACACGTCGAAGAACCAGGACCGCCTCGACCAGGCGATCAAGGACAAGGCGACCCTGGCCAAGCGCATGACCAAGGCGCAGATCGCCGACGCGGACGCCCGCGTAAAAGCCTGGAAGCCGACGCCTTAGTTCGAATCCGGTCATTTTCAAGGCGCTTTACTGCGACACAAGCAGGCGTGGCGGCCGGGACCGCTGATGCGGTAAGATTCCCTCACATGAACAGGTCATCTCTCGTCGCGGCGCTTGCCACCGCGCTGCTGTTCGGTCCGGTCGGCGCGAGCCACGCCGACGACGAGCCGACGCGCGAGTTGCTGCCGTTCTCCCGCCAGATTGCGGTCAGTGGCACCGTCGCGGAGTCGCTCGAAGCCTCGATTGCCGCATCAGGTGTGCCGGTGCCGGCGATGCTGGATGCGCTGCAAGCTTTCGCTCCCTCGATCGACCTCGCCCACGAGGTCCGCAATGGCGACCGCTTCCATGTCCGCTACGAGCGGACCTTCGTCGCCGAGGGTGTGCCGATCGGGCCCGGCCGCGTGCTGTGGGCGGAACTCAGGACCGCCGCCAAGGGCACCATTGCCGTCCACCGCTTCCGCACGCGGGACGGTGTCGAGCACTTCTGGCTGGCGAACGGCCAGGGGACGACGCCACCCGCGATCCGCCTGCCGGTCGAAGTCGTGTCCATCTCCTCGGGCTTTGGCCTGCGTGCCGATCCGTTCGACCAGCCGCCGCCGCCGCCGACGGCGGGCAAGTCGGGCGCCATGGGCGGGCCGATGCGTCCGCCGCCGGCGCTGCCGCCCGGCCTAAAACCCGGCACCATCACCGGCGAGACACCGTTGTCTTCCTCCGGCGGCTCGTCGTCCTACGGCAGGACGCTCGCGCCCTCACCCTATGGCAACTGGCAACAGGCGCCGCGTATCAGCCGGTCGCTGTTCATGCACGAAGGCATCGACCTGGTGGCGCCGGCGGGAACGCCGGTCCTTGCCGCGGCCGACGGCGTGGTGATCGGCGCCGCGCCCAACGGCCGCTACGGCAACTGGATCCGCATCGATCATGCCGGCCAGCTCGCCACCGTGTACGGTCATCTCTCCGGCTTCGCGCCGGACATTGTTGCGGGCACGAAAGTGTCGCGCGGCGACGTCATCGGCTTCGTCGGCAGCACCGGCCGTTCGACCGGCGCGCATCTGCATTTCGAGCTGCTGGTGGACGGCAAGCCGGTCAATCCGATCACCCATCCGGAGACCAAGCGCGGCGTGTTGCGTGGGCCTGACCTGGATCGCCTGCGCAAGCAGGTGGCGCAGAGCCTGGCCGAGCGCGACCGTGAGGCGGCGGTCGAGGCTTCATTCCGCAACTGATTCTTTCGCGTTGCGGGCAGCCTCCAGCGCAAAGGCTTCTTCCGGCGACAGAACGAGGCGACGGCGGCCGACGGCGGCAAACCATCCGATGCCGATCGCGAACCAGACACCGACACCCAGCACCCCCGTCACGAACACCGGATCGAGAAGCTGGAAGGCGAGCGTGAGCAGCGCCAGCACCAGCGTGACAACGGCCCCCGTGATTCCCAGTGGGGAACGATAAGGGCGGTCGAGGCCGGGCCTGTGGACGCGCAGCACGATGAAGCTCACGGCCTGCGCCAGGTAGGAGAGCATGGCGCCCGCCACCGCCATGTTGAGCAGCATCCCCTGGATCGCGGCGGCGCCTGATTCCGCCCCCATGCCGAACCACAGCGCGAACATGATCGCGAGCGCCACCACTGAGCCCGCAAGCAAGGCCACATGCGGCGTCTTGTGGTGCGCATGGGTGATCGACAGGAAGCGCGGAAAGTAGCCGGCGCGCGACAGCGAATAGATCTGCCGGCCCTTGGCGAACAGGATGGTGTGGAAGCTCGAGATCAGGCCGACGCAGGCGACCAGCGCCAGCACCTTGGCGAGCGTGCCGCCGGTCGTGGCGCGGAAACCGTCGAGCAGCGGCTCGCCCGAAGTCGCAAGCTTGTAGCTGCCCGGGCCAACCGAAGGGTTGAGCCAGACGATGAGCGCGGCCGAGACAAAGAGGGTGAGGAGCGCGGCGATGATGCCGCGCGGCATGTCGCGGCGCGGGTCGAGCGACTCCTCGGCTGCAAGCGGGAGCTGTTCGATGGCGAGGAACAGCCAGACCGCGAAGGGCATCGCCGCCAGCGCGCCGTAGAGGCCGAACGGCAGCAATGGTCCGCCGCCATTGGGCAGCTCGACCGGCTTGCCGTCGGGACCGGCGCCGATATTGAGGGCGAAGCGCTGGAAGTCGGCGACAGGAAGCGCCGTGATCCAGAACAGCGCGAGGCACGCGAGGGCGGCCACGGTGACGACGACGGTGACCTTGAAGGAGAGTTCGACGCCCCAGACGTTCAGCGCGATGAAGATCGCGTAGCAGCCGATCCAGTAGAGCGGCAGCCACGCCGGCGGCGTCTCGAAGACGGCAGCCAGGTAAGTCGCCAGGAAGGAGACGACGACGGCGGGCGTCAGCACATATTCGACGTTTTCGCACAGCCCGGTGATGAAGCCGCCCCACGGGCCCATCGAGGCGCGCGCGAAGGAATAGGCGCCGCCGGTGTGCGGCAGTGCCGCGCCCATCTCGGCAATACAGAAGACGAGGCAGAGATACATGAGGGCGACGAGGACGGCCGCCAGCACAAAGCCGCCCCAACCGCCGGCCAACAGGCCGAGATTCCAGCCCGAGTAGTGGCCGGAGATGACGGCGCCGACCCCCAGCGCCCATAGGGACGCGACTCCGGCGTAGCGGCGCAGTCCGCGCCTGTCGAAGTAGTCCTTGTCGACCGGCCGATAGCCGGTGCCGATCTGGCTCATGCCTCGTCCCCCCGCTCCGTGCCGATGTTATGACACGGAGGAGGGGCGAGGCGGAAAGCCCCGGACTCTAAAGCCGGGACTCCGGAATCAGGTCTTGGGTGTCGGCGGGTTCGCCAGGATCTCGGCGCAGGCGCGCGCGACGTCGGAGTCTGTCGTCTTGCTGCCGGGCATCATGGCGAAGCCGCTCTTCTCGACGACATTGCCGCGGTCCCAGGTGCTGGCCTTGGTGAGTTCGGCGATCTTGACGGCGGCGTCGCCCTGGGCGCGGAAGCGGTCGGCGCAGATCGGCGCGAGGGCGGCCACCTTGGCGTCGGCGGCGGCGACGGCGGCGGTCTTGGTCGAGGTCCCGCCGGTCACCCAGCCGCCCCAGCCGAAGCCCACGACGGCGAGCGCGATGGCGCCGACCGCGGCGCCCCAGAGATAGGCATTGGTGTTTTCGGGCAGTTTCATGGGTGGTCCTTTCGGGGGCCGACGAGCGGCCTCTCAGTCGGCGTTCGCAAAATAGCGTCGCCGTCGAGCAGCAGAATAGGGAGGGTCGGGAACAAGATGGGCGTACAAGCCCGTCCTTCATCGGCGCGCATCGCATCTGAGGCGGAAGCGCACATCGTTTCTTCCGTCAGCCGTACACTCCTTATGCAGGCTCGTCCAATGAACGCGCTGTCTTATTCAAGGCACCCCATCTCAGGGAGCCACATCGGCGAAGCGCACGAGCCGGCCGTGCGCCTCGTCCCACAAAGTGAGCCGGGGTGCGCCGAGACCGCCCAGGAGGCTGAGGCCGCGCACCTGATGCAGCGCCTCGACAGCCTCGTGACAGGCGCTGAGGCGGTAGTTCGGCACCCTTGGATTGAGGTGATGGACGTGATGGAAGCCGATGTTGCCGGTCAGCCAGTGCAGCACGGGGGGCAGCCGGAAGTATGACGAACCCTCGAGGGCCGCCTCGACGAAGCTCCAGTCACCATGGCTCAGCCAGCGCGAGGTCTCGAAGCGATGTTGCAGCGAGAACAGCCAGACACCCAGGATCGAGGCCACGACCATGATCGGCAGATGGACCGTGAGCACCGCGCGCCAACCCAGCAGGGCGATCAGGGATCCGTAGAGGGAGGCGAGGGCGAGGTCGGTCAGCCAGACCGACCGCCGTTCGCGCGTCCAGCCCGGTGGCGTGTCGAAGGGCACGCGATAGAGCACCAGGAACACCAGCGGCGGCAACAGGAGGTTGGCGATCAGCGGATGGCGCGGCAGCCGGTAGAGGAAGCGGCGTGCGGGCGTGAGCGCCAGATATTCGCGCACCGTGAGGCAGGCCGAATAGATGTCGCTGCCGGCGCTCTGGCGGTCGAGATTGTTCCAGTTGGCGTGATGGGCGGCATGCTGGCGGGCCCAGTTGGCGTAAGGCGTGAAGGTGATCAGGCTGCACAGGCGGCCGGTCGCGGTGTTGGCGAGGGCCGAGGCGAAGAACGAGCCATGGCCGCAGTCGTGTTGGATGATGAAGATCCGCACCAGCAGCGCGCCGGTCGGCAGGCCGAGCGCCACGGCGAGCAGGGGCGAGACGGGAAAGGCCACGTACATCGCCGCACAACCGGCGAGGAACGGCCCGAACGAGGTCAGGAGCTGGACGATGCTGCGCCAGGCCACGGGCCGTGCGAATATCGCCGCCGCCCGCCGGAGCGCCGCATCCGAGGAAGAAGGAGCCTGTCCGCCGGCCATTTGGGGCCTTTCGGGTAACAGGAGCGGGTCGTCAGGACCGCGTAAATGCCGCTGTATTTGGGCAAATGAGGGGTGCGACGCTCCGATGCAAGGGCAGGAAGGCAAGATAGGCTCTTGCAAAACCCCGCATTAGCGCCCATATGCCTCTCGTCGATACACGGAAAGATGACTTTGGCCATGCCCCGACCTTGAAGGTCAGCGCTACGCCACCCAACTCAATCCCGAAATAAATGCGACTTCGACGGCCCGCGCGCATTTGCGGGTAAGCATATCTACGTTTGTGAAAGGGTTCTCCCATGGCTACGGGAACCGTGAAGTGGTTCAATATTCAGAAGGGCTTTGGTTTCATCCAGCCCGATAACGGCGGCAGCGATGCCTTCGTGCACATCAGCGCCGTCGAGCGCGCCGGCCTCGGCAGCCTCAATGAGGGCCAGAAGGTCGAGTACGAGCTGGTCGCGGACCGCCGTAGCGGCAAGATGTCCGCTGACAACCTCAAGGCTGTCGGCTGATTTTGCCAGGCTGACTTTGGTCGGCCAATGACTTGAGCGGCTGATCGCGCCGTTGCTTCTTCGCTCCGCCCGACCATGGATGTACCGGCGAGCGGACGCAGGAGAAGCCGATGCGATCGAGCCCGACGGATGCAGCGCTTAGGTGTAGCATCCGGTGGCCCCGCGCCTCACAGTGCGGGGCCTTTGCATGTCTGGAGGTTCGTTTGGAGGGCATCTGCACATGATCGCGCTCACGATCCGGCACCGGACGACCTACCTCTACCATCAGCCGGTGAAGCTGGGGCCGCATCGCCTGATGTTGCGCCCGCGCGAGAGCCGCGACCTGCGCCTGATCTCGAGCGACATCACGGTGACGCCTGAAGCCACCGTGAGCTGGGCGCACGATGTGTTCGGCAATGCCATCGCCACGGCCAGTTTCGATTCCATGACCGACCGGCTGGTGATCGACAGCGCGGCCATTCTTCAACTGGGTGGCGACCCGTGGCCGGTATTCGATATCGCAGGCTCGGCGATCCACTATCCCTTCCGCTATTCCGCCGACGAGTGGACCGATCTCGGCCAGCTCGCGATGCCGCAGTACGAGGATCCCGACGGACGGCTGAACACGTGGGTGGCCGCCTTCGTGCGCAGCAATCCCACCGACACGCTGTCGCTGCTGAAGGACCTGAGCGCGGGCGTGGCCGAGCGCATCCGCTACCAGAGCCGCGAGGTCGAGGGCACGCAGGCGCCGCTCGAAACGCTCGACCGCGGGTGGGGTTCGTGCCGCGACTTCGCCGTGCTTTTCGTGGATGCGGCGCGGACGTTGGGCTTCGGCGCGCGGATCATCTCCGGCTATCTTTACAATCCCGATCGCGACCGGGTGGGGTCGGACGATTCCGGCTCGACCCACGCCTGGGCCGAAGTCTACCTGCCGGGCGCCGGCTGGATCACCTTCGATCCGACCAACCGCAGCGTCGGCGGCCACAATCTCATCCCCGTGGCGGTCGCGCGCGACATCCATCAGGCGACGCCGGTGACCGGAAGTTTCGTCGGCATGACGGATTCGTTTCGCGGCATGTGGGTGGAAGTGAGCGTGCTGGCGCGGACCGCGCCCTTGCGGGACGACGAAACCGGCTAGTTTTCATTTGTCAGTCGGCGGCAAGTCCGATTATCGTGCCGGTCGAAACGCAGCCGCCGCGCGTTACGCGTCAGAATTCGATCGGAGATGAAATGACTCAGGATCGTCGTTCGTTGCGCGCCCTGTCGGCTCTCTTGCCTTCCGGCATCTTGGGCCTTTCCATCAGCCTCGCCTCGGCCGACAGCATGGCGGCAACCTCGTCGGGCGAGCGCGCCGGGCCGAAGGATCCGGGTTCGGTGGCGCTGCGCCTCCAGGAGATCCGGAATTCCGTTTCAGTTGTCGTGAAGCCGATCAGCGACGGCACCGAGAGCGCAGATGGCGAGCCGGAAACGCAGCTCGCCTGGTGGGGCAACGGCTGGCATCGCGGCTGGGGCTGGCATAACGGTGGCTGGGGCAACGGCGGCTGGCACAATGGCGGCTGGGGCAACGGCGGTTGGCACAACGGCGGTTGGGGCAACGGTGGCTGGCACAACGGGGGCTGGGGCAACGGCTGGCACAACTGGTAGACCGGCACTCACGTGCAGAGCTTTTCACCCCTTGAGGCGCCGGTCGGCCGACCTGAAGTCGAGATGGTGATCATCCAGCCGACGCCGTTCTGCAACATCAACTGCTCCTATTGCTACCTGCCCGACCGCAGCAACAAGCACGTCATCTCCCAGGCGACGGTGGCGAAGCTCTTCACCGAGCTGTTCGCCTCGGGCTGGAACAATCCCGAGCTCACCGTGCTGTGGCATGCCGGCGAGCCGCTGGCGGTGCCGGCCTCCTTCTATCGCGAGGCCTTCGCCGCGATCGATCGGCTGCGGCCCAAGGATGGGCCCTGGCCGGTCAGGGTGAGGCATTCGTTCCAGACCAATGGCATGCTGATCGACGATGCGTGGTGCGATTTCTTCAAGGAATGGAACGTCGGCGTCGGCATCAGCATCGACGGTCCACGCGAACTGCACGACGCCAACCGCAAGACACGCAGCGGCGCCGGCACCTTCGACAAGACCATCGCCGGCGTCCGCCGCCTGCGTGATGCCGGCTACCCGTTCCACATTCTCTCGGTGCTGGGGCGCGCCAGCCTGGAGATGCCGGAGGATATGCTGGCGTTCTACGTCTCCGAAGGCATCGACCACGTCTGCTTCAATGTCGAGGAGTCGGAGGGCGACTATGTCTCCGATCTTTTCCAGGGCGCCGAGCTGCGCCAGCGCTACGAGACGTTCCTGCGGACCTTCTGGCATCTCGCTCGAGCCGACGGGCGCATAAAATTCGTGCGCGAGATCGACCATGCCCTGCCGCGCGTGTTCCGCCCCGAAGGCGTGCGCGCCCGCAACATCCAGGTAGAGCCGCTGGGCATGATCAATGTCGACAGCCACGGCAACGTCTCGAGCTTCTCGCCGGAACTGCTGGGCTACAAGAACGCCGACTACGACGACTTCCTGCTGGGCAACATCAACCGCCAGTCGCTGGCCGAGATCTACCAGGCCAGCGTCGACTCGGCATTTTTGCGCGACATCAGAAAAGGCGTCGAGGCGTGCCGCGCCCACTGCGAGTACTTCTCCGTCTGCGGCGGCGGCGCCCCGGTGAACAAGTTCTTCGAGAACGGCCGGTTCGACAGCACGACGACGTCGTTCTGCACGCTCACGCAGATGGTGCCGACCGACCTGATCCTGGAAGCCTTCGACAAGCTCGAGCAAAGCCTGGCTGACGACCGCCTTGCCGCCATCGCCCAACCCGCCGCTTCATCGGCGCAGCCACCGAGGATGCCATGAACAAGTCCTTGATCTTCGCCATTGCCTGCCTGTCCGCGGCCACCTGGACGCTGGGCGCTCAGGCGCAATCCCAGCCGCAGTCCTCTTCAGGCGGGCAGCCGCCGCCGGGCTACGGCTCGAGTTCCGAGACCGGAGGTCCGCCCGCGATGGCGCCGTGGCCGATCACGATCGTGACCAGTGTAGAGGTTCTGCGTTCGGAACGCGCCGGCGGCCTCGATGTCATTCGCGCGCGCGGCCTGGTGTCGTCGCCTGCCTGGGGATCGCCGCATCTGATCCCGATCACGCGGGGCGAGGCGGTCGACGGCATCCTCGACCTGATCTTCCAGGGTGTGGTGCCGACGACGCCGGCGCCGCTGGGACCGTTCATGCCGTTCGAGGCGCTGCTGCCGGTCGACAAGGGCCATCCCTACAAGGGCGTACGGGTCCGCTCGGGCACCAACGCGATCACACTGAAGACGCTGCCGGGCTACGCCGAGATCGCGGCGCCGAAGGAAGATTGCGCCAAGTGCCGCGGCAAGTTCTTCGTGGCCAAGGGCGCGCAGCCGCCGGCCGGCGCCGCGGCCGACGGCGTCGTGCGCGAAGCCGATCTGACGTGGAACCTGCGGGTCATCAAACCGACCGAGGGCATTCCGAGCTACGCCTTCGACCCGAACCGGCTGACGCTGGTTCTGTCGGAGGATGGCCGCATCGTCGACGCCGCCTGGGACTGACCATGACACGGGATCGTCGCTCGCTGCGGGCCCTCGCGGCCCTGCGGCCATCGGGTATCCTGGGACTGTCGATGAGTCTGGCGGCGGCCGATGCATCGGCCGCAAAATCCGGCAACGGCGCGCCGGCCAAGGGCACGCCTCAGTCGATTTGAAGCGCGTGACCTAAGAAGGGGTCACGAACTTGGCCAGCGGCTTCCACTTGGCATAGTCGGCCTCGACCCGGGCACGGAACACGGCGGGCGTGCTGGCACGGGCCTCGTTGCCCATGCCTTCCAGGCGCGCCTTGACGTCCGGCCGCGCCACGGCAGTCGCGACGGCGCCGGACAGCTTGTCGGCGATGTCGGCCGGCAGACCCACAGGTGCCGCGAGACCCAGCCAGGAGACGACCTCGTAACCCGGCACGACGGCGCCGATCGGTTGCACGTCGGGATTGAGCGGCCAGACCTCCTTCGAGGTGACGCCGATCGCGCGCACCTGCTTGTTGGCCAGCACGGCGTGGTAGCCGGTGAAGGTACTGATCGCGAAGTCGAGGCGGCCGCTGAGCACGTCGGCGATCTGCTGGCCGGTGTCCTTGTAGGCGACCGGCTCGACCTTGATGTCCGTCAGCGCCTTCAGATACTCGACCGCGAGATGCAGCGTGTTGCCGACGCCGCTGTGGCCGTAGTTGAGCTTGCCCGGATTGGCCCTGGCGGCGGCCAGCAGGTCGGCGAAATTCTTGATCGGCGAGTTGGCGCCGACCACCAGGACGAAGGGGAAGAGCGTGATGGTCGAGATGTAGGAGAAGTCCTTCAGCGTGTTGAAGGGCGTCTGCGGATCGGTCGCGCTGATGACATTGGCGCCGCCGGTGATGAGATAGAGCGTATAGCCGTCCGGCGGCTGGCTCATGAGGTATTGCGCGGCGATGCGTTCACCGGCGCCGGGCTTGGGCTCGACGATCACGCTCTGGCCCAGCGTCTCGATCAGGCTCGGCGAGATCACGCGTGCAATGGTGTCCGGGTTCGAGCCCGGCCCGTAGCCGTGGACGATGCGGATCGGCTTTGAGGGAAAGGCTGCCTGGGCGCGAGCGCCTTCGGTCAGGGTGAGGGAGGCTCCGGCAGACAGCAGGAGCACCCGGCGATTGAAGCCAGCTTGCATCGTTCCTCCCAAGTCTGGCGGCTTGCTTGCCGCCTTGTGTCGAAATTACATAGATTTTCGAAACTTTGAACAAGCCCCAATATCGGCCCGTTCCGCCGTCTGCTATGAAGCGACCATGTCGGACCAAGCCCTGCCGCAGGCCTATCTTTTCGCCGACGATGGCGAGACGCCGAACAATCTGGCGCTGCCGCTGCTGGTCTATCGCGCCGCCGTGGCGTGCGCCGGCGGCGATCCGGCGGCGGCGTTCGAGGTGGCATTTGCGCGCCATGGCTGGGGCCGCTCCTGGCGCAATGGCATCCATGGCTTCCTGCACTTCCACACACGCGCGCACGAGGTGCTGGGCATCGCCCGCGGCCGCGCCCGCGTGGAATTCGGCGGCGGCAAGGGGCGGGAGCTCGATGTCGAGGCGGGCGACGTCGTCGTGCTGCCGGCCGGGACCGGCCATCGCTGCGTGTCCGCCAGCGCCGACCTTCTGGTGGTCGGCGCCTATCCCGACAATTCGGGTTTCGACCAGAAGCGGCCCGGGCAGATCGACCATGCCAGTGCCGTTGCCGCGATTGCAGCCGTTGCCCTGCCGCGCGAGGATCCGGTCTACGGATCAGACGGACCGTTGAAGAAAATATGGTCGCTCTGATTCCGGGGGGAAGTTCATGTCGGTCACGCGAGGTTCTGCGCTCATCATCGCCGCCTGCCTGTTGGCCGACCCTGCCTGGACCCAGGGCAATCCATCGAGCCAATACAGCGGCCTCGGCACCATAGAAATTCCCTTTGCCAACGGCCCGATCCGCCTGGAGCACGTGCCCGAGATACGCCTGAAGCTGAAAGGCGCCATGCCGCATCGCTTCGGCATGGACACCGGCTCGACCGGCATCGTCGTATCGGCCGACCACTACGAGCCGGGATCGGGCGACACCAACGACGGGCCGGGCCAGCTCACCTACAACAGCAGCGGCCGCGTCCTGCACGGCACCCGCCACACGACCGACGTCGAGATCCTCTACAACGACGACCGGCCGGCGGCGACGGCCCGCGTCCAGGTCCTGCGGGTGGACCGCATCACCTGCCTGCGCAACGCGCGCGACTGCCAGCCCAACCCGCGCCCGCGCGGCGTCTCCTTCATGGGCGTGGGCTTCGACCGCGCCGCGGCCCAGGGCACCGACGACACGGCGCCGCGCAATCCCTTCGTCAACATCACCTCGCCGGGCTCGCTGCGTGCCGGATACATCGTCACCCGGACCGGCGTCCATCTCGGCATGAGCGCGGCCCTGACGCGCAACTTCGCCTTCGTGAAGCTCTCGCCCGTGAAATTTTCGGCTAGGGGCACCAGCTCGGCGGTCGGCCTCGCGCAATGGAACGCCGCCCCGCTCACCGTGTCGGTCGATGGCCAGGTCGGCACTGGCACCATGCTGCCCGACACCGGCATCAACTACATGTTCCTGTCGCCGCCGCCGGGAAGTTCACTCCAGCGCGGCGAGCGCGTGCCGGCGGGAACGCGGATCGAGATGTGGATGCCCGGCCAGGGCGGCCCCGGCGCCTTCTACCAGGTTGCGGTCGGCGACCGAGGCAATCCGATGCATCCTGAGCGGGTGGTGGTCGTGCGCGATCCCGGCGTGTTCGTGAACACCGGCCGCATGTTCTTCGAGGGCTTCGACTATCTCTACGATGCCGTCGGCGGCTACGTCGGCTACGGCTGGAACGGCCGCGCGAGCAGCGCCTACGGAAGGGTGACGCCGGGCGCGCGTTAGAGGGGCTTGCCCGCGCTGCTCGCCCAGTTCGGCATCATTTCATTGCTGGGGCGCTTCTCGTCCACGACCTTGCGGGCGGTCTCGACGCCCGCCACCGGCAGGCCCTCGGGATCGAGCAGGCCAACCTGCACCAGCACCGAGGCCTGGTCCCAATAGATGTGTTCGTGCGCCACCTTGCCGTCCACGAAGCGCACGATGGCGACCAGCGGTATCTCGACCTTGCGACCGGTCGGCCTGACGCCCGGCAGCATCCAGTCGACCTCGCTGGTATGGGTGAAGCTGAACAGCATCTCGTCGACCAGCTGGTCGGTGCCGATCGTGCGGCTGATCGGCACGAGTGCAGTGTCCGGCGGGTTGCCGCCGATGAAATGGTATTTGTAGAAGCGCTTCAGCTCGTCGTGACCGACGCCGCCGGTCATCGTCGGGATGTGGTTGACGTAGGGTGCAGCCACCATGGTCGCCATGGTGGCGTCCGCGTCGCGGGTCTCGAATTCGTACCGGCAATGGGCTTCCCAGAGAGCGGCGAGGTCGTGATGGGTGGTCATTCGGGCGTTCCTGTCGGGCAATTTCCGTGGGGTCGAGACGCTGGCGGGACTCTACATAATGTGGCCACCGCGTGGCGTTGGTCATTCCGGTCGGCTTGACAGGTTCGCCCGACTTCGGCTCCCCTGTTCACATCTGCCGGCGGCTGCCGCGAGCGCACCGCCATACTTTCCGAGAGCTCGCATAATTGGGATACAGACGATGGCTACAGGCACGGTCAAGTGGTTCAACGGCACCAAGGGTTTCGGGTTCATCCAGCCGGACGGCGGCGGGAAGGACGTGTTCGTCCATATCAGCGCCGTCGAGCGCGCCGGCCTCAATGGTCTCAATGAGGGCCAGAAGATCAGCTACGAAGTGGCCAGCGAACGCGGCCGCGAGGCTGCCGTGAATCTGAAGGCGGTCTGAAATAGCGCCGATGAGCGCAGTTCCGCTGCGATAATCTCCTGCGGGACCGAGAGATAAAAACTTAAGGCCCGCCCGGTTTCCCGGGCGGGCCTTTTGTTTGTTCCGGCATGAGGCGGTGGATTACTCCGCGGCCATCCTCGGTGTCGCCGCATCGAGCGCCGCGCTGAGGCGCGGCGGCGACATCGGCAGGTCGGTCATGCGCACGCCGGTGGCGCGCGCGATGGCGTTGCCCACGGTGGCGAGCGGCGGCACGATCGGCACTTCGCCGACGCCGCGCACGCCATAGGGATGATGCGGGTTGGCGACCTCGACGATAATGGTCTCGATCATCGGCAGGTCGGAGGCGACCGGCATGCGGTAGTCGAGGAAGCCCGCGTTATCGAGCTTGCCCTTGGCGCTGTAGATGTACTCCTCGTTCAGCGCCCAGCCGATGCCCTGCACGGCGCCGCCCTGCATCTGGCCCTCGACGTAGCTCGGGTGGATCGCGGTGCCGACGTCCTGCAGCGCGGTGTAGCGGCCGATCTCGACGATACCGGTGTCGCGGTCGACCTTGAGGTCGACGATGTGGACACCGAAGCCGGGGCCTGCGCCCTGGGCGTTCAGCTGGTTGTGGCCGTTGATCGGGCCGCCGGTCTTGCCGGCGGTCGCGGCGAGCTGGGCAAGCGACAGCGGCTCGAACTCGCCGACGTTGCTGCCGGCCGGCTTGGCGCAGCCGTTCTCCCAGATCACGCCGTCGGGATCGACGCCCCAGGTCTTGGCGGCGCGCACCTTGCACTCGCGGATCAGGTCGCGCACCGAGTTCACCACCGCAAGGCCTGTTGCGAAGGTGACGCGGCTGCCGCCGGTGACGAAGTTGAAGCCGATCGAGCTGGTGTCGGCGATCACCGGCCGCACCTTGTCGTAGTCGACGCCGAGCTCCTCGGCCGCCATCAGGGCGAGCGAGGCGCGTGAACCGCCAATGTCGGGATTGCCCGAGATGATGGTGACGGTGCCGTCCTCGGCCACGTGCGCCGCCGCGCTCGAATCGGCGCCGACGTTGAACCAGAAGCCGGCCGCCACGCCGCGCGCCATGCCCGGCTTGGGCTTGCTCTTGTAGTGCTCGGACTTCTTGGCGGCTTCCAGCGTCTCGACGAAGCCGATGGTGTCGAACACCGGGCCGTAGCTGGTCTTGGTGCCCTTGCTGGCGGCGTTCTTGAGGCGGAGGTCGATCGGGTCCATGCGCAGTTCCTGCGCCAGGATGTCGATGGTGGATTCGACGCCCCATGCCGAGATCGGCGCCCCGGGGGCGCGATAGGCCGCGACCTTCGGGCGATTGCTCACCACGTCGTAGCCCACGACCTTGATGTTGGGGATGTCGTAGCAGGCGAAGCTGGTCCAGCACGCCGGACCCACCGGCGAGCCCGGGAAGGCGCCGGCCTGCAGCGCGATCGTGCACTCGGCGGCCACGATGGTGCCGTCCTTCTTGGCGCCGATCTTGACGTGGACCGTGCCGCCCGGCGCCGGGCCGGAGGCCTTGAACACCTCGTCGCGCGTCATCGTCATCTTCACCGGCTTGCCGGACTTCTGCGACAGCTTGACGGCCACGGGCTCGAGATAGACCACGGTCTTGCCGCCGAAGCCGCCGCCGATCTCGGTCGGCGTCACGCGGATCTGCGAGGTCTCGATGTTGAGGAGCCGGCTGCAGAAGCCGCGCACCTGGAAGTGTCCCTGCGTGGTCGACCAGATCTGCACTTGGCCATCCTCGGCCATGCTGGCGAGGCAGGCATGCGGCTCGATGTAGCCCTGGTGCACTGGCTGGGTGGTGTAGTCGCGCTCGACCACGATCTCGGCCTGCTTGAAGCCGGCGTCGGTGTCGCCCTTCACATTGTCGATGCGCTTGGCGATGTTCGACGGCTTGGTCGGCACCGGTTTCACGCCCTCGGTGATGAGATGGTCGTGCAGCAGTGGTGCTCCGTCCTTCATCGCCTCGGCGACGTCGATCACATGCGGCAGCACCTGGTACTCGACCTTGATCAGCGCCAGCGCCGCGGTGGCGATGGCCTCGGTGGTGGCGGCGACGGCGGCGACGGGATGGCTCTCGTAGAGCGCCTTCTCGCGGGCCATGACGTTGCGCGTGATGTCACGCAGGTTGACCTGCATCTCGCCGGTGGGGACGATCAGGTTGGGCTGCTCGGGGAAGTCCTTGGCCGTCACCACGGCCTTCACCCCCGGCAGCTTCTCCGCGGCCGAGGCGTCGATCGACTTGATCAGGGCGTGGGCGTGCGGGCTGCGCAGCACCTTGCCGATCAGCTGGCCTGGCATGTTGAAATCGGCGCCGAAACGGGCGCGGCCCGTCACCTTGTCGGCGCCATCGGGACGATCCGGACGCGTGCCGATCCACTTGTACTTTTGCTTGCTCATCGCGCGGCTCCCCTCATGTCTGCGGCCACTTCCATGACCGCGCGGACGATCTTGTCGTAACCGGTGCAGCGGCAGAGGTTGCCGGCCAGCCAGTAGCGGACTTCGGTTTCGGTCGGGTTGTTGTTGCGCGCGAGCAGCGCCCTGGAAGCCACCAGGAAGCCGGGCGTGCAGATGCCGCACTGGAGTGCTGCAAACTCGATGAACTTCTGCTGGAGCGCATGGAGCTGGTCGCCCGTGGCCATGCCCTCGATGGTCTCGATCTTCTTGCCTTCGGCCTCGGCCGCGAGAACCAGGCACGAGCAGACCATGCTGCCGTCGAGGATGATGGTGCAGGCGCCGCAGTCGCCCGAGCCGCAGCCTTCCTTGGTGCCGGTGAGACCGAGCTGGTCGCGCAGCACGTCGAGGACGGCCTGCGTCGGCTCGCACAGGAACTCGGTGGGTTCGCCGTTGATGGTGGTGGTGACGTGAAGTTTCGACATGATCTCTATCTCTCTCAGTTCTTGGCGGCGCGTTCAGCGGCGATGGCGGTGGCGCGCTTCAGGAGTACGCCGGCGATCTTGGTGCGGTAGACGATGGTGCCACGCTTGTCGTCGATCGGCTTGCAGACGGCGCGGCAGGCGGCAGCGGCCGCCTCCAGCGCCGCAGCGTCGAGCTTCGAGCCGACCAGCGCCTTGCCGGCGGCCTCGACCAGCAGCACGGTGGGGGCCACGGCGCCCAGGCTGACGCGGGCCGCGGTGCAGGTGCCGCCCTTCATGGTGAGGCTGACGCCGCAACCGACGACGGCGATGTCCATCTCGGTGCGCGGGATCAGCCGCAGGTAGGCGTCGGACGAACCCGCCGGACGCGCCGGCAGGGTGAAGCTCACCACGATCTCGCCGGGCTCCAGCGTCATGCGGCCGGGACCGGCCGGGATCTTCTCGACGGGCACGTCGCGCCGGCCCTTGGGGCCTTGCACGGTGACCATGGCGCCCGCGGCAACGAGGGCCGGCACGCTGTCGGCGGCCGGCGAGGCGTTGCAGAGATTGCCGCCGGCCGAGGCACGGCCCTGGATCTGCTTGGAGCCGATCAGGTTGATGGCCTCGAGCACGCCGGGCCAGGCCTTCTTGAAGGTCGCATGGTCGTGAAGCGCCATGCCCGAGACGGCCGCGCCGATCTTGAAGGCGCCACCGCCCTTGTCCTCGATGGTCATCATCTCGGCGATCTTCTTGATGTCGACGATGATGCTGCCGGGCTTCACGAAGCCGGCGCGCATCTGGACCAGGAGGTCGGTGCCGCCGGCCAGGATGCGTCCGGCCCCCTTGGCCGCGACCATGGCGCTGACCGCCTCATCAAGGGTCTTTGGTGAGCTATAGCTGATATCGTTCATTTCTGGTCCATCCCGCTCGCGTTTCGGTCCCCGGATTGTCCGTTGGCCCGGATCTCTTTGGAGTACAGCTTTTCATTATATTGGCCGTCTGGCACCCCCGGCACGCCAAATTGCGGCCAAAACCGCCGAAAAAATCCCGCAGGGCGAACGAAAATCGCTTGAGCTAGAGGATTCCGAACAGCCTGGCGACGCGCTGCACGGCCTGCCAGGCCGGATCGAGGGTGGCGAAGGTGCGGGCCATCTCGTTGGCGTCGGACAGCAGCGCCTTCAGTTTCTGGCCGTTGGGCTCGTCTTTCTCTGCCTCGGTCCTGGCTTCCTCGAAGAGCGCGCGCAGCTCGCGCATCTCCTCGGTGTAGTCGTCGTCGATCGCCTTCAGCGAAGCGGCGAGGGCGGCGGCGAGGTCTTTCTTGTCGGTGCTCATCTGATCAGGCCGCCTTCTTCTCCCGTGTCGGCTTGAGCGCCGCCCACAGCGTCGCCGCCGTCACCGGCATGTCGACATGCTTGATGCCGGTATGCGCGTGGATCGCGTCGACGATGGCGTTCACCACCGCCGGCGGCGCGCCGATGGCGCCGGCTTCGCCCGCGCCCTTCACACCGAGCGGATTGGTGGTGCAGAGGCTGTTGTGCATGTCGAAGTTGACGAACGGCACAACGTCGGCCCGCGGCAGGGTGTAGTCCATCAAGCTGCCGCTCACGAGCTGGCCGGAGTCCTTGTCGTAGATGGTCTTTTCCATGAGTGCCTGGCCCACGCCCTGGCCGATGCCGCCGTGGATCTGGCCCATCAGCAGGAGCGGATTGAGCGCCATGCCGAAATCGTCCATGACGTTGTAGTTCACGATCTCCAGCGTGCCGGTGTCGGGGTCGATCTCGAGCTCGCAGATGTGGCAGCCGTTGGGGAAGGTGGCGGCCTTGGGCAGGTGCGTGTAGTCGTCGTCGAGTCCGGGCGTGGCGTCGCCCTTGTCGTCCTTGGGCACGTGCCTCGGGTCCTGCGCCGCGCGGGCTGCGTCAAACAGGCTCATGGTGCGGTCGGTGCCGACGATGCGGAAGGTGCCGTCGTCGTAGGCAACGTCGCCGGCGCTCGCCTCCATGGCTGAGGCTGCCACCAGCTTGCCCTTGGCGATGATCCTGTCCGCGACACCCATCACGGCGGCGCCCGCCACCGCGACCGAGCGGCTGCCGCCGGTCATGCCCTCGGGCGTCGTGTCGCTGTCGCCCTGCACGATGCGAATGCGCGCCGAATCGACGCCGAGCCTGGCCGACATGATCTGCGTCATCGCCGTCTCCTGGCCTTGGCCGTTGGTCTGGCTGCCGAGATAGACGGAGATGGTGTCGTCGCTGTTGAACTTGGCGATGGCGCTTTCCTGCGGCTCGCCGGCGCATTTCTCGACATAGGTCGCCATGCCGATGCCGCGCCATTTGCCCCTGGCGAGCGCTGCGGCGCGGCGGGCCGGGAAGCCCTTCCAGTCGGCCGCGTCCATGCCCTTGCGCATGACATTGTCGAAGTCGCCCGAATCATAGACGTCGCCCAGCGCCGTGCTCCACGGGATCTGGTCGGGCTTCACCAGGTTGCGCTTGCGGATCTCGTCGGGGCTGAGGCCGGTCTCGCGCGCGATGTGGTCGACGAAGCGCTCCAGCAGATAGGCCGCCTCGGGCCGGCCGGCGCCGCGGTAGGCATCGGTCGGCACGGTGTTGGTGATGACGCCCTTCACGTTCACATAGATCGCCGGCGTCTGGTAGAGGCCGACCAGCATGCTGGTGCCGGCCATGGTCGGGATGAAGGCGCCGAAGTGGGAAAGATAGGCGCCGAGCGCGGCATAGGTCGTGACCCGGCAGCCGATGAAGCGGCAGTCCTTGTCGAGGGCCATCTCGGCCATAGAAACGTGGTCGCGGCCCTGGACGTCGGACTGGAACGCCTCCTGGCGGTCGGGAATCCATTTCACCGTCTTCTTGAGCGTGCGCGAGGCCCAGACGACCATCGGATACTCCGGGTGGACGAAGATCTTCATGCCGAAGCCGCCGCCGACATCGCCGGTACGCAGGCGGAGCTTGGCGAGGCCGATCTTCAGCACCATCTCGGCCAGCACCGGGCGGATGACGCTGACGCCCTGCGACGACACCCACAGGGTCGAGCGGTCGTCCTTGGGATCGTATTCGCAAATGGCGCCGCGCGGCTCCATCGAGTTCACGATCAGCCGGTTGTTGACGATCTGCAGCTTCACCACCTTGGCGGCCTTGGCGAAGGCGGCATCGGTCCTAGCGCGGTCGCCCATCTCCCAGTCGAAGACGATGTTGTTCTTGATGTGATCGTGGACCAGCGGCGCGCCGGGCTGTGCCGATTCGTAGGTGCCGACGGTGTGCGGGCGGGCCTCGTAGTCGATCTCGATCAGTTCGGAGGCGTCCTTGGCCTGCTCCAGCGTGTCGGCCACGACCAGCGCCACCGGATCGCCGACGTGGCGGACGCGGCCCTGGGCCAGCATCGGCCGCGGGGTGTCGGCGCGCTGCGTGCCGTCGCGGTTCTCGATCGGCACCAGGCAGGGGAGGTCGCCGAAGCCCGCCTTCTTCACGTCTTCGCCGGTCAGCACCAGGTGGACGCCCGGCGCCGCCTTGGCGGCCGCGGTATCGAGGTGCGTGATGTCGGCATGGGCGTGCGGCGAGCGCAGCACATAGGCGCGGAGCGCCGGCGCGTTCAATTTGGTGTCGTCGGTATAGCGCCCGCCACCCGTCAGGAGGCGTGGATCCTCGACCCTGCGTACCGATTGTCCAATGCCGAACTTCGCCATGAATTCCTCCGCGTTGCCCGAAGGTTAGCGCACGAAACCCCCACCGAACCACCCCTGCGAAACCACCGTGTACAGGGACAAAAAGGGTGGTATCTGCTGCCCCGCAGGAGGCAATGGATGTCAAAGAGCCGCATTCTCAACGGCGCCGAAGCGTCGCGCCGGCACGGGGTCCTGGCGGGGACCTATGCTGCGGCCATCATGCATGCCGATCCGTTGGCCGATGCAGCGGTCGAGGCGCTGCATCCGTTCCACGGGCGCTGGTGGCCGATGGTGCTGAAGGCATTGGAGGAGGGCATCGCCGCGGTGCCCGATGCGCCGCCCGAACTGGCGGCGCTGATCGCCTCGCTGCCGCCGGAACCCAAGCCCGAGGACCGGGAAAAGATGGAGCGCGGCGCTGCCGCCGTTGCGCGCGCGGGCGACAGCGCCGGGATGGTGCTGCAATGCGCGTCGCTGATCATCGACTATTGGTCGCCGCCGGCCATGAAGCCGCTGGTGCTAACCGGCACCATGCAGCAGCAGACCGTCCATCGCCTGGCCCAGACCGGTGCCTGGTGGATTCAACTGCACCGGCCGGGCGGCCTGCGCGCCGGGCAGGACGGCTACAAGACGACGCTGCATGTCCGCCTGATTCACGCCCTGGTACGGCGCATGGTGTGCGGCTCGGGCGCGTGGGATCGTGCGGCCTGGGGCGAGCCGATCAACCAGGCCGATCTCTTCTTTCAGGTCGTGGGCTTCAGCAAGCTCATGATCGATAGCCTGCAGCGCATGGGCTACTGGTTCACCGCCGAGGAGAAGGAAGGCTACTACCTCTTCTGGAAGCACACGGCGGCGCTGCTGGGCGTCGAGAAAGCCCTGCTGCCGTACATCAACGAGCATGAGTGTGGGCGCTACTGGGATCTCTGGATGCTGACCAATCCAGAGCCGGATGCTGACGGCATCGCGCTCGCGGCCACCACGCTCGAGGCGCTGGCCGGAGTCGGCAATCCGTCGGCGCCGATGCGCCGCTTCCAGCTCTGGATGCTGCGCGGCACCACCTACTGGCTGCTCGGCTGGGACGTCGGCCAGAAGCTCAAGCTGCCCTGGACGCAGGCCGGACACCTGCTGCCGCTGGTCTACAAGCCGGTAGTGCGGATTTCCGAAGCCTTCGCGAAATTGCGCGGCATCGACCGCGACCAGGCGGTCGAACGGGCGATCGCCAAGCTGGCACTCGGCAATGCCGCCGTCGGCGTGGTGCCGGAAGGCACGCATGTGGTGAGCGCCCCCGATCGTCTGGAGGCGCTCGCCAAGTTCAAGCCGGCACCGCCGGCGCCCTGACTACTTCTTCGGCGTGATCGACACGACCAGGATCAGGCTGTCGACGGCCGTCAAGTAGTCGCCGGTTTTTACGCGCGGCAGCTGGGCACGGCCTTCGGGTGTGACCACGTTATAGGTGCGGACCTGACCGCCGGCCGGATTGACGAGCGAGAGCGTGCCGGCGCCGGCATCGACGCCGACGACCCACCAGTTGGCCACCATCTGGTTGGCGCCAGCGCCGGCCGCGGACTGCGGGCCCGAGGTGCCGACCACGACACTGCTGTCGCGATCGCGGGGCGGCCGGGCGTTGGGTCCGGACAGCACGAAGCTCAGCTTCTCCTCGTAGCCAATGAATACGTCGTCGCCGACCTTGACGATCCCGGCGTTCTGCACGGCGTCGGTCATCTTGCGGTTGACGGTGGCGCCGCCGGGTAGCGTGAGCGTGACCATGCGCGTGATGGGATCGATGGCGGTGACGCGCCCATCCACGGAATAGGTGGTGACGGTCGAAATGCCGACGATCGGCGTGGTGCCCTGGGCGAAGGCGCTGGCAGCGGCCACGAACGAGCTCGCCATGGTCAGGGCAATCAGGCGTCTTTTGTTGAACATCACATCGACCTCCATTAAGTGCGGAACGCTATCATGAGGTTTGTCAGAACGGCTATGGCCGGTCTGTTACAGTGGGGTTGAAAAGATTCAACGTGACGACCGCCTATCTCGCCATCGACGGGCTCGAAGCGCAGCTCAAGGAAGAGCTGCAGCGCCAGGGCGTCGTGCCGTCGGCCGAGCATGGCCGGCTTCTCATCACTGACGGGGCGGCGGTGCCGGCGGCCTGGTCGGCCAATGTCTGGCACGATTGCGTCGAGCTGCCGGTGGCCTCGATCGGCTCGGCCGCCAAGGCCTTGCGTGACATCCAGCGCAACTGGGCGATGTACGCACCGCTGCATCATCGGCGTGCGGCTCTCATCCAGGAAAAGCTGCCGCATGTCTCGGCCAAGCCGATCGTCTTTCCTGCCGCCGCGCCAGTGTCGCCGCTGGGCTCCTGGACCCTGCTGGCGCCCGACCGGCTGCTGGCGGCCGCACACTGCAGCGCGCCGTTTCCCAATGGCGAGGTGGCCTTCGTCGAGGATCGCGAGGGACCGCCCAATCGTGCCTATCTGAAACTCTGGGAAGCGCTGGTGCGAGTCGGGCGCTGGCCGCAGCCAGCCGAGCGCTGCCTCGATCTCGGCGCCTCGCCTGGCGGCTGGACCTATGTGCTGGCCAAGCTCGGTGCCGATGTGGTCGCGATCGACAAGGCGCCGCTCGATCCCAGGGTGGCGGCCGTGCCCGGCGTCGAATGGCGGGGCGAAAGCGCCTTCGGCCTCGATCCTGCCGGCGTCGGCCCGGTCGACTGGCTGTTTTCCGACATCGTCTGCTATCCGGCGCGCCTGCTGGCGCTGGTGGAGCGCTGGCGCGCTTCGGGCCTGGTGAAGAACTTCGTCTGCACGCTGAAATTCCAGGGCGATACCGACCATGACTCGGCCGCGGCTTTCGCGGCGATCCCGGGGGCGCGGGTCCTGCACCTGCATCACAACAAGCATGAGTTGACCTTCCTGCTCGCCTAGTCTCGCGGCGGACGGCAATATGCGGGCGATGAACGAAGAGTACGATGTTGCCGTGGTCGGCGGCGGCCTGGTCGGTGCCGCGACGGCCTGGGGGGTGGCGCGCGAAGGCTGCCGCGTGGCGCTGCTCGACGAGGGCGATCGCGCCGTGCGCGCGAGCCGCGGCAACTTCGCCCTGGTGTGGGTGCAGAGCAAGGGGATCGGCCTCGCGCCTTATTCCGCCTGGACCGTTCGTTCTTCCAACGCCTGGGCAGGCTTTGCAGACCTGCTCAAGGACGAGACCGGCCTCGACGTGTGCTTCCAGCGGCCGGGCGGCTTTCACCTCTGCCTCTCGGACAAGGAACTCGAGACGCGCGCCAATGCGCTGAAGCGGCTGCACAACCAACCGGGCGCCGTCGACATCAGGTCCGAGATCCTCGACCGCACGCAGCTCATAAAGATGCTGCCCGACATCGGGCCCGACGTGGTGGGCGCCAGTTTCAGCCCCCTCGACGGCCATGTGAATTCGCTCCGCCTGTTCCGTACGCTGCATACGGCCATCGCCGCCCGCGGCGTGCGCTACCTGCCCAGCCATCGCGTCGATGCCATCGCGCAAGAGGGCGGCACCTTCCGCCTCGCCACCAGCCAGGGCGAGATCCGTGCCGGTCGCGTGGCGCTCACCGCCGGCAACGCCAACATGCGGTTGGCACCGATGGTCGGGCTGGAAGCACCGATGCGTCCGGAGCGCGGGCAGATCGTGGTTACCGAACGCCTGCGGCCGTTCCTGCATCATCCCATGGGCACCCTGCGCCAGACCGACGAGGGCACGGTGATGATGGGCGACAGCCACGAGGACAACACCGATCCCTCGGGTCTGACCCTGGGCGTCAGCGCCAAGATCGTCGAGCGGGCGTTGCGCGCCTTTCCGCTACTGGCCAGCGCCAACATCGTCCGCACCTGGAGCGCGATCCGCGTCATGACCCGCGACGGTTTCCCGATCTATGACGAGTCCGAGACGCATCCCGGCGCTTTCGTCGTGTGCTGTCATTCCGGCGTGACGCTGGCTGCCAACCACGCGCTCACGGTGGCGACGATGATCGCCCGCGGCGCCCTCGACAAATCGCTGGTCGCGCCTTTCAGCGCGCGGAGGTTCCATGTTCAAGCGGCTGGCTGACGCCGGGAAGAAGATCGACCTCACGGTCGACGGCCGTCAGGTGGCATGCCGCGCCGGCGACACGGTGGCGGCGGCCCTGCTGGCGGCGGGCATCGATCACTGTCGCACCACGCCGGTCTCCGGCGCGCCGCGCGCACCTTACTGTTTGATGGGTGTCTGCTTCGACTGCCTGGTCACGATCGACGGCGTCGGTAGCCGCCAGGCTTGCCTCGTGCCGGCGCGCGACGGTATGGCGATCGAAACCCAGAGCGGCCGGCGGGAAGCCGGGCGATGACGCAGGCATCGGACCTCGCACCACACTACGACCTCATCGTGATCGGTGGCGGCCCCGCCGGACTCGCGGCGGCGGCAGAGGCGGCGCGCGCCGGTCTTTCGACCGTGCTGTTCGACGAGAATCCCGGTGTCGGCGGCCAGATCTACCGCGCCATCACCTCGACGCCGGTCGCCGATCGCACGATCCTGGGCGAGGATTACTGGGCCGGCAGCGATCTCGTGGCCGAGGCGCGCGCCAGCGGTGCGCTGATCGTGAATGGCGCCACCGTGTGGAGCCTCGATGCCACGCGCGCCGTCGGCGTGTCGATCGGGGGCCGGGCGCGCCTGATACAGGCCGGCCGCGTGATCGTGGCGACAGGGTCGCTCGAGAGGCCGTTTCCCGTTCCGGGCTGGACCCTGCCGGGCGCGATGAGCGCGGGCGGCGCGCAGACCGTGCTGAAGGCGCAGGGGCTGGTGCCGGACGGCCGCACGGTGATGGCCGGCGGCGGTCCCCTGCTATGGCTGCTGGCGGCGCAGATCCTGCGGGCTGGCGGCCGCATCGAGGCGATCCTCGACACCATGCCGCGTCAGAACTGGCTGCGGGCGCTGCCGCATCTGCCCGACTTTCTGCTGTCGCCCTACGCTGCCAAGGGCATGAAGCTGCTGCGTGAGGTGAGGGCCCGGGTGCCGGTCATCCGTGTCGCCGAGTTCGAGGCCGTAGGCGACGAGAGGTTGCGCGAAGTGAGCTTCAACGGGCGTCGCCTGCCTGCCGACCTGCTGCTGCTGCATCAGGGCGTGGTCCCCAACGTCAATCTCGCGATGGCCGCGGGCGTGGCCCATGAATGGAACGCGCGCCAGCTTTGCTTTCAGCCGGTGCTGGACGAGGATTTCAACAGCTCTGTGCCCGGGATCGCCGTGGCCGGCGACGGCGCGGGCATTGCCGGCGGCACGGCGGCGGTCGAGCGCGGACGCATCGCAGCCTTTGCCGCGATCCGCGCGCTCCGGCCCGGGGCCTCGGTGCCGGATCTCCAGACAATTCGCCAGAGGCTGCAACGCGAGGAGATGGGGCGGCCATTCCTCGATTGGCTGAACCGTCCGGCTGACTCCTTTCGCCAGCCCGGCGGCGAGACGGTCGTCTGCCGATGCGAGGAGGTCACGGCCGCGCAGGTGCGTGCCGCGGCGGACCTGGGCTGCGAAGGGCCGAATCAAATGAAAGCTTTCATGCGCTGTGGCATGGGTCCGTGCCAGGGGCGGCTGTGCGGCCTCACTGTCACCGAGTTGATCGCGGCCCAACGCGGCACGACTCCGGCCGAGGTCGGCTACTACCGGCTGCGCCCGCCGGTGAAGCCGATCACCGTGGCCGAATTCGCCTCGTTGCCGATCGCGGAGAGCGAACGCCTGGCCGTCGAGAACTAGCGGCGCACGCGTCGCCAGTCGTAGCCCAGCCGCGGGAAGTGCACGGCGACGTTGCCGACGGTGGGATCCTCGCGCAGGAGCGCGATCTCCTGGGCGTCGATGAATATCACCTCGCCTTCGACCCAGTCCTTCGCATTGTCGGCCGGCCGCACGCGGGCGCGCTCGCCGGGTTGCGGATCGCCCTCCTGCGGCTGCGAGGGCCGGGGCGTCGCGGGCTCGGCAGCACGGGCTTCTGCCAGCGCCGCGTCGGCATCGACGTCGGTGCGCGTGCCATGGCCGATCGTCGCCATGCGGTCGCGCCAGGCGATCAGCTTCAGGTAAGGGTCGAGCACCGCGCGGCAATCGATGTGCCGGCCGCGATAGAACCAGACGACGTGATAGGCGGCGAAATCGGCGATGCAGGGTTGGGCGCCCAGCAGATAAGGTCGTCCATCGGCCAGCATGTCGGCCAGCCATTTGATCTGCGGCTTCACGAGATGAAGGTTGCGGATGGCGGCGGCCCGCACCGCCTCGATCGAGGGCGTCGGCAGGCCGTGCAGGCGGGCGCGGTCCTCGTGCAGGCCTGGAGGCATGTGATCGGCATTGATGCCCGAGACATAGAGCGCCGTCGGCCGCATGAACTGCTGCTCGGCCCATCGTGTCAGCGCCTCGTCGGCACCCGCGGTCGCGGCGGGATAGAAGGTGGGCGAGGGCACGCGCCGCTCCAGTTCGCGGGCGATCAGGTTGGTGTCGCACCAGATGTCGGCGCCTTCCTGCAGGACCGGCGTGCGGCGATAACCGCCGGTCAGCGGCTCCAGCTTGGGCTTGGGCGCGATCGGCGGAATTTCCACGCCGCGCCACGCCAGGCCCTTGAAGCCGAGCATCAGCCGCGCCTTCTCGGCGAAGTTCGAGAAGTCGTAGTGGTGGAGGATGAGCCCGCTCACGCTGCCTTCAAGACGCCTTCGTCATCCTCGATCGGCAGCGCATTCCAGTTGCGCGACACCACCCAGTCGGGCCGCGGATTGGGACCGAGCTGCGGCTTGTTGGCGACGGTGTTGCACGAGACGTAGATGTGCCAGCGGTCGTCGGCCGAGAGATTGTGGCCCGAGGCATGCAGCACATTGCAATGGAACAGCACCGAGGTGCCGGCGCGGCCGGTGACGGCGACGGGCTCCGGTGAGCTCTTCAGGATCTCGATCATGCGCTGCTTCGGCATCGCCCAGAACTTGTACGAGGTCGCTTCGTCGTAGACCGGCTCGATGCGGCCGAGCTTGTGGCTGCCCGGGATGAGATAGAGCGCGCCGCCCATCTCGTTGGTGTCGGTCATCATCACGTTGAAGGTCGCCATGTCGGGACGCGCGCAGCCGTCGCGCATCCACGAGCCGTAGTCCTGGTGCCACTGCCACACCGTGCCCTCGATGGCGGGCTTGGTGTTGATCTTGGTGTGATAGACGTAGACCGCGTCGTCCTTCAGCACCTGGCGCACCGGTTGCAGCAGGCGCGGGGTGCGGACCAGGGCGTGGAACGGCTTCGAGCGCGTCGGGCCGTCGTTCTCGTGGCAGCGGAAGATGGTGCGGACGCCGCCGGTGTGCTCGCGCACCACCTCGTCGCCCTCGACCTGGGAGAGCCGCGCCACTTCGCGGCGCAGAATGGCCACCTCGTTGCGCGAAAACAGATCGGGAAAAACCAGAAATCCGTCCCGGTCGAACTGTTCCAGCTGCTGGGCGCTCAATTCCATTTGCGCTTCTCCGATGACGTCGCTGCAAACGCTAACACCGCTGGCCTGCCGCCGCAAAGACGGTCAAAATCGGGGCCTAGCGGGAGAGAACGACAATGAACGGCGCTGTGAACATCGACGACCTGCGCAAGCTCGCGAAGAAGCGGCTGCCCAAGATCGCCTACGACTTCATCGAGGGCGGCACCGACGACGAGGTCGGCCTCGTCACCAACGAGCAGGCGTTTCGCCAGGCCCGCATCGTGCCGCGCTATCTCGTCGATGTCTCCGTCCGCGACCAGTCGACGACGATCTTCGGTCGCACCTATTCCAGCCCGATCGGCATCGCGCCGACCGGACTTGCCGGTCTCTTCCGTCATGGCGCCGACCTGATGCTGGCCGAGGCCGCGCGCGACGCCAACGTGCCCTTCATCATGTCTGGCTCCAGCACCGGCTCGATCGAGGATCTCGGCAAGCTCGCGCCCGACCACGGCTGGTACCAGCTCTATTCCGCCAAGGACCCGGCCGTCTCCGAGGACCTGATCAAGCGCTCGGCCGATGCCGGCCTGCGCACGCTCGTCTTCACCGTCGATGTGCCGGAGGGATCGAACCGCGAGCGCAACACGCGCAACGGATGGGGCCGTCCGCTCAAGCTCACCTGGAAGACCAAGTTCGAGGCGCTGAGGCATCCTGCCTGGATGCTGCAGTGGCTGCAGCACGGCACACCCTATTTCTCCAACTGGGCCAAGTATGTCGGCCCCGACGCGACGGCCGACAAGGTGGCCGATCTCGTCGCCTACCAGAACCGCGCGCCGATGACCTGGAAGCATGTCGAGCGTTACCGCGAACTCTGGAAGGGCAACTTCGTGCTGAAGGGGATCATGCATCCCGACGACGCCATCCGCGCCCATGCGCTGGGCGTCGACGGCATCATGGTGTCGAACCACGGCGCGCGTCAGCTCGATATCGCACCGTCGCCGCTGGAAGTGCTGCCGGCGATCCGCGACGCGGTCGGCGACAGGATGACGGTGATGTTCGACGGCGGCATCCGCCGCGGCATGGATGCGATCGTGGCATTGTGCATGGGCGCCAAGTTCGTGTTCGTGGGCCGCCCGACGCTCTACGGCGTGACGGCGGGCGGTGTAGCGGGCGCCACCAAGGCGCTGCAGATCTTCAAGCGCGAGATCGATCTCACCCAGGCCCAGATCGGCGCGCCTACCATCGCCGATCTCGGCCCGCAGTTCCTGATGTGGAAGGATGTGGAGGATCTGCGCCGCAACAAGCGCTGATCCTCCCTCCCGCATCACGTTCTTACTGCACGACCTCGAACAGGCCGGCGGCGCCCATGCCGCCGCCGATGCACATGGTCACGACGACGTTCTTGGCCTTGCGGCGGCGGCCCTCGATCAGGGCGTGGCCGGTGCAGCGCGCGCCGGTCATGCCGAAGGGGTGGCCGATCGAGATCGAGCCGCCGTTGACGTTCAGCTTCTCGTTGGGAATGCCGAGCTTGTCGCGGCAATAGATCACCTGGACCGCGAAGGCTTCGTTCAGCTCCCAGAGGTCGATGTCGTCCATCTTGAGTCCGAAGCGCTTCAGCAGTTTCGGGATGGCATAGACCGGGCCGATGCCCATCTCGTCGGGCTCGCAGCCGGCTACGACCAGGCCCTTGTAGATGCCGAGCGGCTTCAGGCCGCGCCTGGCGGCCTCGGCATCGCTCATGATCACCGACACCGAGGCGCCGTCCGAGAGCTGGCTCGCATTGCCGGCGGTGATCCACTTGTCGGGACCGGCGACGGGCTGCAGCTTGGCCAGGCCCTCGATGTTGGTGTCGGGACGGTTGCCCTCGTCCTTGGCGAGCTTCACCGTCTTCTTGCTGGTCTCGTTGGTGTTCTTGTCGGTGACCAGCATCGTGGTCTCCATCGGCACGATCTCGTCGTCGAACTTGCCGGCTTGTTGACCGGCCGCGGTGCGGAGCTGGCTCTGCAGCGAATACTCGTCCTGGGCCTCGCGGCTGATCTTGTAGCGCGCGGCGACCGTGTCGGCGGTGGTGATCATGGCGTGATAGATGCCCGGCACGTGCTCCTGCACCCAGGGATTGATCAGGCGGTTCTTGTTGCCGCCCGGCGGGCCCTGCACCAGCGACACCGACTCGAGGCCGCCCGCGATCATCACCGGCACCTTGTCGACCAGCACGCGCTGGGCCGCCATCGAAATGGTCTGCAGGCCCGAGGAGCAGAAACGGTTGACCGTGACGCCCGAGACGCTGACCGGGGCGCCGGCGCGCATCGCCGCGACGCGGGCGACGTTGGAGCCGGTCGTGCCCTCGGGCGCGGCACAGCCCAGGATCACATCCTCGACGTCGCCGAGGTCGAGCTTGGCGCGCTCGGCGGCATGCTTGATGACATGGGCGCCCATGTCGGCGGCGTGGGTGTCGTTGAACACGCCGCGGAAAGCCTTTCCGATCGGGGTGCGGGCGGTGGAGACGATTACTGCATCAGCCATTTTGATTTCCTCCTAGAAAGATTTTGACCCCCTCCGGCCTTCGGCCACCTCCCCCGATGACGGGGGAGGAGTTCGACTCTCAGTTCTCCTCCCCCGCTTGCGGGGGAGGTGCCCGAAGGGCGGAGGGGGTCGGACGATTGATCAGACGCTAGAGAACTTCTTGCCTTCCTGCACCAGCTTCTTGAGCAGCGGCGCGGGCTCCCAGAACGGGTCGCCGGAGGCGTCGCGATACTTCAGAAGCGCGTCGTGGATGGTTTTCAGGCCCACGACATTGTCGGCCCACCACATCGGGCCGCCGCGATAGACCGGCCAGCCGTAGCCGTTGACCCAGATCACGTCGATGTCGAGCGCGCGCTGCGCCATGCCTTCTTCCAGGATCTTGGCGCCCTCGTTGACCATCGGATAGAGCGCGCGCTCCAGGATCTCCTGGTCGGAGATGGCGCGGCGCGTGATGCCGAGCTTCTTGGACGTCTCCTCGATGATCTTCTCGACCTCGGGATCGGGGATCGGCGTGCGGTCGGGCAGATTGTACTTGTAGTAGCCGGCGCCGGTCTTCTGGCCGAAGCGGCCGAGTTCGCAGATCGCGTCGGCGACGTAGCCGGTGTAGCGGACGTTGCGCTTTTCCTTTTCCTTCTTGCCCTGGCGGATGCGCCAGCCCACGTCGTTGCCGGCGAGGTCGCTCATGGCGAAAGGGCCCATCGGGAAGCCGTAGTCGAACACCACCTTGTCGATCTGCTGCGGCAGCGCGCCTTCCTCCATCATATAGGACGACTGGATGCCCCTCATGCGAAGCATCCGATTTCCGACGAAGCCCTCGCAGACGCCGACCAGGACCGGGATCTTGCCGATCTTCTTGGAGAACGACATGACGGTGGCGATGACGTCTTTCTCGGTGGCCTTGCCGCGCACGTTCTCCAGCAGCTTCATGACGTTGGCCGGCGAGAAGAAGTGCATGCCGATCACGTCGCCGGGCCGCTTGGTGTAGGTGGCGATCTGGTTGACGTCGAGGCCAGAGGTATTGGTGGCCAGGATCGCGCCGGGCTTCGCCACCTCGTCGAGCTTCTTGAAGACGGCTTCCTTCACTTCCATGGTCTCGAACACCGCCTCGATCACCAGGTCGACGTCCTTCAGATCGTTGTAGTCGAGCGTCGGCGTGATCAGCGCCATGCGTTTGTCGACGTCCTCGGCCTTCATGCCGCCGCGCTTGGCGGTGTTCTCGTAGTTGGTGCGGATCGTCTTCAGGCCGCGGTCGAGCGCCTCCTGCGAGGTCTCCAGCATGGTGACCGGCACGCCCGCATTGGCGAAGTTCATGGCGATGCCGCCGCCCATGGTGCCGGCGCCGATGATGCCGCCGGTCTTGATCTCGCGCTGCGGCGTGTCGGACGGCACGTCGAGCACCTTGGCCGCCTCGCGCTCGGCAAAGAAGTAATAGCGCTGCGCCGCCGACTCCGAGGAGGTCAGCAGCTCGACGAAGAGCTCGCGCTCGCGCTTCATGCCCTCGTCGAACGGCAGCTCGACGGCGGCCTGCACGGTCTTGATGATGTTCCACGGTGCCTTGAAGCCGCGCGCCTTGCGGGCGATCGCTTTCTCGGTCTCCTGGAACAGATCGGGCGATTCCAGCGTGGCCGTGAGGTCGCGGACGCGGCGCAGCGGCGCCTTCTGCGCCAGCAGCATCTCGGCATGGGCGACGGCGCCCTTCAGCAGGTCGCCCTCGACGATGGCGTCGACGATGCCCTTGGTCTTGGCCTCCGGCGCCGGGATGTGGCGGCCCGAGAGGATGGCGTCGAGCGCATACTTGGCGCCGGTGAGGCGCGGCAGGCGCTGGGTGCCGCCGGCGCCCGGCAACAGGCCGAGATGGACTTCCGGCAGACCCATGCGCGTGGTCGGCAGCGAGACGCGATAGTGGGCGCCCAGCGCCGTCTCGAGGCCGCCGCCCAGCGGCGTGCCATGCAAGGCGGCCACGATCAGTTTGGGGGAGTTCTCCATGGTCGAGATCACGTCGTTCAGGTTGGCACCCGACGGCGGCTTGCCGAACTCGCGGATGTCGGCGCCGGCGATGAAGGTGCGGCCGCCGCCGATCAGCACGATGGCGTCGATGTCGGGGTCCTGGCCGAACGCTTCCACGCCTTCCTTGATGCCGTTGCGCACGGCAGCGGCCAGGGCATTCACCGGCGGATTGTTGACCGTGAGGATGCCGATACGCCCCTGGGTGGAGCGAAGGACTGCGTCGGACATGGGCGTCTCTTTCCCTGAGAAGGCTGTTGGTGTTGGCCCCGTCTTAGCACGGATGCAGCGACCGCAAGGCGTTCCGGGATTTCGCGTTGCGGAGAATCACGCGCTTCTTTCGAGGGGTGGCCCGAGTTTTCCTACCTGTCGCCGCAAGCCTCTGGACGCTCGGGAGAAAGCGGCGAAAAACGACACACTCGATGTGACATTTTTGGACCGCGAGCGTCCCGCTCGCTCATGCGCTTGAGCGAGCCCGGGCGGAGTAGTCTCCGCCCTGTGACGCTCGCGGTCCGTATGAGCATGAGCACTAAAGCGAGCCATCGGGCCCGTCGATCCGCCGGTCGCGGGGCCGGGCTCGTGTGTGGTTCAGCATGAACATGATCAGGCGTTCGTCGTGGCGGCGGTAGGTGGCGGTCATGACGCCGTTGCGGAAGATGTAACGCGGAACGCCGGTGCGGGCGAAGGAGTAGCCCCTGTCGAGAAGCTCCTCCTCGCGGAGCTGCAGGGCCCTGTCCCAGCGTTCGCCGAAACGAAGGTCGGTGTCGCGCCAACGATAGAGCGTGCGGCGGTCGATCCCGGCCCGAGCCGCCGAATAGCTGACCGAGCCGGTCTTTTCGAGTTCGCGCAGGAAGGTGACCCGGCGGCGCAGGTTGGTGCGGCGGCGCGGTTCGCCGACCCGCGGCGCGGTCCAGAGATACTCGGTGACGTTCTGCTGCCGATGATCCATGGAAATTCTCCTTTTGTTCTCCATGGCAGGATAGTAGAGAGGATAGGAATCCGACGTCAATCACAATCTGGAGTCATGAGCGGTGCGTGGCTATTCAGGTAGCCCCGCAAGGCGCATGCCTTCGAGCATCATTTCAACATCCGCGGGCCTGCTCCATCGAATGAGGCTCCTGAGATTCGACAGGCGCAACAGCGGGTCTGCACGCCGTATATCCTCCAGGAGCCTGCGGGCCTCCTCGATGTTGCCGGCATGCGCGTTCGCGACCACTGACTGTCGCTTGGGGATCATCCAGTTGGGTTGACGTGCAAGGGCCCTGCCCAGCCATTTTACTGCTTCGTCATATTTGCGCAGGCCAAGGTTGGCGGCGCCCATGCCTCCGTCCGAAATGAAACCTTGCGGATCCATCGGGTTCAGACGTTGCGCTCGCGCGATCTGGTCGAGCGCCATTTGATGCTCGCCGAGCATCACGCTGACCCACCCTCGGGTTTGCCAACCGACCGCCAGGTTCGGGTTGATTGCCAGTGCCCGATCGACAAGCGCCGCTCCGGTCTCGAGATCCCGGCAGACGACCGCAATCGAGTGGCCGGCCCAACAAAGGGCCTCGGCATCGTCGTGCCCTATATCCGCGACGCGCTCGGCCAGGCGCCTGGTCTCTGCCTGTTCCCACTCCATGTCGACGATCCAACCCTGCTGCACGCGGAATGAATAGATGCGGGCGATCGCCCCGTGGGGCGCGGGAAAATCCTTATCGAGTTCAATGGCGCGGCGGTGGAACTCGAGGGCATTTTCCTGGGCTTCGCGTGTCATGATGCCGCCCTGTGCGATGCCGCGCAGGAAACAGTCGTAGGCGTCGAGGTTCCCGGCCGACTTGCGCCTGGCACGCTCCATCTCCGCCTGCGTTATCTTGGGAGCGATCGCACCGACAACGCTGGTCGTCACCTGGTCCTGGAGCTCGAAGACATCCGCCAGCGATCCATCAAAGCGATCCGCCCACAAGTGAGCACCGCTCTCGCCATCGATGAGCTGGCCAGTAATGCGTACCGTGTTCGCGGCCTTGCGAATGCTGCCTTCCAGGACGTAGCGCACGCCCAACTCCCGTCCGACCTGCTTGATGTCGATGGCGCGCCCTTTGTAGGTAAAGCTCGAATTGCGCGCGATGACGAACAGGGATTTGAAGCGGGAGAGAGCGGTGATGATGTCCTCGACCATGCCGTCGGCGAAGTACTCCTGCTCTGGGTCACCACTCATGTTCTGAAATGGCAGGACGGCAATCGACGGCTTGTCGGGCAGGGCGAGGGCCGGCGCAACGATCGCCGCTTGCTCTACAGCTTCAGGTGGGAGCGCAACCGTCGCCTGCCAGTCAGCCCCATTCCACTCCACCCGGAAGGCTCTGATCGGACGTTCGATGTTCTTGAGCGTGAGTTCGCCCAGCGCGTGAAGCTTGGCCTTGAGTCGGCCCTCGACCGCTTCACGAATGGCGCGCGAGACGACGATGCCACCCGCGGGTGCTTCCGCCTCAAGCCGGGCTGCCACGTTCACACCGTCGCCGTAGAGATCATCGCCGTCCACGATCAGGTCGCCGAGATGAAGCCCGGCCCGGAACACGATAGCGGTATCCTCAGGCTGGTCTCGATTGACCTCGGCCATGGCCTGCTGGAACTCGATGGCAGCGCCAAGCGCATCGACCGCACTGGCGAACTCGACCAAAGCACCATCGCCGGTCAGCTTGACCAGGCGGCCACCGTGCCGGGTCAGTACCGGCTCCAAGCGCTGCTGGCGATGCTCTCGCAGGCGCGCCACCGTGCCGCTCTCGTCCCGGCCCATCAGGCGGGAATAGCCGACTACATCGACTGCAACGATTGCTGCCAGTCGGCGCTGCTCACGTGCCAAAGGAATTCCCCCTATCCCGGATCGTAGAATGGGTTAACCGGTTGGGCAATGACGCGCCCGACGTGGGTCGTCCATGTCGGCTGATGGCACTTCTGCGACTCTGCTCTGGTTCGGATGAAGCCCGTTTATGCTTTCACGGCCTGGTTCCGCCTTAGCGCTGGAAAGGCGCGAGACCGACGCCCCAGGGGCGGATCGGATAGGGCGGCGCGACTTGGGGCGCGACTTGAGGCGCGGGCGGAACGTATCGGGGGGCCCGCTGCGGCGCCGCCTGGAAATAGCCCGGCATGACGTAGAGCGGGTTATAGGCCTGTTCGACATAGGCCGGGGTTGGCGGCGCCGGTAGGCTCGACGGTTGAGGGGCGGGCGGTCCGCCCCAGGGCTGCGGCGGTGCGCTGCTGCCACGCAGCACGACGACCGCACCAGGGTCGGCCGGGGGCGTGACGTCGATCACGTTGGCGGACGGCTGGGCGAGAGCGGGCCCGGCAACGGCTGCCACCGTCAGGACGACGAGAAATTTCGCATGACGCATGATCATCACCCGCGAAAACTGGCATCCGACTGTGGCATTTGCGAGCCACAGTCGCTATGCATCCGGGCGTAAAAAAATCCGGAGGAACGACCCGACATGACGACGACCCGACGCACCCTGCTGCGCGCCACCGCCGGCCTTGCCTTCGCGGCGCCCTCGATCGTGCGAGCGCAAGCCGCCTGGCCCAACAAGCCGATCACCATCGTGGTGAACTTTCCGGCCGGCGGCCTCACGGACGGCATCGCGCGCGCCTTCGGCCAGCATGTCCAGCAGGCAACCGGCCAGCAGGTGATCATCGACAACAAGCCCGGCGCCAGCGGCAACATCGGTGCCGCCCAGGTCGCGCGCGCCCCGGCCGACGGCTACACCCTCCTGCATTCGGTCTCGAGCACGCTCGTGCAGAACCGCGTGATGTTCAAGACACTGGGCTTCGACCCGGACAAGGACCTCACCATCATCTCGGGCACGGCGTCGGGCGTGCTGCCGGTCGTCGTGCACAAGTCGCTGCCGCCCGAGGTCAAGGACCTGAAATCGTTCGTCGAATACGCCAAGGGCAAGAAGATCAACTTCGGCTCGTGGGCGCTGGGCTCCTCGGCCCACATCTTCGCCCAGGCGCTGAACGAGAAGTACGGCCTCACGATGGAGGTGGTGACCTACAAGGGCGAGGCGCCGATGTGGCAGGACATGGGCGCGGGCTCGCTGCAGGCGGCCATGGGCAGCCCGCAGGCGATGAATGCGCTGCTGTTGAAGGGCGATGTCCGCCCGATCGTGGCGCCGAGCCGCGTGCGCTATGTCAAGCTGCCCGACGTGTCGACGTCGGAGGAGCAGGGCTTCACCGATCCGTCCTTCACGGTGCGCGGCTGGCTGGCGCTGGCGGCTCCGGCCGCCACGCCGAAGGAGGTCGTGCAGAAGATGTCCGACCTCTGGGTTGGCGCCGCCGACTCCGAGCCCGGCAAGAGGATGATGGAGGGCTTCGGTCTCACCGAGAAGCCGCTCAATCACGAACAGGTCATGAAGGACTATGAGGTCCTGAAGGCCACCGTGATCCCGCGCATCGTGGCGCTGGGTCTCAAGCCGGAATAGAGACTCGCTTCAAGGCACTCATCGTCCAGCGTGCGAGGCCGGTCACGCGCGCGTCCTCGTGCTGCTGGCCCATGAGCTGGATGCCGACGGGCATGCCGCCGACGCTCATCAGCGGCACGGTCACGACCGGGGCGAACAGCATCGAACTCGGCGCGTTGAAGACGAAGTCGCCGGTCGGCCGCGGCGCCAGCGGCTGGCCGGGAACGTCGCCCGCCCAGAGCGGCGCGGGACCGGGGCAGGCGAGCGTGATCGCGGCGTCCGCGAGCGCTGCCAGGGTGGCGTGCGTGCGCTGGGCCGTATCGCGGGCAAGAAGCGCCATGCGGTAATCGTCCGGTGTCATCGCCTCGGCCTTGGCCAGCGTGGCCTTCGCCCGTTCGCTGACGCCGGCCGGATCGTTGTCGACGATGCCGCGCTGGTACCAGCGGTTCTCCCAGCTCGTGACGCTGCCGCACACCGCGCGGCCGTTGGCGATCGACTGTTCCAGCGCCTCGACCAAAGGATGGTCCTTGCGGCGGATCAGGGTGACACCAGCCTCGCGAAGCTGTTTCAGCACGGCGTCGAAGCCGGCCTTTGTCGTGTCGTCGACCGTCGACCAGCCTTCCGTTTCAAGAACGATGAGCCGGTTCGGTTTCACGGCGGCAGGGAGCGTTGACGGGCCAATGAGACCGACCGAGCCGCGGTCGCCGCCGGCGCGATTGGCGATCTCGATGGCCACCTGCCACATGTCCTCGAGACAGCCGGCGTGCGGACCGTGTGTGCTCATGCTGGTCGCCAGGCGCTCGCCGCGATTGAGTCCGCCCTGCGTGGGCTTCAGCGCGAAGTTGCCGCAATAGGCGGCAGGCCGGATGATCGAGCCGCCCACCTGGGTGCCGATCGCCGCCGGCACCATGCACGCACCGACAGCGGCGGCCGAGCCCGAGGACGAGCCGCCCGGCGTGCGCGCCGGATCGAACGGGTTGGTGGTCGCGCCAGGATGCGCGCCGCCCAGCTCCGCCGTGACGGTCTTCGCCAGGATGACGGCGCCGGCCTGCCGCAACGCCCAGACGGCGGCATTGTCGCGCTTGGGGAAATTGCCCTTGAAGGCCGCACAGCCCATCTCAGTCGGCATGTCCCTGGTCTCGAGCAGATCTTTGATGGCGACGGGCATGCCGTCGATGGGCGAGAGCGGCTTGCCCGCTTTCCACCGCGCGGTGCTGGCGTCGGCCGTCGCGCGCGCGCCCGCTTCGTTGATTGCCGTGAAAGCCTTCACCACGGGTTCGCGGGCCGCGATCGTCGCCAGGCATCGCTCGATGTAGGCACGCGGCGTGTCGCTGCCGTCGGCAAAGCGCGGCGTCGCATCGTGGAAGGTGAGCGGCTTGTAATCCTGGTACGCGGTCATGTCGGTCGGGTCCTCACATGCGGCAATTTCGAGGCGGAGCATATCACGCGGCACGGCGGCGTCGCTCGCGGTCACATCGCGGTCACAATGCATCTCACGAAAGCGTGCGCCGAATCGGTGAACCGCGACGGCGAAGCGACCGTAGTCATCATGCACCAACCATGGAGTCATCGATGATCAAGCGTCATGCACTGCTCGCGGCCGTCGCCGCGATTTCGTTCACCGCCTTCACGCCCGCCTTCGCGCAGAACCCGATGGTGGGCGGCGCACCGATGATGGAAAACAAGAACATCATCGAGAACGCCGTCAACTCGAAGGATCACACCACGCTCGTTGCCGCCGTGAAGGCCGCCGGGCTCGTCGATACGCTGTCGGGCGCGGGTCCGTTCACGGTGTTCGCACCGACCAACGCTGCCTTCGCCAAGCTGCCCGCGGGCACCGTGGAGACGCTGCTGAAGCCCGAGAACAAGGCGAAGCTCACCAAGATCCTGACCTGCCATGTCGTGGCCGCGAACGCGATGTCGCCGGCCATCGCCAAGATGATCAAGGACGACAAGGGCACTCATCCCGTGAAGACGGTCGGCGGCTGCACGCTGCAGGCCAAGATGATGGGCGAGAAGATCACGCTCACCGACGAGAACGGCAATGTCGCCACGGTGACGATCGCCGACGTGAAGCAGTCCAATGGAGTCATCCACGTGATCGATACGGTCGTCCTGCCCAAGGGCTGAACGTAGTCCGTGAGATGGAGGGCGGCGGGGGTTTTCCCCGCCGCTTTCATTTGCGCTAGGGTGGCCGCTCGACACAGGGAGCAGGCCATGAACTTCGCCGGCATGAATATCCTCGCCATCGGGCTCGCCGCGGCGGCAGGCTTCGCCTTTGGCGCGGTCTACTACATGTCGCTGTCCAAACAGTGGCTGGCGGCGGTCGGCAGGACCAAGGAAGAGATCGCAGCCAGGCGCTCGATTGCGCCGTTCGTCACCTCGTTCGTGGCGCTTCTGGTGATGGCCTGGGTGCTGGCCGGCACGCTCGGCCATCTCGGGCCGGGGCAGGTGACCCTGAAGAACGGCATCATCTCGGCGCTGTTCGTCTGGGCAGGCTTCGTTGTCACGACGATTGCCGTCAACAACGCCTTCGGCGGTCGCAAGCCGATGCTGAGCGTGATCGATGGCATCCATTGGCTGGGTGTGCTCGTTGTACAAGGGGCGATCATCGGCGCCCTCGGTGTTTGAGACGGGCGTCTGAAAGGCAGCGGCATGGCACTGAAACGTCCCCGGATCGAAGGCTACGCGGTCATTTCAAAGGAAGGGATGATCGCCAAAGGCGATGGGTCATTTCCCGACGAGATCAAGATCGAGGCGGATCACAAATTCTATCAGGACTCGGTCGACCGGGCCTCGGCGGTCGCCAACGGCCGGCATTCGGCCGAGGGCGGCCTGAAGGAAAAGACGCGCCGCCGGATCATCCTGACACGACGCGTGCAGCGTGTGATCGTCGACCCCAACAATCCGCTGGCGGTCCTGTGGAACCCCGGCACGGCGCCGTTCGAGGAGGCCTGGCAGCGGCTGGGCATCGACGACGGGACACTGGCCGTGGTAGGCGGCACCGACGTGTTCGCCCTGTTCCTCAATATCGGCTACGACGCCTTCTTTCTCACGTGCGCCGAAGCCAGCGTGCCGCGCGGCCGGCCGGTGTTTCCGGGCGTCGGCAAGGACGTGCCCCCGTCGGAGATCCTCACCAGGCACGGCATGGTGCTCCGCGATTCGCGCGTGCTGGACGTCGCCACCAACACGGTGCTCGAGGAGTGGGGGCCGAAGGGCTGACGGCCGCGCTTCAGGGAGCCTGTTCCAGGCTCGACACTTCGTTGGTGAGCGTCGTGCGGCGCATGTCGCGGACTTCCGCGGGATCGTAGCGCCGCGCGCGGTGCATGGTGACGCGGTTGTCCCACATCACGAGGTCCCACGGCTTCCAGACATGGGCATAGACGAACTGCCGTTGCGTGGCGTGCTCGGTGAGGTCGCGCAGGAAGGCGCGGGCCTCCGGCATCGGCCAGCCTTCGATGCCGCCGGCATGACTGGCGAGATAGAGCGAGAGCCGGCCGGTGACGGGATGGCGCCGCACCAGGCGCTGGCGCACCGGCGCCCATTTCTGGCGCTCGGCCTCGGTGAAGTCGTCAAAGCCCAGGATGCCGCGTGAAAAAACCTGGCTGTGGGCGCAGATGAGATCGTGGACCTCGCGCTTGGTCGCCTCGTCCAGCGCATCGTAGGCCGCACGCATGTCGGCGAACTCGGTGTTGCCGCCGGTCGGCGGGATCTTGCGGGCCGACAGCAGCGAATACTTGGCCGGCACGTCCTTGAACGAGCTGTCGGAATGCCAGAGCTGGTTGCCGAGCCCGAACAGGCGGCGGCGGTCGTCGCGCGGCAGCACCTCGCCGTGCTTGTCGAGGTTGGAGATGTCGTTCAGGTCCATGCTGACGCGGCGGTCCTGCGGGGCGGCGATATCGCCGGTCGCCTGTTCCAGCGGCCCGAGCTGGCGGCTGAAGGCGAGCTGCTGGTCGTCGCTCAGCTGCTGGCCGTGAAACACCAGCACGCCGTACTGGTCCATGCCGGCGTGGACGGCGGCGACCTCTGCGTCGGAGAGGGGACGGGTGAGGTCGATGCCGGAAACCTCGCCGGCGAAGAAGGCGCGGATCGCGGGATCGCAGGGACGGATATCGATCATGACAGGCTACAGCGTAACCCGAACCGGTCGGTCCCGCGAGGGGGATTGACAGGGGTTCCGGCTCGTATAATATTTGAACAGTTATTCAAATGTCGAAGTCCAAGAAAACCATCCTGTCCGACGACCACGCCGTGGCGCTGGCCGACCTGTTCCGTCTGCTGGGCGATCCCAGCCGGCTGCGCATCGTCGTGTCCTGCCTGCGCACGCCGCTGGCCGTGACCGACATTGCCGAGAAACTCGGCCTGTCGGTGTCGCTGGTCAGCCATCACCTGCGGCTTCTGAAGGGGGCGCGGCTGGTGCGGGCCGAGCGGCAGGGCAGGCAGGTCTTCTACGGCGCCGACGATGCCCATGTCAGGCGCATGGTCGAGGACATGGTCGAACATATCGGGGAACACTGACATGAGCGCTCATTGCTGCGATCACAGACATGAACATGCCAGCGCCGCCGCCCAGTCGCCGGTCTATCGGCGCATCCTCTGGGTCGCCCTGGCGATCAACCTCGCGATGTTCGTGGTGGAGATCGGCGCCGGCCTCGCCGCGCAATCGGCCTCGCTGCTGGCCGACTCGCTCGACTTCCTGGGCGACGCCGCCAACTACGGCATCAGCCTGTTCGTGCTGGGCATGGCGCTGCACTGGCGGGCGCGCGCTTCGCTGATCAAGGCGGCGAGCATGGCGGCCTTCGGCCTGTGGGTGGCGATCACGACGATCGATCACGCGATGGCGGGCACCGTGCCCGAGGCGCAGGTGATGGGCGCGGTCGGCGCGCTGGCGCTCGCCGCCAACTTCGGCGTGGCGGTGCTCCTCTGGCGCTTCCGTGACGGCGACAGCAACATGCGCTCGGTCTGGATCTGCACGAGGAACGACGCGATCGGCAACGTCGCGGTGCTGGCCGCCGCGGCCGGCGTGTTCGGCTCGGGCACCGGCTGGCCGGACTACCTCGTGGCCGCCATCATGTCGGGCCTGGCACTGACCGGCGCCTTCCAGGTCGCGAAGGCAGCGCTCGTCGAGCTGCGTGAACCTCAAGCAGTCGGGAGCTTATAACTCTCGAACTGCTTGCGCAGCGCCGTCTTCAGGATCTTGCCGGTGGCGCCGTGCGGGATGGCGTCGATGAACTGCACGTCGTCGGGCATCCACCACTTGGCGATCTTGCCTTCCAGGAATTTCAGCACCTCGGCCTTGCTGACCTCGGCATTGGGTCGGCGCACCACGATCAGCAGCGGCCGCTCGTCCCACTTGGGATGCGGCACGCCGATCACCGCGGCCTCGGCCACGCCGGGGCAGCCCATGGCGGCGTTCTCGAGGTCGATCGAGCTGATCCATTCGCCGCCCGACTTGATCACGTCCTTGGAACGGTCGGTGATGACGACCGAGCCGTCGGCCTCGATCTTGCAGACGTCGCCGGTGTGGAACCAGTCGTCCTCGACGAACTGGCTCCTGCCTTCGCCCTTCATGTAGCCCGAGACGATCCACGGCCCGCGCACCACCATGTTGCCCGAGACGCTGCCGTCGAGCGGCAGGTCCTCGCCGGCATCGTCGACGATCTTCATTTCCACACCGAACACCGGCCGGCCCTGCTTGGCGGTGATGGCGAAGCGCTCACTCTCGGGCAGGTCGCGTTCGCCCCGGTTGAAGCGGGTCAGCGTGCCGAGCGGGCTCATCTCGGTCATGCCCCAGCCCTGCGCCACCTCGATCTCATGCTCCTTCCAGAAGCGTTCGATCATGGCGAGCGGCACGGCCGAGCCGCCGATCAGCGAGCGCTTGACCGACGACATCTTGAGCTTGTTCTGGGCGCAGTAGTCGAGCAGCGCGAGCCACACCGTGGGCACGCCGGCGCTCAAGGTCACCTGCTCCTTGTCGAGCAGCTCGTAGATGCTGGCGCCGTCGAGCTTGAAGCCGGGGAACACCAGCTTGGCGCCGCAGATCGGGCCGGCATAGACGAGGCCCCAGGCATTGGCATGGAACATCGGCACGACAGGAAGGATGGTGGTGTCGGGCGTCATCGCCAGCACCGGGCCCGAGCACATCATCATCGAATGGATCACGGTCGAGCGGTGCGAGTAGAGCACGCCCTTGGGGTTGCCCGTGGTGCCCGAGGTGTAGCAGAGCGACGAGGCCGTGCGCTCGTCGAAGTCGGGCCACTTCAGCGTGCCCGGCTTGTCGGCGATCAGCTCCTCGTAGCACAGCAACTTGGGGATCTTGGACGAGGCCGGCATGTGGGCGCGGTCGGTCATGACCACGACATGCTTCACGGTCTTGAGGTTCTCCCAGACGCCCTCGACGATCGGCAGCAGGTTTAGGTCGACGAAGATGATCTGGTCCTCGGCATGGTTGGCGATGTAGGCCACATGCTCGGGCGCCAGCCGCGGGTTCAGCGTGTGCAGCACCGCGCCGATGCCGGAGATGCCGAAGTAGAGTTCGAAATGGCGGTAGGTGTTCCAGGCGATGGTGCCGACGCGGTCGCCGAGCTTGATGCCCAGGCCCTGCAGCGCCTCGGCGAGCTTCTTGGCGCGCTTCTGCGCGTCCCTGTAGCCGTAGCGGTGGATCGGCCCCTCGACGGTGCGCGACACGATCTCGACCTTGGGATAGTAGGCGGCGGCGAAATCGATGATCTGCGAGATCAGCAGGGGACGGTCTTGCATCAGGCCGAGCATGGCGTTTCCTCTTCGTTTCTCTTAGGCGCGCCGCTCCAGATACAGGGTCCGAAGCGACGCCAGCGACTTGATGTCCGGTTCTAGACCGAGACCCTGCCCGCCGGGACGGGAGACGCGGCCGTTCTGCGCGGTCAAAAGGTCACCCAGCAGGCCTTCGCGCAGCGGATTGGGATTGGCGTCGACTTCCAGCAGGCCGGGACCGCGCACCGCCGCCAGCAGATGAAGCGAATGGACGAGGCCGATCGCGCCGCCCAGGAAATGTGGGCAGTAGCTCCGGCCGGCGGCCAGTGCCGCGCGCGCCACGGGCAGGCAGCCTGAATGGCCGCCCCACTTGGCGGCGTCGGGCTGGATGACGCCGAACAGGCCCGAGTCGATCGCCTCCTGGAAGGGGCCGGCGCCGCGCAGGTTCTCGCCCACGGCAAGCTGCGTCGGCGCGACGGCGGCGACCTGCGTCCATTCGGTCGTCGGCCGGTCGGCCAGCAGCGGCTCCTCGATCCAGTGCAGGCCGAACTCGGTGAGCTTCGGTGCCATCGCGCAGGCCGTGCGGAGGTCCCAGCCCTGGTTGACGTCGACCATCAGCCGCTCGCCGGCCTTCAGTTCGCTGGCGACCGGCCGCAGCGAGCCGAGATCGGTCTCCTCGCCAAATCCGATCTTGATCTTGTAGGCACGATAGCCTGCTGCGCGCATGCGTCCGACGGTATCGTAGGCGGCGCGGCCGGGCTTGAGGCCGGACGCGTAGACAGGCACCGGCGATTCGTCGGCGCCGCCGAGCGCCCGCCACAGCGGCAGCCCGCGCTTGCGCGCCCGCAGATCGTGGATCGCGAGGTCGAGCCCGGCCGCCGCGGCGGAGAGGGCGCCGGCATCGCCGCTCTGCAC
>JBQTJT010000053.1:0-5150 GCA_052386855.1 Reyranella sp.
TTCCCGGACCCGGCTCGAAACCGGCACTGCCAAAAAGAACACTTTCCGTCGTTGCGTAACCACAAAGGGCCAGCGGCACGTGCGTTGGGCGTCTTGGATATTTCGTAAATACAACTAATTGACGCCGGAACAAGAGGATTCTTCCTCCCCGTGAAAATAATTGGGGAGCTTGTGGTGAAAAGAACACACAAGCGTGTCAGGCCCGCGGCAACGAGGAGCCCGGCAGCCGGATCGATGCCGCCAACACCGTGAAAGGCACGAGCACAACCGCCGAGGCGATCAGCGAGGCCTGCGTGCCGAATAGGGTGGCGATCTTGCCCCACAGGAGAGAGCCGACGACCAGGGCGCCGAAAAACACCATCTGGTGTACCGCCATGCCGCGCGCCCGCATGAAGTTGGGGAGGATCGCCTGAACCGCGGTGCCGTTGTTGGCGATGACGGTGATCCAGCAGGCGCCGGAAAGCGCCACGCAGGCCCCCACCACATACGGCGTCATCACGAGCGCGATCACCAGAGTGACGACAGCATGGACGCCCATTGCCCAGATGTTGGCGCGGTCGGGCCCGAGCAGGCGGTTGAAGGTCGGCATGAGGACGGCGCCCGCGACGGCACCGGCACCGAACACGGCGTAGAGGATGCCGAAGGCGAACTCGTCCAGGCCGAGTTCGAAGCGGCCGATCACCGGCAGCAGGATGCCGACGGCAATGCCCGGCACGAAGAAGCAGAGGCCGCGGGCGAAGATCGCCTTCAGGTCGCCGGAGCCGCGCACGAAGGCGATGCCGGTCCGGGCCGCCTCGACCAGCCCCTCGCGGCGCTGGCTGGCCTTGGCCTCGGCCGGCCGGCGCCAGCGCAGCATGGCGAAGATGACGCCGACGTAGGTGGCGGCATTGACGGCAAAGAGCATAAAGACGCCAACCAGGCTGAGCAGGACTTGGCCAATCACCGGCCCCACCGTGCGGGCGAGGTTGAAGCCGGCGCTGTTCAGCGCGATGGCCGGCCGGAGGTGCGGCCCCGAGACGATCTCAGGCACGACGGCATGCCAGGCCGGTGCGTTCATGGCGTTGCCGAGGCCCATGCAGAAGCTCAAGCCAAGCAGGCTCCAGTGGTCGAGCCGGCCGAGGAACGCCAGCACCGCCAGGGCGGCAGCCACCGCCATCATCCAGACCTGGCAGACGATTATGTAGCGGCGGCGATCGAAGCGGTCGGCCAGGACACCGGCGAAGAAGCAGAACAGGAACATCGGCAGAGTGCCCGCCGCCGACAGCAGCGCCACGAAGATCGGCTCCTGCGTCAGGCTGGTCATCTCCCAGGCAGCACCCGTGGTCGCCATCCAGCCGCCGGTGTTGGACAGGACATTGGCGGTCCACAGCAGCGCGAAGGAGCGGTTGGCGAAGGGAGCGAAGGCCGACGCCGGATGGCCGGCGCCGGGCAGCGGCGGGCTCACCCCAGCGCCTTCTCGTAGATCCGGTGGGTCTTGTAGTGAACGCCGCCGACCGAGCGGATGATGTTGTTGGTCGCCTTGTTGTCCTCGAGAATCCAGCCCAGTTCGGCCGAGGTCTTGCCCAGCCGCTTGCCGTTGGCGCGCAGATGATCGATGGCGATCATGGCCAGGCCGGCGCCCATCAACGGATGATTGCGGAACTTCTTCTTCACGCCCATCAGCGGCACGCGCGTGCTGCGAACGTCGGTGATCTTGAGCCGCAGCAGCAGCTTCACCAGGTTCCAGGGCGTGAGCGCACCGTCGAAGTCGACGGTGGCTTCGGAGAGGTTGGTGAGCGCCAGGATGAAGGCGACGGTCTCGTCATCGACATCCACGAACACAGCGAGGTCCGGGACGATCACCGGCCGCAGCGCCTTGGAGGCGTGGTCGATCTCGGCCTGGGTGAAGGGCACATAGCCCCAGTTGTCGCTCCAGGCGTCGTTGAAGATACCGACCAGCGTGCGGACCTCGGCGTCGAACATCTTCATGTTGGCGGTGCGGACCTTGACCCGTCCGGCGAGGCCGGCGCGGTCGAGCAGCTTGCGGCCGATGGTCTCCGGCGCATTCTGGACATCATAGTCGTAGGAGAAGAGGTCCTTGGCCTTCACATAGCCGCAGGCCTCGACCCGCGCCCCGGCATAGGGTGGATCGTAGGGCACCATCAGCACCGGCCGGCTGTCGAAGCCATCGATCAGGAGGCCGACCTCCTCGTTGACCGACAGGGTGAATGGACCGGTCACGCGGACCATGCCCTTGGCCTTCAGCCAGGCCTCGGCGGCAGCGAACAACGCGGCGAAGATGGCGGGATCGTCCTCCGCCACCAGGCAGCCGAACTGGCCGGTGCTGTCGGCATACTGCGCGAGATAGGCGCTATCGACCTGGGCGGAGATGCGACCGACCACCCGGCCGGCGCGGCGCGCCAGGAAGAACCGGACCTCGGCGTGCTGGAAAAGCGGGTTCTTCTTGGGCGAGAAGGCCTCTTGCCGCTCGACATTGAGCGGCGCCACCCAGCCTTTGTGGCCGGCGTAGAGCCGCCTGGGCAGGCGGATGAATTCCTTGAGATCGGCCTTGGTGGCCACAGGGGAAACGATGAGATCGGAAGGGGCCATTTGCGCCTCAGGCTACCACGCCCGATGCGGCGCTTCGGAACACGAACTGACCATCGGGCTCGCATCCGGTGCCATCGGCGCGCAACGCGCGGATGTCGATGTCAAGCCGCCACCCTGCACCTTCGCGCTCGATGTGAATCAGATGGTAGCGGGCCCGGCCGTACTTGCTGTCGGGCGCGGCCGAAGCCGAGGTGACGCCGATCACCGGCACCGGCCCCGCCGGGCCGTCGATGCGCGCGACCTCGCTGCGGTGATTGTGGCCATGCAGGACAAGTTCGCAGCCGACGCGGCGGATCATTGCCTGGAAAGCCGCCGCATCGGTCAGGCGCTTGAATCGCGACTCGGTGGTGAGCGGCGGATGGTGGATCAGGACGACGCGGCAGAGTCCTTGGCGGCCGAGATCGGCCAAGAGTTTCTCGGCCGCAGCGATCTGTGCTTCGCCGAGTGTTCCTGTGGCGAGGAAAGGCGGCTTCGGCACCCCGCTGTTGAGACCGACCAGTGCGACCGGGCCGCGCCGGCGCAAGGTCGGGAAGACCTGGAAGTCGGTGGCTGGCGGCTTGTCGTCGCCCGCCATGTAGGCGCCCCAGCGACCCAGTCCTTCGCCCCATGCCGTGGCGACATAGACATCGTGGTTGCCGGGAATGACCGTGATCCCATCGGGCGTGCCGAATGCGGCCAGCCACTTCGAAGCGCGGGCGAATTCGTCGGGAAGCGAGATATTCACCAGATCGCCGGTCAGCGCGATGTGATCGGGCTTCTGCGCCTGGATGTCGGCCACGATGCTGGCCAGCGCCTCCGGCACGTGGAGATGCGCCCGGTGCCGCCACCAGTTGAGATAACCCGTCACGCGCTTGCCGACGAGGTCGAGTGGGCGGGCCACGGGCATCGGCAGGTGCGGATCGGACAGATGCGCCAGCGTGAACATGGAAGGGTGATCCACCGCCCGGTCCGGACGGTCAAGCGAGACGGCGGGCGGCGCTAGCGCTTGCCGGCGACGACGCGGAGCTTCGGCGCCCCGGAAATGACCCCGAGCTGGCGGCCGATTCCGGTCATGACCTCGACCATGTGCTGGAGCTGTTCCGGCGTATGGGCGGCACAAACCGAGCAGCGCAGCAACGAGACGCCATTGGGCGTGGCCGGCGGCACGGCGACATTCACGTAGATGCCGGCATCGAGCATGGCGCGCCAGAAGCCGATGGCGAGCATGCGGTCGGGCAGATGCACGCCCACCACCGGGCCATGCTCGGGCCCGAGCTTGAAGCCCTGGGCGGCGAGACCATCGTAAAGCGTGGCGACATTATCCCAGAGCTGCTTGCGCAGTTCCGGCCGGGCTATCACGACCCGCAGCGCCTGTCGGACCGAGGCCACGATCGACGGTGGCAGCGAAGCCGTGAACATGTAGGAGCGCACGGTGACGCGCAGGATGTCGAAATCGGGGTCGTTCGAGACGCAGTAGCCGCCGATCGCGCCCAGGGTCTTGGAGAAGGTCCCGACGATGAAATGGCAGTCGTCCAGCACGCCGGTCGACTCGCAGAGGCCGCGGCCGGTCTCGCCGAGCGCGCCCAGCGAATGGGCCTCGTCGACCAGCACGTAGGCGCCGTACTTCTTGCAGACGTCGACGAACTCCCTGAGCGGCGCGCTGTCGCCCAGCATCGAGTAGATGCCCTCGAGGATCACCAGCCGGTTGCCCGGCTTGTCGCCCAGGCGCCGGAGACGGGATTCGAGGCTCGACGGGTCGTTGTGCTTGAAGCGCACGACCTCGGCCTGGGTCATCTTGCAGGCATCGTAGATCGAGGCATGGCTGTCGGCGTCGATCAGCAGATGATCGCCCTGGCCGACCAGGGTGGAAATCACCCCGAGGTTGGCCTGGTAGCCGGTCGTGAAGACCATGCAGTGCTTCTTGCCGTAGAAGGCCGCGATCTCCTCCTCGAGGAGGACGTGCTCGCTGTAGCTGCCGTTGGCGATGCGCGATCCGGTCGTGCCGGTGCCCTCGGCGCGGATCGCCTCGATGCCGGCTTCCATGCAGGAAGGATCGAAGGTCAGGCCGAAATAGTTGTTGGTGCCGACCAGCAGGGTCTTGCGGCCGTTGATGATCGCCTCGGTCGGCGACAGCACCCGTTCCATGCGGATCTGGAAGGGATCGGCCCCGGTGGTCCGGACGTCGCGGTACGCCTCGAGCAGGCCCGCGTGACGGTCGAACAAGCCCATGATGGTTAGCGCTTGGCGCGCAGATCCAGGATCGTGTCGGCGAGCTGGTCGACGGTATGGATCTCGGCCACGACGTTCATCGGAATCGACACGTCGAAGCTGTCTTCAAGCTCCATGACCATGTCCATGATCGCCAGCGAATCGATGGTCAGATCCTTGGCAATGACCGTGGCACCGACGATCGGCCGCTCACCGGCCTGGTAAGGCGCGAGGTGACGGCAAATCTCCCGGATCACGTCGAGACGCGATGCCAGGCGGGGCAGTTCGAGGGTGTTGGCGATGTCGTCGTTTTCGACGATCAATTGGTGGGCAGTGCGCAAGAGCTGCTCTCCGGTCCCGGGGTCAGACATGCC
>JBQTJT010000054.1:0-94856 GCA_052386855.1 Reyranella sp.
GGAGAACTGGCGGGATCGCCAGAGCGGCGAGCGCAAGGAACGCACCGAGTGGCACCGCGTCGTCATCTTCAACGAGAAGCTGGCCGAGGTTGCCCAGAAGTTCGTGCGCAAGGGTTCCAAGATCTACATCGAAGGCCAGCTTTCGACCCGCAAGTGGACCGACCAGAGCGGCCAGGAGCGCTACACCACCGAGGTCGTGATCCCGCGTTTCGGCGGTGCGCTCACCATGCTTGATGGCCGCAGCGGCGGCGAGGGCGGCGGCGGCGGTGCCGCCGGCGGCATGGACGAGGACATGGGGGGCAGCGCCCCGGCGTCGGGCAGTGGAGGCGGCGGCGGTCGTCCGGCCGCGCGCGGCGGCAAGGCGGAACTCGACGACGACATTCCGTTCTAGATCGGGAAGCCCATCGTACGCAGGGCGCGGGCGGTCTCGTCGGCCGAGCGGTGGTGAATGCCGCTCATGCCGAACGACCGCGCCCCTTCGACATTCGCCGGCACGTCGTCGATGAAGACGGCGTCGGCAGGCTGGAAGCGTCCGGTCCGGCAGACTAGGTCGTAGATCTCAGGCTGTGGCTTGGAACAACCCACGGCACCGGACACGACATAGTCGCGAAAGCGGCCGAGGAAGGGATGGCGGCCATGCGCCGGCCCGCGCAACCAGGCGTCGAGGAAGCCGGGTGCGTTGGACAGGAGATACAGGGGCGTTCCGGCGCGGTGGAGGCGTTCGACCAAGTCGGCCATGTCCGGAAAAGCGTGGTCGCACATCTCGTCGAAACGATCGTAGAAGGCCGCGATCAGCGCCTCCTGGCCGGGGTTTTCCGCCTGCAGGCGGCGTGTCGATTCCACGGGGTCGCCACCATGGTCCTGCACCTGGTGCCATTCCGAGGTGGTCACGGTGGCAAGGAAACGCTCCATTTCCTGGGGATCGGCGATCAACTTCCGATAGAGGTGACGCGGGTTCCAGTCGAGCAGCACGCCCCCCATGTCGAAGACCGCGACCGAGGGGCTTTTGGAGGCTGATTCTGGGGGCAATCGGAGACCTTTCTGGAGGGTATTTTCGACGACAATTTAGTCAATAAAATCAATTGGTTAAAGACCTGTCCCCGGTGCGTTTTTTGTTGGTGTTCGGAAGCTAGTTTGGTAGTGTGCCGCCTTGTTCGGCCGGACCCTCTGGCGGGGCCAAATTTCGAGTAAAACTAGGTCTCCGTGAGCGACGAAACGATCCTTCCGCCACCGCCGCCGCCCTCCGACGCGCCACCGCCGCAGCAGCCTTCGCACGATATCGCGCCGATCACGATCGAAGAGGAGATGCGTCGCTCCTACCTCGACTACGCGATGAGCGTGATCGTGGCGCGCGCCTTGCCGGATGCGCGTGACGGGCTGAAGCCTGTGCAGCGCCGCATCCTGCACGCGATGAAGGAAAGCGGCTTCGACTCGACGCATGCCTTCCGCAAGTCGGCGCGCATCGTCGGCGAGGTGATGGGCAAGTATCACCCGCACGGCGACCAATCGATCTACGATGCGCTGGTGCGCATGGCGCAGGACTTCTCCATGCGCCTGCCGCTGATCGCCGGGCAGGGCAACTTCGGCTCGATGGACGCCGATCCGCCGGCGGCGATGCGTTACACCGAGGCGCGTCTGGCCCGGGTCGCCGAGACGTTGCTGGCCGACATCGGCAAGGACACCGTCGATTTCCAGCCGAACTACGACGAGACCACGCTGGAGCCCACGGTCCTGCCGGCGGCGTTCCCGAACCTGCTGGCCAACGGCGCGGGCGGCATTGCCGTCGGCATGGCGACCAACATCCCGCCACACAATCTCGGCGAGTTGATCGATGCCTGCTGCGGGTTGATCGATAATCCGGAACTGACGATCGCCCAGCTCATGGAGCATGTGCCGGGCCCGGATTTCCCGACCGGCGCCACCATCCTTGGCCGCAACGGCATTCGTGCCGCCTACGAACTCGGCCGTGGCTCGGTGATCATGCGGGCCAAGACCAGGATCGAGGAAGGTCGTGGCGGTCGCGAGTCGATCATCATCTCGGAGATCCCGTACCAGGAGAACAAGGCGCGCCTGCACGAGCGCATTGCCGAAGTGGTGCGCGACAAGAGGGTGGAGGGCATCTCCGAGGTCCGCGACGAGAGCGATCGCGACGGCGTGCGCATGGTGATCGAGCTGAAACGCGACGCCATGGCGGATGTCGTATTGAACCAGCTCTACCGCTTCACGCCGCTGCAGACCTCGTTCGGCGTCAATTCGCTGGCGCTGGATGGCGGTCGCCCGAAGTTGATGAACCTGAAGGAGCTGCTCGAGGCGTTCATTCGCTTCCGTGCCGAGGTCATCACACGGCGGACCAAATTCGAGCTCAACCACGCTCGCGACCGCGCCCATGTGCTGGTTGGCCTCGCCATCGCCGTGGCCAACATCGACGAGGTGATCGCGATGATCCGGCGGTCGCCCGACCCGGTGGTCGCCCGCGAGCGATTGATGGCCAAGGAATGGCCGGCGTCCGACGTGGCGTCGCTGATCCTGCTGATCGCCGAGCCGGGCCGCGAGGTGGCCGCCGACGGCACCTACCGGCTCTCCGAGGCGCAGGCCCGCGCCATTCTCGAGTTGCGCCTGCAGCGCCTGACCGGCCTCGAGCGTGACAAGATCGCCGAGGAGCTGGGCGAGGTCGCCAAGCTGATCGAGGGCTATCTCGAGCTGCTGGGCGACCGCGACAAGCTTTTCGCGTTGATGCGCAAGGAGCTGCTCGAGATCAAGGAGCAGTTCGCGACGCCCAGGCGCACCGAGATCCTCGACAATGAGTTCGAGCAGGACATCGAGGACCTGATCCAGCGCGAGGATATGGCGGTCACCGTCACACATGGCGGCTACGTCAAGCGCGTGCCGGTGTCGGCCTATCGCGCCCAGCGCCGTGGCGGCAAGGGCCGTTCGGGCATGGCCACGCGCGAGGACGATTTCGTCTCAAATCTGTTCATCGCCAACACCCACACGCCGGTGCTGTTCTTCTCCAGCCGCGGCATCGTCTACAAGCTCAAGGTCTGGAGATTGCCACTCGGTGCACCGCAGGCGCGTGGCAAGGCTTTCGTCAACCTGCTGCCCCTGGGCGAAGGTGAGACCATAAGCGCCGTGATGCCGATGCCGGAGGACGAGGCGAGCTGGGCGACGCTGCATGTCATGTTCGCCACAGCGCGGGGCGGTGTGCGGCGCAACGAGCTCAGCGATTTTGTCAGCGTCAACCAGAGCGGCAAGATCGCCATGAAGTTCGAGGGCGAGGACGCCGGCGATCGCCTGATCGGCGTCAGCGTCTGCAGCGAAGAGCAGGACGTGCTGCTGGCGACGCGCCAGGGCCGGTCGATGCGCTTCCCGGTCGCGACGGTCCGTGTGTTCCAGAGCCGCGCGTCGACCGGCGTGCGCGGGATTGCACTCGCCGAAGGCGACGAGGTGATCTCGATGTCGCTGTTCGACAGCGGCAAGGGTATTCCGACGGAGGATCGCGACGCCTATCTCCGTCAGTCCCGGGCGCTGCGCCAGGCCGAGAGCGCGGCAGAGAATGCGGCCGAGGGTGCGGAAGAGGAAACCGCGGCTCCCGACGATGCAGCGGCGCCCGCGACGACGCTGTCGCAGGAGCGCTTTGCGGAACTCCAGGCCAAGGAGGAGTTCGTGCTCACCGTCGCCTCGTCGGGCTTCGGCAAGCGCACGTCAGCCTACGAGTATCGGGTGACCGGCCGCGGCGGCAAGGGCGTGGAACTGATGAACCTCGCCAAGGGCGGCGAGATCGTGGCGGCCTTCCCGGTGCTCGACAGCGACCAGATCATGCTGGTCACCGATGGCGGCACCTTGATCCGTTGTCCGGTCGACGGAATTCGCATCGCGGGACGGGCGACGCGCGGCGTCCGCATCGTCAGTGTAAGCGAAGGCGAGCGCGTCGTGTCGGCAGTCCGGATCGGTGAGGACGATGCCGGCGCGGGGAACGGCAACGGCAACGGCAACGGCGAGAGCCATTCCGAAACAAACGGTGGATAAGGATCGCCCGTGTCGCTAAGACTCCGCCGCCGCATCTGGCGAACAAGGGGGAGACATGGCCTCAGAACGCACCGGGGTGTATCCGGGCACGTTCGATCCCATTACCAGCGGGCACATGGAAGTCATGCGCCGCTCGTTGCGGCTCGTCGACAGACTGGTGATCGGGTGTGCGATCAACATCGGCAAGGGTCCGCTGTTCTCGCTCGAGGAGCGGATGGAGATCATCCGCGAGGACATCTCCGATTTTCCGCCGGCGGATCGGGAGCGCATCAAGGTTGTGCCGTTCGAGGGGCTGCTCATCCACTTCACGCGCGAGGTCGGCGCTTCGCTGATCATCCGCGGACTGCGGGCGGTCTCGGATTTCGAGTACGAGATCCAGATGGCCAACATGAACGCCCGCATGGATCCCGACATCGAGACCATCTTCCTGATGGCCTCCGACCGGCACCAGTTCATCGCCTCATCCCTGGTCAAGGATATTGCACGGCTAGGCGGAGATACGTCGCAATTCGTCTCCAAGCGGGTATTTCAGCGCCTGAAGGCAAAGTTCGCCAAAGGCTGAACCAGGCCCAGCGGCAAGTCGTCCAGCGCCAAGTCGTCCAGAACCAAGCCCCGGCACTGCCCCCAGAGACCGCGTTGACCGTGAGGCTGGCGCATCTTATACGGGCGCCGCGCGGGGTTTCGGCCTGCGGCGCAACGCCGGAGCGAGCCCGTAGCTCAGCGGTAGAGCATCTGACTTTTAATCAGAGGGTCGTGGGATCGTACCCCACCGGGCTCACCACTGGAATCGAGAAGGAGAGACGCGGCTCATGCCGTCGGTGAAAGTCGTCAACGGCAAGCAGATCGTGGTCGATAACCTCGACCCGTGGCAGCGCGTCTCGCGTTTCGTCCTGAGACCCTTCGAGCAGATGATACAACATCAGGACCTCATCGCCGCCATCCTGCGTCGTGAGCTTCGCGACCGGTTCAAGGGCTCGGTCGCCGGCTGGATCTGGGCGGTGATCGCGCCGCTGCTGGCCATCACCGTCTACACCTTTGCCTTCACGACCAATCTGCAGTTGCCGGTCGCGGAGAGCGGCGGGGGCACGCGCGTCACCTACTCGCTGTTCATTTTCAGCGGAATCATCGTCTTCAATTTCTTCTCGGAGATGGCGTTCCGGGCGCCAATGCTGCTTCACGAATATACCCACTTCATCAAGCAGACGATCTTCCCGAGCGACATGCTGGCGGTGATCTCGACCCTGCGGGCGACCGCCTACACGCTCATCTCCATCGGCGTCATGCTGCTTTTCCAGCTCGCGATCACCGGCAGCCTGCCGTGGACCGTGCTCCTGATGCCGCTGATCTTCATCCCCTTCATGGCCTTCCTGATCGGCATGTCGTGGTTCCTGTGCGCGATCGGCGCCTTCACCCGAGACGCCGGCTACTTCATGATCAACGTGGTGCCGCTGTTCATGTTCGCCACGCCGGTCTTCTATCCGCACACTTCCCTGCCGCCACCGTTCGATTTCTGGATCTATGCCAACGCATTGACGGGCTACGTCGAGGTCATGCGCGACATCGTGCTGCTCGGGAAGGTGCCCAGCCTGCTTGTCTATGGCTGGACCCTGATCACGTCGGTCGTGACCTTCTATTTCGGCTACTGGTTCTTCGACAGGTATCGAAATGTCATCGTCGACGTCATCTGAGATCGTCGTCGAGGCGAAGCACCTCGGCAAAGCCTATCAGCTCTACGCCCACCGCAACGACTGGCTGAAGCAGGTCCTGTTCGGGTGGTGGAAGAACTACTTCAAGCCGTTCTGGGTGCTTCGCGACATCGACATCAGCGTCAAGCGCGGCGAGAGCATCGGTGTTCTCGGCCGCAATGGCTGCGGCAAGTCCACCCTGCTGCAGGTGATCTGCGGCATGACACTGCCGAGCCACGGCGAGCTCCGGGTCTCTGGCCGGATTGCGCCGGTGCTGGCGCTCGGCTCGACCTTCGACACTGAGCTGACGGGTCGCGAGAATGTTCTGATCGGTGGCGCCGTGCTTGGCCTCAAGCGATCCGAGGTTCAGAGAAAATTTCCGTCGATCGAGGAATTTGCAGGCATCGGCGACTATATGGACCAGCCGGTGAAGCACTACTCGATGGGAATGCGCACCCGTCTCGCCTTCTCGATCTGCGCCCATGTCGAGGCCGAAATCCTGGTGGTCGACGAAGCCTTGGCGGTCGGCGACGCTGCTTTCCAGCGCAAGTGCCTGGATTGGATCGATGATTTTCGTAAGACGGGGACACTCTTGTTCGTGTCCCATTCGATGGCCGAGGTCCGACGTCTGTGCACGCGCGCCATCTGGATCGAGGATGGTCGAATCCGAGAGCAGGGAGATCCCAACGAGGTCATCCGGTCCTATCACCGCGCTCTTCTGGTGGAAAAGGACGACGTGAATCGCTTCTCGCCCGCCGAGCGATGACGCATGGACGCCGGCGCCCCTGTCTGGCTTGGGTTCGGCTGGTGGTCGTTGAGCCTCGGTGTGCACTGGGTGAGCGCGGCGCTGGCGCGACGGCCTAGGCGGCAGGCGACCGTGCGGCATCAGCCCGCCGATTTCAGCGTTGTCGCGCCGATGAACGGCGCCGGGGACGCGTCGGCGGCCTATGTCCTGGCGCTGGCCGAATTGTCCCGGGCGGGCGCCGAGATCCTGATCTGCGTCACCCATGCCGACGACGGCGCCGTGGCGCCGACCCGGACCCTGTGGCCCGATGCGCCGATCCTGATCGGCACCGACGACACTTTCAATCCCAAGATGAACAACGTCCGCAAGGGCCTCGAGGCGGCCAGCCGCGAGGTGGTGGCGCTGTGCGATGCGGGCGTCGTCTTTGGTGTCGACGAGCTTTGCCGGGCTGCCGCACCATTGTCGACCACGGTCGGGCTCGTGCTGGCTCTCAAGGCAGGCGATGCACCGGAGAATTTCGCGGCCGAGATGGAGTGCGCCTATATCGATGGACACCAGGCGAGGTTCCTGCTCGCTGCCGACCGGCTGGGCCTCGCGGTGGCATCGGGCGGCGTGACCCTGTTGTCGCGGGATACGCTGCAACGGATCGGCAACTGGCGCGGCTTCAACCGCTGGATCGCCGACGATTACTCGGTTGTCCGCTCGGTGCGCGAACTCGGCCTCGCCACATGCCTGGGCGATACGATGCTGCGGCTGCCTTTGGGACGTCGGGATTGGCTGACGGTGTGGCGACGGCAGGTCCGCTGGGCGCGCACCCGGCTGCGCCTTCCCGTGTGGCCCCTGGTATTGTGGGAACCGGTGATCGGCTGGGCGGCCTCGGGGGCCGCCGGTGCCGCGGCCCTTGTCTGCGCCGGAGCGGGAGCGGGTGTTGTCGTTGCCGGGCTGGCGGGCCATACGGCGGCATGGCTGGGTAGCGAGAAATGGTTCATGACCGGGCGCGGGCTGGCGTTTGGCCCCCGGGCGGCGGTGGCGGCCATGCTGCGCGAGGCCCTTGCGCCGGTCCTGATGGCCAGTGCGCTTGGCAGCCGGGCCATCCATTGGCGCGGGACCGACCTCGGAGGCCATTGGAGTGCCCGTGGGGATAATACGGCGGAGAAGTCCGTATGAAGAGTTCGGGTGTGGAGGACGCGATCGTCACGGTCATGCTGCCAGAGCGGGTCGATTCTGCCACGTCGGCGTCCGTTGAGGCCCTGATGGTTGGTGCGTTGCGGCCGAACGCCGGCGTCATTGTCGATGGCAGCGCGGTCACCTACATGAGCGCTGCCGGAGTGCGCGCGCTCGCAATTGTGCTTCACAAGGCCGCGGAACTGTCGGCGAGGATCGTATTTTGTTCTTTTAGCGGCCCAGCGGCCGATTGCCTGCTGGTCAGCGGATTTTCGCAGTTGTTCGACGTCGCCGATTCAACGGAACAGGCGCTTTCGCGGCTGCGTCCGAAGCACGCAGAAGGCCCCGCGGATCGCTTGCACCCGCAGGGCGCCACAGGCTAATTACAGGGCAGGCTGAGGCTGGATTATGGGAAGGGACGCGGCGCGGCACGTTGTGGTGCGACCGTTCCGGACGGAGATCGGAATTTGACAATTTGGAGCTGGCTGCGCGCAGTCGCGCGACCTACCGCCATTGTCCTCGGCTTGGGTATCGGTTTAGCCGGCTGTGCGGCCTTGCCCGGTAGCGGGCCGTGGATGGGCGGTGCCGCAGGAACCACCACCGAAGCGCTGCCGTTCGACGTGATCGATCTCACGCCGACCACCATTGCCGCCTACAAGCAGCCGGTGAGCATCGACCGTCCGTCGATCACAAGTACCCTGTCGGCCGGCGGCCAGGTCGCGGTGGCGCCCGGCGATGCGCTGAAAGTACGCATTTTCGAGCCCTACGAAGGCAGCATCTTTCCCACCATCCAGAAACCGGGTGCCGATTTCGGTGTCCAGCGCGTTCTTGACGACGGCACGATCAACATTCCCTTCGTCGGCACCGTCCAGGTGGCCGGGCTCAGCCTTCAGCAGATGGAACGGCGTAGCGACCAGCACCGCGCCGGCAAGGCCCAGGATCCGCAGGTCCTCGTCGCATTCGGGGCCGATCGGACGCACACGATCATGATCTCGGGCGACATCAAGAACCCGGGGCGCGTGTCCATTCTCGAGGGCGTGAGATCCGTCGTCGATGCCATCAACCGGGCCGGTGGTCCGACCGGCGGGCCAGGAGCCGGGCCGAACCAGATCGAAGTTGTCGTTCGCCGCCAGGGCCAAGTGATCCTGACGTCGCAGTTCTCGGAGCTTCTGGCCGGTGGCGACATCGCCGTCCAGAAAGGCGACGAGATCGTTCTTCGGCCCAACTCGCGGGTCTTCACGGTTCTCGGCGCGGTGGTCAAGTCGGGCAATGTCGAGATGACCAAGCACAACCTGTCGCTCATCGAAGCGCTGGGACAAGTCGGCGGTTTGAACGACATTCAGGCCAACAAGACGGGCGTCTATGTGTTCAGAATGGCCGATCTGCAGAGCAATCCCGCGGCCCGGGCAAGGGTCTTCCGCCTGGACCTGCTGCAACCTGTATCGATGTTCGTTGGCCAGCAGTTCGGCCTTCAGGCGCGCGATGTGGTCTATGTCACGAACGCGCCATTGTACGAGTATGACAAGATTCTGTCCTCAATTTACCGTACTTTCTCGATCATTAGTGTCGTTCGGAGCACTGGTACGGCGGTAGCGTTGCCGGCGTTCTGATCGGCAGACCGTGGACTAGGATGGAAATCGGCCTTATCTGACATGGCGCGCGCAAAAACATTCACCTGGGGCGCAGTGGGCGTCGGCATGCTGGTCATTGCCGTGGGCCTCGCCATGTGGATGGGGCCGAGCCGCCAGACCAGCAGCGCCCAGGACGGGGCGAAGCCTGCTCCTCTGGTGTCGCGCGGCTATACCGACACGCCAGCCGGCACGGCGGTGATCGCTGGCGATCCGCTGGGCGGCGCCGTCCTGCTCGAGCTTCGCATCACCGACGGGCAGAAAGTGAAGCGCGACGACATCATTGCCGTCTTGTCGAACTATCCCAAGGCCGACGTCGCGGTCCGCTCAACGGAGGCCGAACTGATCAAGGCCCAGCAGCAGCGTGAGGCGATGATCTCGGGGTTCCGCACCGCCGAAATCGCCATGCAGGAAGTGGTCGTCAAATCGGAAACCGAGTCGAACAAGCTCAAGGCGCTCCAGATGCAACGCTCCGGTCTGCCGCCGGACCAAAAGCAGCTGGAACTGAGCATTGCCCAGCAGAACCTCGAGCGAGAGCAGGCCAAGCTGCGCGTCCAGAAGGAAACGCTGGAGACCGACCTCGCGCAGATCGAGACGGAAATCGGCATCATCACCGCAAAGCGCGACAATGCGCGGACCACTCGTGAACAGGCTCTTGTTCGTACGCCGCTCGATGGCGTCGTGGTCCAGATCTATTCACGCCAGGGCGAGCGGGTGTCGCCCAGCGGCATCGCCAAGATCGTCGACCTGAGCAAGTTGCGTATCCTGGCCGATGTCGATGAACTGCATGTCGGCAGGGTCGTGCCCGGCGGCAAGGTCGAGGTCACCTTCCGTGGCAGCTCCACCATCTACAAGGGGACGATCTCGCGCGTGGCGCCGACGGTGAAGCGCATGCAGCGCGTCGAGCCGGATGGCGGCTCCTCGACAGACGGCCGCGTGGTCCAGGTTGAGATCGAACTCGACGATCCGTCCAGCATGCCACCGGTGCTGGGACGCGAGACGCGCGTCACTTTTCCCTGATGGCACTCGTTCTACCCGCCATTCCGTCGCTAAGGCTGCGTGGCTGGCGGCCGAAGTTTTCGTTGGTGCGTTTGCGCGCCGCGGCGAAAACTGCGACGACGATGCCGCTGGGGGCCCAGCAGCTCAAGCGTCAGCGGACCAGCACCTTGCTGTCTTTGGCCGGCGTCACCGCCAGCCTGCTCGTCATCTTCGCCCAGCTTGGCATTGAACGCGCGGTCTACGATTCGGCCATCCGCCTCCATCGTACGGTGGCTGCCGACCTCGTCCTGGTGCCGTACGGCTTCAAGTCCCTGCAGCTTCATGCCGAAGTTCCCGTTGCCATGACCGATATCGTGTCGGCCAACCCCCTGGTGGCGGGCACGATGCCCTTGTGGTTCGGCGTCATGTCGATGAGTCATGCCGGCATGCCCACCGCCCGTCGCATCGCCTGGTATGCCATCGATGTCGAGCGGCCGGCGATCGACGTGCCCGGATTGCGCGAGAACCTTTATAAGCTCCGTGAGGCGCGCCGGATGCTCTACGACCGGGAGTCGCGGCCCTATTTCGGCGATCTCGGCGAGATTGCGGAGGGTGCATCGGAAGTGCCGGTGCTTGGGCCGCCCGACAATCGGGGGCTTCTGCGTCAACTCTTCGTTGTCGGCACCTTCGCGGTCGGTCCCAACGTGTTGAACGACGGCGCGGTCCTGATGTCCGAAGGGACCATGGCCGAGGTGTTCGGCGCCTGGTGGTCGGACAGGCCGGCCTTCATCGGCATCCGGCTCGCCCAGGGTGCCGATCCAATTGCTGTTCGAACCGAACTCAATCGGGCGTTGGCAGGCCGGGGCGAGGTGATCACCAAGGCTGAACTGGAGTCACGTGAAAGGAAGTACTGGTCGCGCGAAACGCCGGTCGGTTACATCACCGACCTTGGTTTCGTGATGGGCGTGATGATCGGCATGGTGTTCATCTACTATGCCCAGTATCAGATCATCCGTTTCTATCTGCCGGAATATGCCATCCTGAAGAGCCTGGGTTACGACTGGTGGTTCTTCCTTTTCATGATTGGCCAAATTGGCGCCGCCATCATCACACCGGCTTTTCTGGTGGCTTTTACGCTCGGGCGGTTCGTCTATGGAGCGACGGAAGCTGCGATGCATCTGGGTATGTCGATGGGCTTGCGTGAAATGGGTGTGGCACTCATCGCCTGCGTGGTCATGACGGTGGTGTCGAGCCTGTTCGCGATCAGGCGCCTGTGGAAGGTCGATCCGATCATGCTGTTCGAATGACCACGGCCGGCAATCCTCCCAGCAATCCCCATGGCTTCGGGCCGCCGGTCATCGAGGCGGTCGACGTGCACCATCACTATGGTGAGGGACCGCAGCGTGTCGACGTTCTGTTCGACATCAACATGCAGGTCCGGGAAGGCGAACTCGTGATCGTCACCGGCCCCTCGGGCTCGGGCAAGACGACCCTGCTCACGATCCTGGGCACGATGCGCAAGCCGTCGGAGGGCAAGCTCCGCCTGCTCGGCACCGATCTGGTCGGAGTGACCGGATCTGAACTCGATGTCCTGCGCAACCGGGTTCGCTTCCTGTTTCAGAAGCGCAATCTTCTGTCGTCGCTGACGGCCCTGCAGAACGTCATCGCCGGCGTTTCGACGACGCCGCTGTCGGATGTCGCCTGGGACGAACCGCGGGCACGCCACCTGCTCGGCCTGCTCGGCCTCGCCGACAAGGCGGATTCCTGGCCCGACGAGTTGTCGGGCGGTCAACAGCAGCGTGTCGCTATCGCCCGCGTCATGATCGGCCTTCCGGATCTCATCATCGCCGACGAACCGACCTCTGCCCTCGACCGTGTGGCCGGCCGGCTGGTCGTCGATCAGCTCAAGGACCTCGCCATGCGCGCCAAATGTGCCGTCGTGCTGTCGACGCACGACGAGCGCATCTTCGACGTGGCATCGCGCCGCCTCCACATCGAGGATGGCCGCTGCTTCGACGTGCCCATCCACTACCACTGAGCGGCAGGGCGGCATGCTGCTCGTGGCCCTCGATCTCGTGGTCGTCCTCTGCCTGGCCGTGCAATTCGCCATCGCCGGCTATTTTCTCTATCTGATCTACTGGCTGTTCGAGCTTCCCGCGGCAGCGTCAGAGGCCCCGGTTCCGGCCGAGGACCTTCCCCGGGTGTTGGTTCAGATCCCGGTATACAACGAGCCGCTCGTGGTCGAGCGCGCCGTGGCTGCGGCCGCGGCGCTCGATTGGCCTTCCGATCGGCTGACGATCCAGCTTCTCGACGACAGCACCGACATCACTTCGGATATTGCCGTTCACGCCGTCGCACGCCTTCGTCGCGCGGGGCTGGACGTCGTCCATGTGCGCCGCGCCGATCGCAGTGGCTTCAAGGCGGGCGCGCTGGCTGCCGGCATGGCGCTCTGCGATGCGCCCTATGTGGCGATGTTCGATGCCGATTTCGTTCCGGCCGCCGACTGGTTGCGCCGCGCAATGGCGGCAATGCTCGCCAATCCGAAGGCCGCCTTCGTCCAGACCCGCATCGAATGGGGCAATGGGCCCCACAACTGGCTGACCCGGGCGCAGCGTCTGATGCAGGACGCGCATTTTGCTGTCGAGCAGGACGTCCGGGCACGGCGGGGCGTGCCCTTTCAGTTCAACGGCACCGGCGGCATCTGGCGTCGCGCCGCCGTGGAAGACGCCGGCGGCTGGTCGCACGACACCCTGTCCGAAGACCTCGACCTGGTGCTGCGCACCCATCTCAAGGGCTGGAACGGCGTTTTCCTGATGGAACCGCACGTGGTTGGCGAGTTGCCACAGAAGATCGACGATTTCAGCGCCCAACAGAGTCGCTGGTCCAAGGGCTTCGTGCAGGTCGCCCGCAAGCTGATCGTCCCGATCTGGCAGTCGGATTGGTCGACCGAGGCGAAGCTCACGACGACGGTCGCACTCGGGCAGCAGCTCATCTTTCCGGTATTGGTCGTGGGCGTGGTGGCGCTTCTCCTGTCGGTCCTGGGCCACGGATACCTCTTGGGTGGCTTCCGGTTCTGCCTGTGGCTATGGCTGGTCGGCATGGTGGTCGTCCTGATCGGCATGACCTGGGGGGCTTATCGCCGCCTTGGCCGCGGCAGCGTGGTGGACTATCTCGTCACGGCAGCGACGGTGCCGGCCCTGATCGTCTACCTCGCCGTCGCCAATGCCGGTGCGATCGTGGGGGCGGGACTGGGCAAGAAGACCGAATTCAACCGCACGCCCAAGACCGGCACCTGACGCCGATGGTCGTTATCGCCACCCTCGCTCTGTTCTTTGCGGCGCTCTTCGCGGTCTGCTGCATCCTGTTGGCGGTCTTCATCGGCAGCCTGCTTTACATGGTGATCCTCCACCACCGCCTGAAGGATGCGGGCTTGCGGCGAGAGGAGAAGCTGCTGGCCACGCCGCTGCCGCCCGCTGCCGACCTGCCGCACGTCGTCGTCCAGATTCCCTCCTTTAACGAAGGCGCTGTGGTTCGCCGCGGCGCCGATTCAGCGGCGGCACTCGATTGGCCGCGCGACAAGCTCCATATCCAGCTCCTCGACGACAGCACCGACGAGACCGCGGACATGGTTCGCGCCGTGGCGGCGGAGCTTCGCGCCAAGGGCTTCGACGTGGTGGCGCTGCAACGCACGGACCGCAGCGGCTACAAGGGCGGGGCGCTGCATGAGGCGATGCAGCAGACGCCTCATGATTTCTTCGCGATCTTCGATGTCGACTACGTGCCGCCGGTCGATTTCCTGCGCATCTGCATGCGGCCGTTCTTCGCCGAACCCGGGACCGCCTTCGTCCAGGCTCGCTTCGATTTCCTCAATCCGCACGAGAATGCGCTCACCGAGATGCAGATGGTGACGCTCGACGCCCATCTCGGCATCGAGCAGGCGACGCGCTGCTGGGCCGGCCATCCGCTGCCGTTCAACGGCACCTGCGGCATCTGGCAGCGCGCGGCCATCGACGCCGGTGGCGGCTGGAAAGGCGATACTGTCACCGAGGACCTCGACCTCACCTATCGTGGCTGGGTTAAAGGGTGGCGCGCGCTGTTCCTGACCAGCGTGGGCGTGCCGGGCGAACTACCGGCCGACACCCAGACCTGGTTGCGTCAGCAGCAGCGCTGGCAGGACGGCTTTCGACACGTCTCGTTCCGGATGGTTCCTGAGATCCTGAAAAGTCGTGACATCACGCCGTCTGCCAAGGTGGCGGCGCTGCTGCATCTCTGCATGTCGCTGAACCAGCCCGTATTGCTGGTCGGCGTGGCATCGGGCCTTCTGGCGGCCCTGCTGGCGCCACAACTCGTGCCGCTGCTGCTGACGCTCTTCGTCATCACGGTAGTGTGGGTGTTGTTTTGTGCCACAACCTTTCTCAGGGCCGGCCACAACTTCATCCGGGGCGGTGAGATTCCACCGTTGGCGTTCGGTGTCGTGCTGCTACGGTTCGCCGGCGGCCAAATCGCGACGGTGGTCCGCTCACTGGGCGTTCACATCGCGAAGGCTTTCAGCAAGCCCAAGCCGGTCGTCTTCGACCGCACGCCCAAGAAGGGCGCCTAGACCAGCACGCTCTCCCGCAGCAGCGGATGATGGGCGCAGCGCAGCCCGCCGCCGGTGCTGATCGGACCGTCGAAGGGCAGGGGGATGACGTCGACCTTGCGCTTACGCAGTTCCTCGATCACGCGGGTGTTGCCGGCGTCGACGATGACGCGGCCTTCCTCGAGCACGAGGCCGTTGGTCGCCAGCAGGTTGGCTTCGTCCCTGGAAACGGTGATCGCGTCCCAGTCCCGAAGCGACATCGGCAGGCCGTCAATGAACTTCTCCGGGCACCAGACGAGCAGGCCGGGTTTGATCAGCGCCAGGGCGCAATCGAGATGGAGCACGTTCGACTTCATCGCCACGGGAATGACCCGGTAGGCATCGCCCAGCAACGCCTGCAGCCAGTCGGCGCCGGCGAGATCGGAGGCACAGCCGGAAATCCCGACGTAGATCTCGTAGCCGTTCAGCAAAGTGTCGCCACCCTCCAGGAACGGGCCGTCCACACAAGCAGGTGACCCCAGCGGCACGCTCGACCAGCGTGCGCCCCGCTGCTGCACGACTTGCTGGATGATCGGTCGCAGCCCATAGCGTTCGCGTTGCCGGCACTTCAGGCGGAGTGAGGCATCGATGACGTGGCTGCCGACCACGATCATGCCGTCGCGTGCAAAAAGCTGGGCGCCTTCGCCATTGGGCGCGAGGAAGGAGCGCTCGTCACCTTTCAAGCGCTCCGGCCGGTGTACGACAACGCCCTGTCGGGCGACCAATTCGGCCAGCGCATCGACCTGGCGCTCGATGCGCTTGGCCCATTCGGCATCAATGTCGATCAGCCGGCGGCCGGCATGCTGCCGGCTGAAGGCATCGCCCGGCGGGACCAGCCAGCGCTGCGACTCCTCGTAGAAAACGACGAAATCCTCGGCGGGCGAGATGCCGATCACGACCTCGCGCAACTTGCCCCATTCGTGGTGGGCGCCGAAGCGCATGATCAGACCCGGGCGTAGATGTCTTCGTAGCGGACGATATCGTCCTCTTCGACATAGTCGCCGGTCTGAACCTCGACCACTTCCAGCAGTTCGGTGCCGGGATTGGCGAGGCGATGGATGCCGCCGATCGGGATGTAAGTCGATTCATTCTCGTGCAGGGTCATGATCTGGCCGTCGAGCGTCACTTCGGCGATGCCCTTCACGACGACCCAATGCTCGGAGCGCCGGTTGTGGCTCTGCAGGCTGAGCTTGGCGCCGGGCTTGACGGTGAGCCGCTTGGCCCGGAACCGCTCGCCGCGGTCGATATCCTGATAGCTGCCCCAGGGGCGGTGCATCACCGCATGTTCCGTGGCCGCCCGGTGCTTGCCGTCCGACATGCGCTGCACGACGTCCTTCAGGCGCGGGAGGTTGTCGCGATGGCCGACCAGGACGGCATCGCCCATCGCGACGACTACGACATCCTCGACGCCTATAACAGCGGTCAACGGCCCGTCGGAACGGACATAGGAATTGCGCACGTGGTCGATCTCGACCGGACCCTCGACGACGTTGCCTTCACTGTCGGCTTCGCCGACATCGAGCAGGGCGTCCCATGTGCCGAGGTCGGACCAGCGGAACTTGGCCGGCACCACCCAGCATTTGTCGGTGCGCTCCATCACGGCGTAGTCGATCGACTTGGCCGGCGCCTTGGCGAAGGCCTCGGCATCCAGGAACACGGTCGAGCCGGTCTTCTTGGCCTTGGTCACAGCTTCCTCGGCGGCGGCGGCCATGGCGGGCTCGAAGCGCGCCATCTCGGAGAGCAGCAGTTCGGGCGCGAACAGAAAGTTGCCGCTGTTCCACAACAGGCCTTCGGCAATGTAGCGGAGCGCCGTCTGGGCGTTGGGCTTCTCGACGAAGGCTGCAACCTTCATCACCGGGCCGATACGCTCGCTGCCGGGGCGGATGTAGCCGTAGTCGGTCTTGGGCTCCGTCGGTGGAATGCCGAAGGTGACGATGCCACCCTTCTCGACCGCGGCGAGGCCTTCGCGGCAGCCGGCGAGGAATTCCTCGATGCCGATCACCAGATGATCCGATGCCAGAGCCAGCACGGCCTTGGCGCCGAGCCCACGGGTGTAGGCGGCGGCAGCGGCCATGGCGGGTCCGGAGTCACGGCGTGACGGCTCGACCACGATGTCGATCTCGATGCCGATGTCCTTGGCCTGGCTCTCGCACATGAAGCGATAGGCGTCGTTGGTCGCGATCACGGGCTTGCCGAACAGGGTGTGATCGGCCACCCGCAGCAGCGTCTGCTGGAAGGTCGACTGCTTGCCGAGCAGCGGCACGAACTGCTTCGGCATGCTCTCGCGGGACAGGGGCCACAGGCGCTTGCCGGAGCCTCCAACCAGGATGACGGGCGTGATGAGCGACATTCGGACAGTATCCGTTGGCAAAAGGCGTTAGCGGCCGGCCGAGGCCGCGTGTCGGGCCGCGATATAGCCGAAGGTGAGGGCCGGGCCAATGGTGATACCTGCCCCGGGATAGGTGCCGCCCATGACGCTGGTCATGTCGTTTCCGGCCGCATAAAGGCCCGGAATAGGACCGCCCTGGTCGTCCAGTACCCGCGCATGGCCGTCGACCCGCAGGCCCAGGAAAGTGCCGATATCGCCTGGGATCAGCTTCATGGCGTAAAAAGGCGCCCGGACCAGGGGCGCCAGGCAGGGATTGGGGCCGTGCGTGGGGTCGCCGTTGAAGCGGTGATAGGCGTCCGTACCCTTGCCGAAATCCGGGTCCTCGCCGCGCGCCGCATTCGCGTTGAAATGCTCGATGGTGGCCTGCAGTGCCTCTGCAGCAACCCCCACCTTGGCCGCGAGTTCCGGCCAGGTCTGGGCGGCGGTCAGATAGCCGCTCTTGAGGTGCGGCCCGAGCGGTAGCGGCGCCGGGCCGATCGCCCCCATACCGTAGCGGCGGATCGCGCGGTGATCGCACACCAGCCAGCAGCTCGTCTCGTCGAGACCCCGGCAGGCCTCGACCATGGCCGGCACGAAGTCGTGGTAGGACGCCGATTCATTGGTGAAGCGCCGGCCAGTCGCGTCAACCGTGATGTAACCCGGTTTGCCGCGCTCGTAGAAGTGCGGGAAGGGCAGGGTCGCGCCGTCGGGCTGTGGCACCAGCGACACCGGCACCCACGCCGCCGCATAGGCGACATCCTCGGCCAACGCGCCGCCGACGGTCTGTCCGAGGCGGATGCCGTCGCCGCGATTGCCGGGCGGCGGGGCCGACCGATGCCGGCGGCCGTCGCGGACATGGCCGTAGTATCGGCGCTTCAATTCGTCATTGGCCGGGAAGCCGCCGCAGGCCAGCACGACGCCGCGCTTCGCCTTGATTTCCTCGCGCTTGCCGCCGCGCTGCACGACTGCGCCGACGACGGCGCCGTCGCGCTGCATCAACTCGACGACCGGGCTGGCGAGCCAGAGGTCGATGCCGCGTTCCTCGGCCGAGAGCGCCAGCGCCGCGATCAACGCGTTGCCGTTGGCCAGCCTCGTGCCACGCGTGTGGTTCACCCGGTCCAGGGCGTAACGTGCCGTCATGCCCGCAACGTGCAATGCCGAGCGCACGGAGCGCGTCATCCTGAAAACGTGGGGCAGGTCGCCGCGGCCCAGCATCATGCCGCCGAACGCCATCATCGTCTTGAGCGGGGCGCGCAGGTCGGCGAAGCGCCGGCCGAGTCGCCGTCCATCGAACGGCAACGGCAGCAGCGAACGGCCACCCTGGGCGGCGCCGGGCTTGGTCGGATGATAGTCGGCCCAAATCGGCACGGCCTCGTAGCGAACGTAGGTGTTGTTCTCGATGAACTCGACGGCGGGATTGCAGTTGTCGAGAAACGCGTTGGCCAGTTCGAGGTTCAGCCGGTTGCCGGCCTCCTGCTGCAGGTAGGTGAGCGCCTCTTCTTTCGAATCGGCGATGCCGAGGGCGCGGCCATGACGGTTGGCCGGGATCCAGATCACGCCGGCGGAGTAGGCCGTCGATCCGCCGAATTGCGGTTCCTTTTCGACCATCAGCACGCCGAGGCCGGCATGGGATGCGGCCAGGGCGGCTGCGAATCCGGCGGCGCCGGAGCCCACCACCAGCAAATCCGTTTCGATCATCGCTTGGGTTCGCCTGAAGAACGGTCGACATTCTCCTCGCGCCGGCGCTTCGCCTCGTTCTCGACGGCTTCGGCCAGTGCGGGGATATGAGAGGCAATTTCGTAGAAGTCGCTGGCATAGAGCACCAGCAATGTGGTCGGCCGTGTGGTGGCTACAGTCGCGCTGCGCGGTTGACGCTCCAGCAGCGCCATCTCGCCGAAGAAAGCGCCCTCGCCCAGCCGCACCGTGCCGCCGGTGGGCAGGCGGACCTCGACCTCGCCGCTGGAGATGAAGAACATCGAGTCGCCGGGATCACCCCGCCGCACGATGACGATGCGCGAGGGGTAGTAACGGGTTCGCAGCTTTCCCACGATCTCCGACAGGGTGACGACGCCCAGTGCGGCGAAGATCGGCACGCGCGCCACCTGCTGCCAAACCCTGAGATACTCGCGCCGCCGCTCTTCCTGGGCGAAGCCGGTGGCGAGCACGCCGGTCATGAGGGCAAGCACGGTGATGCCGCTGATCATGAGGACCGAGCCCACCATGCGCCCGGCGGCCGTGAGCGGCACCACATCGCCGTAGCCCGTCGTCGTCAGCGTCACGACCGCCCACCACAGGGCATTGGGCAGGCTGCCGAAGGCGTCAGGCTGGCGCTCGCGCTCGAGCAGGTGGGCGGCGGTCGCAGCGATCACCAGGAGAATGAAGAAAAGGACCACGATGCTGGCGATCGGTGCGCGCTCGTTCGACACGACGCGGGCCAGCGTTCCGAGTGCCGGCGCATGCAGGCCGAGTTTCAGGATCCAGAGAACGCAGAAGATCGAGGCGGCGTCCGAACCGACGATCCGATAGCCGGCCAGCCACATGAACGCGGGCACAGTTGCCAGAAGTCCGACCAGGCCGGGCAATGACAGCGCCCAGTGCAGCCGGGCCATGGCCGCCGAGGTTTCGCCGTAGCGTGATGTTTCCGGCGCGGTCCACAGTCGCAGGGCGTATTCGACGAAGAACAAGAGCGCGACGACCCAAATTGCATAGCGCAAGGCATTTCGCGCATCGAGCGGGAGGTCCTCGATCGACAGCAGGATGACTGCGAACAGGCCGATTCCCAGCACGAGCAGGTGCAGCGCCCGCCATCGGCGCCCGGCGTCGCTGGGTTCCGTGAAGTGCAGCAACGCATGAATGCGCGCGCGAAGATTGGAGGCCGTGGCCGTCACGGAGCGACCATAGGCGCCCTGGCCTGCGAATTGCAACGCACGGAACGCCGGTCTACGGTCGCGCCCGCGTCGCAGCATGGCGATCCGGGACAGGGTCTGGAGTGAAGGTGGTCAGGGATTTGCGCATTGCCGTCGATATCGGCGGCACTTTTACGGATGTGGTGTTGGAGGAGGGCGCGCGGCGGCTCACACGGAAGCTGCTGACGACGCCGCAGCGGCCGGAAGAAGCGGTGCTCGACGGCGTTCGATTGATCCTGGGCGATGCCGGGCGGGGCTTCAGCGATGTCGATGTGTTCGTGCACGGCACGACACTTGCGACCAACGCGGTGATCGAGCGCCGGGGTGCGCGCACGGCGCTGATCGCCACCGAAGGCTTCCGCGACGTCCTCGATATCGCCAACGAGAGCCGCTACGACCAGTACGATCTCACCATTGAGAAGCCGCGGCCGTTGGTGCCGCGCGCGCTGCGCTTCACGGTTCCCGAGCGGATGGACGTGCACGGCAAGGTGCGGCTGGCCCTCGACGAGGCCGCGGTGCGGGCGGTGGCGGCCGAGCTCGGCCGGCAGGGCATCGAAAGCGTGGCCGTGGCGTTCATGCACGCCTACGTCAATCCGGCCCATGAGCGGCGCACGCGCGAGATCCTGGTGGCCGAGCAGCCCACTCTCCGCGTCACGCTCTCCAGCGAGGTCTGCCCCGAGGTCCGGGAGTACGAGCGCACCTCGACAGCCGTGGCCAACGCCTACGTGCAGCCGCTCATGGATTCCTACCTCGCACGCATGCAGGCAGCCCTTGCCGCCGAGAAGTTCAAGGGCACGATCTATCTCGTGACATCAGGCGGTGGCCTCACCGCCATCGAGACGGCGCGGCGCTTTCCCGTGCGGCTGATCGAGTCGGGCCCGGCCGGCGGCGCGATTTTTGCTGCACAGATGGCGGCCCGCGCCGGCGAGAAGCGCGCGCTCAGCTACGATATGGGGGGCACGACGGCGAAGATCTGCCTGATCGACGATTTCACGCCGCACACCGCGCGGCTGTTCGAGGTCGACCGTGCCGCCCGCTTCCTGAAAGGCTCGGGCCTGCCGGTGCGCATCCCGGTGATCGAGATGGTCGAGATCGGGGCAGGCGGAGGCTCGATCGCACGGCTCGACGCGCTGAAGCGCGTGACGGTGGGACCGGAAAGCGCCGGCGCCGAGCCGGGGCCCGCCTGCTACGGCCGCGGCGGCCGTCATCCGGCGGTGACCGACGCCAATGTCGTGCTGGGCACGATCGACCCCAAGGATTTCGCCGGCGGCACGATCGCGCTCGATCTCGATGCCGCCAAGGGCGCGCTCGATCGCGACATCGCCCAGGGCCTGGGACTGTCGACCGACATGGCGGCCTATGCCGTCTACGAGATGGTGTCGGAGAACATGGCCAGTGCCGCCCGTGTGCATGCCGTCGAGCGTGGCGCCGTGGTCAACCAGTACAATCTGATCGCCTTCGGCGGCGGCGCCCCGCTGCATGCCGCCCGGGTCGCCGAGAAGATCGGCGTCCAGCGCGTGATCGTGCCGCCCAATGCCGGCGTCGGCTCGGCGGTGGGCTTTCTGGCCGCCCCTGTGTCCTTCGAGCTGGTGCGCAGCCGCTACATGCGGCTCGACGCGTTCGATGGAGCCTCGGCCTCGGAACTGCTGGGCGAGATGAGCACCGAGGCGACGGCGCTGGTGGCGCCAGGCGCGCGCGGCATGAAGACCTTCGAGCGCCGTGTGGCCTTCATGCGCTACATCGGCCAGGGTCACGAGATCATGGTCGTGCTGCCGCCGCGGCCGCTGGTCGCGAGCGACGCCGAGGCGCTGCGCACGGCCTATGAACGCGATTATGCGGCGCTGTTCGAACGCCACATTCCCAACGCCGCTATAGAAATCCTGAGCTGGTCGGTGCAGGTCTCGACCGAAACCAACCTGCCGGCGGTGCAGGGGGCGGCACCCACCGTACCGCCGCCCGTGCCGGTTGGACGCCGTCCGGTGTTCGACGGCCGCAGCGGCCGGACCACCGAGGTTCCGGTCTATCGCCGCGAGAATCTGCCGCCGGGCAGTGCCTTCGCCGGGCCCGCGATCGTGGCTGAGGACGAGACCTCGACCTACATTTCGGCCAGTTTTACCGCGCACATCGACGCTTCCGGCTGTATCGTCATGGACCGCAAGGCCGGGTGAGGAGAGGGGCATGAGCCAATCCAACAGCGTCGGGCTGATTGATCTGCAGATCATGTGGAACCGCCTGATCGCCGTGGTCGAGGAGCAGGCGCAGACTCTGATGCGCACCGCCTTCAGTCCGATCGTGCGCGAGGCGGGTGACCTCTCGGCCGGCATCTTCGACCTCCAGGGCCGCATGCTGGCCCAGGCCATCACCGGCACGCCGGGCCATGTGAATTCCATGGCCGAGTCGGTGAAGCATTTCCTGCGCTATTTCCCGGTCGACACCATGAAGCCGGGCGATGCCTACATCACCAACGATCCCTGGATGGGCACCGGCCATCTCAACGATTTCGTCATCACCACGCCCTGCTTCCGCAACGGCAAGCTGGTCGCTCTCTTCTCCTGCACCAGCCATCTCATGGACATCGGCGGCATCGGCTTCGGCCCCGACGCCACCGACGTGTTCATGGAAGGTCTTTACATCCCGATGCTGAAGCTGTTCGACCAAGGCAAGGTGAACGAGACCCTGATGGCGATGATCCGCGCCAACACGCGCCAGCCGGTCGACACCGAGGGCGACGTCTACTCGCTCGCCGGCTGCAACGACGTCGGCAGCCGCCGGCTGATCGAGATGATGGACGAGTTCGGTATCGACTCGCTGGACCAGCTCGGTGAGCACATCATCGCGCGATCCAAGGAAGCCGTGCTGGCCGAGATCGCCAAGCTGCCCAAGGGCACCTGGCACAACAGCATGACGGTCGACGGCTACGACGAGCCGGTGATGCTCAAGGCAGCACTCACGGTTTCCGCGGGCGGCATCCATGTCGACTACAGCGGCACTACTGGCGTCTCCAAGCGCGGCATCAACGTGCCCCATGCCTACACCACGGCCTATACGGTGTTCGGACTGGGCTGCGTGGTCGCCACCCACATTCCCAACAACGCCGGATCGCTCGAGCCGCTCACGGTGTCGGCGCCCGCCGACGCCATCCTGAACGCTCCCAAGCCGATGGCCGTGGCCTCGCGCCATGTGATTGGCCAGATGCTGCCGGACGTTGTCTTCGGCTGCCTGCGTCAGATCATTCCCGATCGCGTGCCGGCCGAAGGCACCTCGTGCCTGTGGAACATCAACGTGCGCGGCCGCGTGAATGGCGGCGAGGGCGGCAACTACGGCTTCGGCATGGCCATCACCTCCAACGGCGGCACCGGCGCGCGGCCCGACAAGGACGGGCTGTCGGCGACGGCCTATCCCAGCGGCGTGCGTGGCACACCGGTCGAAATCGCGGAGACGCAGACGCCGCTGATCTTCTGGCGCAAGGAGTTCCGCCCCGATTCAGGTGGCGCCGGCCGCAGCCGCGGTGGCCTTGGCCAGATCATGGAGATCGAAAGCGGCATCGCCGAGCCATTCGACCTGCTCGCGGCCTTCGACCGCATCGACTATCCGGCGCGCGGCCGTGACGGCGGCGGCGACGGCGAGGCGGGGTTCGTAGCGTTGAAGTCGGGCCAGACGCTCAAGGGCAAGGGCTTCCAGCTGATCCCGCCGGGTGACCGGCTCATCGTCATGACGCCGGGCGGCGGCGGCATCGGCGCGCCGGCCGAGCGCGATCGCGCGCAGGTCGCCAACGATCTCGCCGACGAGCTGATCTCGCCGGAGACGGCCAACAGGCTTTATGCGTACAAGCCGCCGCAGGCGGCCGAGTAGTTTGGGACGGGGAATCAACGAACGAAGGGGTTTGCCATGAAACTGGGACGCAGGACGGCCTTGAAGGCAGGCGTGGGAGTTGGTGCGGCGGCAATGATCGGCGCGCCGTCGATTGTGGGCGCTCAGGCGCCGATGAAACTCGATCTGGCCACCGTGTGGCCGGACGGCAACTTCCACACCAAGAACGCCAAGCTATTCGCCGAGGAAGTCGCCAAGGCGACCAACGGCCAGGTGGTGATCACCGTCCATTCGGGCGGCTCGCTGGGCTACAAGGGGCCGGAGCAGCTCAACGCCGTGCGCGATGGGCTGGTACCGATGGCCGACATCCTCAATATCCAGCAGGTCGGTGATGCGCCGCTGCTCGGCATCGAGGGCGTGCCGTTCCTGGTCGGCAGCGCCGACGATCTCAAGGTGCTGCAGAAATACGCGCGGCCCGAGTTCGACAAGATCGCCACCAAGTTCAACCAGACGATCCTCTACACCGTGCCGTGGCCCACGCAGTATCTGCACGCCAAGACGAAGACCGACACGCTGGACGGGCTGAAGGGTCTGAAGATCCGCGTGCCCGATCGTCAGGCCGGCGACATGGTGAACGCGCTCGGCATGGCCGCCGTCCAGATTCCCTGGGGCGAGACGGTGCCGGCGCTGGCGTCGGGCGCAGTGGTCGGTGTCACCACCTCCTCGGTGTCGGGCGTCGATGGCAAGTTCTGGGAGTTCCTGAAGTATTTCTACAAGACCAATCACGTCTGGAGCTCGCAGATCGTCACCATCAACAACGACACCTGGAAGAAGATCTCGCCGGCCAACCAGAAGATCATCAAGGACCTGGCGGCCAAGCTCGAGCCCGAGTTCTGGAAGGTTGCGAATGATGCCGACACGAGTAGCGCCAAGCGCCTGACCGAGGGCGGCATGGAAATGATCGTCGTGCCGCCGGCCATGATGAAGGAAATGCGCGAGAAGACTGTAGCCCTGGAGAAGGCCTTCATCGATCGCGCCGGACCAGCCGCGGCCGACATCATCGCCAAGTACAAGAAGGACCTGGGACGCTCCTGACCGTGTCAGTCGGTTCCGCTGGGCGCCCGCCCGATCCGATCGGGCGGGTGCTCGACACAATCGATGGCTTGTCGATGTGGGGGGCATGGGCATCGGCTGCCTGCATCGCCTCGATCCTCGGCCTGATCGTGGCCGAGGTCGTGTCGCGCAACCTGTTCAACATCAGCCTCTACTTCGCCTGGGAATTCAGCGCCTATCTGATGGGCGCGGCATTCCTGATGGGGGCTGCCTACGCCTTGCGCGCCGGCGCGCAGATTCGCGTCAACGTCCTGCTCGAGAACGTGCCCAGGCCGATGGCGCGCTTCTTCGACCTGTTGTCGACCGTCTGCGGTATCGCCATCGCAGCCTATCTCACCTGGGCACTGGGCGAGATGACTTGGTTCTCCTGGATGCGCGAGTCGCGCTCGCCGGAGAAGAGCGAGATCCTGCGCTGGATCACGCAGTTCCCGCTGGCGCTGGGATCGCTTCTCTTCACCCTTCAGGCGGTCGCGCGCCTCGGTCGTCTGCTCCGCGGCGAGCCGGGCGACGATGCCAGCCTGCGCATCGGCCAGGACATCGAATAGGCACATGAGCATTCTTCTGACCTGGTTGCTGATCCTGATGGCGGGGCTGCTCTGCGTCGGCATCTGGATCGGACCGGCGCTGATCGCCACGGCCGTCGTGCTGCTGGAGATGTACACAAATCTGCCGACGCACAAGCTGATCGCCAACTGGGCGTTCAACGTCGCGACCTCGTCGGACATCGTCTCGCTGCCGCTGTTCATCCTGATGGGCGAACTGCTGTTCCGCACGCGCCTGTCGCAGTCGCTGTTCTCGGGCATCGCGCCCTGGATGAGCTTCCTGCCGGGCCGCCTGTTCCACACCACGGTGATCGGCTGCTCGATGTTCGCCGCGATCTCGGGCTCATCGGCGGCGACCACACAGGTGGTCGGCCGCATCACGCTCACCGAATTGCTGAATCGCGGCTACGACAAAGGCCTGGCGGTCGGCAGCCTGGCCGGGGCGGGAACGCTGGGCTTCCTCATCCCACCCTCGATCCCGATGATCATCTATGCCGTGCTGGCCGAGGAATCTCTCTTGCGCCTGTTCACAGCCGGCTTCCTGCCGGGCGTTGCGCTTGCCGGCTGCTTCATGGGCTACATGGCCATCCGGTCGCTCCTGAATCCCAAGCTGGTGCCGAGCGATGACCACACCACCTGGACCTGGGGCGACCGCTTCAGGAGCCTGATCGAACTGGGGCCGGTGGCTTTCCTGATCCTGACCGTGCTCGGCACCATGTACGCCGGCATCGCCAGCCCCTCGGAGGCCTCGGCCATCGGCGTGATGGGCGCCCTGGCCGTGGCGGCTGCACAGAAGACCTTGAGTTGGAAGGGCATCCGCGACGCGCTGCTGGGCTCTGTCCAGACCACCTGCATGATCGGCATGATCGTGATCGGCGCGTTCATGGTCGGCACCGTGCTGGCCAACCTGCGTGTGCCGCAATTCGTCTCGGCAGCCATCACCTCGTGGCAGCTCTCGCCCTTCGTGCTGATCATGTTCCTGATGTTCTTCTACATCCTGCTCGGAACGGTGCTGGAAGGCTTCTCCATGATCGTGCTGACCCTGCCGATCGTGCTACCGGTCGTGCTCGCCGCCGGCTTCGACAAGTTGTGGTTCGGAATCTTCCTGATCCTCACCATCGAAATGGCGCAGATCACTCCGCCGGTTGCCTTCAATTTGTTCGTGATCCAGAACATCACCGGCGATTCCCAGACCTATGTCGCCTGGAAGGTGATTCCGTTCTTCCTGATCTTGATGGGCTTCACCGCGCTCCTGACGATCTTCCCCCAGCTCGTGACCTGGCCGGTCGATTTCATACTGTCGAGATAGACCGGCCTCTGACAAACTGAGGAAAGTGGAATTAATCGGGGGACGGCATGGATCCGCGCCAGGTCAAGACGGCGGCTGATGCCCGCAAGATCGTCAAGGAGCGGGGCCTGACGCACATCAAGGTGGGCGTCCACGACATCGACGGTATTCTGCGCGGCAAGTACATCCATATCGACAAATTCCACTCCGCGTTGGAAGGCGGCTTCGGCTTCTGCGACGTGGTTTTGGGCTGGGATTCGAACGACCAGCTCTACGACAACGTCGCCTACACCGGCTGGCACAGCGGCTATCCCGACGCCAATGTCCGCATCCTGCCCGACACCTGCCGCGAGATCGCAACCGAGCCCGGTAACCTGTTGTTCCTCTGCGAGTTCGTCGATCGGGCGGAGGAGATCTGTCCGCGTGCTGCCCTGCGCCGCGTGCTGGCGCGCGCGGCCAAGATGGGTTTCGAGGTCAAGGTCGGCTTCGAGTATGAGTTCTTCGTTTTCGCCGAGACGGCGTTCTCGATCCGCGAGAAGGGCTATCGCAACCTGAAGCCGATCTCGCCGGGCTTCTTCGGCTATTCGGTACTGCGCAACTCGGTCCTGTCCGACTTCTACAAGGACCTGCTCGCCATGTGCGAGACCATGGATATGGGCATCGAAGGCCTGCACACCGAGACCGGCGCCGGCGTGCTGGAAGCCGCGCTGAGGGTCGGCGATGCATTGCCATCGGCCGACCGCGCGGCGCTGTTCAGGCTCTTCACCAAGGTGCTCGCGCAGAAGCGCGACTGGCTGGCCACCTTCATGGCCAAGTGGTCGAAGGACTGGCCGGGCTGCGGCGGCCACATGCATATGTCGCTGTGGAAGGGCGGCAAGTCGGCCTTCTATGACGAGAAGGCACCGCATCGCATGAGCACGACGATGCGCCACTTCGTCGGTGGCCAGCGGGCATTGATGCCGGAGACGCTGGCGATGGTCGCCTCGACGGTGAATTCATATCGCCGGCTCATCCCCGGCTTCTGGGCGCCGACGGATGCGACCTGGGGCGTGGAGAACCGCACCACGGCGCTCCGCGTCATTCCGGGCTCGGCCAAGTCGACCCGCGTCGAGTACCGGGTCGCTGCCGCCGATGCCAACCCCTATCTGGCGCTGGCCGCCGCGGTCGGTGCGGGTCTGTGGGGAATCGAGAACAAGATCGAGCCGGGCGAGCCGATCAAGGGCAACTCCTATGCGCTGAAACACCCGGTGAAGTCGCAGCTGCCGCGCACCCTGATGGACGCGGCCGGACGGCTGAAGGGGTCGAAACCGGCGCGCAGCCTGTTCGGCGATGCCTTCGTCGATCACTATTCTGCAACACGTGAATGGGAAGAGCGGGAGTTCCGCAAGGCCATCACGGACTGGGAACTCGAACGCTACATGGAAATCATCTGATGGCTGCGTCTTCTCCGCTCGTCGGTAACTGGAATTACCCGACCTCGGTCCGCTTCGGCGCCGGGCGCATCAAGGAGCTGGCAGAGGCCTGCAAGGCCGTCGGACTCAAGCGGCCGTTGCTGGTGACCGATCCGGGCCTGGCCAAGCTGCCGATGATCGCCGATGCCATGATGGCGCTCCGCAAGGCTGGCCGCGAGGTGGCGCTGTTCAGCGAGGTCAAGCCCAACCCGGTCGCCGCCAACGTCGAGGCGGGCATCCGCGTGCTGCGCGCGGGCAAGCATGACGGCGTGATCGCCTGGGGTGGCGGCAGCGGCATCGACGCTGCCAAGGCGATCGCCTTCATGGCGGGCCAGACGCGGCCGATGTGGGATTTCGAGGATATCGGCGACTGGTGGACGCGCGCCAACCCGGCCGGCATCTATCCGTCGATTGCCGTGCCGACCACGGCGGGCACTGGCTCGGAAACCGGGCGCGCGTCGGTCATCACCGACGAGAACACACATACCAAGAAGGTGATCTTCCACCCGAAGATGATGCCGGCGATCGTCATCGCCGATCCCGAGCTCACGGTCGGCCTGCCGGCGAAGCTCACCGCCGGCACCGGCATGGATGCCTTCATCCATTGTTTCGAGGCCTACTGCGCGCCCGGCTACCACCCCTATGCAGAAGGCATCGCCGTCGAAGGCATGCGACTGGTGAAAGAGAATCTGGCGCGCGCCGTGAAGGACGGCCGCGATATCGAGGCGCGCGGCCACATGCTGGCCGCTTCTCAGATGGGCTCGACGGCCTTCCAGAAGGGGCTGGGCGCCATCCATTCGCTGTCGCATCCGGTCGGTGCGGTGCTCGATACGCATCACGGCCTCACCAATGCCGTCGCCATGCCCTACGTGGTGAAGTTCAACCGTCCGGCGATCGAGGACAAAGTCGTGCGGCTGGCGCGCTGGCTCGACCTGCGTGCCCCGACCTTCGACGGCTTCATGCAGTGGACCCTCGACCTCCGCCGCGAGGTCGGCATCCCGCATACGCTGGCCGAGCTCGGCGTGAAGGTCGAACATCTCGACAAGTTCGCCGAGATGGCCGCGGTCGATCCGACGGCCGGCGGCAATCCGGTGAAAGTGGGGGTACCTGAAATGCGCAAGATGTACGAGGCCGCCGTGAGCGGACATCTCTGACATGGCACCGAATTTTCCGACCCAGGCCCGCGTCGTCATCATCGGCGGCGGCATCATGGGCTGTTCGACCGCCTACCACCTGGCAAAGCTCGGCTGGAAGGACGTGGTGCTGCTGGAGCAGGGGCGGCTGAGCGGCGGCACGACCTGGCATGCCGCCGGGCTCGTGGGCCAGCTCCGCAGCTACCAGAACCTGACGCGCCTGATCCGCTACAGCACCGATCTCTATGCCAAGCTCGAGGCCGAGACCGGCCTTGCGACCGGCTGGAAGCAGTGCGGCTCGCTCTCGGTGGCGCGCACCGAGGAGCGCATGGTCTTGCTGCGTCGGTCCGTGGCCATGGCCAACGCCCAGGGCGTGGCCTGCGAGCCGCTCACGCCCAAGCAGGCCGGCGACAAATACCCGATCATGCGCACCGACGATCTGGTGGGCGCGGTGTGGCTGCCGGGTGACGGCAAGGCCAATCCCACCGATATCACCCAGGCGCTGGCCAAGGGCGCGCGCAACGGCGGTGTCCGCATCTTCGAGAAGACGCGTGTGACATCCATCGATACCAAAGATGGCCGTGTCACCGGCGTGCAGACCACCGAAGGCCCGATCACCGCGGAGATCGTAGTCAACTGCGGAGGCCAGTGGGCGCGCCAGGTCGGCCGCATGGTCGGGGTCACGGTGCCGCTCTATTCCTGCGAGCACATGTACATCGTGACGGAAAAGATGGAGAACGTGCCGCGCGACCTGCCGGTGATGCGCGATCCCGACGGCTACATCTATTTCAAGGAAGAGGTCGGCGGCCTCTTGATGGGCGGTTTCGAGCCGAACGCCAAGCCGTGGAACAAGGACGTCATTCCCGACGACTTCGAATTCGGCATGCTGCCGGACGACTGGGATCAGTTCCAGATCCTGATGGACAATGCCCTGGTCCGCGTCCCGGCGCTGGAGAAGACCGGCATCAAGACGTTCATGAACGGCCCGGAAAGTTTCACGCCCGATCTCAACTACATCCTGGGCGAGGCGCCGAACCTGCGCGGCTTCTTCGTCGGTGCGGGATTCAATTCGATGGGCATCGCCAGCTCCGGCGGCGCCGGCATGGCATTGGCCGAATGGATCGTGGCGGGTGAGCCCACCATGGATCTGTGGCCGGTCGACATCCGCCGCTTCGCGGGTTTCCACGGCAATGACTCGTGGCTGCGTGCGCGTGTCGCCGAAACGCTCGGGCTTCACTACAAGATGCCGTGGCCGCAGCGCGAGCAGGAGAGCGGCCGGCCGTTTCGCCGCTCGCCGCTCTATGATCGCCTGAAAGCCCGCGGCGCCTGGTTCGGCAACAAGATGGGCTGGGAGCGGCCGAACTGGTTTGCCGGCATCGGCAAGTCGCCGGACATGCAATATGGCTGGGGCCGGGGCGAATGGTTCGACCATGTCGCGGCCGAGCATCGCGCCACCCGCGAAGGCGTTACGGTGGTCGACGAGACCTCGTTCGGCAAATTCCTGATGCAGGGCCGCGACGCCGAGAAGGTTCTGCAGCGCCTCTCCGCCAACGATATCGCCGTGCCGGTGGGCCGCACCGTCTATACCGGGCTGCTGAACGATCGCGGCACCTTCGAGAGCGACCTCACCATCGCGCGTCTTGCCCGCGATCGGTTCATGATCGTGACCGGCTCGGCCCAGCCGACGCGCGACGCCGACTGGATCGGCCGCCACACGCCCGAGGATGCGCATGCCACCCTGACCGACGTGACCGCGGCCTGGACCGTGCTGTCGGTGATGGGGCCCAGGAGCCGCGCGCTGCTGCAATCGGTAAGCCGTGCCAACTTCTCCAACGAGGCTTTCCCCTTCGCCACCATCCGCGAGATCGGCGTCGGACATGCCACCGTGTTGGCTTCGCGCCGGACCTACATGGGCGAACTTGGCTGGGAGCTCTATGTGCCGGTCGAGTTTGCCGCCACCGTGTTCGAGACCCTGCACGAGGCCGGCGTCGAATTCGGCCTGCGCGACTCCGGTTACTACGCCGTCGAGACGCTGCGTCTGGAGAAAGGTTATCGCGCCTGGGGCCGCGAGCTCACGCCCGATGACACGCCGTTCCAGGCCGGTCTCGGTTGGGCGGTGAAGCTCGACAAGCCCGGCGGCTTTATCGGCCAGAAGGCGCTGGTCGAGGCCAAGGCCATGCCGCTCGCACGTCGCCTGGTCTCCGTGGTGCTGCAAGATGGCGAGCCGCTGCTGTGGGGCGGCGAGGCACTGCTGCGTGACGGCAAGCCGGTGGGCGATCTTACCTCGGCAGGCTATGGCCATACGATCGGTGCATCGGTCGGCATGGGCTATGTGAAGCGCGGGGACGGCGCGGGCATCGATGCCGCCTGGCTCGACTCCGGCCGCTTCGAGGTCGATCTCGCCGGCACACGCCTTGCGGCAAAGGTATCGCTGCGCTGCCCCTACGATCCCAGTGGCGCGCGGATCAAGGGCTGATCGACCGCTTTTAGGCGCGTGTCGGCCAGTTCACCGGCCGCCTCGAGGATCGGATAGGCCACCGTCGTCAGATGGCCGTTGATGCGCTTGAGGTCGCGGATCACGTCCATGTGGATCGAGCTGGTTTCGATCGACTCCGGCCTTCCCTCGCGCAAGCGGGCGAAGTGGCTGTCGGCGGCGCGGGCCTCGGCCTCGCGCATGGCGGTCTTCTCCGCGACCAGGCGACGGGCCAGCGCGATATCGCGCGTGGTGAAGACATTGAGCGCCAGACGCAGGTTCTCCAGCACGCGGGCATGGAAGACCCTGAGCTCAGCCATGCCTTCGGGCGAGAAGGCGTAGCGGTTGCGGATCTTCTTGGTCGCGAGTTCCATCAGGTTCTTGTCGACGATGTCGCCGACATGCTCGAGATTCATGGTGAAGCTCAGGATCTCGACGTAGCGCTTGCCGTCTTCCTCGCCAAGCTCGTTGCGCGAGATCTGGATGAGATAGAGCTTGATGGCCTCGTGGAGCCGGTCGACGGCGTCGTCCGCCGCCTCGATCGCCTTCACCGCCTTGGGATCGCTGCGCTCGAAAACGTCCATGGTCTGGCGCAGCATGTCGGCCACCCGGTCGCCGAGGTTCAGCGTCTCGCGCAAGGCGCAGCCCAGCGCCTCGGCGGGCGAATCGAGCACGTTGGGGTCGAGGTGCCGCGGCCTTGCCGGATCGTCCGCGACGGGCCGGGCCGGCAGCAGCTTTCGACAGAGCCAGGCCACGACGTCGATCAGCGGCAGGAAGAGGATCGCTGTGGCGATATTGAACGCCGTGTGGAAGTTGACCGCGAGCCGCGTCACCGAAGGATCGAGCCAGGTCATGGCCCCGAGGACGGGGCTCAGGAAGGGAAGGATCGCGAGGCCGACGATGCCGCGCGTGATCAGGTTGCCGAGCGGCACGCGCCGTGCTTCCACGTCGGCACCAGCCTGCGCCATGTAGGGCGCCAGCGCGCCGCCGATGTTGGCGCCGATCACCAGGGCCAGGGCAAGCTTGGGTTCGACCAGGCCGCCTGCGGCGAACGACATGATCAGGAGCACGACCGACAGGCTCGAATGAACGAACCAGGTGGCGAGCGTCGCCAGGATGACGGCGATGACATATTCGTCCTGCAACCCACCCAGCGCGGCCATGAAGGCCGGCGCTTCGCGCAGCGGACCAGTGGCCGCGGCCAGCAGCTTCAGCGACAGCAGCATCAGGCCGAGCCCGATCGCGACACGGCCGAGGTGGCGCGATTTTTCCTGCTCGCTCGACAGGAAGGCGATGACGCCGGCGCCGATGGCGAGCGGCGACACCCAGCCGAGGTCGAACGATAGCACCTGGGCCGCGATCGTGGTGCCGACATCGGCGCCCAGCATGACGGCGAGCGCGATGGACAGCGGGATCAGGCCACGGCCGGCGAAGGAAGAGAGGAGAAGCGCCGTCGCGGTGCTCGACTGCAGCACACCGGTGATGGCGAGGCCGCCGGCAAAGGCGGTGAAACGGTTGCGCGAGCAGGCGGCGATGGCGCGGCGCAGCGTGGCGCCGAAGGCGCGTGTGAGGCCGGTGCGGACCATGCGCACGCCCCACAGCAACAGGCACACGCTGCCCAGCACATTCAGGAGAGTCTCTACGCCGTGCATGATTGCCGAACCCTACGCCTCGCTGATCGATGATGAAAGATATTTGACAGATTTGTTACGCGCCTTCGCTAAGAGGCGAGTTCCGTCGCCTCGTCCATGAACGCCCGCACCAAGGCGACACGACGGCGCTCCTGCAGGCAGAGCGCATATTCGGCCACGGCAAGATCGCCGTCGGTAACGCTGATGCGGCGGAAGCGGCGGTCCTCGCCCAACTCGCTGGCGAACACCGCACCGATGCCGAAGCCCGCGGCCACCGCCTCGCGCACGCCCTCGCGGGTCTGTACCTCGACGATGGCACCCGGCCGGACGTCGGCCGCGGCCATCGCCTGCTCCAGCACCTCGCGGGTGATCGAGCCGCGCTCGCGCAGCACCAGCTCCTGGCCATTCAGCGCGGCGAGCGTGGCGCGGCCCTTCTTCGCCAACTGATGGCTCTTGGGTGCGAACAGCACGACGCGGTCGGTGCGCAGCCGTACCGCGTGCAGGCGCGGATCGGACACGCTCTTGGCCATCACCGCGACATCGGCCTCATGGCGCAGCAGGCGTTCGAGCACGACGGCGGAGTTGTCGATCGAGAGCGCAAAGGTGAGTCCACCGGCGCGCTTCCGAAGCGCTGCCATGATTGGCACGACGTGATGGGCTGAGTCGGCCGCGATCCGGAGATGCCCGCGGGTCAGGGCCTGCTCGCCGGCCAGCAGCGCGCGGGCTTCCTCCTGGAGGGCGAAGAACCGCGTGGTGACGCCGTGGAGTTGCCGGCCGGTTTCGGTCGGCGTGACGCTGCGGCCGCGGCGGTCGAACAGGTGTACGCCATAGGTCTTCTCCAGTGCCGTCACTTGGCCGGACAGGTTGGGCTGGCTCAACCCGGAGGCGCGGGCAGCGGCGGAGAAGGAGCCTGATTCGGCCACGAGATGGAAGGCGCGGAGCTGGGTGGGCGTCATATATGTGAAACCTATAGGTAGCATATGGAATATATACTGGACGGATAGCTGAAGCGAGCCGATCATCCGGGCCCATGACCACCAAGAACCCTGCCGCTTCCGAAACCGGCGATCCGCTGCTGCTGACGCCGGGCCCGCTCACCACCTCGGCCAGCGTGAAGCAGGCCATGGTCCACGACTGGGGCTCGCGCGACGCGGGCTTCCTCGCCATCAACAGGATGGTGCTCGACAGGATCGTCGAGCTGGCCGGTGCTCAGGGAACCCACGTCACCGTGCCGGTCCAGGGTTCGGGCACCTTCGCCGTCGAGGCGATGATCACCAGCTTCGTGCCGAAGACAGGCAAGCTCCTTGTCCTGATCAACGGCGCCTACGGTCAGCGGGCCCTGAAAATCGCCCAGATCGCCGGCCGCGCCACGGCCTCGCTCGAGACGCCGGAGGACACGCCGCCCGATCTCGCCAGGCTCGAGAAGATGCTGAGCGATGACAAGGCCATCACGCACATCTTTGCCGTTCATTGCGAGACCACTTCCGGCATCCTCAATCCCATCGCCGAGGTGGCGGCCATCGTCGCCAGGCAAAGCCGCCGCCTGCTGGTCGATTCGATGAGCGCTTTCGGCGCCCTCGAGATCGACGCCCGCAAGATCTACTACGATGCGCTGGCCGCCTCATCGAACAAGTGCCTCGAAGGCGTGCCCGGCCTGGGCTTCGTCGTCTGCCGCAACGCAGCGCTCGCCGAGTGCAAGGGCAACGCCACCACCCTGGTGCTCGACCTGTTCGAGCAGGCCGAAGCGTTTGCGAAGACCGGCCAGTACCGCTTCACGCCGCCGATCCATGTCATCGTGGCGCTGGGCAAGGCGATCGAGGAGCATGCGGCCGAGGGCGGCGTCGCTGGCCGCGGCAAGCGCTACCGCGACAACGCCAAGGTACTGATCGACGGCATGCGCGCCATGGGCTTCCAGACGCTGCTGCCGAACGACCTGCAGGCCCCGATCATCGTTACCTTCCACATGCCGACCGATCCCAAATTCGTCTTCCAGCGTTTCTATGACGGGCTGAAAGATCGCGGCTACGTGATCTATCCCGGCAAGCTCACGGTGGCCGATTCCTTCCGCATGGGCTGCATCGGCCGCCTCTATCCCGAGCACATGAAGGGCGCGCTCGCGGCCGTCCGTGAAGTGCTCGACGAACTGCGCGTATCGAACGGTGGCCCGGCGTTGGCCGCGGAGTAGGAGAGACCCATGGCACCCGACAGCATCAACAACCTGAGCGGCGACATCACGGTGAACGACCGCACTTATCGTTTGCCGAAGCAGCCCGTCGTCGTGGTCTGCATCGACGGCTCCGAGCCCGGCTACATCGAGGGCGCGGTCGCGGCGGGCCGCGCGCCGTGGTTCGCCAAGGTATTCAAAGAGGGGACCAGCCTGATCGGCGATTGCGTCGTTCCCTCCTTCACCAATCCCAACAATCTCTCGATCGTCACCGGCCGGCCGCCTGAAGTGCACGGCATTTGCGGCAACTACTTCCTCGATCCCGACACCGGGAAAGAGGTGATGATGAACGACCCCAAGTTCCTGCGGGTCGAGACGCTGTTCCCGGCCTTCCAGCGCGCGGGCCTCCGCATTGCCGTCGTCACCGCCAAGGACAAGCTGCGCGGTCTCCTCGGCAAGGGCCTCACGCTCGGCGCCGGCAAGGCTTGCAGCTTCTCCTCGGAGAAGTCGGACAAGGCGACCTTGGCCGAGAACGGCATCGAGAACGTCAATGCCCTGGTCGGCATGGATGTGCCCGACGTCTACAGCGCCGGCCTTTCCGAGTTCGTCTTCGCCGCCGGCGTCAAACTGATGGAGCGCGATCGGCCGGAGATCATGTATCTCTCGACCACCGACTACATCCAGCACAAGCACGCCCCCGGCACGCCCGTCGCCAACGACTTCTACGCCATGATGGACGGCTACATGGAAAAGCTCGACGCCATGGGCTGCACCATCGTGCTGACGGCCGATCACGGCATGAACGCCAAGTTTGGCGCCGACGGCCAGCCCGACGTCCTCTACCTGCAGGACCTGTTCGACAAATGGCTGGGAAAAGATAGTGCCCGCGTCATCCTGCCGATCACCGATCCCTACGTCGTCCACCATGGCGCGCTCGGCTCCTTCGCCGTCGTCTATTGCCAGAACCCGCAAGAGTGGGCGGCCAAGCTGAAATCCATCCCCGGTATCGAGGCCGCGCTCACCAAGGAAGAGGCGGCAAAGCGTTTCGAGCTGCCGGCCGATCGCCTGGGCGACCTCATCGTGGTTTCGACCAAGCACAAGGTGCTGGGCACCTCGGCTTCACGCCACGATCTCTCTGGCCTCACCGAGCCGCTGCGCAGCCACGGTGGTATCTCCGAGCAACGGGTGCCGCTGCTCTGCAACCGCAAGCTCGCCGGTGATGTCGGTTCGCGGCACTGGCGCAACTTCGACGCCTTCGATCTCGCTCTCAATCTGGTGGCCCAAGGGAACTGATCCACATGGATACGATGGTTCGCAGCGACGTCCGGCACGAGTATCTCCGCATCGCCGGCAAGAAGGTCGAGACCCAGGCGCGCCTCGAAGTGCGCTTCCCCTGGGACAACCGCCTGGTCGGCACCGTGCCGCGGGCCACGCCCGAGCTGGTGGCCCAGGCTTTTAAGATCGCCCACGACTACAAACCGAAACTCACCCGCTATCAGCGCCAGCAGATCCTGCTCAAGACCGCCGAACTGCTGGTCTCGCGCAAGGACGAGCTGAGCCGTCTCATCACGCTGGAGTCGGGGCTTTGCCTGAAAGACTCTCTCTACGAGGTCGGCCGCGCCTACGACGTCTTCACCTTTGCGGGCCAGCTCTGCCTGTTCGACGACGGCCAGACCTTCTCCTGCGATCTCACTCCCCACGGCAAGCCGCGCAAGATCTTCACGCTGCGCCAGCCGCTCAATGCCATCAGTGCCATCACCCCCTTCAATCATCCGCTCAACATGGTGGCCCACAAGCTGGCGCCGGCCTTCGCCACCAACAACTGCGTCGTCCTGAAGCCCACCGAACTGACGCCGCTCACGGCGCTGTTCCTGGCCGACACGCTCTACGAGGCGGGCCTGCCGCCGGAGATGCTGTCGGTCATCACCGGCAATCCGAACGACATCGGCGATGCCATGATCACCGATCCGCACGCCGACCTGATCACCTTCACGGGCTCGGTTCGCGTCGGCAAATACATCGCCGACAAGGCCGGCTACAAGCGCATCGTCCTCGAGCTCGGCGGCAACGACCCGCTGATCGTCATGGAGGATGCCGACCTCGACAAGGCGGCCGACCTCGCCGTCGCCGGGGCCACCAAGAACTCGGGCCAGCGTTGCACCGCCGTGAAGCGCATCATCGTCGTCGACAAGATCGCCGATGCCTTCGTCGAGCGCGTGCTGGCCAAGGCGAAGAAGCTCAAGGCAGGCGATCCGCTCGATCCCGAGACCGACGTCGGCACCGTGATCAACGAATGTTCCGCCACGCTTTTCCAGAACCGCGTGAGCGAAGCGGTGGCCAAGCACGGCGCCAAGCTGCTGCACGGCAACGACCGCCGCGGCGCGCTGTTTCCGCCTACCGTCGTCGACCATGTCGATCCGACCTGCGAGCTGGTGCGCGAGGAGACCTTCGGCCCGGCGATCCCCATCATCCGGGTGAAGGACATCGACCACGCCATCAAAGTCTCCAACAGCACCGCCTATGGCCTCTCCTCGGGCGTCTGCACCGACCGCCTCGACTACATCACCAGGTTCGTGGACGAGCTGCAGGTCGGCACGGTGAACATCTGGGAAGTGCCGGGCTATCGCATCGAGATGTCGCCCTTCGGCGGCATCAAGGATTCGGGCCTCGGCTACAAGGAAGGCGTGCTCGAAGCGATGAAGAGCTTCACCAACGTGAAGACCTGGTCGCTGCCGTGGCCTGGCTAGAGGGGCCGGGCTAGGTACCTCCACGACCCGCGGAGGTCGGATGTCCGGTGCTTCGCTCTATAACTGCTTGAAACTCCTCTGAGATTCTCCCTCTGGTGGTGACGGTCGATGCGCGCCAGAAGCGTGCATTTTCAGGAATAGGATTTCGCCCTGTTCGGCAGACAGAGCAGTTCGTTTGCGGAAGACGCTGGCTTGCACATCAAAAAGAACATATAGGGAACATCGGCAAAGTTCAAGCCCAGGAGGAGTTCATGGCCGATCCGAAGACCTATTCCGGAAGCTGCCACTGCGGCGCCGTCGCCTTCACCGTCGAACTCGATCCGGCAGGCGCCCTCAAGTGCAACTGCACGATCTGCACGAAGCTGGGCGCCGTGTGGGCCTTCGCACCCAAGGCCAAGTTCAGCCTCGCCTCGGGCACCTCGAAGCAGGGCGACTATCAATTCGCCAAGAAGGCGCTGCATCATCGCTTCTGCACCTCGTGCGGCATCGAGAGCTACGCCGAGGGCACGGCGCCCGACGGTACCGCCACGGTCGGCATCAATCTCCGCTGCATCGAGGGCATCGATGTCGACAAGTTGAGCCCGCGGCCGTGGGACGGGCGCAGCATGTAGGGCTCAGGCTTGCCCACCCATGGTGACGACGACGCTGCCGTTCTTGCGGTTGGTGTCTGCGCGCGCGTGGGCATCGACGATACGGTCAAACGGGTAGCTGCTGTCGATGACCGGCCTGACGGTGCCGGCTTCGCAGAGCGTCGCCAGCAAGGCGAGGTCTTCGGCGCGTTCGGGAGCGGGCCCGCCGGCGACTTTCCGGCGGCTCATCATGGATTGGAATGGCGCCTTGAGAAGATCGGGCAATCCGGAAGCGACCAGCAGCAAGCGTCCATCCTCGTTCAGGGCGTTCCGCGTGCGCGCGAAGGGGGCATTGCCCACGGTGTCGATGATGACATCCCAACGCTCGCCGCTGGTGGCGAAGTCGACGGAGCCGTAATCGATCACTGCATCGGCGCCGAGCGAGCGGACCAGCTCCGACTTGGCGCCGGAGCAAACGGCTGTGGCATGAGCCCCGAAATGCTTCGCTAGCTGCAAGGCCGCCACGCCGACGCAGCCGGAAGCCCCATTGACGAGCAGCCTTTCGCCTTGTTTCAGACGGCCGGGCCCGCGCAGGAAGTGGAGCGCCGTCGTGCCTCCGAAGGCGATTGCGGCAGCGTCCTCGAACCCGAGGCCAGCGGGTTTGGCGGTCAATGTCCCATCCTCGCGCATCGTCCGGTACCGGGCGTGGCATCTGAATCCTGCGCCGCCGAACGCGATGACGGCATCGCCGGGGCGAAACCGCGTGACGCCGGGGCCGGTCGCCTCGATCACGCCCGAGCATTCCGTTCCCAGAATGGGCTGGCGCGGCCGCGACGTGCCGAAGATCAGCCGCCCCATCAGTCCGAAGCCGATGGGAAAATTCGCGCCGCGGAGCCGGCAGTCGCCCGAGGCGACAGTCGTGGCGTGGATGCGGATGAGGACTTCCTTGTCCTTCGGCACCGGCGTCTCGACTTCGCGCAACTGCACGACGTCGGGTCCGCCATAGGCCGTGCAGATGGCCGCCAGCATGTTGTCCTTTGTTCTGGTAAGGAGATTCTCGAGGTTCGGCGGTATTGCGCGGAGCGCACCTTATTCGACAAACTGTGCCCGCGGCAGTGGGATGGCCGCAACATGTAAGGGGAAACGTCCGATGAGCGTCAGTCAGGCCGACAAGGCCAAGAAGTTGCGTGCCCTGCACGAGGCGCCGCGCGCCTTCGTCATTCCCAACCCGTGGGACGCGGGCTCCGCCCGCATGCTGGCCGGTCTCGGCTACGAGGCGCTGGCAACGTCGAGCGGCGCCAAGGCCGGCGTACTGGGCAAGCGCGACGGCAAGGTCACGCGCGAGGAAGCGCTGGCCAATGCGCGCGCGATCGCCGAGGCGGTGGACGTGCCGGTGATCGGCGATCTCGAGAAGGGCTTTGGCGATTCACCCGATGCGGCGGCCCAGACGATCCGGCAGGCGGCCGGTGTCGGCCTGGTCGGCGGCTCGATCGAGGATGCGACCGGCAACAAGGACAAGGCGCTGTTCGATATCGGCGTGGCCGCCGAACGCGTGGCCGCAGCGTCGAAGGCCGCCCGCGCGCTGCCGTTCGCCTTCGTGCTGACCGCCCGCGCCGAGGGTTGCCTTCGCGGTCAGCCTGATATCGATGACATCATCAAGCGCCTGCAAGCCTTCGAGGCAGCCGGCGCCGACGTGCTGATGGCGCCGGGTCTGCCCGATCTCGCCGCCGTCAAGAAAGTGTGCGGCTCGCTCAAGAAGCCGTTCAACTTCATGGCCGGCATCAAGGGCAGGTCGTTCAGCGTGGCCGAGCTCGAGGCCGCGGGCGTCAAGCGCATCAGTCTCGCGACCTCGCTCTATCGTGCGGCGATGACCGGGCTTCTCGATGCGGCCAAGGAAGTGAAGGAGAAGGGTACCTTCGGCTATCTGGACCACTCCATGCCGACGCCGGAGCTCAACGCCTTCATGAAGGAATAGACCGTCAACATGTTGTCCGACGATGAATTGAAGCGTATCGCCGCCGAAGAGCACTATCGCCATTCCGTCCGCAAGGCCATCGAGGCGCAGGTGCCGCCGCCGGAGCCGGCGCCTCCTCCCGTCCCGGAAAAGCATGGCTTCGGCAAGAAGCTGTTCGAGTTCCTGAACAGCTCGGTCGGCATGTGGCTGCTGTCGTCGGTCGTCCTGACCGGCGGCGCGGCGATCCTCCAGAATATCCAGCACGACCACGAGATCGCCCAGAAGAACCGCCAGGATCTGTCGAGTCACAAGTTCGAGATCCAGCACCGGCTCGACAGCATGACCTTCCTGCTGAAGCGCGCGAAGACCGTCGGCGACGCCAAGAACGCGCTGAACGGCGTCTTCAAGAGCGCGATCCCCTTGACGCCGGAATTGCAGAACCGGAGTCTGGCGTCGCTTTATATGTCGATCCAGCCGCTGCTGGCCGGCTCCGACAAGCAGAAGACCGCCGAGGCCTTCGAACTGGTGCGGCAACTCGAGGAGTCAGAGCTGCTGCTGCAGCCTCAGCCCGACGACAAGCCGCTCGACGCCGCCGAACTTTCCAAGCTCACCAAGGTCATCAGTGCGATCCAGAAGCTCCATTTCGCGCCATAGGGAGGGGAAAATGCAGGACAAGTCAGGAAACAATCCGCGTCTGTCGCGGCGTCGCCTGATGACGGCTTCCGCCGTCGGGGCGTTCGTCTTCTCCCCGGCGCACGCCCAAGCGCAAGCCTGGCCGGCGAAGCAGATCCGGGTGATCGCCCCCTATCCGCCGGGCGGTGGCATCGACACGGTGTCGCGCGCCTTCTCGGACAAGGTGTCGCCGCGCATCGGCCAGACCATGGTGGTCGACAACCAGCCCGGCGCCGGAGCTACCATCGGCGCGGCGGCGCTGGCCCGCAGCGCGCCCGACGGCTACACGATGATGGTGGGCAGCCTGGTCGACTATTCGATCGCGCCCTTCTTCCACCAGAACCTCAGCTTCGACATGGCCAAGGACTTCGTGCCGGTGCTCGAGATCGGCAACGGCACCGTCGCCGTCCTGGTCACGCCCAGCCTGCCGGTGAAGAACGTCCAGGAACTGATCGCGCTCGCCAAGAAGGAGCCGGGCAAGCTCTCCTACGCCTCGTCGGGCTTCGGCGGCCTGATCCATCTCAACTACGAGATGCTGAAGCAGATGACCGGCGCGGAGATGACCCACGTTCCCTACAAGGGCACGTCGTTCTTCCAGGCCGATCTCTACGAGGGCCGGGTGCAGGTCTCGATCGACAATGTGCTGGCCCACCTGCCGCATATCGCGTCGGGCAAGGTGCGCTGCCTGGCCGTCACCTCCAAGACGCGCTCGCCGTTGCTGCCCGAGGTGCCGACCATGGCCGAGGCCGGCGTGCCGGGCTTCGAATCGGCCACCAACTACACGTTGTTCGTGCCCAAGGGCACTCCGGCCGATGTCGTGGCCAGGCTCAATGCGGCGGGCAACGAGGCGATCAAGGACGCCGACTTCCGCGAGCGCATGCTGAAGCTCGGCATCGTGCCGGTCGCCGGCAGCACGCAGGCCGAAGCGCAGGCCAAGATGGTGTCCGAGATGAAGCGCTGGGGCGACGTCATCCAGAAGGGCAACATCAAGCCGAGCTGAGCAAAGTACGGGTTCACGCGTGTTCCACGGTTGGCGGGTCGTCGCGGCCTGCTTCGTCATCGCCGCCTGCGCCTGGTCGCTGGGCCTGTTCGGGTCCAGCGTCTATCTGCAGGCCGTCACGGCCGCGCACGGCTGGCCGGTGGCCGACGTGGCGACGGCCATCACCCTGTTCTTCCTGGTGAGCGCCGCCGTGCAGCGGCCGGTCGGCCGCAGCATCGACCGCTGGGGCCCCCGGCCCGTGCTGCTGCTGGGCGTTGCCTGCATGGCCTCGGGCGTGGCGCTGATCGGTCAGGTCTCGGCGCCGTGGCAGCTCTATCCCTGTTTCATGTTGCTGGGCATCGGCTGGTCGACACTGTCGATGACCGGCATCACCACGACGGTGGCGCCGTGGTTCGAGCGCCACCAGGGCCGCTCGATGACGCTCGCCATCATGGGCGCCAGCGTGGGCGCCATCGCCGGCGTGCCGCTGCTGCTGCTGGCCATCGCGACGCTCGGCCTGGGACGCGGACTGGTCGCGGCCGGGGTCGTCGTGGCGGTCGTGCTGGTGCCGCTGATCTGGCGTGTGCTGCGCTTCCGGGGCCCCGCGGACATCGGCTTGCAGCGTGACGGCGATGTACTTGCCGCGGCGGCCGAGCCCGTCGCGCTGACGCCGCCGATCGCCACAGCCGCGAACGGCCGCCTGTTGCTGTGGAGCGCCGCGGCCGCCTTTGCCCTGGGGCTCACCGTTCAGATCGGCTTCATCACCCATCATGTTGCCCTGGCCGAGCCGCTGCTGGGCACGGCGGGCGCGGGACTGCTGGTGAGCGCCACCGGCGTCACGGCATTCGTGGGTCGCCTCATCCTGGCCCGCATCGTCGACCGCGTGCACACGCGGCACCTGGCCTGCGCCGTGATGGTGGCGCAGTCGGCGGCGCTGCTGGCCATCGCGCTCTGGCCGATGGTGCCGGTGCTGATTGCCGCCAGCCTCGTCTACGGCTACGGCATCGGCCATGTCACCACGCTGGGCCCTGTCGTGGTCCGGCGCGAATTCGGCGCCACCGCATTCGGCGCCACTTACGGTGCCGCGGCCACGGTCATTCAGTTCACCTCGGCTTTCGGGCCGGCGCTGTTCGGCTTCCTGCGCGACGGTTTTGCCGGCTACGGGCCCGGGCTCACCATCGCGGCTGGCGTCACGATGAGCGGATGTCTTGTCTTGTTGATCGGCGGTGAGATCGGAAAGCGCCGCCGCAAGCCGGTCTAGCGGCAGACGAGTCCGTCAGGCGCGCGGCGATTGCGTTCGACGTCGTACATGCCTTTGACGTAGGCGTTCTTCCTGAGCTTGCCCTTGACCTCGATCGCGTTGCCCTGTTTGCACGGCGGGTCGCTCGAGAAGGCGACCAGGCCGAAATCGCAGCCGGTTTTCTTGTCCGTGAAGAAGATCACACCGATGCCGGCGACCTTGTCGACCGTTCCCGCGAGGGCCACGTCCTGGCCCTCGAGATTGTCGCAGGAGCCGGCCGCCGCCGCCTCGTTGGACAGGCTGAAGACGGCCGCCAGCGCAGCCATGGAAACCGTAAACCCTCTGAACATCGTCTTGCTTCCCCGCACGGGATTATCGCCAAGAATACGCGGACTGAAGGGCGAGGAGAAGTGCGGCGCGCGGCCACTCCCCGAGGGAATCAGGAGGGCAATCCGGCCTTCGCGAGGCCCTGCACGATGCGGTCAAAATCGCTGGAATCCTTGTAGGGGAGGACCTTGGCCCGCTGGTTGATTGAAAAGCCAGGAGTTACGTGGAGCAATTCCGCCCACACCACACGCGCTTCCTCGGCGCGGTCGAGGTGACCGTAACTTGACGCCAGCAACATGCGGCTGGCGTCGGTGTTGGGATTGCGGGCGATGCGCTCGAGCAGGCAGGCGGCGGCGGTCTCGTCTTGCCCCAGGCTGAAGTGCGCCTGGGCCACGAGATGCAGCACGATGTTGGGGTAGTAGGGATCCAACCGCATCGACGCGGCATACGCTTCCAGCGCCTCGGCCGGCCGGCCCGAATACATCAGCGCCATGCCCATCAGTGCGCGCCCCTGGGCATAGTTCGACTCGATTTCGAGGGCGTGCCGCAGCGCTACCAGTGCGTCGTCGTGCCGGCGGCGCCAGACCAGCACATTGCCGAGGGCGACGTAGCCGACCGGCTCGCGCTCGTCGAGCTCGATCGCCCGCCGCGCCGACGCTTCGGCCTCTTCGAGCACGAGCACCTGATCGTCGGCCCAGCCGTTGACGTAGTCGGCCACCCGGGCGAACGCCAGGCCGGCATGGGGCGCGGCAAAGGCGGGATCGATCTCGGCGGCGCGGCGATGCATGGTCTGGCATTGCGCGACGGACTCGCGCGTGGAGCGCGCGAGCAGCTCGCGCGCGCGCAGCCAGCATTCGTAGGCCTCGATGCTGCGCGTGCCGATCCGGCGCCGCTGCTGCACCTCGCGCTGCGTCAGCTTGACGGCCAGCGCGCCCACGATCTTCTGCACGACCTCGTCTTGCGTCGCAAAGATGTCGGTGAGGTCGCGGTCGAAGCGGTCGGCCCACAGGTGGCCGCCGCTGGTGGCGTCGATCAGCTGGGCGGTGATGCGCACACGGTTGCCGGCCTTGCGGATGCTGCCTTCCAGCACGAACCTCACGCCGAGCTCGCGGCCGATCTCCTGCACCTTTGCCGTCTTGCCCTTGTAGGTGAACGAGGAATTGCGGGCGATGACGAACAGCGCCGAGACCTTCGACAGGTCGGTGATCAGATCCTCCGAGATGCCGTCGCTGAAATACTCCTGCTCGGCGTCGCCGCTCATGTTGGTAAACGGCAGCACGGCGATCGACGGCTTGTCGGGCATCGCCGGGGGCTGCGATGCGGTGGTCATGCCGTCGGCCCGGCCGATGCGGAACACCCGGACCGGCCGGGCGATGTTCTTGACCGGCTTCTCGCCCAGATCCTCGAGCACGATGCCGAGCTTGTCGCGCACCGAATCGCGCACCGCGCGCGACACGAAGATGCCGCCCGGGTCGGCCAGCGACTCGAGCCGTGCCGCGATGTTGACGCCGTCGCCGTAGATATCCTCGCCCTCGATGATGACGTCGCCCAGGTTGATGCCGATGCGGAATTCGATGCGGCTGTCGTCGCCCGCGGCGCGATTGCGGTCGGCCATGCCGGCCTGGATGGCGACGGCGCAGCGCACCGCCTCGACGGCGCTGGCGAAATCGACCAGCAGCCCGTCGCCGGTGCGCTTGACGATGCGGCCGCGATGGGCGGCGATGTGGGGTTCGACCAGCTCGCCGAGATGGGCTTTCAGCCGGTTGAGCGTGCCTTCCTCGTCGTGGCTCATGAGCCGGCTATAACCCACGACGTCAGCGGCCAGGATCGCGGCGAGCTTGCGTTCGGTGCGCTGAATTTCCGTGGGGGTATTCATCGCCCGCGACGATAGCACGGGAAGGGCCGTGGGGTTGCGTCTTTGCGCGGACTCGATGATGGTTGCGGCCATGGATACACATGTTTCTGCACAAACCGAGCACTTGCCCGAACGCTTGCCGGAGCACATCGACGTGCTGATCGTCGGCGCCGGCCTCTCGGGCATCGGCGCGGCCTGGCACCTGCAAAAGAATTGCCCGGGAAAGAGCTACGCCATCGTCGAGGCACGCACGGCCAGCGGCGGGACGTGGGATCTCTTCCGATATCCCGGTGTCCGCTCCGACTCGGACATGTATACGCTGGGCTACCGCTTCCGGCCGTGGAAGGACGCCAAGGCGATCGCCGACGGGCCCTCGATCCTGACTTACATCCGCGAGGTCGCGAGCGACCACGGCATCGATCACAAAATCCGCTACCAGCAGCGCGTGGTCGGCGCCTCCTGGTCGACGCAAGATGCGAAGTGGACGGTCGAGCTGGAGCGCGGGCCGGACAGGGAGCGCGTGTTCATCTCCTGTGGCTTCCTCTGGATGTGCAGCGGCTACTATCGCTACGAGAAGGGCTATGTGCCGGAGTTTGCCGGCATCGACGGTTACAAGGGCAGGGTGGTGCACCCGCAGCACTGGCCCGAGGACCTCGACTATGCGGGCAAGAAGGTGGTGGTGATCGGCAGTGGCGCCACCGCCGTCACGGTCGTGCCGGCGATGGCCGAGATGGCCGCACAGGTCACCATGCTGCAGCGCTCGCCGACCTACGTGGTGGCGCGCCCCGCCCAGGATCCGATCGCCAACAAGCTCCGGCGCCGGCTGCCGCTCAAACTCGCCTACATGCTGACGCGCTGGAAGAACGTGCTGCTCGGCATGTATTTCTACCAGATGTGCAAGCGCAAGCCGGAGAAGGTGAAGGGCCTGATCCTGGGCGGCGTGCGCCAGATGCTGGGGCCGGACTACGACGTCGATACGCATTTCACGCCGCGCTACAATCCGTGGGACCAGAGGCTCTGCCTGGTGCCCGACGCCGACCTGTTCCGCGCCATCCGCAAAAAGAAGGCATCGGTCGTCACCGATCACATAGAAACCTTCACCGAGACCGGCATCAAGCTGAAGTCGGGCGCCGAGCTCGAGGCCGACGTGGTCGTGATGGCGACCGGCCTGGTGCTGCAGCCGCTGGGCGGCGCGAAACTTGTCGTCGACGGCCAACAGGTGAAGCCGCCCGAGACCATGATCTACAAGGGCATGATGTATTCCGGCGTGCCCAACCTCGCCTCGGTGTTCGGCTACACCAATGCCTCGTGGACGCTGAAGGCCGATCTCGTCTGCGAGTATGTCTGCCGGCTGCTGAACCACATGGACCGCACCGGCACGCGGCAGGCGACGCCGCGCAACGACGATCCGACGCTCACCGAGGAACCGTGGGTCAATTTCTCCTCCGGCTACATCCAGCGCGCGCTGGCGCACCAGCCCAAGCAGGGCAGCAAGCGGCCGTGGAAGCTCTACCAGAACTACGCGCTCGATCTCGTGAGCCTGCGCTACGGCTCGGTGAGGGACCGGGCGATGCGGTTTACGTGAACGCGACAGTGACCCCGCCGAACGGGCCGAAGTCCGCCACGTAGGTCTCGCCCGGCTTGGGCGCCAGCATGCCGGTCAGCGTGCCGGTACTCACCATCTGGCCAGCCTTCATCCCGACGCCGGTGCGCGAGAGTTCGTTGGCGAGCCAGGTGAGTGGCGCCAACGGATGGTCGAGCGCATCGGCGGCCGTGCCCTTGCGGCGGAGCCGGCCGTTGGACGAGAGGGTTGCCACCTGACCCGCGATGTCGCGTGTCTTCCAGTCGGCGATGGCAGGGCCATAGATGATCGTGCCGCAGCCGGCGCCGTCGGCCAGGATGGCGGTCAGCGGCGGGAAGGCCGCGTCATGGATGAAGCGGCATTCCGCCAGTTCCAGGCCTGGATGCAGCGAAGCCACCGCCTCCGTCACCTCGTCCTGGCTGTAAGGTTTTGCGCGCGGTGGCAGGTCGATGCCGAGCTTCGCTTGATATTCGACCTCGGGAATGGGGCTCGCGAGCGTCGCGTGCGCGACGCTGACCGGCGTCTCCTGCACGAAGTAGGTGCGGCCGTAGATGGGCGAATCGGTGCGCAACGCCTGCTGCATCTCCTCCTTGAAGGCCGCGATCTTCCAGCCCAGCACCGGCCAGCCCAGCTCCTCGGCCACCATGCCGGCCACGCGATAGGCGGTGGCGCTGTCGGGCGGCACGAGATGCGGGGCGAGGCCGCTCTGCTGTCGGCGGTCCCGCCGGAAAGAGGCGAGGAGGCGGGCGAGTTCTTGTTGTGCGGCGAGGTCCATCCATGTCCTTTAGCAGGAATCGACAGACACGAATTGTGCACTCACGCCGCGGCGCGATATTGCAGCCCGCTGAGCGCCTGGATCGGTTCGTCGCCGATCTGGCGCAGCAGCGAGGCGAGGTCGTAGTGGAAGCCTTCGCTCGACATCAGCCCGTCCCGGAACCCCAGCACAACGACGAAGGGGATAATCACGGGCCGCTTCGTCGGTGCGAGGCCGAGAAAGGAGCCGATATGGTGACCACGCCAGGTCGCCTCGCCGATATAGCCGCCGTCGTCGGTCCAGGCGGCAATTTGCCCGGCCTCGCGCTTTACCGTGACATCGAAGGTGGTCCACCATTGCCGGTAGTGCGCGGCGGCGCCGTCGCGGCCGTGCCAGACCTGGCCGGTGGCATGGTCCTCGAAGCGGCACTCCGGGTGCAGCGTGGCCAGGGTCGCTTCCAGGTTCTGGGCGTTCTCGGCCTCGACATGGCGGCGCACGAGGGCGGCAAGCTCTAGGTTCACGGGTTTAACTCCTCTATATTCGATGCCTGATAACATATAAGAAGGCTGATATGAATCGCAAGGTGACAATTCCCAGACCTGGGGAGGGCAAGCGCGGGCCCGACGGGCACCTGGGCTACCTGGTGCGCCAGGCCAACGTGGCGGTGCGGGCGGCGATGGAGCGGGCGCTGGCCGATCTCGATGCCACGCCGGCGCAGTTCGCGGTACTGACCATGATCGTGGCCTATCCCGGCGTCTCCGGCGCGGCGCTGGCCAGGCTCACGTTCCTGACGCCGCAGACCATCAACGTGATCGTGCGCAACCTCGAGAAGGGCGGCGCCATCCAGAAATCGGCCGACGCCGTCCACGGCCGCATTCTGCGCCTGCAGGCGACGGCCAGGGGCCAGGCGCTGCTGAAGCGCTGCCGGGTCAGGGTGATGGAGGTCGAGGACCGCATCGCCGGTCTCGCCGGCAAGGACGAGGACAAGATCGTGCGCCGCTGGCTGGCCAGCGTCGCCGAGGAGCTGGGCGCCCGCTAGGCCAAAATCTTCTTCCGCTCCGGATCGACGGCGGCGCCGGCGATGCGGGTCGCGGCGTGGCGCTGGGTAAAAGCCTCGATCTCGTAGTCGGCGTGGCCGGCTTCTTCCGCGGCCACGTAGCCGAAGGCTACGGCCTTGCCGATCGTGTGGCCCCAGCCGGCCGAAGACGTGACGCCCAGCACCTTGCCGCCGCGCCGGATCGCCTCGCCGCCGTAGAGCTGCACCGGCGCGTCGACCAGCAAGGTGATCAGCTTGCGCTTGGGCCCCGAAGCCTTGGCTTTCTCAAGGGCTGCGCGGCCGATGAAGTCGGACTTCTTCTTGAGTGACACGGCGAAGCTGAGGCCTGCCTCGTAAGGCGTGTAGTCGGGCGTGATGTCGGAGCCCCAGTAGAGATAACGCTTCTCCAGCCGCAGCGAGTCGATCGCGCGATAGCCCGCGTCGACCAGACCGAATTCCTGTCCGGCCGCGGAAAGCTGCTCGTAGACATGGGCGGCATATTCGGTCGGCAGGTGCAGCTCCCAGCCCAGCTCGCCAAGATAGGTGACGCGGAGCGCCAGCACCGGGGCGTAGCCGATGCGGATCGTGCGTGCCGTCATGTAGGGGAAGGCCTCGTTGCCGACGTTGCCGTCGGCGACCTTCTCCAGGATGCGGCGCGCCATCGGGCCGGCGAGATTGATCGTGGCGCGGGCCGACGTCAGGTCCTGCAGCGTGACCGAGCCGTCGGCCGGCAGGTGTTTGCGGATCCAGCCGGTATCGCGCACGCCGAAGGCGCTGCCGGTCACCATGTAGAAGCGGTTCTCGTCGAGCCGGACAAAGGTGAGGTCGGCTTCGATGCCGCCGCGTTCGTTGCAGAGCTGGGTGTAGATCAGCGAGCCCGCCGGCTTGTCGAGATCGTTGGCGGCGAGGTGCTGGAGTGCCGCGAACGCACCGGGGCCTGCGATCTCGTATTTCGAGAAGGAACTCTGGTCGATCAGCACGGCGCGTTCCCGGGCCGCCCGGCATTCCGCCGCGACGGGGCCGAACCAGTTGGGGCGACTTTCGAAGGAGGGTTTGTCGACCGGCTCGGTGCCGGCGGGCGCGAACCAGTTCGGCCGCTCCCAGCCGAAGCGCGAGCCGAAGACGGCGTTCCTGGCCTGCAGCAGCGGATAGAGCGGCGAGCGCCGGCCGCCGCGCGCGCTGGTGAGCTCCTCGATCGGGTAATGGATCTGGTAGTAGCGCCAGTAGCTGTCGACGCTGCGCTCGGCCAGATAGCGCGCGCTCATGTGATGGCTGCCGAAGCGGCGAACGTCGAAGGCCCAGAGATCGAGGCCGGGCTCGCCCTCGACGATCCATTCGGCCATCGCCTTGCCGGCGCCGCCGGACGCCGCAATGCCCGAGGTGAAGCCGCAGGCCACGTAGAAATTATCTCGCTCCGGGGCGAGGCCCATGATCGGCTCGCCATCGGGCGAGATCGGGATCGGGCCGTTGATCACGGTGCGGATGCCGAGCTCGTTCAGGATCGGCAGGCGCTCCGCGGCCGGCAGCAGGAAGGCCTCGAGCCGGTCCTGGTTGGCCTGGAAAAGCTCGCGGCCGAAGCTGAATGGGACGCCTTTGCTGCCGAAGGTCGGCGTGCCCTGTTCCCAGCCGCCGATGGCCAGCGCCCCCGGCTCGGGCTTCAGGTAGAAGATGTTGTCGGGGTCGCGCAGCGTCGGCAGCCCCTTGGGGATGGCGTCGCTCTTCTCGGTGATCATGTACTGGTGTTCGACCGCACCGGCGGGCACGTCTACGCCGGCCATTTTCGCCACGTCGCGCGCCCAGATGCCGGCGGCATTGACCACGATCTCGCAGTCGATCGTGCCCTGGTCGGTGAGCACGCGCTTGACGCGCCGTCCGTCGAACTCGAAGCCCCGGACCAGCACACCCTCGACGATGCGCACGCCACCCGCGCGTGCACCCTTGGCATAGGCCATCGTCAGGCTGGACGGCTCGACCGATCCGTCGTTGGGCACGAACACCGCGCCCACGATGCCGCCCAGCGTGATCAGCGGGAATTTCTCCTGCGCCTCTTTCGGTGATAGCGTGTGCAGCTCGAAATCGAAGCTGCGCGCCGTGGTCGCCATGCGCTTGAGTTCGCTCCAGCGTTCCTGGGAAGAGGCGAGACGCAGGCTGCCGACCGGCTTCCATTCCGTCGCCTGGCCGGTCTCGGCTTCCAGCCTTCCGTAGAGCTGGGCGCTGTACTGCATCAGGCGCGTGAGGTTGCGCTTGCTGCGGAGCTGTCCCACCAGGCCGGCGGCATGCCAGGTCGAGCCGTGCGTCAACCCGCTCTTCTCCAGCACGACGACGTCGCGTTGGCCGAGCTTGGCCAGGTGATAGGCAATGGAACAGCCGACCGCACCGCCGCCGATCACGACGATGCGGGCTTGAGCAGGAAGGGCCACTAGCGCAATTCTCCGAGGTACCAGTCGAGGAAATGCGCCACGTTGCGTTCACGCACGAGCGAGTAGGGGCCGGGCGTGTAGGCGTGCGAGCTGACGCCGGCCTGCTGATCCTCGCAGATCTTCCAGTCCTGCTTGTTGGTGAGGTCCCAGATCGGCAGCAGGCGATCGAGCGTGTAATCCTTGCCTTCGACCGCCTTCTCGTCGACCAGCCAGTAGCCGCGCACGTGGGTTTCGTTCGGACCGATCGGCGTCAGCCGCGCGGCGGCGGCGTAGTCGCAATTGGTGTGCTGCCAGAAGTTCGGGAACACGGTGGTGCGCAAGGTGCCCGAGTCCCATTCCTTGATGTCGCCCATCAGGCAGGACAGCGGCTTGCCATCCATGCTCTGGGTCACGAAGCCTTCCACCACTGGCGTGCGGTGGCAGCGCCATGACATGCCGGTCATGGTCGAAAGCGCGTCGCCCTCATCGAGGCCGAGGCTGCGGAAGCGGGCGTTGGCGCGCGCCACAATGGCGTCCATGCCGGGCTGCAGCGTGGGGTCCAGCATCGCCTGGTCGCGCTGCACGTCGTAGGCGGCGGTGTTGTATTCCTTGTGGTTGGGCGGGCAGTGGTAGCACTCGCGATTGTTCTCGAACACGATCTTCCAGTTGGCCATGACGATGTAGTCGACCTGGTGGGCGATCTTGGCGCGGTCGATGGCGTGCGGCTTCATCTTGCGGCGGATGGTGGCCAGCGCCTCGGAGAAATCGGGCGGCGCATCGGAGAAGGAAACGAACAGAAGCCCGGCCGCGTCCACGACCGACACCGGCTTCAGCGAGAGGCTTTCCTTGTCGACGCCGAACTCGCGGCGCGTGTCGAGCACCAGCGCGCCGTCGAGCTCGTAGGTCCAGCGGTGATAGGGGCAGACCAGCCGGTGGGCATGGCCGGACTCGGTGCTGCAGATCCGGGAGCCGCGATGGCGGCAGACATTGTGGAACGCGCGGATCTCGCCGCCGCGGTCGCGCACGACGATGATCGATTCGGTCCCTACCTGGTAGGTGAAGTAGTCACCCGGCTTGGGGATCTGGAAGGCATAGCCGGCAAACACCCAGTGGCGATGCTGGATCCGCGCCAGATCGGCTGCAAAAACCTCGGGAGCCATGTAAAACGCCCGTTCCAGCGGTCCGCCGGGCTTGTGCCGGGCGACCAGCTGGGCGATTTCCGGCGATATTGAATGACGCGCCGACAGCGCCGTGCCGTCCATCCTGGCTCTCCTCTTGCTAGGAGGGATCGTAGCATGACGGCCTTGCCCATCCCCACCCTCATGTTAAGGTTTTGTGAAGGGCAGCGCGCTGGGGATAGGTGCTGTCACGGATGCGTCATGCGGCGCGTGTAGCGAGGCGACCGGGATGTCGCCGGACGGGGAGATAAAAATGGGCAAGACTTCAATTCTGCGTCGCGTGGTGCTGGCCGGTGCGACCGTGCTGGCAGCCACCGGATTCGGTGGCAGCGCCTGGGCGCAAAAGACCAAGCTGACGGTTTATACGGCGATCGAGAACGAACAGCTCGATCCGTTCAAGAAGGCCTTCGAGGCCGACAATCCCACCATCGAGATCGCCTGGGTGCGCGATTCGACCGGCGTGGTGACGGCCAAGCTGATCGCCGAGAAGGACAATCCCCGCGCCGACGTGATCTGGGGCCTCGCGGCTTCGAGCGTCGGCCTGTTCGCGGGCCTCGGCATGATCGAGCCCTACACGCCGGCCGGCGCCGCGGCGCTGAAGCCGATGTTCAAGAGCGGCAAGACTCCCGAGACCTGGGTCGGCATGGATGCCTTCCTCGCGGTCGTGTGCTTCAACACCGCCGAAGCCGACAAGGGCAAGAAGGCCAAACCGACAAGCTGGGCCGATCTCACCAAGCCCGAGTACAAGGATTCGATCGTCATGCCGAACCCGGCCTCGTCGGGCACCGGCTACCTCACCGTCGCGGGCTGGCTCACCATCATGGGCGAAGATGCGGGCTGGAAGTTCATGGACGCGCTGCACCAGAACGTGTCGCAGTACCTTCACTCCGGCTCGGCGCCCTGCGTGCAGGCCGCGAAGGGCGAGCGCCTGATCGGCATAGGCTTCGACATGCGCGGCGCCACCGAGAAGACCAAGGGCGCGCCGATCGACCTGATCGTGCCCAAGGAAGGTCTCGGCTGGGAGATGGAAGCGACCGCCATCATGAAGGGCACGAAGAACCTCGAGGCGGCCAAGAAGCTCGCGGACTTCTCGGCTTCGCTCAAGGCCAACGAGCTCTACGGCAAGTACTACGCCATCGTCGCCAACCCGGCCGTCAAGTCGATGCCGGCCAACTACCCGCCCGATGGCGAGAAGATGATGGCCAAGATGGACGTCGAGTGGATGGCCAAGAACCGCGAACGCATCCTGGCGGAATGGACCAAGCGCTACGACGGCAAGTCCGCGCCCAAGGCCAAGTGACGGTGTAGGTGACGAACTACCTCGAAGTCCGCGACCTTTCCAAGCGATTCGGCGACTTCACGGCCCTCGGCGATATCTCTCTCGATATCGCCGAGGGCGAGTTCGTCTGTTTCCTCGGGCCCTCGGGCTGCGGCAAGACCACCCTGCTGCGTGCCATTGCCGGCCTAGACCCGCAGACCTCGGGCACCATCCGCCAGAAGGGGCGGGACGTGTCGGCGCTGCCGCCGGCGCAGCGCGACTTCGGCATCGTCTTCCAGTCCTACGCGCTGTTTCCCAATCTGACCGTCGCCGACAATGTCGGCTACGGTTTGGTGAGCCGGCGCCAGGCCAAGGCTGCGATCGCCAAGCGCGTCGACGAATTGCTGGCATTGGTCGGTCTGCCCGATTCCGGAGCGAAATATCCCGCCCAGCTCTCGGGCGGCCAGCAGCAGCGCGTGGCGCTGGCGCGAGCGCTCGCGACCTCGCCCGGCCTGCTGCTGCTCGACGAGCCGCTGTCGGCGCTCGATGCCCGTGTCCGTTTGCGGCTGCGTCATGAGATCAAGGCACTGCAGCGGACCCTCGGCGTCACCACCATCATGGTGACGCACGATCAGGAAGAGGCGCTGACCATGGCGGACCGCATCGTGGTGATGAACCAGGGCGCCATTGAACAGGTGGGCTCGCCGCAGGAGATCTACCGGGCGCCGGCGACCGCCTTCGTGGCCGATTTCGTGGGTTCGATGAATTTCCTCACCGGAACGCTCGAGGCGCCGGAGCGGGTCAATATCGGCGGTCTTGCCTTTGCCTGTCCGGCTCAGGATGGCCTCGCGACCGGCACGGCCGTGCGCCTCAGTATCCGGCCCGAGGATGTCCGGGTGCGCGACCTGCCGGCTAACGTCGCCAACCGCGTCGCGGTCGACGTGACCGAACTCGATTTCGTCGGTGCCTTCTGCCGCGCCACGCTCAAGGTCAGGGGCAGCGGCGACACGGCCCTGGTCGCGGATTTTTCGAGCAACCTGATCCGCGACCTCGGTGTCGTCATCGGCAGCCGGCTCGACGTGGCTCTGCCGCCCGATCGGGTCCGGGTCTACGCCGCGTGAGGGGGCCCGCGTGAGCCTCGCGGTCCCGGCACCGAAGGCCCGCCTGCGCATGCGCCTGTCGCGCGACGACCTGATGATGCGCGCCGGCCTTCTGCTGCTGGCCGCCTGGCTGCTGGTGACCGTCGGCCTTCCGCTGTGGGCGCTGCTGTCCAAGGGCTTCCTGGACCGCGACGGAAATTTCGTCGGGCTGGCCAACTACGTCCAGTACTTCTCCACGCCGGCGCTGTTCAAGTCGGCGTTGAACAGCCTGCATGTCTCGGCGGTGTGCACGCTGATCGTGGTGCCGCTCTCGTTCCTCTACGCCTATGCGCTCACGCGCGTCGTGCTGCCGATGCGCTGGCTGTTCCAGGGCGTGGCGCTGATCCCGATCTTCGCGCCCTCGCTGCTGCCGGGCCTGGCGCTGATCTACCTGTTCGGCAACCAGGGATTCTTCAAGGCACTGCTGGGCGGCGGATCGATCTACGGCTTCGACGGCATGGTCATCGCCCAGGTCTTCTACTGCTTCCCGCACGCCACCATGATCCTGGTGACGGCGCTCGCCACCGCCGATGCGCGCCTCTACGAGGCGGCCGACGCGTTGGGCGCCTCCAAGCTCCGGGTTTTCTTCACCGTGACGCTGCCCGGCGCCAAGTACGGCCTGATCAGCGCGGCACTCGTGGTCTTCACCATGGTCATGACCGATTTCGGCATCGCCAAGGTGATCGCCGGAAACTTCAACGTGCTGGCGACCGACGTCTACAAGCAGGTGATCGGCCAGCAGAATTTCTCGATGGGCGCCGTGGTCGGCATGGTGCTGCTGGCCCCGGCGGCGCTGGCCTTCGTCGTCGACCGGCTGGTGCAGAGGAAGCAGGTGGCGCTGCTCACCGCGCGCGCCGTACCGCTGATCCCCAAGCCGAAATTCGGTCGCGACCTCTTCTTCACGATCTTCTGCGGGCTCGTTTGCCTGTGGATCCTGGCGATCCTCGGCATGGCGACCTGGGGCTCGCTGATCAAGTACTGGCCCTACAATCTCAGCCTGACGCTGGCCAACTACGAGTTCGCCAATTTCGATGCCAACGGCTGGGGCTCGTACTTCAACTCGTTGTGGATGGCGGCGGGCGCCGCGGTGATCGGCACGACGATCATGTTCGTCGGTGCCTGGCTCAACGAGAAGACGAAGGGCTTCCATCTGGTGCGGGGGGTGGTGCAGCTCCTGGCCTTCCTGCCGATGGCGGTGCCGGGGCTGGTGCTGGGACTGGGCTACATCTTCTTCTTCAACGCGCCCAATAACCCGCTCAACTTCCTCTACGCCACCATGGCGCTCCTGGTGATCAACACGGTGGCGCATTTCTACACGGTCGGGCACCTGACCTCGACGACGGCGCTGAAGCAGATCGACCCGGAGTTCGAATCGGTGTCGGCGTCGCTGAAGGTGCCGGTGTGGAAGACCTTCGGGCGCGTCACCGCGCCGATCTGCCTGCCGTCGATCGTCGATATCGCCATCTACATGTTCGTCAACGCCATGACGACGGTGTCGTCGGTGATCTTCCTCTACGCCCCCGACACAAAGCCGGCGTCGGTCGCCGCCGTGAACATCGAGGAAAGCGGCGCCACCGCCGCCGCCGCCGCGCTCTGCCTGGTCATCGTCGCGACCTCGGCCGCTGTGAAGGCCGTGCACATCGTCTTCGACCGCTTCCTGTTCGGCCGCCTGCAGGCGTGGAGAAGGCGCTGAAGCGGCGGCTCGTTTCGGTGTCTCCGGCTCTTTGACAAGCAAGCGATCCGGTCTGTAGCATCTGCCATTCGACCTGGCGGCGTGAACGCCAGGAGTCAGGCCAAGTGTAGCGTATTGCTCCGCGTGAATTGGAAATTTCACAGTTGGGAGACGCGAACGATGACCACAATCAAGCGACGCAGGTTTGCGAAGGCAGCAGTCGGCGGGGTTGCCGCGACGGCCGCGATGACGACGATGGCGGCTCCCGCGATCTCGCAGGGCCGGGTGGAATGGCGCATGGTCACGAGCTGGCCGAAGATGTTTCCGGGCGGCGGTGTCGCGGCGGTACGCTTCGCGGAGAAGATCGAGGCGGCGACCGGTGGACGGCTCACGATCAAGGTGTTTGCCGCCGGTGAGTTGGTGCCGGCTTTCGAAGCGTTCGATGCCGTGCAGCGCGGAACTGCCGACTGCATGCACTCGACGCCTTACTACTGGCAGAACAAATCCAAGGTCCTGAGCCTGTACACAACGGTGCCGTTCGGCCTCACCAACGCCGAGTCGGTGGCGTGGCTGCGCTACGGCGGCGGGCAGGCGCTTTGGGACGAGGCCTACGGCCAATTCGGCCTGAAGGGGTTCCACGCCGGCTCGACCAGCGTGCAGATGGCCGGATGGTTCAACAAGGAGATCAAGTCCTCGGCCGATGTCAAAGGCCTCAAGATGCGCATTCCCGGATTGGGTGGCGAGGCATTGCGCAAGTTGGGCGCCACCATCGTCAACCTGCCGGTTGGCGAGATCTTCGGCGCCCTGCAGTCGGGTGCCATCGACGCCACCGAGTGGGTGGGCCCGTGGCAGGATCTCGCTGCCGGCTTCTACAAGGTGGCGAAATACTACTATTGGCCCGGTATGCACGAGCCCGCGACGTTGAACGAGATCACCGTCAACAAGGCCAAGTTCGAGGCATTGCCCAAGGATGTGCAGCAGATCTTTGCCTGGGGGTGCGGTGACGAGCACAGCCAACTCACGGCCGAGAACGATGCCAACAATGCGGGCGCGCTCGAGGTTCTGATCAGGCAGCACAACGTGCAGCTCAAGAAACTTCCCGATGAGTTCGTCAAGGCCTATGGCAAGGCTTGCGGTGAGGTGATGAAGGAATTGCGCGATTCGGGCGATGCGCTGACCAAGAAGACGCTGGACTCCTACTACAAATTCCAGCGCGAGCAGATGGCGTGGACCCGCATCGGCCTGCAGGAATATCTCAATGCACGCCTCATCGGGTTCCAGTTCACCTGAAACCTTCGCGGCAGTTCGACATCGATGGGGCCGGCGGCAACGCCGGCCCTTTTCTGCGTTTCCCAGCCGTTGGGGCGGCTAGTCGCGCTTCATCAGCCGATCGAGGACTGGATCGCTGGACGGCGCGGCTTCCGGTGGCCGCCCGAGAATCTGGTCGAGGGGCGAGCCTGACGGAGCGGGTGCACTTCCGGGCTGACCCTTCATGATTTCGTCGAATACCGTCCCGCTCCCGGGCTGCGGGCTGCCGACGGCAGCAACCGGGTCGGGGAACACGATCTTCGGCAGCCAGGTCGCGAGTTGGGGCACCATCCAGAGGATCGCGATCGCCATGATCTGCAGGCCCACGAACGGTATGATGCCGCGGTAGATGTCGCCGGTGGTGATCGAAGCCGGCGCCACGGCGCGCATGTAGAACAGCGCGAAGCCGACCGGCGGCGTGAGGAAGGCCGTCTGCAGGTTGACGCCGATCATCACCCCCAGCCAGACCGGGTTGACGCCCATCGCGATGATGACCGGCGCGGTAATCGGCACGACGATCAGGACGATCTCGATCGTGTCCATGAAGAAGCCCAGGATGAACATCACGATCATCACCGCCATCACCGCGCCGAAGGCGCCGCCCGGCACTTCGACCAGCAGCTGCTCGACCAGATGCTCGCCACCAAGGCCGCGAAAGACCAGCGAGAAGACCGAGACGCCGAGCACGATGCCGAACACCAGGGCGCTGATCACCGCGGTGTTGCGCATGACGCCCTTCAGCACTTCCCACGAAAAGGCGCGGTTGAAGGCGGCCAGCACGATCGCGCCGACGGCGCCGATCGAGGCCGCTTCGGTCGGCGTCGCCAGCCCGCCTATGATCGAACCGAGCACGGCGATGATCAGCAGCAGCGGCGGGACCAGGGCACGCAGGAAACGGCGCGGCAGCGTGCGCTTCTCCTCCGCATCCATGACCAGCGCCGGGCAGCTGCTCGGACGCACGACCGCCAGCACGAGGATGTAGAGAATGTAGAGGATGACCAGGGAGATACCCGGGAAAAAGGCGCCGGCGAAGAGATCGCCTACCGACACCGGATCGAGCGGTTTGCCCGTCTTCTGAGCGGCGAGCTGGTTGGCACCCATCAGAAGGTCGCCAACGAAGATCAGGATGACCGAAGGCGGGATGATCTGGCCAAGTGTGCCCGAGGCGCAGATAACGCCGGTGGCGAGCTTGGGATCGTAGCCCGCACGCATCATGGCGGGCAGGCTCAACAGACCCATGGTGACCACGGTGGCGCCGACCACGCCTGTCGATGCCGCGAGCAGCGCACCCACGATCACCACGGAGATGGCGAGCCCGCCGCGCATCGAACCGAACATCTGGCCCATGGTTTCGAGCAGCGCTTCGGCGATCTTGGAGCGCTCCAGCACCGCGCCCATGAAAATGAATAGCGGCACCGCGACCAGCACCTCGTTGGTCATCAAGCCGAAGTAGCGCGATGGCAACGAGGTCAGGAAGATCGGGTCGAAGACGCCGAGGGCCCATCCCAGAGCGGCGAAGATGAGCGAGAACCCCGCCAGGCTGAAAGCGATGGGAAACCCACACAGCACACCGAAAGTGGCGACGACGAACAGGAGGATGGCGAGGATGTCGCCGGTCAGGGTGTTGGACATGCTGCGCGCCTCAGCCCAGCGGTCCGGTCAGTGTCTCGGAGAGGGGTGGTTCTCGGCCATTGAGCACCAGAATGCAGCGGCCGGCCCAAGCCAGACCCTGCAGGCCGACCAGGGCGACGAAGCCCAGCAACGCTGACTTGAGAACGTACATGCCCGGCATGCCGTTGCTCTGGACCGATATCTCGCTGGTCTGCCAGGAGTAGGTGACGTAGGTCCACGACGTCCAGGCGAGCAGGACGAGCCACGGCATCAGAAGGAAGATCACGCCGAACAGGTCGACCCAGGCTTTGCCGCGTGCTCCGAGCTTGGCGTAGAAGATGTCGACCCGGACATGGGCATTGAGGAGATAGGCGAAGCCCGCCGCCAGCAGGAATGTCATGGCGTGCGTCCAGACATAGAGTTCCTGGAGCCACACAAATCCAAGTCCGGCAGAGTACCGCAGCAGCACCACTGCGCCACAGATCAACACCGTGGCCAGGGTCAGCCAGGCCACTACTCGGCCGACACAACGGTTGACCCAGTCGATTGCATTGACGGCACGCGCGAGAGTGTCCATTTGTACCCCCCTGTCCGCTGGTCGCTGACTCGGTACGCGCGGCCTTAGCAGCCCTTGTGGAGCGCAGCGTAGCCCATGGTTTGTGAGGTTCCAACCGATGGGTTCGACGTCCTGATCGTGGGTGGCGGTGCGATGGGGTCGTCCATCGCCTATCACCTCCGGAGCGATCCCAATTTCACCGGCACCGTCGCGGTGGTCGAGCGCGATCCGACCTATGCGCGGGCGTCCTCGGCCCTGTCGGCCAGCTCGATCCGCCAGCAGTTCTCGACGCCGCTCAACATCCATCTCTCGCGCTACGGCATCGGCTTCCTGCGCCGGGCTTCCGAACTGCTGAGTGTCGATCTCGGGCTGAAGGAGCCCGGCTATCTCTTCCTCGCATCGCCAGCTGGCGAGGCCGTGCTGCGCGCCAACCACTCGATCCAGCGTGGTGAGGATTGTGCTGTCGAGCTGCTGGACCCTGGGCCGTTGCAGGCGCGGTTTCCCTGGATCTCGACCGAGGGCATCACGCTCGCCTCACACGGTATCGCCAACGAGGGCTGGTTCGACGGACCGGCGCTGATGCAGGGTTTCAGGCGCAAAGCTCGGGAACTCGGCGCCGAGTACATTGCCGACGAGGTCATGGAACTGGCGCCCAACGCCGTCGTGCTGCGCTCGGGGCGCCGGATCGAGGCCGGTACGGTCGTGCTGGCGGCAGGCCCTTGGTCGGGGCAAGTGGCCGCGACGGGGGGCATTGCGCTGCCGGTCGAGCCCCGGCGGCGCTCGGTGTTCGTGCTCGACGTCCGTGAGCCGCCCGGGCTCACGCCACTGACCATCGATCCGTCGGGCGTATGGTTCCGGCCCGAGGGCCGCTTCTATCTGGCGGGCACGACGCCGGCCGCGGGCAACGATCCGGCCGAGCCGCCGCTGGAAGTCCAGCACCAGGAATGGGACGACATGGTCTGGCCGGCGCTGGCGGCCCGGGTGCCGGCCTTCGAGGCGGCCAAGGTGGTGAATGCCTGGGCGGGCTACTACGAATACAATACCTTCGACCAGAACGGCATCGTCGGCCGCCATCCCGACCACGAGAACCTGATCTTCGCCACGGGCTTCTCGGGCCACGGCATCCAGCAGTCGCCTGCGGTCGGGCGTGCCGTCGCCGAGCTGATCGTGCATGGCAGCTACCGCACCATCGACCTCAGTCCCTTCGGTTATGAACGCATATCCGCAGGGCGGCCTATCCGGGAGCTGAACGTGGTGTGATACTCTCGTCCTAACGCGAGGAGAGTGACGTGCCCGATCAAGCCCTGGTCAATTCGGATCTGCAGTCCGCGCTCATCGAAGCGCGCCAGGCCTATGCCGACAGCAATCCCAAAAGCCTCGGACGCCATCACGAGGCCTGCGAGGCGATGCCGGGTGGCAACACCCGCACGACGCTGCACAATTCGCCGTTCCCGCTCACGGTCGTGCGCGGCGAAGGCTGCCGCCTGTGGGATGCCGACGGCCACGAATATATCGACGTGCTGGGCGAATACACCGCCGGCATCTACGGCCACTCGCACCCGGTTATCCGCGCCGCGGTCGACGAGGCGTTGAACAACGGCTGGAACTACGGCGGCCGCAACGAGAATGAGGCCAAGCTCGCCAAGCTGATCGCCGACCGCATGCCGTCGATCGACCTGGTGCGCTTCACCAACTCCGGCACCGAGGGCAACGTCATGGCGCTGGCCGGCGCGCGGGTCTTCGCCCAGCGCAAGGGACGGACCAAGGCCACCAAGGTCATGGTCTTCCACGGCGGCTATCACGGCGGCGTGCTCTATTTCGTGAGTGGCGGCAGTCCGGTGAACATCCCTTACGACTTCATCGTGGCGCCCTACAACGACGTCGAGGGTACGCGGGCGCTGCTGGCCAAGCATGGTGAGGAATTGTTTGCCGTCCTGCTTGAGCCGATGCAGGGATCGCACGGTTGTCTTCCCGGTGACGTCGGGTTCTTGAAAACGGTGCGCGAGGAGACCAGGGCCCGCGGCATCACGATGATCTTCGACGAGGTCATGACCTCGCGCCTCTCGCCAGGCGGCCTGCAGGAGAAGCACGGGGTCGTTCCCGACATGACGACGCTGGGCAAATACATCGGCGGCGGCATGTCGTTCGGTGCCTTCGGCGGCCGGCGCGACATCATGGAGCTGTTCGACCCGACCAAGGCCGATTCGCTGCCGCACGCCGGCACCTTCAACAACAATGCGCTGACCATGGCGGCGGGCGTCGCGGGCTACGGCGAGGTCTATACGCCCGCGGCGGCGGCGGAGCTGAATGCCCGCGGCGAGAAGATCCGGGAGCGGCTGAACGCGATCTGCGCCAGGAACAAGGTGGCGTTCCAGTTTTCCGGCATCGGCTCGATGATGACGGCGCATGCCACCTCACGGCCGATCCGGACGGCGGCAGACATTGCGGCGGGTAACCAGGACGCCAAGGAGCTGTTCTTCTTCGACATGATGGCTGCCGGCATCTGGATCGCGCGGCGCGGCTTCGTGGCGCTCAACATCATGATCGGCGAGGCCGAGGGCGACCGCTTCGTGGCCGCCGTCGAGGAATTCGTGACGGCACGCAAGGCTCTCCTGAAAGCATGACCGATTTCCCCCAGCCGGTCTCCGGCACAGTCGTTCCGCGCTTCGGTGACATCGCCACCTTCATGCGCCTGCCGCTGTTCCGTGATCCGGCCGAGGTCGAGATCGGCATGGTGGGCGTGCCGTGGGACGGCGGCACCACCAATCGGCCGGGCGCGCGGCACGGCCCGCGCCAGATGCGCGACCTCTCGACGATGATGCGCCGCATTCATCATGTGACGGGCGTGGCGCCTTATGAGTTGGCCAAGTGCGGAGATCTCGGCGACGCGCCGGTCAACCCGGCCAGCCTCGACGATTCGCTGGAGCGGATCGAGAAGCACTTCGCGAAGATCCACGCCGCCGGCACGGTGCCGCTGTCGGCCGGCGGCGACCACCTGATCACGCTGCCGATCATGCGCGCCATCGCCGATAAAGCGCGTCCGCTCGGCATGGTGCATTTCGACGCCCACAGCGATACCTGGGATACCTATTTCGGCGGCTACAAATACACCCACGGCACGCCGTTCCGCCGCGCCGTCGAGGAGGGGCTTCTGAACCCCAAGCGGGTGGTGCAGATCGGCATCCGCGGCTCGATGTACAAGCGCGACGACAACCAGTGGGCGGTCGACCAGGGCATGCGGGTGATCACCATCGAGGAGTATTTCGACCTCGGCGTCGAAAAGGTGATCGCCGAGGCGCGCCGCGTGGTCGGCAGCGGCCCGACATACGTCAGCTTCGACGTCGACGGCCTCGATCCCGCCTTCGCGCCGGGCACCGGCACACCGGAGATCGGCGGTTACACGCCGCACGAGGCGCAGCGCATGCTGCGCGGGCTCCGCGGGCTCGACGTGGTCGGCGGCGATGTCGTCGAAGTCTCGCCGCCCTTCGACATGAGCGGCAACACCGCCTTGGTCGGCGTCACCATGATGTGGGAGATCCTCTGCCTGCTGGCCGAATCGGTGGCAAGGCGGAAGGGCCGCCTCAAGGGTTAGGGCACGATCCCGAGCTCGCGCGCCTTGATCTGCAGCGCCAGCACCTTCGAGAAGATGCGGCATTGCGCGAGGCCACCGGCCAGGAACCACAGGCCGGGCTGGCCGGTCGGCCGCCACATGCCCTTCAGCTCGCCTTCCTCGTCGAACCCCCAGACGGGGCCGATGCGGTCGGTGATCTCGTCGCCCAGCAGAGGGCGCACCGATTCCTTCTGGCCGAGGTAGCCGGTGGCGAGCACGATCAGGTCGGCCTCGCGCACCGTGCCGTCCTTCATTTTTGCGCCCTCGGGGCAGAAGCGTTCGATGTCGTCGTACTGGATCAGACCGATCTCGCCGTCGACGACCATCTGCGAGCAGCCGGCGTCGAAGTAGTACCCGCCGCCGCGGCGGCCGTACATGATCTGCCAGCCATCGGCCTCCGGCCCGGAAGTCAGCCTGAAGCCGCGCGCCTCGAGCCCGTCGAGCAGCTCCTTGTCGTTCTCCGCGTTCATCCTGGTGATGCGCTGATGCGAGCGTTGATAGATGGGGAAAGGGAAGGAGGCCGCGATCAGGTCCTTGTCCTCGAACGAGATGTCTTCGTCGTAGAGCGCGTAGGGCGCCTGCGCTTCCTTGAGGCTCACGATCAGGGTCGGGCCGTTCTGGATGATCGAGACTTCGGCCGCGCCGGAGACCGCGAGATCCTGCGCCACGTCGTGGCCCGACGTGCCGGTGCCCAGCACCAGCGCCTTCTTGCCCTTCCAGTCGAGGCCGCTGCCGTAATTGCCCGAATGGCTGACGGCGCCGCGGAAATCCTTCAGCCCCGGCAGGTCAGGCATCTTGGGGATGGTGCTGACGCCGTTGCAGAACACCACATGGCGCGGATGCATGACCCGCTCGGTGCCGTCGCCGCGCTTCAGCGTCACATCCCAGCGCTTCGCCGCCTCGTCGTAACGCGCGTGCGTGAGCTCCGTGGCCGTCCAGACGTTCAGTTCCATCGCCTCGGCATAGAGCTCGAACCAGTTGCCGAGCATGTCCTTGGGGATGAACACCGGCCAGGAGCGGGGGAAGGGCATGTAGGGGAGGTGGTTCACGCGTGTCTCGTTGTGCAGCGTGAGCGCGTGGTAGCGGCGGCGCCAGGAATCGCCCAGCCGCTGCTCGCGATCGATGGTGAGGGTGTCGACGCCCAGCACGGACAGCCGCGCCGCAATCATCAGCCCGGCCTGCGCCGCGCCGACCACCAGCACCGCCGGGTCGCGATCGGCATAGGCAATCGCCTTCCTGCGCCGGTCGGCCCAGTTCTCGCCGCCGAAATTGCGCTTCCAGTCGACATTCTGCCAGCGCTTGCCGTTGGCGGGATCCTCGTGGCCACGAATCTCGGCCAGGAGCGTGGCGAGCGTCCAGGCGCGCCAGGTGCCGCCCTCCGGGACGAGGCGCACGACACCGTCGCAGGGACCGACGGCGCTTTCGAAGGTGAACATCACCTCGATGGTCTCGGTTCCGGCGCGCGTCACGGTGCGCGGCGCCGCACGATCCTTTGCGAGCTGGAAATCGCGGACGTCCGTCTTGGCGATTCGCGGCACGAGGCGCTCGGCAATAGCCTTTGCGCCGGTCATCATGCGCAGATCCCAATCGAAGACGAGGATGTCGCGCCAGAAGCACTCCCCGGCGAACAGTCCCGCGATACGCGCGGGATCGCGCGAGTCGAGTGCCGCTGCGAAGTCGGCGATCCAGCGCTGCGCGGCCGCCTTGGCGGAGGTCTCGGTGACGCCGGGGTTCAAGAGGGGAGTGTCCATTACGCTGCCAACTCCAGAATTTCTTTTACCTCGGCCGGTGTCGGAATGGGACGCGGATTGCGTGGCACCCAGGGCGTGCCCATGGCCTGCTGGGCGATGCGGTCGAAATGTTCGCGGCCGATTTTTACCTCAGAAAGACTGCGCGGCATGCCGAGGCCACGGATGAACTGGTCGAGCACGTCGCCCGCGTCCTTGCCGGGATGGCCCATGGCGTTGGCGATCAGGGCCTGGCTGTCGGCGTTGGCCGATTTGTTCCAGCGCATGACCGAGGGCAGCATTATGCAGGAAGTGTGGCCGTGCGGCACGTCGAACACCGCGCCCAGCACGTAGCCGATGCCGTGGCTGGCTCCCATCGGCACGCCGGCCGCGAGGCCGCCCATCGAGAGCCATGAGCCGATCTGGCAATCGAGCCTGGCCTTCATGTCGGTCGGATCGGCCTTCACCTTGGCCAGGCCGCGCGTCAGCAGGGAGAGGCCATGCAGGCCAGACGCGTTCGTGAACTCCGTCGATTCCTTGGAGCACACGCCTTCCACGCAATGATCGACGGCGCGGATGCCGGTCGAGAGGAACAGCCACATCGGCGTGTGGCGCGTCACCTCGGGGTCGAGGATCACGGCCTGCGGGATGGTGAGCGGATGGCGGAACAGCTCCTTCACCTTGGTGGCCTCGTTGGTGACGCCTGAGATGCCGGAGAACTCGCCGGCCGAGAGCGTGGTCGGGATCGAGATCTGGCGCACCGTCGGCGGCTTCACGTCGGTGGCGCGGATCCTGTCCATCGCCTCGACGCTGGCGATGTCGTTGGCGAGGCAGAGCTGGACCGCCTTGGCGCCGTCGGTGATCGAGCCGCCGCCCAGGGTCACGATGAGATCGGCGCGCGCCTCGCGGGCCTGGGCGGCCGCGGCGATGATGGCCGAGCGCGGCGAATGGGCCGGCATCCTGTCGAAGGTGCCGACGCACTTGTTGCCCAGCGCCAGGCGCACCTTCTCGACCTCGTCGGTCTCCCGGTTGAGGGTGCCGCTCACCATCAGGAACACGCGCGCCGCGCCACAGGCCGTGACCAGCTCGGCGACCGATTGCGCCGCCGGCTTGCCGTAGTGGACTTGCTCCATGTCGGTGAAAACGACGCGGCCCGATGTCAGCATTGTGTCCTCGCTTGAGGCCGTATTTTGCTATCTTGGCGGCCTGACCACCAAGGAAAAGACATGACCGGCACACGGGACGGCGCCATCGGGCGCGCAGAGCGGTATTTCGACGATGGCGGTTTCCTCGAGGAACTGCAGCGGCGGGTGGCGATCCCGACCACCAGCCAGGAGACCGACTCCATGCCGGCGCTGCAGGAGTATGTCTCCGGCGAGATGACGGAGTCGCTCACCAAGCTCGGCTACGAATGCCAGGTGCAGCCCAACCCGCACGCCGAATACGGTCCGTTCCTGATCGCCCGCCGGGTCGAGGACCCTGCCAAGCCGACGGTCCTGACCTATGGCCACGGTGACGTGATCCGCGGCCAGGACGACCAATGGCGTTCCGGCCTGTCGCCGTGGAAAATCGTGGTCGAGGGCGACCGGATGTATGGCCGCGGCACCGCCGACAACAAGGGCCAGCACACGATCAACATCGCCGCACTCGCCTGCGTGCTGCAGGAACGTGGGTCGCTGGGCTTCAATTCGACGATCCTGATCGAAACCGGCGAGGAAACCGGCTCGCCCGGCCTCGCCGATTTCTGCAAGGCCAACAAGGTGGCACTCAAGGCCGATGCGTTGATCGGCTCCGACGGCCCCCGGCTCGACCATCGCCGGCCGACCATCTTCGGCGGGACCAGAGGCACGCTGAATTTCAACCTCAAGCTCACGATGCGCGAGGGCGGCCATCATTCCGGCAACTGGGGCGGGCTCTTGGCCAACCCCGGCATCATCATGGCCCATGCGCTGGCCACCATCACCGACGCGCGTGGCCAGATCAAAGTGCCGGAGTGGCGGCCAAAGACGCTCACCAATTCGGTGCGGGCAGCGCTGGCCGACGCCGTTGTCGATGCCGGCGATGGTGCGCCGGAGATCAACGAGGACTGGGGCGAGAAGTCGCTGACGCCGGTCGAGCGCGTGTTCGGCTGGAACAGCTTCGAAGTGCTGGCCTTCAAGACCGGCAATCCCGACCGGCCGGTCAATGCCATCCCACCCAGCGCCATTGCCTACTGCCAGCTCCGCTTCGTCGTCGGCACCGATCCGCACGACATCATCCCGGCACTGAAGCGGCACCTGGACAAGCACGGCTTTGGCCAGATCGAGATCGATCAGGCGCGCGACGTCATCATGAATGCCACCCGCCTCGATCCCGAGAACCCGTGGGCCAAGTTTGCTTCCGCCTCGATCGAGAAGACGGGGGGCCAGAAGCCCAACATGCTGCCCAACCTCGGCGGCTCGCTGCCCAACGAGGTCTTTACCGACATTCTCAGCCTGCCCACGGTCTGGGTGCCGCATTCCTACGCCGCCTGCTCCCAGCATGCGCCCAACGAGCACCTGCTGGCGCCCGTGGCGCGCGACGGGCTCCGGCTGATGACGGGCATTTTCTGGGACCTCGGCGCGCAGGGCCGGCCGGGGTAGGCTGCCCGCATGCTGACCGCCGACGAGGCTGCCGACCTGATCGAAGCCATTGCGGCGCGGCAGGACCGTGCCGCCTTCGCGGCCCTGTTCCGCCACTTCGCGCCGCGCATAAAAGCCTTCGTGATGCGGGGCGGGACCGATGCGGACACCGCGCAGGAAGTGGCCCAGGAGGCCCTGGTCATGGTGTGGCGAAAGGCCGCCAGCTTCGACCGGACGCGGGCCTCGGCCGCCACCTGGCTCTACACCATTGCCCGCAACAAGCGGATCGACCTGCTGCGCCGGGGTGCCCGGCCGATCGACACCGAGGACTGGCTGGTGGTCTATGCCCCGGAAGCCGAGGATGCCGACAAATCCGTTCTCGCCGGGCAGACGTATACCCGTGTGAAAGAACTCCTGGGCGGTCTGTCGGAAGATCAACTGGTGGTGATCCAGAAGGCGTTTTTCGAAGACAAGACGCACACGGTCATCGCCGAGGAACTGAAGCTGCCCCTGGGAACGGTAAAATCCCGCATTCGCCTGGCCCTCGGGCGCCTGCGGGAAGCACTGGAGAAAGACGAGACATGAGCCGCCATCCGGCCCCTGAAGAGCTGTTGCTGGACTATGCCGCGGGCACTCTGCCCGACGGCCCGGCGCTGGCCGTGGCGCTGCATGTGGCGCTCGACCCGGATTCCCGGCGCGTGGTCGACCGGCTGAACGCCGTGGGCGGCGCGCTGATCGAGCGCGAGGCCGAGGCGGCGGTGGACGAGGCGGGCCTGGAGAGCCTGATGGCGCGCCTTGACGGCATGCCTGTCGAGCCACCCGCCCAGCCTCCCGTCCGCAAGCCGGGCTTCGAATGGGCGCCGGCGCCCCTGGCGCCGCATCTGCGACCGGGGATGGGCTGGCGCCGCATCCTGGGCATGTTCGACGAGATCCGGCTCGACCTGCCGGGCTCCTTCCATCGGGTGTCGCTGCTGCGGCTGGAGCCGGGCCATGGCCTGCCGCAGCACAAGCATGCGGGCTACGAGTACACGGTCTGCCTGCAGGGCGGCTACACCGACGAGACCGGCAACTATGGCGTCGGCGATTTCGCCGTCGGTCCGGGCGAGCACCGGCACGAGCCGATCGCCGATCCGGGCGAGCCCTGCATCGCGCTGATCGTGGTCGAGAAGCCCATCGTGCTGACCGGCCCGTGGGGCCGCTTCTTCAACCCGCTGGTGAAGCGCGGCCTGATCTGACGTAGGCTCCCCGTTCCGAAGGGGAGATTTCATGTCGCGTGTTCCATATTTCGACGTCGAGACGGCGATCGGCAAGCATGCCGAGTTCCTGACCAAGCTCAATCCGACGCTGAACATCTACAAGATGCTGGCCAATTCCGAGTACGGGATGAAGGGCTTCATCCGCATGGGCAACGCGCTGCTCTACAAGTGCGAGCTCGAGCCTGTCCTGCGCGAGCTGGCGATCATCCGGGTTGGGCGTCTCAGCCGGGCGGCCTATGAGGTCTTCCAGCACGAGCGCATCGGCCGTGAGGTCGGCGTGACCGAGGACAAGATCGCCGCACTCCGCGACGCCACCATCGAGGCCTCCGCCTTCAACGACAATGAGAAGGCCGTGCTGCGTTATGCCGACGACGTGGTGCGCAACGTCAAGGCGTCGGACAAGACGCTGAAGGCGGTGCAGGCCTTCCTGACGCCGGGGGCGCTGGTCGAGCTCACGCTCACGATCGGCTACTACATGATGGTCTGCCGCTTCCTCGAATCGATGGGCGTCGATGGCGAGGAAGGCCAGGCGGAGTGGCTGAAGACGGCGAAGTTGTAGGCGCAGGAGCAGAGTGATGGCGTACCGCGTCCTGATCGCGCAGTTCATGCACGAGACCAACACCTTCAGCAAACTGCCGACCACGCTGGAGGATTACCGCAAGCGCTGGCTGATCGAGGGCGAGGCGATGGTGCCGCGCTTCACCGGCACCAAGAATGAGGTCGGTGGCTATATCGACTCGGTGAAGAAGTACGGCTGGGAGCCGGTGTGGGGCGGGGCAGCCAACGCCACGCCGTCGGGCACGCTCACCAGGGAAACGTGGGAGCATATCCGCGACATGATCGTGGGCGCGGCGAAGAAGGCGGGCAAGCTAGATGCCATCTGCTTGTCGCTGCATGGCGCGGCCGTCACCGCGACCGAGGACGATGCCGAAGGCGCCTTGCTCGAGGCGCTGCGCGGCATCGTCGGGGTGGAGATCCCGGTGGTTGCCACGCTCGATCTGCATGCCAACGCCACCTTGAAGATGGCCAGGCATGCCAACGCGCTGGTGAGCTATCGTACCTATCCGCATATCGACGGCTACGAACGCGCCGTGCAGGCCGCGGCGCTGGTCCAGGAGACGCTGGAAGGTAAGAAGAAGCCGCACTGCCTCCTGGTCCAGCCGGCCATGCTGGAGGGCGCCGACCACGGGCGCACGACGCAGCCCGGACTGATGCGTGAGCTTCTGGCCAAGGCCGATACGTTCGAGAAGGAACCCGGCATCAATGTCGTCAGCATCCAGGCGGGCTTCACCTGGGCCGACATTCCCTACACCGGCCCGTCCGTGGCGGTGAGCTATGAGCCCGCCGCCGAGGCGCGCGCCAAGGCGGTGGCGGCGGCCATGCTCGACGAGATCTGGAAACGGCGCGACGAAAGCTCCTCGGACTACCGTCCGATCTCCGACGCGATTGCGGCGGCCAAAGCGGGCGTGGGCAAGCAGGGCCCGCTGGTCGTGGCCGACGGCACCGACAATCCGGGCGGTGGCGGCTACAACGACACGACGCCGGTGCTGCAGGCGCTGATCGACGCCAAGGTCGAGAACGTGGCCTTCGGCACGATCTTCGATCCGGGCACGGTGCAGCAAGCCATCAAGGCGGGCGTCGGCAAGGAGATCGACGTCGTGCTGGGCGGGCACACCGATCCCTCGATGGGTGGGCCGGTGAAGGCCAAGGCCATCGTGAAGATGCTGTCGGACGGCAGCTTCAAGAACGACGGACCGATGAATGCCGGCGTCGAGACGGGGATGGGACCGACGGCGGTGCTGCGCATCGGCGGCATCGACGTGGTGACCATTTCCAACCGCATCCAGACCATCGACCTGCAGGTCTTCCTGAGCCAGGGCATCGATCCCCGGGCCAAGAGCGTGGTGGTGGTGAAAAGCGTGCAGCATTTCCGCGCCGCCTACGCACCGATCGCGCGGGAGATCGTGCTGGTGGATTCCGGCGGCATCTGCTCGCCCGACATCACACGTTTGAAATTCACCAAGCTGCGCCGGCCGATCTGGCCGCTCGACGGTGTCAACGATCCCTATGCAGGCGTGCGCCCATGAGCGTCACGCGCGAGGCGCCGCTGGCCGGTGCGTCCTTCGGGGCGACGTTGCGCTTCGGCGGTGGCGCGCGGGATGTCATCGCCGCGGCCGAGCGTGATCCCAAAGCCATGGCCGCGGCGCTTGCCGAGGCGAAAGGGCTGCTGCTGATCCAGGGCATGGGTGCAATCACCCGAGAGCCCGATCTCCTCATTCGCCTGAGCCGCGTCTTCGGGCCCGAGGTCGAGGATTACCGCCACACGCTCACCGACCTGAAGTCGGTTCATGTGTCGGTGCCGGAGATCCTGCTGGTGTCCAACATGCCGCCAGTCGGCAAGGCGCCGCCCAGGCGGCCCGATCCGCCACTTGCTGCCGATGGCCTCATCCCGACGCAATATCCGCATCAAAAGGGCTGGCACACCGACCAGAGCTATCGCCGTCCGCCGCCCGACATCTCGCTCTTCTATGCCGTGACACCAGCCCGGCGCGACACCGGACAGACCCTGTTCGCCAACGGCATCCTCGCCTACGCGGCCTTGCCGGCGGCACTCAAGGCCAAGGTCGACAGGCTCGAAGGATTGCATGCGCAGCCGGGCAGTGGCCGTTCGCGCGACGCGGCCCTGGCGGGTCGCACACCGCGCGCCTTCGCCGTCCACGAGCGCTCGCAGCGCCAGCCGGTGGTGCGCACACACCCGGTGACGGGCGAGCGCTCGCTCTATCTCTGTGAGTGGGGCCAGATGGACTGGTTCGAGGGGCCGTTCATCGACATGGAGCCGGGTCCGCACGGCACGGGTGCGGCACTGCTCGACGAGATCATGGCGCACCTGACGGAGCGTCGCTTCTGCTACGCGCACGAATGGACCGAAGGCGATCTCCTGATCTGGGACAATCGCTGTCTCGTGCACGCCGCGACGTGGTTCGACGGCGACAGCGAAGGCCGCCTGATGTGGCGCACCACTGTCCATGGCAATCCCGGCGCAGCTTACGCCGGTGAGGCCAAGAGCTGGATACCTGCCGCCTAAACCACGCGCGTCATGCCTGCCGATTCCAGCACGGCGCGCGGGATCATGAGCCGCGCGCACATGACGGGACGCGGCGAGGTTCCAACGCGCAGTTCGCCGGTGATTCCCAGCAGCATATAGGCCTCCTCGCGCGACAGCGGAGTGCGGCTCGCCACGAAATCGACGGCCCCGCGCGAAGCGTCCTCCGTCGCGGCCTCGACGGTCGGCCCCCATCCAAGAATCTGGATGGTGTCGACCTGTTCGATGATGGGCCGGTCGAGCTTTACGCCCTTGTTGAGGCCGATGCGGGCACGCACCGAAGCACTGCACTCGATGCCGGTACCGGAGATGATGCCGTCGCTGATCACGGCGTGCGGATCGGCAAAGAAGACCTGCGCGCCGGGATGGATCACCGGGAGATGCACGCGCGAGCCGACGCCCACGTCCTTCTGGTCGAAGTCCCCGCCATAGGCGCCGGCGTAGGATGGCTTGTAGCCCTCCGGCGGCATCGTCGAGATGGTGCCGAGGTTGGGATAGAGCGGGATCGGGATGCGGTCGGCGAACCAGGCCTTGCCGTCGCGCACCGGGCAGGCGAGCGCCTTGGGTTCGGCGAACTCGTCCTTGAGCACGCCGAACTTCTTCAGGATCGCGGTGACGCCGTCGACTCTGGGAGTGATCTCGATCAGGTCGATGGCAACGGCGTCGCCGGGTTCCGCGCCATGTACGATGATGGGGCCGGCAATGGGCGTCAGGGGATGGCCCTCGCATTCAGGCGTGAACGGCGTCGGGATGGTCTTGACGTCCGGCACCTCGGCCAGCGAGCCCAGCACCTCGATCCGGAACTCCTCGTCGGGCTGCACCTTCATGAGTGACGGTGTGTTGGGATTGATGCTGAAGAGATATGAATGCCGATAGGTCATGACGTTTCCTCCGTCATGAAGTGTGCAACGAGATGCGCCTCGAGGCTAGCCGACGGCCTTGTGACGGAAGAAGGTCGTCAGCACGAAGCGGCGGCCGCGCGTCACCGGCAGGGCGACGTGCAGCAGCGAGCAGGAGAATACTGCGGCCCCGCCGAGCGGCGGGGAGACGCGGATGCCGGCGTACTCCGGAAAGGCGAGCTCGCCGCCCTCGAAATCGTCGTTGAGATTTAGAGAGACCGCGAAGGAGCGGTTGGCGGTGGTCGGTGCGCCGTTGTCGCGGTGGGCGCCGAAGAAATGCTTGCCCTCGGCGCTGTAGGACAACACGACGTGCGAGTCGAAGGTGAACTCGCGGTCATAGGCGAAGACCTTGGCGAGCTCGGGACCGATGCGATAGGCGAGGCGGTCGGAGACTCCCTTCAGCAGCATCGGCTCGACAATCGTGTAGTCCTCGGTCCGCTTCAGATGGGACAGGTTGACGTTGCCGTAGCGGCTGGACACGCCGCTGTCCTGGTGGTCGCCCTTGCCCCAGAGGCGAATCAACTGCGTGCAGAAGTCCGGCTCGAAGACCCGGGGCAGCACGAGCACGGGCGCCATGGGGAGACGGAGCGCTATGTCGGCGCCGGCGTTGGTCCGCACGTCGTCGGCGACGCCACCGATTGCTTCCGCCGCGGCCGGGAGCGCGCGCGTGTCGAAGGCGGCGGCGACCCGTTGGTTGGGATCGAGGGCGATCACGCGCATGCGCAAGCCGGTGGTCGGGCCGAAGCCGATGCCGCCGCCCGGCGCCAGCAGGGCGGCGAGGAATTTCCGCTCTGGATCGCACAGCAGCAACGGCCCCTCGGTGCCGTCCGTGCTGCCGCCCAGCTTCGACCAGGGGCGCGCGGCGGCGGCCACGGCGTTGCCGGACACCACGACCAGGGTGGCCGAAGCGGCCTTGCAGGCGCCGACAAAAGCCTTGAACTGTTCGCCGTCGAGATTGCCGAGATCGTCCACCGCCAGCAGGGCGACGGGATCGCCGGTGAACGACCAGATGAATTTGCGCAGCTTGCCGTCGAGGCCGGGCAGCGCGAAATCGGGAAGGCGGTCGCCGGAGCGAAGCGTCAGCGCGTTGGTCATCGGACTGCTCATAGCATGGCGAGGGCTACTCCAGGAGATAGTATCCTCGCAGCGACACGAGCCCCATGGCGCAGCCAATGATTGTCGCCGTGGTAGCCTCCCATCCCCATTTGCGCCAGGGCTGAGCGGCAAGGATCAGATAGGGCAAAGCCATGGCCGTATAGCGGCTGGCATAGAAATTCATGATCAGTGCCGGCGACAGGACGATGCACAACAGGCCGACATTGATTGCCACTTTTTTCAGATCGCCGCGATCTTGCCAGGTGGTTGCCAGCATCCAGGCCAGAAAGACGATGCCGCAAACCAGCATCAGCGAGCCGCAGGCACGGCTGTAGGCGACCATGCCATCCTCGGAGAGGAACGCGGAAACGAGCGTCTCGACAGGGGCGTAGACGACGATTCCGAACCAGGTGTTGAGTGCCGCAAGGATGACGGCCGCCACGATAAAGGACTTCCGGAAAAACCATCGCAAACGAGGCACCAGCAGGAAGAAGCAGATGCTGGCGTAGCCGAGAGAAATGGCGCCGTGCAGCAATGTCAGGCCTTCGTCCGCGCCGTCATCTGGCGGCACCAGCCCGTGCCAGGCGATGACGAGCGGCATCGCCGATGCGGCGACGATGGCCGCGAAAACCAGCGCTGCAATCCGCAATCGCCGGTCCAGCATCGCCATCACCACGGGCACGCCGGCCAGCAACAGATAGGGTTGCCGGCCCCACACAGCGACGGCCAGGCAAATACCGCTGGTGACGAACCAGCGCAAAACCGGGCGGTCCTGCTCGAGAGCTTCCACGCCGTTCAGCAGGAGATAGAGGCTGAGCGTGGCGAAGACCATTGCCGGCATTTCCGTCAATGCGAGGCCCGCCATCACCCATGTCATGGGCACGATGAGGATCGAGCCGGCGGCCACCAGGTAGTCCCGGCAATTCTGCTGCCTCAGCCAGGCCGCAAGGATACCGGCGACCACGACCAGAAGGGCCAGGTTCACCAGCCGCATTCCGACCGGCCGAAGATCGGTCAACGGCGCCAATGCCAACTGTACGAATGCATAGAGCGGTCCCGCTGCGCCGGTCAGCGACTTCAGGAAGGCCTCGGTGGGTCCATGCTCGCGAAGCAGCGGGACGTACTTCGTGTATTCCGGTTCGTCGTGCAGGAACGACCCGGGCGATATCACGACCATCGTGACGAGGCCGAGAAACGCCACCAGCAGAACCACGCCGGCCACTTTGATCGCGGTCTGCTGTTGCATGCGTTCAGACTAGAACCTGGAAATTCGCATGACAATCACGGGCGCGCGATGCGGACAACATGGAGTTCTCCGGTCTGCGGCGCTACCCAGAAGCGCCTGAACACCGTCTGCACGGCGCTGGGGTTGGCGTAGATTTCCGGACCCAGCACATAGCCGGCCGGATAGTCGGAGGCTTTTGGCGTGTCCACACTGAAGACATAGGCCTCGTGTCCGGGCGGCACGTCGGCCAGATCGAAGACCATCGGCCGGGGCGCATAGACTGCCGGCGGCCGGATATTCCCCGACAGCAGGACCGCGTTTGCCGGCAGCAGGCGATCCAGCCTGGCGAAGTCTTCGAAGAATGAAACGTAGCGGCGGTAGAAGGCGGTCCGGTCCTCGAAGCCCAGGGCCATCGCGGCGAACTGCTGGGCATAGATTGCCTGTCCAAGCAGCCACGGCACGACACCGGCCGAGACCAGGGCGATCGCCGTTTGCCGCCGGAGCGCGAGCCACGGCGGCAGATAGAGCGCGAAGCAGATGGCGAGGCCATACTGCAGGCCGCCCAAGAACCTCGCATGGTACGGCAGCAACCAGGCGATGATCAGGCATTGTCCCAGCAGCAGGGCGCCTCCCCACAGGCGAACGGCCGTCGGCGTCGAACGGGAAGCGAGGGCGCCGAACGCGGCCAGCCAGACGAGCGGCGAGTAGGCGGCCAGGTCGTCGAACGGTATCGCGCCGGCCGCCGCCTGGTTGTTGCCCCGCGTGCGCTCGGCGAACTCACGGAATATCTCCGGCTGGAAGAGGCTCTCGCCGAAAACACCGGCGAACAGGGGACCGAACGGGGAGCCGGTTTGAAGGTAGGTCCACGCCATCAGCGGTGCGCCCAGGACCATCCAGGGCATGGTCGACGCGGCAACGACGCGAAGCCGCTCGGCGTGGGTCTCGCGCCCACGCCACGCGAAAATGGCGGCAAGCAGCGCGACAGCGCCGGCGATGGGCAAGAGCGACACCTTTGCCGAGGCCGCGCTCCACGCGAGCAGCGACACCATGAACGCAAATCGAGCAGGGCCGCAGACGGCCAGGAGCTTGGACGCCAACGCCAGGGCAACCACGGCGGTCGCTAGCGACAGATCGCCGAATGCGTGACTGCCGCCGGTCACATGGAAGACGACTGGATAGGCGCCGACCAGCAATGCCGCCACCAGGCAATAGGCGATCGGATGGGCGACGCCGCGCTGGCGCAGCAGGGACCAGCCCAGCCAGACCAGCATCAGGCTCAGCAGCCAGCTCACGATATTGGGGGCATCGGGATAGCCGAGCGCATGCAGTGGCGCGGCGAAGAATGGATAGGCCATCTGCGGCAGCACCGCGGATTCGAGTGGGGCGCGATAGATCACAAGCCCCTGGTCCGCGACGATCCGGGCCGGCAGCAGCATGTGGTAGTAGAGTTCGTCGATCTTGCTCGAGGGCACGACGGCCGCCAGGAGATTAAATCCGGCGGCGATGCCGGCAATGGCGAGCGCACTTTTAGGGATCGTCGGACGATCGGCGTCCTCGCGGACGGGCCGGCAGAAGACCCACCCCGCAGCGCCGGCGGCGAACGCGCCGCACCAAAGAGCGATCAGGGCGAGGGGCGTCGCCGCCTGGGCCATCGCCATGAGCTGGACGGCGAGGCTGATGGCCTGGATGCCCAGCAAGACGGCGGCGATCTGGCAGAACGGCGCCGGGAGGCTAGTGCGCAGCAGCCTCAGGAGCAACAGGCCGAGACCCATGCTGGCTGCAAAGGTCGCGGCCCCGACAAGGAGCACGGCGGGGCCCGAGTAGGCGTCCATGGAGAGGAATGAGGTCAATGACCGACCGCGTTCATCCAAATCGAAAAGGGCCTTCAGGGAAACCCCTGAAAGCCCTTGGAATAATGGTGGGCGCTGTAGGGATTGAACCTACGACCCCACCCGTGTGAAGGGCTTTTCCGGGGTCGCCTACTGCGAGCATAGGCAAGACTATGCAAGAGCCGACAGGATGACAAGCAATTGGGCGTAGCAGCGCGGTTGTTATTCCTCGGTCGTGTCGGCGTGCCCCGACCGGCCACCCGCGACGGTCAATTGCGGCCCGTCCCACGCCATCGGCGGCGGCCGGTCCTCGATGCCCGACTCGTTGATCCACCGTTGCATGTCGTTGGCTTGGCCGGGGGTAGCGAAACGATAGACGCGGCCCCCCGCGTCCGGCCGAAAGGCGGCCATCGAATACCAGCCATTTGGCCCGGCAATGTCGTTCGCGGCGCTCTTCAATTCGCGTTCATCGGCGGACGAAAATGGCGGCTCCCGTCGCAGCCTCGCGACGAACGGCAATGCCTTGATCTTCAGTTGATGGCTGTTCGTGCTTCGGCGGGCCATGTCGCGACGGTGCGCCGATCCGGGCCGCGAGTCGTCCGCCAAGACGCCGCGTCGCGATGGCAGTGCTTGCGCCACTACCTGTAGGCCAGCGTTGCTAGCACCCGTGCACCGGGACAAGGCCAATCGGGATTCGACGCACCGAAACAGCTTGTTTAGGTTGGCCTACATTCGAATCGAGGGGACGATTTGCAATGGAGGACTTAGCGATAGGCGTGGTCGCGGCCTTCTTGGTCGTGGTTTTCGCGGTCATCGTCTTTCATGTGCTGTTCCTGCCCACCATCATTGCGAACAATCGCCGATGTGAGTCGTTCGTCGGTATCTTGTTGTGCAACCTGTTAGGACTTGTGACCGGCTTTTTTTGGTTTGTGGCACTCCTTTGGGCTTGCCTCGGCGCGACAAAGCCGCCGCCAGCGCCGCCGACTTGCTTGCGCCCCTAGATGTAGGCCAGCACTGCTATCAACAGGTTGTTTACGCTAGTTGGGACCGCACGTGAGGCTGATGGCCGCGATGTGGTAAAGCGGATGCACAATTGGGCGTGAATACACGCGGCCAATCGGTCTAAGGCATCAAGCATGACCAGTCTTTGGCAGCAGTTCGTTAATCTACCTTCCGGCGCGCTTTCCTTTTTGGGCACGCTGGCGGGTTCTTCGTTGGGCTTGCTCGCGATCCTTTTGGGTGCCCTTTTTAACGCGCGTCTTAACCGTCGCCGCGATGATCGACTGCGTGCCGAGGAAGCGACGTCCCTCCGATCTGCAGTCCGTGCGGAGTTATTGGCAATCACGGCGGGCCTACAACGGAGTGCCGACAGTCTCGATGCACCGCAAGGTGATTTCTACGTCCCCGACTTGGCCCATATGGCGCGTGTCATGCCTGCTGTATTGCCTAAATTAACGTTGCTCGACACGGACACGATCAGGGCAATAGCCGAAGTCTACGTAATCATCGACCAATACTGCGAGACGCTTCTATTCCAAGGCGGCAAACTTCTTCCGAATAACCGGCCAGATCGGCACGTGATCGTGATGCCAAAGGCGAAGGCCGCTTTCGTTGCAAAAATCAATCGTGGTTTGATCAAAACCATCGAGAGCCTCGTTCAGAAGTTGGAATAAATGCGCACCAGCGGGGCGACCATGGCGAACCTTCCCGAAATCATCGGTTCCATAGTCGAAGGGGCGGAATGGCTTAAGACGGGCGGCATATCAGCCGGACGCGCGGCGCTGGCGGCTTACCTAAAAAAGCGTAGCGCCGACGCCCAAAATATCCTCTACGACGAACTTCGGCGTGGAAAACTGTTGCCCGAACAAGTAGCGGCACAAGACGATGGAATCGCCGTTATTCACGGCTACATGCGCGCCGCGTGGGACGGACGCGCACGGGTCAATCTGCGTCTGTTGGCAAAGGCGATCACCGGCCAATTGCAATTGGGAACGTTGATTGCGGACGAATTCTATCTTTACGCCGAATCGCTTGCGGGTCTGTCGCGCGACGAAATCATCCTGATTTCGACATTGTTCCGTCACCACACCAAAATTCCCAACGTCCCCGAAGATGAAATGGGCGACCGCGAGCAGCAGTCCCCTTGGCTTGCCGCCATGGCAGATATGGAAGCGAAGGGGTGGAGCAAGGATAAGACTTCGGCCGTCGCGGGGAGATGCATGCGGTCCGGTTTCGTCATTGCACAAAGTGCTTGGGGCGGCTTGGCCTACAAGGCGAGTCCGATGTTGTTAGACCTTTGCCAAACCGTCGATTTTGACGATGCTCTTCGGCGGGAAGCCAAATGACGGAGAGCGCCCGGCGCAAGGTGCAGCGGGCCGAAACGCTCATGGTCGAACTTGGGAACGCGATCAACGTGTACCTTGCGCGTCGTCCCTATACGTACTTCGACGATGTTGATCCGGCCACCGGCGAACCTGCCATATCAATCAAGCTTTCGGAGCCCGTGCCGCTGGCAATCGGAGAAGTGTGTGGTGACGTGATCGCAAATCTGCGAGCCGCAGTAGATCACGCCGCGACGGCACTGGCCGCGCTGAACGGGCAAGGGCCTGCCAACATCTACTTCCCCATTGCAGACGGGAAAGGTGAATTCGGAGCGAAGGCCGCGCAAAAGCGATTGAACGTGTTCACGTCGGAAGTGCGAGCATTCATCGAGACATGGGAACCATTCCGGTGGGGGAAGGGTCATTCTTGGTGGGCGCTTCATCGTCTGGAGAACACGAACAAGCATCGCAACTACATAGACGTGCGAGCAATCAACATCGGGAATTTCGTCACCGTTGATGGTCCGCGCGGCATCGAAAGCTTCGGAGCGCACAAAACGTGGAATCTTGAGTGGCAACAGATGATTCTCATTCATCGAAGCACAATTGCCACGAGCCGAGTCATCGACATCGACGTAGTCTTGGATATCGTATTCAACGACCCCGACGAGGCATTTAACAGCCATTCCGTCCGGCGCGTATTCGCCGACGCGGTCAAGTTGACGTTAGAGTTTCTTGCGGCGTGTGATGACCGTTTCTTCAAACCGGCCGAGCGCGCGGCTAACCGTTCATCGTAACGGCCGATTGCTCGGTGTAGAGACGGTCGCAGGCGTAGGTGAATCTTGCGACCGGTAGTCACCCCTCGTGGATGATCGCATCAAACTCTTCGACGATCAGGTCGGAAATTCGTTCAGGTTGGGTCGTCTCACCGGGTGCGCCGCTCTCATGCCACTGTTGGAACGTCATGCTTTCAGGGATGAGCTTGCCACTTGATGCCGCTTCAAATCGCGCCATTACCCAACCCGCATCGCCATGTGTCCGCTGACGTTGCCACGCATAGTCTACAACGTTGGCTATCTCCTCCATCGACATGGATGGGAAGTGTTGTTGCACGACATCGACGATACGCCCGTACAAATATCGGCGGCAATCGTGGAGTACCTGTTCGTCAAGGTTCATGTTCGCGGCTCCTTGTTGGAGTGCGAACTAAACTAGGCGTTTGCATCGGCGCGCAACCGGTCGGATTAGTGCCGCTTATGGTAAGCCGAGTCGCTGCGTTCGCGGAAAGTAAACGCACCGTTTACTTTGCCGCGCCGAAACGAGTCGTAATGGGGACGGGTGTAAGGTCACGCGTCGCGAGACTGTAAACGCACCGTTTATTGGACCCACTAGAAAAGATCATGCGCCGCCCTAGCCATCCAGCACGACGGCCGATTGCCCCGTGTAGAGGCGGTCGCAGGCGTCCCCGAACCATGCGTAACGATCTATCCAATCCCGTCCGGCGTCACCGGCTAGCAGGGCACGCCCGTAGCGTTCCATCATCAAGGCCGCGATGTCATCGACCCGCGCGACGATGTCGGCGTCAATGTGGTTGGCCAAGCCTAGGTCGCCCTTGTGGCAGATGAACAAGCGCGCGAGTTCGCCACGCACCGGATCGTGCGCTGGGTCGTCAAGCGGCGGAATGTCATTCGGCGGCATGGCGTACCGGGAATAGTGGCGCGACCTTGCCAGCGGCAGGCGGCGGCGGGTCGGCAGGTTGGCCGCCCGATACCGGCGGCGTGATGTCGTTACCATCGGCCACGGCCGGGAACCCGGTTTCGGCTCGGGCATCGTTCGCCGTTAGCCAACCGCCTTGGCGGCCCTTCAACAGTGCCGAATAGAGTTCGGCAATGTCGGCCTTGATCAGGCTATCTAGGTCGATCTTTAGCGCGAAGCCGCTGCCCAACACCGACTGCGAAAAGGCCCGTTCGATCTTCCGGCACCACGGCAACAGCGCTGACAAGGCGAAGTGCCGGGTCGCCTCCCGTGCGCTGGCGAACGTGGCGCGCGACGGATCGGCTAGCATGAACGGCGGCACACTAAAGATTCGCGCCACGTCTGCCACACTGAAATTCCGATGCAACACAAGTTGCGCGTCCTCGGCCGACATCAACGACAACGGCTCCCACTTCAAGCCTTCGGGAAGAATCGCAACCTTGCCCAAGCCTTCGCCGCGATAGTTCCCTGTCCAATCTTCTTGGAGTCGCTTCGTGGTGGCGTCCGACACTCTGCCCGGCGCAGTGAGAGTCCCGGCGGGGCGGGCGGCATTGCCCATGAATTGCGAAGATGACGTTTCAATCTGGATCGCGGTTTGCAGTGACTTGGCCGCCCGGCTGATACGGCTGCGGCCGATCACGCCATCGTCGCTGCGATCCTTTACGAACAACACGTCCTCGCGAAGATAGCGCCGCCGCTTGCCCGCGTTGGGCGGCAGGGTGGGCATGAAGTCGAACAACAAGTCCCCGCCGTCGTTCATCCATGGCGTGACGCTGGCCCACGGCAGTGTCCGCAGGCCCGTCACCCGGCCGCGCGTGTCGGCTTGAATCTCCGCAAGAAAATTGCCGCGCAACAGGCATGACGCCAATAGTCCCTCCACAAAGTCACTCCAACTCTCATCGGCGTTGACGCCGTGGTTGATGAGTCGTTGCAACGGATGGTCCGGTGCTTCCTCCCGTGCGTCGCTGGCCTTGGTGACGTAGGCCGGGAGGCTGGCGACGGTGCATGCAACGGCGTTGACTGCCGCCAGGACGGCGGCCAGTGCTTCGGCCTGTTGGGGCGTGATGGACGACGGAGTACCGCCGATTGTCGCCCAACGCTCGCCGTCAATGTACGGCAAGCCGGGAATGAACCGCGCGGGGGCGGTACGCTTGGGGAACGGCCACATCGCGACGCCTATCAGGCGATGCCGGAAAGCTTGGCGAACGCCTTGGGACGCAGTACGGCCGAGTCCATGCGAGCGTAGGCCCGCACCCACACTTGCCCGTTGACCATGGCCGAACCCGTCGCGTCACCGGCAACCCGGCTCGCCTCAATGGTGATTCCTTCCCGCAAGGCCAGCGCGGCCCACTGGAAGTCACCAACCAGCGCATTCGCGGCGGGCATGCTTGTGGTCATGAGGCGTTGCAAGGCGAGATAGTCGGGTGGCGGCGGGGCCTTGGTGATGTCACCGGCCAAGCCGGTCGCCAGCTTGCGAAGGGTGTTTACGTTGGCCGGGTGGTTGATGACGCTCTTGGGCGTAAGGTTCGCACCCTCCACCAGCGCCATGGCGTCGAGATAGGCGTCATAGTCGGCCAGCGCGCCGCCCACGGGAACGTCACCGATCCCGGCGTTGACGAGAATGCCGGTCGGATTGGGCGCAACGCCCGTTCCCTGCAACAGCGCAATGTCCATCGCAAGGCCCATTTGCGCCGTGAGGCTTTGCACCAACATCTGATTCGCCAGTTCGGAATCGGCCAATAGTTCCATGGACGACTTCACCACCACGCCGATGGTCCGCGCGGTAAGGTCCAAGCCGCCAAAGATCATGTCCGAAATCGGAAACGCCGCATTCTCCGCCTTGAAGGCCGGTTCCGGGTCGGCGTCGATTCGCGCGATGCGGAGAGTCGATGAAGCCATTTCCAGCGTGCCCGCACCGGCTTGGATGCACACCGACGCGGCGCGCGCTAAGTCGAGATATTCGGCCGACAATTCGGCGGGCACTGCGTAGCCGCCACTCGTCAACGGCGTCGTAGCAAGTGCGCGCTCCACGGCGGGCGAATCGGCGCGGCCCGTGACCATGGCGCGGACGATCCCGGCCAACGGGAGCGGATCACCGCCAGCGGCACGGTAGCGGTCCGCAAGCCGGTCCTTCGCCCACAAGAGCGGATGACGGCGGCCATCGGGATCAACCAAAGCACGCGGGCCGCCGTTGCCACCACGGCGCAAATCCTCGGCCTGCAACTGCCGTCCAAGGTTGGCGTCTAGGTCACGGAGTTCCTTTTGACCCGCATCCCATGCAGCGGACTCGGTCGCGTCCATCAAGCGATTTTCGTTCGCGGCCGTGTTCGAAAGCTTTTCGAGCCGGTCGAGTAGGTCGGCGCGCTTTTCGCGAAGGGCGGTGGAAAGCTTCATGATGACGGTTACTCCCTTCAATCTTTCAGTAATTCGTTGATGACGCCGAGTGCCGCCAAGTGGCGCGCCAGCCGCAACGCTTTGGCAGCGTGGGGCATTTCCTCGGCCAGTTCGGCCAGCACATCGCGGCATTGGCGATGCTCGTGCGGCAGCACGCGCACGACGCCAGCGGCAACGGCCACCAGCCAACGCAGGCGTGGTTCGGCAACGATGTCGGCGGCCAACGCAATGTCGGCACGCCCGAACATGTCGGAATCGGTTTCGGCGTCGCGCATGCGGGCGCACCGTGGCGGGTGTGGAGGTTGGCGTTGCCTAGGTGCGCGATAGAAGCGCGGCGAACTCACGGAAGGTGGGCAAATGCCCATTCGCTACCGTGTGCTGCAAAGAACGATTGGCGCATTCCCTTGCGGGCGGCCGACACGGGGCCTTGCAGCGAACGCACGCTAACGCCGTCGTGGTCGTGAAGTCAACGAGACGGCAGATCGTGGCTTGTAACGATGTGCCATTCGGTGGCTGGACTTGGCTGCCGGTGAAATTTAACCGGCGTCACGCAGGCCCGGAATTCAGCCCGTGGAGAGGCGACGACGCGGGATGGTGCCCGATGCCAGCCACCAGTGCTGATTTGTCTAATCCGGGACATTTTGTGAACCCGGAATGTGCTACAATCCAACCTATGATCGAAGATGCGCCGCCGCGTAGCTGGTCCGTATGGGCGACACACCCCCACCATTTGGGAGGCATTGCGGAGCTATACACGACGGCTGCCGCTGCCGCCGCCAGAGCGACGGACCTAAGGCAAAGCGGCCACAGCGTCGATGTAGCTCCCTCGAAGCTGCAGGCTAGGGACTAACCGGCAGGCGGACGAGCCAAACGCGGGGGCGGCCCCTTCGCATCTCCACGAGAAATCACCCAAACCGTCCCATGCCACCGATATTTTCCAGCCGTGAAATCCCGCTATGCCCAACTCGATACAACGGTCAATCGGGATTGAGTTTAGTGATCAAGGCCACCGGGACTCGACATCCGGGTTCACCCGGTCGCGGCCCCCATTCTAAAGGCCAAAAGCCACCGGGCCGATAGCCACGCATTCGCACCCGCCATTGGTCATCATCGGCATACCCGCCCGGAGGACGGCCACCTTCCGCCAGCGGCTTGCCGTCCCGGCGTTCTTGCCGAGCATCTTCTTGGCCGGGACTCGTCGGCTCGCCATTGGATGTAGACTCGCGCGCGGCAACGGGACTCGGTCTAGCAACTTCAAGATCGGGTTGAACGGACGTGCGAAGCGCCGCCCTTCGCTCACTGACGGGCGCGGTCGGCGCTACGATTCCTTGTTCCTTCCTAAGTTCGGGGTCAGTCATTGACCCCATTTGAGTCGCCAGTTGACCCCCCTTGGGAAAATTCAGGTTGTCTGGTGTTTGACCCCCTTCGGCATTGGCAGGGGGGTCAGCCATTGACCCCCTTAGCATCCTAGTCGGTGGCTTTGATCTTTGAGGCTTTGGCTTGGCAGCTGGGTCGCGCCATCCGATGTTGAGGCAGAACGAGTAGGTCTTGCCGGTCACGTCCTCGTAGGTGATCGCGCCCAACTCCTTCAGGATTAGCAGGGCATCGCGGGCCGTGTTCCGGGCGATGCAGGCTTCGTAGGCGATGGTCTTGACGCCGGGATCGCATCGGCCGGTCTTGCCGTTGTGATGCCAAGCCAACACACAAAGAACGGCTTTGGCCGCTCCCCCTCCGCGCGACAACCGAAGGTCGCCCGCCCATCGGGTGGCCAGATCACTCATGACGCGAAGGCCCTAGAAGGGCGAGAATTGCCGGAAAGGTACGCAGTGACTACGCTCGGCATGTTCTAGATGCCTTTGCCCGGTCGCGCTTCGTCCTGTCGTGCGGCCGGGTTCTTCTTTGCAGGGTTTCAATTTGCGCAGCCGTGGTCCTCCGGATGCCGCGCGGTGAACTTACGCAGCCGTGTCGCCCTTGATCGGTAGGCCGCACTTGATGGCTTGAATGGCATTGGCAAAGCGCACCGGATCGGCAAGCCAGTTACGCGATGTCAGGCGAATCACAACGCCAGCCTCGGTCAAGGCGTCCTTGTGGTTCCTAAAGAAGCCGTACCAAGCGGTGACGGTCGGTGAGATTCTTAGGTGCCGGTTCTTTTCAGCCAATTCCAACCACAACTCGATGGCAGGACGCCATTCGGTAAGGTCGGGGAACGTCGTTGATGGTTGCATGTAACTCTCCGTGCTTGCTTGCGGCAGGCAACGACAGAGTTAGGCGAACCGAACTTGAAGGGCACGGGTTAGGTGAGTGCCCATTGGTAATACTAGACCAAGAAGTCAGCGGCTCACTTTTGCTCGCGTGCGCGCCTTTTGGTCAGCGTAAAGAATTTGGCGCTTTGTTCGCTTGCCCTTGGAAGTCACCGCCAAGTGCCGGGCATTTCCAGACTTCGAAAGCTTTCGCTCCGCCATGGCCTTGGCTTCGCCCACCGGCTGTTTTACCTCCGGGCGACCGAAGGCCAGCGCGGCGTTCCAATCCGTTTCCGCCATATGCTTTTGCCAATTGGCATCCATGAGCCGCGCGATTGCCTGCCACTGTTCCGGCGTCAGCGAATCCAACTCGGTAGGAGATTCGACGGGCGTGCGTTTGCGTCCAGTAATCGGCCCGGCCATGGTCAAGACCAACAGCCTCCATTCACCGTACTCGACCTTGAAACGTCCAAACAGCCGCCGGTCATAGGCGTCGGCACGTCGCCCGGCTTCCTGCAACACGGCGGGCCAGTGGCTTGGGAGGAGGGGCTTACGCAAGTCGGCCAGTATGGCCGCCTGCGAGGTGCCAAGGGCCTGAAGTCGGCTCGCGAACGCCAGCATCGCCTTGGATGGCGGCGTTCGCGGGTTCGGTGGACGCTTGCCCTTCATGACGCGGGACGCAACGTCGAAAGGGCCGCCTCTTGGAGTGCCTTCGTTTCGAGGTGGCCATATCGCTTTTGCAGGATGTTGGAGGAATGCCCCAAAATCTGCGTCGCAACGGCGATGGTGATTTGGCCCTTTAGCAGCCGTTGGGCGACGTGATGGCGCATGTCGTGTTGGCGCAAGTCCGGGCGGCCGATGGCCTTGGTCAATATGCCCCAGCGACGCCTAAAGGTGATCGGGCAGCCTTCTTGGCGACCTTCGAATAGCAGGGCATTAGGCTCGCGCTTGGGCCATACGCGCCGCATGAGTTCGGCCGTAGCGGGCGTAAAAAACAATACGCGCGGGCGGCCAGTCTTGGTTATTTGCGCCAGCATCGTCCCGGCGTCCAAATCGACATCCTGCCAGCGCCGGTTCAGGATTTCCGAGATACGCGCGCCCGTGTCGTGTAGCAGGTGGACGAAGGCTTGAAAGCGCCGGTCGCGGAAGGCGGCGGCACCGGCCAGCAAGCGTTTCACGTCGTCGTCTGAAAGATGGACGACCCGCATATTTTCTTGGAGCCGTTCAATGCCCGTGGTCGGGCTGCGAAAGCCGGGCGGCGTCATGCGCTTGCGGGCCGCCCATTTGTAGATCGACCCAATTTGGCTGATGTCGCGATTGATGGTGCTAGCCTTGTAGCCAGCCTCGGACATCGCCTCCACGCACCGTTCCAACGTCTCGCGTTCGACCTGCCACGCGGACGTGGACCCGAAGGCATCGGTCCATTTCCGGACGCGCAAGTCCGCGCCGTCGAAAACGACGGCGATATAGGCATCGCAAAGTTCCTTGAAGCTTAGGTCGCGAACTGGCGCGACGGTGGCCGGTTGGGCCGCCGCCGCCTTCAGATCGACTGATTTTCTCATTCCGTGACGCATTTCGAGCCTCCAGTGATCACTGTGAAGCCCGCCGCAAGCAGCGCCGGAAAAAGGCCATTCCTAGGGGGAATGGTGGGCGCTGTAGGGATTGAACCTACGACCCCACCCGTGTGAAGGGTGTGCTCTCCCGCTGAGCTAAGCGCCCGGGACGGGGCGCGTATAGGGCGTGGCGGCCGAATCGTCAACGGGCCCTTGGTCTTACCGCGAGTTGTCCCAGCGTGTCGGGCAGGGCGCCGAAACGGTCGATCACGGCGTCGGCCCCGAGTTCGCTGGCGGGCTTCAAGGTATAGCCCCAGCTCACCAGAACGGCCGGGATTCCGGCCCGGTGGGCGGCCTCGGCGTCGTGGATCGAATCGCCGATCATGACGGTGCGTTGGGGATTGCCGCCCATGCGCTCGACCAGCATCAGGATGTGCTTGGGATCGGGTTTGCGCACCGGGAAGGTGTCGGCGCCGGCCACGTCGGAGATCGGTGGCATCAGTTTCAGGTGTTCGAGGATGATGCGCGCCGGGCGCTCGAACTTGTTGGTGCAGACGCCCTGCTTCAGCCCGAGGCGGGCGAAGCGGGCCACCACCTCGGCCACGCCGTCGAAGGCGATGGTGTTGCTGATTGGATCGGCCTCGTAGTAGCGCACGAATTCGCGGGTGGCCACGGACAGAGTCTCGTCGTCGAGCGTCCGGCCGTTCTTGGCGAAGGCCTTGCTCATCGTCACCTTGCTGCCCTGGCCCATGAAGATCCGGGCGTCCTGGTCGGTGATGGGCGGCAGGCCATGGTCGGCCAGCACGCGGCTCACGGCCACGCACATGTCTCGGGCGCTGTCGATCAGGGTGCCGTCGAGGTCGTAGATCACGGTGTCGAAACGGCTGGCGATGAGATTGTCGGCGTTGGGATGCATGGCGGGTTCCATAGCACATCCGCCTTGCGGGGCCTCCCGGCCCGTGGCATCGGACGGGCATGAAATCGTCTATCGCCGTGGTCGTGCTGGCAGCGGGGGCCGGCACGCGCATGAAATCGGCGCTTCCGAAGGTCCTGCACCCATTGGCCGGCTGGCCGATGCTGCGCCACGTGCTCGACAACGTCGGCCGTCTCAAGCCCAACCGCATCGTGGGGGTGATCTCGCCCGGCGCCAAGGCAGTGGCTCAAGCCTTCGCCCCCCATCCATCGGCGATTCAGCGGCGGCCTGTAGGCACGGGCGATGCAGCCAAGGCGGCCTTGGGCGCGCTGAAAGGCCATCAAGGGCCGGTGCTGGTGGTTTTCGGCGACGCACCGCTCGTCACGACGGCCAGCATGCAGCGGCTGGTGGCGGCGTGCCGAAAGGAAAAGGCCGCGGTCGGTGTCCTGGGCTTCATCGCCCGCGACCCGTCGCCCTACGGGCGCCTGATCGTTCGTAGTGGCCAGCTCGAGAAGATCGTCGAGAGCAAGGATGCCGATGAGGCCGAGAAGGCGATCGATTTCTGCAATTCCGGCGTCATGTGCCTGGACGGCCGCCTGGTTGCGGCCTTGCTGGGGGCGATCCGCAACGATAACGCCAAGCGCGAATTCTACCTGACCGACGCCGTCGCCATCGCCCGCACCGCGGGACACAAGGCCATCGCCATCGAAGGCGAGGAGGCGGAATTCCAGGGCATCAATTCCCGCGCCGAACTCGCGGTGGCGGAGCGCGCCCTGCAGGACCGGCTGCGCGGCGCGGCCATGGCGGCAGGTGTCACGATGACGGATCCGGACACGGTGTGGCTCGCCGCCGACACGCGACTAGCGGCCGACGTCAGCATCGGACCCAACGTGCGTTTTGGCCTGGGCGTCACGGTGGCGTCGAACGTCGAGATCAGGGCTTTCTGCGACATAGAGGGCGCGCGCATCGGAGCGGGCGCCATCATTGGTCCGTTCGCCCGCATCCGGCCGGGCTCGGACGTGGCCGAGGATGTCCACATCGGCAATTTCGTCGAGCTCAAGGCCACCCGCATGGGCCGTGGCGCCAAGGCCAATCACCTGGCCTATCTCGGCGATTCCGACATTGGCGCCCGCAGCAACATCGGCGCCGGCACCATCGCGGTGAACTACGATGGTTACGGCAAATGGCGGACCGTCGTGGGGGCCGAGGTCTTCATCGGCTCCAACAGTTCATTGGTGGCGCCGGTGAGGATCGGCAAGGGCGCCAACGTGACGGCGGGCAGCGTCATCACCGAGGACGTGCCGGCCGATGCCGTGGCCTTTGGCCGGGCCCGCCAGACGACAAAGAAGGGGCGAGCGGCACCGCTTCGTGCGAAACTGAAGGCCCGCGCGGCAGCCGCCAAGCGGACCAAGAAAAAGACGACGAAATAGCCACCCCTCTCCTGGATCCCCTCCCATGTGCGGCATCATCGGAATCCTCGGCAAGGCGCCCGTCACGCCCCTGCTGGTCGAAGCGCTGAGGCGACTGGAATATCGCGGCTACGATTCGGCCGGCGTCGCCACCCTGGTGAACGGCCACATCGAGCGCCGGCGCGCCGAAGGCAAGCTGGTCAACCTCGAGGCGCGGTTGGGAGCGGAGCCGTTGGCCGGCACCATCGGCATCGGCCACACCCGCTGGGCGACTCATGGCAAGCCGTCCGAGCGCAACGCGCACCCCATCGCGACGGATCGGGTGGCGGTCGTGCACAACGGCATCATCGAGAATTTCCAGGTGTTGAAGGACGAGCTGCTGGCCGAGGGCCGCCGGTTCGAGAGCGAGACCGACACCGAGGTCGTGGCGCAGCTTCTGACATCGTATCTGGAACACCAGATGTCGCCGGAGGAGGCGATGGGCAAGGCGATGGCGCGCCTGCGCGGCGCCTTCGCCCTGGTCGTCCTGTTCAGCGGCCGCCACGACATCCTGATGGGCGCGCGGCGCGGCAGTTCGCTGGCGGTGGGCTACGGCGACGGCGAGATGTACATCGGCACCGACGCGCTGGCGCTGGCGCCCTTCACCAGTCGGGTGAGCTACCTCGAGGACGACGACTGGGTGGTGCTGAAGGCCGACGGCGCCACCGTCTACCAGGGCACGCAGAAGGTGAAGCGGTCGATCAAGAAGAGCGGGCTCAGCAGTGCCCTGATCGGCAAGGGCAACCATCAGCACTTCATGCTGAAGGAGATCCACGAGCAGCCGGCGGTGATCGGCGACACGCTGCACTCCTATCTCGACCCGGCGACGCGCTCGGTCCGGCTGCCGGCCCTGCCGCTCGACTGGTCGAAAGTGAGCCGGCTCACCATGACAGCCTGCGGCACGGCGTTCTACGCCTGCATGATCGCCAAGTACTGGTTCGAGAAGCTGGCGCGCCTGCCGGTCGAAATCGAGGTCGCCTCGGAGTTCCGCTATCGCGAACCGCCGCTGCCCGAGGGCGGCGTCTGCATCGCCGTCTCGCAGTCGGGCGAGACCATCGATACGCTGGAGGCACTGCGTTACGCGCAGTCGCAGAAGCAGACACTGCTGTCGGTGGTCAACGTGCCGGAAAGCGCCATCGCGCGTCTGTCGCACGCCGTGCTGCCGACCTTGGCGGGGCCGGAGATCGGCGTCGCGTCGACCAAGGCCTTCACCACGCAGCTCGTCGTGCTGCTCGCCACGGCGATCTCAGCCGGCCGGGCGCGTGGAACGCTGTCGCGCGAGGAGGAGGAGCGGTTGGCGCTCGCCATGATCGAGCTGCCGACACGCGTCAACGAGACGCTGAACATGGAAGAGGACTATCGCCGCATCGCCGACAACACGCTCGCCGCGGCGCGCGACGTGCTCTACATCGGCCGCGGCTCGTCCTTCCCGGTGGCGCTCGAAGGCGCGCTCAAGCTGAAGGAGCTCAGTTACATCCACGCCGAGGGTTACGCCGGCGGCGAGATGAAGCATGGCCCGATCGCGCTGATCGACGATGCGGTGCCGGTCGTCGTGGTGGCGCCGACCGATGCGATCTTCGACAAGATCGCGTCCAACTTCGAGCAGGTGAGGGCGCGGGGTGGCCGGTTGGTGCTGCTGAGCGACAAGGCCGGCGTGGCGCGGCTGGGCGCCAAGGCCGAGACGTCGATCGCGCTGCCCGACGTCGATCCGGTCGTGGCGCCGATCCTCTACACCGTGGCGGTGCAGCTTCTCGCCTACTACACGGCGCTGGCCAAGGGCACCGACATTGACCAGCCACGCAACCTCGCCAAGAGCGTCACGGTCGAGTAACGACCGCGACGCCGCCGTTCGATACGGCCAGCGCGTGCCTTCTCAACGTGTGCCCTGCGGCAGGCCGGGCGCAAGGCCGGGAGCGGGCTGCGGTGCGGGCTGGCCGCCGCGCGGCTGGGCCGGCGCGGGGCGCGGCTGGGCGGGGGCCGCCGGCTGCATGGTCTGGACCAGCGCCTGGACCTTCTTGCTCTCGGCCTCCTGCGCCTTCTTGAACTCGTCCTCGCTCAGGAAGCGGTCCTTGTTGAGGTCCATCTCGAGGAACTGCTTGACCGCATAGGCGGTCAGTTCGACGCGGTCGAGCTGGCTGTCCTTGTTGGTGTCGATCTCGGCGAACTTGCGGAGCGCGATCTGCTTGCGCAGGTCGAACGGCAGCAGGTTCTTGGCCTGCGGTCCGTCGGCCGGGCCGGCCAGCGCGAGGTACTCCTGCTGGCTGATCTTGCCTTCATTGTTCTTGTCGAGCTGATCGGCGTTGCGCATCTGCATGTCGATGAACTCGTTCAGGCTCACCATGCCCTGGCGGCGGCGCGCCTCGAGCTGCTGGCGCTCGCCTGCCTCGCGCTGCAGCGAGCGCTGCACGATGAGGCGGACTTCGGGCTCGGTGATCTTGTTGTCGCGGTCGGTGTCGTACTGGTTGAACTCGGCGTGGACCAGGGCTTCCGCCTCGGCACGCTCGACGAAGCCGTCACGATTGGTGTCGAGGTTCTGGAACTCGGCGCGGGCGCGGCTGCGAAGCTCCTCGAGGGGCGGCTTGCCGGGCACATCGGGCGAAAGCGGCGGTTCGACGACCTTGATGAATTCCTCGACCGTCAGCTTGCCATCCTTGTTGACGTCGAGCTGCTCGAACGACTTCATGCGATACTTCAGGAAGTCGGCGCGCGTCACCTCGCCCTTCTTGTTGACGTCGATCTCGGCGAACCACGAGGGCAGCGGAATCGGCGGTGGGGCGCCGGGGGCTGCCTGCTGGCCGGCCGGCGGCGCGGCCTGGGTGGCCTGGGGCGGCTTCGCCGCAGGAGCGGCGGGCGCCGGAGGGGCGGCCTGGGTCGGCGGGCGGTTGGCCGGCCAGCCTGGGGCCGACGGAGAAGGGGGTGGTGTCTGGGCCGACGCCGGCAGCACGATGGCGACGGCAAGGAGGACCGGAACTAGAAAACGATTCATCGGCGGTAGGCCCGCGTTAAGAGAGGGTGATTCGTATCGGTCGCCATGGGCCATCTGTCAACGTCCGCGCGGCATTTCCATGATGCAGGACAAACACGCCGAAAGGATGGCGCTGCGCCATTTGAGTTGCGTCTTCAGGCCGGATAAGCCATCGTGGCGTGAGTTGACGACCTCGGAGAAGGGTCGCAAGTGCTTGGGAGGCAAGGGAAATTTCGCAGAATCGCCACGCAGTCGCGGCGGTCAACGAAACCAGCGAGAATATGGCAGGACAGTTTTCATCCAGCGGGTCGCCGCTGCTCAGCGTGCGCGACGTTTCCGTCCGCTTCGGCGGCATTGTCGCCCTCGACGGCGTGACCTTCGACGTGGTCGCCGGCCAGATCGCCGGCCTGATTGGCCCCAACGGCGCGGGTAAGACGACCCTCTTCAATTGCCTCAGCCGGCTCTACACGCCCAGCGGCGGCGACATCCTGTTCGAGGGCAAGTCGATCCTCGGGCGGCCGCGCCACGCCATCCCGCAGATCGGCATCGGCCGCACGTTCCAGAATGTGGCGCTGTTCGACAACATGTCGGTGCTCGACAACGTCAAGGTCGGTTGCCATAGCGTCAGCTCGACCAGCTTCTTCGACAATGCGCTGCGTCTGCCCAAGGTGCGCGGCGAAGAAGAGCAGATCACCAGGCGCTCGCTCGAGCTGATCGAGTTCATGGATATCAAGCCGTTCACAGCGGCGCGCGCTGGCGGCCTGCCGTTTCCCATCCGCAAGCGTGTCGAGCTGGCGCGCGCGCTTGCCTCCAGCCCAAAGCTGCTGCTGCTCGACGAGCCCGCGGCCGGACTGAACCACGACGAGATCGAGGTCCTGAAGGGCCAGATCAAGCGGGTGCGCGACACGCAGAACGTCACCGTGCTGCTGGTCGAGCATCACATGAGCCTCGTGATGTCGGTGTCCGACAAGGTCGTCGCCATCGATTTCGGCAAGAAGATCGCCGACGGCACGCCGGCGGAAGTGCAGCGCGATCCCGAAGTGATCCGCGCCTATCTGGGGACCGCGTAATGGCCGCGCTGCTGGAAGTGAAGGGACTGAAGGCCTTCTACGGGCAGACGCAATCCCTGTACGACGTCGGCTTCGATATCCCCGAGGGCGGCATCACCACCCTGCTGGGGGCCAACGGCGCCGGCAAGACGACGACGCTGCGCGCCATCTGCAACATGGTGCGGACGGACGGCACGATCCGCTTCGACGGCAAGGACATCGCGGGCCAGGCGACCGAGGAGATCGTGCGCCTGCGGATCGCCCATGTGCCCGAGGGCCGCGGCACCTTCACGACGCTGACGGTCGACGAGAACC
>JBQTJT010000055.1:0-13422 GCA_052386855.1 Reyranella sp.
CCAGCACCGCCGACATGTCGCCGGTGCCGAAGCGGATCAGCGGATAGGCGCGGTTGAAGCTGGTGACCACGACCTCGCCGACATCGCCCTCGGGCACCGGATCGCCGGTGCCGGGACGCACGATCTCGACGATCACGCCCTCGTCGACGGTCATGCCCTGGATGGATTCGGACTCGTAGGCGATCGTGCCGAGATCGGCGGTGCCGTAGCTTTGCAGGCAGGTCATGCCCTTATCGATGAACATCTGGCGCAGGCTGGGCGGCAAAGCCTCGGCGCCGACGAAGGCATGTTTCAGCGAGGAGATATCCTTGCCCAGCTCGGCCGCCTTCTCGATCAGAATTTTCAGGAACGAGGGCGTGCCGACATAGCCCGAGGGCCTGATGGCGGCGATGGCGTCGAGCTGCAGCTCGGTGTTGCCGACGCCGCCCGGCACCACGGCGCAGCCCAGTGCGCGCAGTGCCGACTCCATCATGATGCCGGCGGGCGTGAGATGATAGGAGAAGGTGTTGTAGACGATGTCGCCGGGCCGGAAGCCCGCGGCATGCATGGCGCGGGCGCCACGGAAATAGTCGGGCTCGTCGGTGTCGATCTCGAAGATCGGCCCGGGCGACATGAAGACGTGGCGCACCCGGCTCATCGGCACGGTGATGAGACCGCCCATCGGCGGGTTCTTCTTCTGCACCTCGCCCAGCACCGACTTGCGCAGCACCGGCAGGGCGGCGAGCGCCGCGCGCGAGGTGACGGACGCCGGATCGACATCCTTCAGCCAGGTGGAGAAGAACGGCGCGTTGGCCTTGGCGTGGGCGATCTGCTGCGGCAGCGCCTGCATCAATGCCTTTTCCCGTTCGGCCGGGGAGCGGGTTTCCAGCGTGTCGTAGTGCCTGGACATGATTTCCTCGGTCTTTTCCGGACCGTAGAACCCCGCCCGCCCTCTTGCAACGGAAAGGCGTCCATAATATCAGAGTACGAATATCATGGAGTTCGTCATGTCTCACGTCCGCATCGCCTACGACACGTTCCAGAAGACAGCGCCCGGCGCCCAGAACGCGCTGCTCGCCATGGGCAAGACCGCCGACGAGTCGGGCCTCGACAAGGAAATCGTGGAGCTGGTCAAGCTCCGCGTCTCGCAGATCAACAACTGCGCCTTCTGCCTGCAGATCCACCTCAACGTCTCGCGCAAGTACGGCATCGCCCAGGAGAAGCTCGACCTGGTGGCGACCTGGCCCGAGGCCGGCATTTTTTCGGACCGCGAGTGTGCCGCCCTCGCCTGGGCCGAGACGCTGACGCACCTCGCCGGCCACAGCGTCTCCGACGCGGCCTACGAGTCCGTCCGCAAGCATTTCAGCGAAAGCGAGATCGTGTTCCTGAGCACATCAATCGCCACCATCAACGCCTGGAACCGGCTGGGGGCGGCCTTCCGCTTCGCCCCGCCGATCCCGAAGAAGATGGCGGCCGACAGGGCGGCCTAAGTCCTTACCTCAGACGTAATTGCCCGGGCTGACGGCTGGCTGCCAGGCTGCCGGCATGTGGACCTCGCTCGCTTTCGCCGTCGTCGGCGCCATTCACCTGATGCCGATCGCGCCGGTCTTCGTGCCCGAGACGCTCACCCGCCTCTACGGCATCACACCTGAGGACACGACGCTGCTGGTCCTGTTGCGCCACCGCGCGCTGCTGCTGGCGCTGGTCGGCGTCCTTTGCCTGTGGGCGAGCTGGGCCGCACCCGTGCGGCCCGCCGCGCTGCTGGCGGCGGCGATCAACGTCGTGGGATTCCTGGGCTTCTACGCGCTCTACGGCAATCCGGCCAGTGCGTTGCGTACCATTGCGGTCGTCGACCTGATCGCGCTGCCGTTCCTCGCTTTCGCGGCCTGGAGCACGCTGGTTCGCGCTTGAAGCGCTAGAGCCAGCGCTTGCGCCGGCGGTAGTGCTTGACGTCGCGGAACGAGCGACGGCCTTCGCCGGCGATGCCGAGGTAGAATTCCTTCACGTCCTCGTTTTCCCGGAGTGCGGCGGCCTTGCCGTCGAGCACGACCCGGCCGTTCTCGAGGATGTAGCCGTAGTGGGCATAGCGCAGCGCCACATTGGTGTTCTGCTCGGCCAGCAGGATGGAGACCTTTTCCTTCTCGTTGAGGTTCTTCACGATCTCGAAGATTTCCTCGACGAGCTGCGGTGCCAGGCCCATCGACGGTTCGTCGAGCAGGATGGTGGTCGGCCGGCTCATCAGCGCGCGGCCGATCGCCGTCATCTGCTGCTCGCCGCCCGAGGTGTAGCCCGCCTGGCTGGTGCGGCGTTCCTTGAGGCGCGGAAAGTAGTGATAGACCTTCTCCAGATCGTCGGCGATCTGGCGGCGCTTGCTGCCGTGGATGAAGGCGCCGGTCAGCAGGTTCTCCTCGACGGTGAGGTGGCCGAAGCAGTGCCTGCCCTCCATCACCTGGATCACGCCGCGCCGCACCAGGTCGTTGGGCGTGAGCCCGTCGACCCGTTCGCCCCGGCAATGAACGTGACCCTTGGTGACCTCGCCACGTTCGGTGCGCAGCAGGTTGGAGATCGCCTTCAGGGTCGTCGACTTGCCGGCGCCGTTGCCGCCGAGCAAGGCCACGATGCCGCCCTCCGGCACCGACAACGAGACGCCCTTCAACACGAGGATGACGTGATTATAAATCACCTCGATGTTGGCCACGTCGATCACGTTGATCGACGTGGCAGGAATGGACGCTGCAGCCGACGCCGGAGTGGCGTTCATCTGGGGATCAGCTCTCCTTGGAGCAGTCGCGGACGGGAAGCTTCTTCTCGTCGGCGTACTTCTTGGCCGCAGCGTCGACCATCGGCTTGATGACCTTGTCGTCGGACTGATACCAGTCGGAGACCACGACCCACTTGGCGCCGTCCCACTGTTGGACGCGGCCGGCGCGGGTGCCTTCGTGATCGGCGCAGCTGACCTTGAGTGGCTGCAGCATGCCCTCGAAGCCGAGCTCCTTCAGCCGCGCGGCGCTGAGATCGAGGTTCTCGATGCCCCAGCGGACCTGCTCGCCGGTCAGCGGCTTGTTGCCGAACTTGGTCTGCGCCTTGCGGATCGACTCGACCCCCAGCATGGCGTTGACCAGGCCGCGGTTGTAGAGCACCTCGCCGGTCTCGTCGTACTTCGCGACGCCCTTGCCCTTGTCGTAGAGGAACTTCTTGAGGTCGGCATGGACGCCGAACTGACCGGCGCCGTGCTGCAGCATGGCGGCGCTATAACCCTTGGCGCCGCCCTCGGCCGGGCGCACGTCGGGTTCGGAACCCGACCACCACACGCCGAACATCTTGTCGCGCGGGAAGCCGACCGCGGCCGCTTCCTTGATCGACGTCGAGTTCATGACGCCCCAGCCCCACAGCAGGACATAGTCCGGCCGGTTCTGGCGGATCTGCAGCCAGGTCGCCTTCTGCTCGACACCGGGATGCGTGACGGGCATCGGCGTGAACTCGAAGCCATGCATCTTGGCGCGCTGCTCAAGGAGCGCGATCGGCTCCTTGCCATAGGGCGAGTCGTGATAGACCAGCACGACCTTCTTGCCCTTGAGCTTCTCGAAGCCGCCCTCCTTGAGGGCGATATGCTGCATGATGATGTCGGCGGCCGACCAGTAGGTGCCGAGCAGCGGGAAGTTCCACTGGAACACGCTGCCGTCGCGGCTCTCGGAGCGGCCGTAGCCCATCGAGATCACCGGGATCTTGTCGACCGGCGCCTTTTCGGTGAGCGCGAAGGTGATGCCGGTGCTGAGCGGATTGACGTAGGCAGCACCCGTCGGGCCCTTGTTCTTGAGGCGCTCGTAACACTCGACGCCACGGTCGGTGGCGTAGCCGGTGTCGCATTCTTCGTAGAGGATTTTTACGCCGTTGATGCCGCCGTCACGCTCGTTGACGAGCGCGTAGTAGTCGGCAACGCCGTTGGCGAACGGGATGCCGTTCGGCGCGTAGGCGCCGGTCCGGTAGATCAGGCCCGGAATGAACTGCTCGTTCTGGGCCTGGGCGGTCGAGGCGAACGCCACTCCCGCCGCCGCGATGGATGCACCCAGAAGCACTGCCTTGCGTAGTGTCATCGTGTTCCTCCTCAAAAGTGGGCGGTCCTTGCCGGCCTGCCCTTGCCAGAAACCTAGTGGATCAGTGCGGGAACGGCCAGAGCCGCAGTTTCTCCTTGGCGACCGCCCAGAGGCGGGCCAGGCCGTGCGGCTCGACGATCAGGAAAAAGACGATCATGGCGCCGAACACCATGAATTCGAGATGGCTGAGGAGCGCCGTCGACATCCTGATGCCGAACCAGCCGGGAAGCTGGTTGAGCAGGATCGGCATCAGCACGATGAAGGCCGCTCCCAGGAAGCTGCCGAGCAGCGAGCCCAGCCCGCCGATGATGACCATGAACAGGATCTGGAACGAGCGGTTGATGTCGAACGCCAGCGGCTCCCAGGCGCCCAGCCGCAGGAACGCCCACATGGCGCCCGCCACGCCGATGAAGAACGAGCTGACGGCAAAGGCCGTGAGCTTGGTCCGGAGCGGCCGGAAGCCGATGATTTCGGCCGCGATGTCCATGTCGCGGATCGCCATCCACGAGCGTCCGATGTGGCCGCGCACCAGGTTCTTGGCGACCAGGGTGGCCACCACCACGAGGCCGAGGATCAACAGGTAGCGGTCGGCCGGTGTCTCGATCTTCCAGCCGAAGACGCTGAGGTTGCCCACCGCCACCGAGCCCGACGGCGTGTGGTTGGTCAGCCACTTCACGCGGGCGAACAGCCAGTCGAGGAAGAACTGCGAGGCCAGTGTCGCCACGGCGAGATAGAAGCCCTTGATGCGCAGCGACGGGATGCCGAACAAGATGCCCACGGCTGCCGCCATTACGCCGCCGAACAGGAAGACGACGATGAGGTTGTTGATCTCCGGCACGCGGAGCCAGAGGTTGTAGGCGGCGTAGGCGCCGACCGCCATGAAGCCGCCGGTACCGAGCGAGACCTGCCCGCAATAGCCGACCAGGATGTTGAGGCCGATGGCGGCCAGCGACAGGATCAGGAACGGGATCAGGATCTCGGTGTAGAGATAGGGTGAGGCGAACATCGGCACGGCGAGGAACGCCACCACGATCACGGCAAGCACGAACACCCGGTCCTGCAGGATCGGGAAGATCTGCTGGTCGGCGACGTAGCTCGTCTTGAATTGGCCGGCTTCGCGGTAAAGCATCGCCTACATCCGCCCCCTCAAACTCGTTCGATGATACGTTCGCCGAACAGGCCCTGCGGCCGGAACAGCAGGAAGACGAGCGCCAGCATGTAGGCGAACCAGTTTTCGATACCGCCGCCGGCGAGATCGAACTGCTTGACCAGGATCGGCGCCAGGAACACTTCGGACAGCTTCTCGCCCGCTCCGATGATCAGGCCACCGACGATGGCGCCCGGCACCGAAGTGAAGCCGCCCAGGATCAACACCGGCAGCGCCTTGAGCGCGATCAGCGAGATCGAGAACTGGACGCCGAGCTTGGCGCCCCAGATCAGACCCGCGGCCAGCGCCACCAGCCCGGAAACCGTCCAGACGATCAGCCAGATGGTGTTGAGCGGAATGCCGACCGACTGGGCCGCGGCGTGGTCGTCGGCGACGGCGCGGAGCGCCCGGCCGACGCGCGTCTTCTGGAAGAAGATCGCGAGCACCACGACCAGGCCGGCCGCAATGGCGGCCGCCACCAGTTCGCCGGGATCGACCAGCAGACCGCCCGGGAATACGCCCTCGAACAGGAAGATCGGATCCTTGGGCAGGCCGAGATTGATCTTGTAGATGTCGCTGCCCCACAGGGTCTGGCCGAAGCCGTCGAGGAAGTAGGCGATGCCCAGGGTCGCCATGAAGAGAATGATGCCTTCCTGGTTCACGAGATGGCGCAGCACCAGGCGTTCGATGGCATAGGCGAGCAGGCCCATGATGGCCGCGGTGGCCGCGATCGCGAGCCATAGCGGCCACGCGCCCTTGCCGTAAGCGTAGGCGGCAATGCCGCCCACCAGTGCGCCAACAGCGGCCAGCATCTGCATCTTGCGCCGCGCGTCCGGCCCCGCGCCGCGCGCGACAAACTCGCGCCACGCGTACCAGCCGATGAATGCCACGGCGACGCCCAGAATCGCTGCCGCCACCACGAAGTTGGCAAGATGGACTTCCTTGCCGTCGATCTCGCCGCTGAGCCGGGCAATGGTGAGTGCCGCGAACAGCACCATCGCACCCTGCGCGAAGTTGAAGACGCCGGAGGCCTTGAAGATCAGCACGAAGCCCAGCGCCACCAGCGAATAGAGCACGCCGGTCAGCAGGCCGCCGATCAAGGTTTCGAGGAACGGGCCCAGCATGTTCACTCCGCTCAGTGGCTGACGCCGAGATAGGCAGCGACGACCGCCGCATTGTTCCTGACTTCGTCAGGTACGCCGTCGCCAATCTTGCGGCCGTAGTCGAGCACGACGACGCGGTCGGAAATGTCCATGACGACGCCCATATCGTGCTCGATCAGGCAGATCGTGGTGCCGAACTCGTCGTTCACGTCGAGGATGAAGCGGCACATGTCCTGCTTTTCCTCGATGTTCATGCCAGCCATCGGCTCGTCGAGCAGCAGCAGTTCTGGTTCGGCGGCGAGCGCGCGGCCGAGTTCGACGCGCTTCTGCAGGCCGTAGGGCAGCTGGCCGACCGGCGCCTTGCGGATGTGCTGGATCTCGAGGAAGTCGATGATCCGCTCGACCGCCTTGCGGTTCTCGATTTCTTCGCGTTGCGCCGGGCCGATGTTGAGCGCCTGCCAGAACAGGCCGGTCTTCATGCGCAGATTGCGGCCGGTCATGATGTTGTCCAGGGTCGACATGCCGCGGAACAGCGCGATGTTCTGGAAGGTCCGCGCGATGCCCTGCTCGGCCGCCTCGTGCGGCTTCATCTGGCTGCGCCTGACGCCCTTGTAGGTGATGGCGCCCTGCTGCGGATGATAGAAGCCGTTGATGCAGTTCAGCATCGACGACTTGCCGGCGCCGTTGGGACCGATGATGGCACGAATTTCGCCCTTGGCGATGTCGAAGCTGATCTCGGTCAGCGCCTTCACGCCGCCGAACGACAGGCTGATGTTCTCGACCGAAAGAAGGACGTCGGGAAAGGAACGCGCGCGAGCAGCCATTTCGATCAACTCGCCTTCTTCAGCGCGACGTGTGGGGCCACGTCGCGGACGGTCACGTCGCCTTCGATGGCGCCCTTGCGGCCGTCTTCAAAGGTCACATCGACCTTGATATGCGCGGTCCTGGAGCCGTCGTAGAGCGCGTCGACCAGAGGCTTGTAGCGCTCGCCGATGAAGCCGCGCCGCACCTTGTTGGTGCGCGTGAGTTCACCGTCGTCGGCCTCGAGCGCCTTGTGCAGAACCAGGAAGCGGCGGATCTGGGCGCCCGCCATGCGCGGATCGGCGGCAAGGTCGCGGTTGACCTGCTCGATCTCGCCCTGGATCAGGTCATAGACCTCGGACCGCGACGCCAGTTCCTGATAGCTCGCATAGGAGACGTTGCGCCGCTCCGCCCAGTCGCCGACGGCGATCATGTCGATATTGACGAACACGGCCACGTAGTCGCGGCCATGGCCGAACGCCACCACCTCGTTGATGTGTGGGTAGAACTTCAGCTTGTTCTCGATGAATTTCGGCGCGAACAGCGTGCCGTCGTTCAGCTTCCCGACGTCCTTGGCCCGGTCGATGATGCGCAGGTGCCCACGCTCGTCGAGGTAGCCGGCGTCGCCGGTGTGCACCCAGCCGTCGGCCGTCTTGGCGTCGTTGGTGGCCTCGGGATTCTTGAAATACTCCTTGAACACGCCGGGACTGCGATAGAGCACCTCGCCCGAGTCGGCGATCCTGAGCTCGACCTCCGACACCGGCTTGCCGACAGTGTCGGGATAGACCTCGCCGTTGGGATGGATGGTGACGAAAACCGACGCCTCGGTCTGGCCGTAGAGCTGCTTCATGTTCACGCCCAAGGCGCGATAGAAATTGAAGATCTCCGGCCCCACCGCCTCGCCCGCTGTATAGGCCACGCGGACCCGGCTCATGCCCAATGTGTTCTTGAGCGGCCCGTAGATCAGAAGATTGCCGAGTGCGTAGAGCAGCCGGTCGACCGGCGACACCGGCCGGCCGTCGAGCAGCGCCGGTCCGACGCGGCGGGCCACCGTCATGAAGAACTGGAACATCCGGCGCTTGAGGAGGCCCGCGTCCTCCATGCGGATGGTGACCTGGGTGATCAGGTTTTCCAGCACGCGCGGCGGCGCAAAGTAGTAGGTCGGGCCAATCTCGCGCAGGTCGGTCATCACCGTGGCCGCCGATTCGGGGCAGTTGACCACGAGGCCCACGACGTAGCCCTGGGCATAGGAGAAGATGTGGTCGCCGACCCAGGCCATCGGCAGGTAGGACAGGAGTTCGTCGCCGGCCCTGAGGCCGTCGAACGAGGCACCGGCGCGGGCCGCCCAGACGAGATTGTCGTAGCTCAGGATCGCGCCCTTGGGCCGGCCCGTGGTGCCCGAGGTGTAGAGCATGATGGCATCGTCCGAGCCGCGGCCCTTGCCGACCTCGGCCGAAACCGTGTCGGGCGCCGCCGCCAGCAGCCTGGCGCCCCGCTCCTGCACCTCGGCGTAGGACTGCAGCTGGTCGTAGTGCCGCATGCCGCGCGGGTCGTCGTAGATGATGACGCCAAGCGACGGCACCTTCTTCTGGATCGCCAGCAGCTTGTCGACCTGCTCCTGGTTCTCGGCCAGGGCAAAGCGCGCGCCGCCGTGCTCCACGACGTAGGCAAGCTCGTCCGCCACCGAATCCTGGTAGACCGGAACCGGTACGCCGCCCAGCGACTGCGCCGCGCACATCGACCAATAGAGGCGGGGCCGGTTGTCGCCGACCACGATCAGCCGGTCGCCACGGCGGAAGCCGAGATCGGCCAAGCCGGCGGCCAGCAGCCGAACCTGCGCCGCAACGTGGCCCCATCCGTAGGTCTGCCAGATGCCGAGCTCTTTTTCCCGATAAGCGGGCTGATCGGCGCTGGCGCGGGCACGCTCCGCGAGAAGCTTCGGAAACGTGTCCCGAGCCACGGTGCCGCTGTCGGCCGTACCCATTGTCATCCCAGCCTCGCGTTCCCTGTGTCGACTTTTCGCTTTTTCGCTCTATGGCGATTTCGTCAGGCAGATAGCCATAGCTGTTCGGAACCGGTCAAGCCAGCCGTCTCTCGAATGCGACGCAGTTACGCGGGCCTCAGCCTGAGAGTAAAGATGGCGCCGCCGTCAGGCCGGTTTTCGACGCTGATGCTGCCGCCATGCGCCGCCGCAACGCGGGCGACGATCGCCAGGCCCAGGCCACGGCTGTCGGGACGCGCACGGTCGCGCCGCCAGAAGCGCCTGAAGATCGACTGCCGATCAGTCTCCGGCACGCCGGGGCCGTCGTCCAGAACGCAAACGGTGCCGTCGGCGGAAACATCGACCTCGATCGAGGTACCGCGCGGCGTGTGGCGGATGGCATTCTCGACCAGGTTGCGCACCGCGCGGAACAAGGCATCGGGATGGCCATGCACCCAGACCGCGCTATCGGCACCGGTGAGCGCGATGGTCTTGGACATGTCGACGGCAAACGGGGCCATGAAGGTCACGGCGTCGGAGCAAACGGCATGAAGATCGGCCTTTGCATCGTCGTCGACGACGAAACTCTCGAGTTCGGCGATATCGAGGACCTGGCCAACCGTGCGCGCCATGCCGACAATGTCGGTTCGAAGCGCATCCTGGACCGGCCCGGCGCCCAGCGAGTCGACGCGGACGCGCATGATCGCCAGCGGCGTACGCAGCTCGTGCGCAACATCGGCGGTGAATTCGCGTTGCGCCCGGAAACCCGACTCCAGGCGCTCAAGCGCCTGGTTGACGGCGCGGATGAGCGGCACGATCTCGGTCGGCATCGACTGCTCGGGCAGTCGGACATCGGTACGCGCCGGACCGATCGCCGCGACCGTCGTCGAGGCCTCGCGCACCGGCTCGAGCACGCGGCGAAAGATCAGAATGCTGATCAGCAGCAGCACCAGCAGGATCGGAAAGGTGATCCAGGCGACGCGCGAGAAGAAGTCGGCCACGATGTCGTCGATGATGACGTCGCGATGCGCGAGATCCTGGCCGATCTGGACCCAGTAGAGACGCTCGCCGACCGTGCGGACCACCGTCACGCCGAACAGGCCCGATCCCGGCTTCCGCCGGCGTTCGCTCCGATCGCCCTCGGCCGACTGCGCAGGCGGAAACAAGGCGGCGCCGTCGGCACGGGACGAGAAGAGAACCCGCCCCGACGCATCGAGGATCGCGTAGGCATACAGTCCATGAGACTCGGCGTAGAGCGGCCGGACATCGTCGGGAACGTCGAGGACGACGCTGCCATCGGGCTGCGGCCGCAGAAAACTGCCGATGGTGACGGCCTGGCTGCGCAGCGTTTCACGGTGGAGGCTGTTGGCCGCCTGCTCCAGCAGCCAGTAGAGCGCGAGCGGCATCAGGATGGCGGTGACGCCGATCGCGACCACTTGCAGCGCCACGACCCTCGAGATGATCGAGCGGAAGCGTATCACCCGACCTTGTCCTCGGTCAGCAGGTAGCCGACGCCGCGCACGGTATGGATCTTCACCGTGGCGCCGGTATCGGCAAGCATCTTGCGCAGGCGATGGACATAGACCTCGACCGCGTTCGATCCGACATCGCCCGACAGGCCGAACAGGTGATCCTCGAACAGCCGCTTGGCCGCGACGTTGCCGCTGCGCCTGAGGAGGATTTCCAGCACCGCGGTCTCGCGCGCCGGGAAGGCGTGCACCGCGCCCGCCACGAAGGTCTGCCGGCCTTCGGTATCGAGCGCCACGTTGCCGAAGGTGAGGCGGCGTCCGAGCAGGCTGCCCGGACGGCGCAGCAGCGCCTGGATGCGGGCGATCAGCTCTTCCATGGCGAACGGCTTGGCGAGGTAGTCGTCGGCGCCGGCGCGGAGGCCGTTGACGCGATCGCTGACGCCGTCGCGCGCCGTCAACACGAGCACCGGCGTCGACTCGCCGCGGCGACGGAGGTCGCGCAACAGGGTGATGCCGTCTTCGTCGGGCAGGCCGAGGTCGAGCACGACCGCAGAGTACTGCATCGTCGCGAGCACATGGCCGGCGTCGCCGGCGGTGCCCACGGCATCGGCTTCGATGCCGCCCTGGGAGAGCCCCTTCTTCAGCAGAGAGACGAGCTCCGCATTGTCCTCGACGAGAAGTACCCTCATCGGTGTTCGGCTCCCATCATATGCGCGACTGATACGGAATCTCTAACATGCCGGATGGCGGCTCGCCCCCTTTGGATTCGGCTCCTTCTCATGCCGGCGCGTCCCGGCTACACATCGTGTGTGACGACTTCCGACAGACTGATCGATCTCGGCGACCGCCAATTGCGCGTGCGGCGGCTGATCCCCGAGCAAGACGACGGGTTCGAGCGCACGACGCTCGTCTTCCTGCACGAGGGGCTGGGCTGCATCGAGATGTGGCGCGATTTCCCTCAGTCCCTGTGCAATGCCACGCGCTGCAGGGGCATCGTCTACGACCGCACGGGCTATGGCGGCTCGAGCCCGTGGCCGTCGGATCCTGGCGTCCGCTACATGGAGATCGAGGCCGACGAGGTGCTGCCTCGCCTGCTCGAGGCGCTGAGCGTCGAGGACTGTGTCCTGATCGGCCACAGTGACGGCGGCACGATCGCGCTCAACTACGCAGCGTCCGATCCCGAGCCGCTGCGCGCCGTGGTGACACTTGCCGCACACGCCATCAACGAGCCGGTTTGCATCGACAGCATCGGAAGCGCCCGCAAGGCCTTCACCACCGGCGGCCTGCGCGAGCGGCTCGCCCGGTATCATGGCGGCAATGTCGACGCCTGCTTTCGCCTGTGGTCCGGGGCGTGGCTGGCGCCGGGCTTCGAGCCGATGGATGCCGGCGGCCGGCTGCCCGGTATCGTCGTTCCGGTGCAGGCGATCCAGGGCGAGGACGACGAATACGGCAGCGAACTGCAGCTCGGCATCATCGCCGGCAAGGTCGGCGGCTATTGCGAGACCCGTCTGGTGCCGGATTGCGGCCACGCCCCTCATCTGCAGCAACCGGCCTATGTGCTGTCGGAGATTGCCCGCTTCGTTTCGCCCCTATCTCTCGTCGATTGAGGGCTCTCGTCGATTGAGGTCTCTGGTCGATTAGAGCCGCTTCAGCTCGCTCGTTGCCGCCCAGTTGAATTCGGACACGGTCGGACAGCGCGCCTGGGCGAGCTGAAGCTGCTCGCGCGCACGCTGCCTGTCGCCGCGGCGGATCGCGTCGATGCCCATGAAGAAGGCCGACGGGCACTTGCCATTGCTGCGCTTGGCGGCATCGTCGGTTTCGGCGGCGACCTCGAGCTCACCCGCCGGCAGCTTGCCCAGCAGGAACTTGGCGATCGGCGCCGGCCATTCGGAGAGCTCCTCCTTGCCAAGGTCCCTGGCGAGGCCAGCCCGCGCGTCGCGTTTCGCGCGGACCTGGGCGGCGTAGCGCCACAGCAATGGCGACAGCCGCGCCTTCGCGGTCGTGCGGCCTTCCAGCGAGGCCTCGAAGTCGTCGGCGGCCTCGACATAACGGCCGAGATCGAAATTGGCATGGCCGCGGACGAACAGGGCCGCACGCCGATCGGCCGCGGTCGTCGGACCGGCAAGGGTGCCGTCGAGCAGGGTGGAGGCACGCTGGAAATCGGCGATCTGCATGTGGACCTGCGCCTGGGCGATCGCCAGCGACGGGTCGCCCGGCTTGCGCAGCAGCGCATGGTCGAGCGTGCGCAGGGCTGCCGCGCGGTCGCCGCCGCCCGCCAGCTCGGGCACGGTGCTGGACAGCACCATCTGCCAGCCGGTGGGCAGGACCTTGCCCATTTCGTCGATATCCTTGCGGCTGTCGGCCTCGCGGCCGAGCCGGCTCAACTGATAGGCTCGGATGCTGAGATAGAGCGAACGATCGAAGGCGGAGAGCTTGGAGCTCGACAGGATCTTGTCGAGGGCATCCAGACTGTCGTTTCGCTTGCTGGCAGACGTGCCAAGGCCGCTGCCGGCCGGCTGCTGGTCGAAGCCCCGTGCTCCCTGATCCCAGTCGCTGCCGTTGCGTTGCGCCACGGCCTCGGCGGAGGCGGTGACGAGGGCTGCAAAAGCCCCAATTGCCTTCACGATTGCCCGATGCATCGGGGCAATCTGGCACATGCACCGAGCGCCTGCATCCGCCGATTGCCTGCGGAGGTCCCTGCCCCTATTTTGCCACCGTCCACCCAAAACCGTCTTCCAGGAGTACCCGACCATGGCCGCCGCCCATCCCAACAGCTTCAAGGCCCGCAAGACGCTGAAGGTCGGCGCCAAGACCTATACCTATTTCAGCCTCAAGGCGGTCGAGAAGG
>JBQTJT010000056.1:0-78399 GCA_052386855.1 Reyranella sp.
CGATTTGGTATCCCCCGCGCCATCGAACCGGCGCGGCCATGGCGGAATTGGTAGACGCGCTAGCTTGAGGTGCTAGTGCCGCGAGGCGTGGAAGTTCGAGTCTTCTTGGCCGCACCAACTCGCCGGATCGATTGAAAGGGTAGAAACAGAGCAGCCGCCTTCGGGCGGCCCCTTTTTTAGTAGGCGGGAGACGAGCTTGGCGGATGAACTCACCGACGGCGCGCTCCGTTACCATCGCCTACCCCGGCCGGGCAAAATCGAGGTCGTTCCGACCAAGCCCCTGGCCACCCAGCGAGACCTGTCGCTGGCCTATTCGCCCGGCGTCGCTGCCGCCTGCCACGAGATCGTACGGGATCCGGCGATGGCCGCCGAGCTCACGATCCGCGCCAACCTCGTCGGCGTGGTGACCAACGGCACGGCGGTCCTCGGCCTCGGCGCCATCGGCCCGCTCGCCGCCAAGCCGGTGATGGAAGGCAAGGGCGTCCTCTTCAAGAAGTTCGCCGGCATCGACGTCTTCGACATCGAGATCGCCGAACTCGACCAGGAGAAGCTGGTCGACATCGTGGCCTCGCTGGAGCCGACCTTCGGCGGCATCAACCTCGAGGACATCAAGGCGCCGGAGTGCTTCTACGTCGAGCAGAAGCTGCGCGAGCGCATGAAGATCCCGGTGTTCCACGACGACCAGCACGGCACCGCGATCATCGTCGGCGCCGCGGTGCTGAATGCGCTGTCGCTGGTCGGCAAGGACATCAAGAAGGTGAAACTCGTCGTGTCGGGCGCCGGCGCCGCGGCGCTGTCGTGCCTGGGCGTGCTCGAGAAGCTCGGCCTGCCGCGCGAAAACATCTGGGTCACCGACATCGTCGGCGTGGTCTGGAAGGGCCGCAACGAGCTGATGGACCCGTTCAAGGAGCGTTATGCGCGCGAGACGCCGCTGCGCACCCTGGGCGAGGTGATCGGCGGCGCCGACATCTTCCTCGGTCTCTCCGCTGCCGGCGTGCTGAAGCAGGACATGGTGAAGAAGATGGCGGCCAAGCCGCTGATCTTCGCGCTGGCCAATCCCAATCCGGAAATCTCGCCCGAGGAGGTGGCAGCGGTGCGCGATGATGCCATCATGGCGACCGGGCGCAGCGACTACCCCAACCAGGTGAACAACGTCCTCTGCTTTCCCTATATTTTTCGCGGCGCGCTCGATGTCGGCGCCACGACGGTCAACGACGAGATGAAGATCGCCTGCGTGCGGGCCATCGCCGAACTTGCCCGCAAGGAGCCGTCGGAGGTCGTGGCGCGGGCCTTCGGCGAGGCCGGCGGCGGCGGTTTCGGACCGACGCAGATCATTCCCAAGCCGTTCGATCCGCGCCTGATCGTCGAGCTTGCGCCGGCCGTCGCCAAGGCCGCCATGGAGTCGGGCGTGGCGACCCGGCCGATCGCCGACTTCGACGCCTATCGCGAGCAGCTCAGCCAGTTCGTCTTCAAGTCCGGCCTGGTCATGCGGCCGGTGTTCGAGCAGGCGCGCGGCGCGCCCAAGCGGGTGATCTTCAGCGCCGGTGAGGACGATCGCGTGCTGCGGGCGGTGCAGATCATCCTCGACGAGGGCATCGCCCAGCCCGTCCTGATCGGGCGGCCCGAGGTCATCCGTCATCGTGCCGAGCGCCTGGGCCTGCGCTTCCGGCCGGGGACCGACGTCGACCTGATCGATCCGTCGAGCGACCCCCGCTATGACCGCTACTGGGGCGCCTATCACGAGTTGATGGAACGGCGCGGCGTCACCGAGCCCACGGCGCGCAATCTCGTGCGCTCCAGTCCGACCCTGATCGCGGCACTGGCCGTGAAGCTGGGCGATGCCGACGCCATGATCGCCGGCGCCTACGGCCGCTTCCGCACCCACTTCAACCATGTTCGCGACGTGATCGGCATGCGGGAAGGCGTGAAGCACATGGCGGGCCTCAGCCTGCTGGTCATGCCGACCCGCTCGCTGTTCATCGCCGACACCTACGTGAACGACGATCCCGACGCCGAGACCCTGGCCGAGATCACGTTGCTGGCGGCCGACGAGGTGCTGCGCTTCGGCATTCAGCCCAAGGTGGCGCTTCTGTCGCATTCGAGCTTCGGCAGCTCCGATCACCCCTCGGCGCGCAAGATGGCGGCGGCGGTCAGGCTGCTGCACCAGCGGGCGCCGACGCTCGAGGTCGACGGCGAGATGCACGGCGACGCGGCTCTCGATGCCGACATCCGCGACAACGTCTTCCCGAGATCGAAGCTCAGGGAGTCGGCCAATCTCGTCGTCTGCCCGTCGCTCGACGCTGCCAACATCGGCTTCAACCTGCTCAAGATGGCCGCCGACGGCCTGCACATCGGCCCGATGCTGCTCGGCACGGCGCTGCCGGCGCATGTACTGACGCCATCGGTGACCGCCCGCGGCATCCTCAACATGACGGCGCTCGCCGTCGTCGAGGCGCAGCGCCTGGCCGAGGCGCGTGGATGAGCGGCGAGATCGACGTCCTCGATGAAGTGCCGCCCGAACTGGTCCGGCGTGTCGAGGCGGCGCTCGCCCAGGACCGGGCCGACGATGTTCGGTCGCTCCTGGCCGACCTCAGCCCCGCCGGCCAGGCATCGATCCTCGAACAGGTCGCCGAGCCCGAGCGCGACAAGCTCATCGGCATCCTCAAAAGCGACCTCGACCCTGAAGCGCTGACCGAACTCGACGAGGAGGTCCTCGAGGACGTTCTCGACCAGCTCGACAGCAAGGAGATCGCCGCCGCGGCGCGCGAACTCGAGACCGACGATGCCGCCACCCTCCTGGAAGACCTGCCCGAGCAGGAACGCCAGGACGTCCTTGCCGAGCTTCCCGCCGAGGAGCGGGCCGAGATCGAGCGCGCGCTCGCGTATCCGGAGGATACCGCCGGCCGCATGATGCAGGGCTCGCTGGTCAAGGTCGCCGATAGCTGGACCGTGGGCCAGGTGATCGACCACTGCCGTGAAGCCACCGACCTGCCGGACGATCTCTACGACATCTTCGTGGTCGACCAGGCCGGGAAATTGCGCGGCTCGGTCCCTCTCGGGCGCATGCTGCGCACCAAGCGGCCGGTGCCGATCATCGACATCGTCGACCCCGATATCCACTCGGTTCCGGTGACCGCCGATCAGGCCGAGGTGGCCCATCTTTTCCGTGACCAGAATCTCGTTTCCTGCCCCGTCGTCGATGGCGAAAACCGGCTCCTCGGCGTGATCATGGTCGACGACGTCGTCGATGTGATCGACGAGGAAGCGGAAGAAGACATGCTGAAGATGGGCGGCGTCGGCATGGACGATCTGTATGCGCCGCCGGTGCGCACCGTGCGCCTGCGTGCGCCATGGCTCCTGGTCAACGTCGCGACGGCGCTGGTGGCCTCGTTCGTGATCAGCCAGTTCGAGGTCACGATCGAGAAGATCGTTATTCTGGCGGTGCTGATGCCCATCGTCGCCTCGATGGGCGGCAATGCCGGGATCCAGACGGTGACCGTCACCGTGCGTGCGCTGGCCATGGGCGATCTGACGGCGGCTAATGCGTTCCGTTTCATCGCCAAGGAAGCCATCGTCGGCAGCCTCAACGGCCTGATGTTCGCCACTCTTCTGGCCGCCGGCGTCATCGTGCTGTTCGGTGACTGGCGCCTGGGCGGCGTCATTGCGGCGGCCATGGTGTGCAACCTGATGGCGGCGGCCCTTGCCGGATCGCTCATTCCGCTCGGGCTCCAGAAGTTCGGCATCGATCCCGCGGTTTCCTCCACGGTGTTCCTGACCATGGTGACCGACGTGATCGGCTTTCTCACCTTTCTCGGGCTGGCGACCCTGTTCCTGCTCTAGGAGGCGAGGCCGAGGCAGCTTCGCATCGGCTTCGGGGCGCTGTATCGTGCGTGCCGGGAGGATGTCCGATGTCTGCGATCGCTCGACTGGCCGGGATGTTCGTGTTGCTGCTCGCTGCGGCCACGGCCAGTGCCCAGACCAAGGTTCCGCCGGAGCGGCCGCTCGAGGCGCTGGTCAAGTCGGCGCTATTGTCGTTCAACGATGCCAATGTAACAGGCAACTACACGGTCTTTCACGCCAAGCTCTCCAAGCCGTTTCGGCAGCAATTTTCGCCGGAGAAACTCAAGGAGACCTTCAGAGAGTTCGCCGAAAAGGATATCGATATCGACATCATCGCGGCAATGAAGCCCACCTACGACCCGGCACCGTCGATCGATGACCAGGGCAAGCTGCTCGTGAAGGGATCCTTCCCAACCGAGCCGGCGCGCGTGGTTTTCGAGCTGGACTTCATTCCGTCGGACGGTGAATGGAAGTTGATCCGCATCAATATCAAGACGACGCGCGCGCCCTGACCAGCCCGAACTGCAACAGGTAAATCATCATCATGATCCCCAATGCCATGCCATCCTTCGACTTCGGCCTGGGCGACACCGCCGATGCTCTGCGCGACCAGGTGCAGCGCTTTGCCTCGACCGAAGTGGCGCCGATCGCCGCCGAACTCGACAAGACCGATCGCTTCCCGCGCGAGCTTTGGCCCAGGATGGGCGCTCTTGGCCTGCATGGCATCACCGTCGAGGAGGAGTATGGCGGCTCGGGGCTGGGCTATCTCGAGCATGTCGTGGCGGTCGAGGAACTGAGCCGCGCCTCGGCCGCGGTCGGCCTCAGCTACGGTGCGCACTCCAACCTCTGCGTCAACCAGATCAGCCGCAACGGCAGCGACGAGCAGAAGCGCCGCTTCCTGCCCAAGCTGCTCTCCGGCGAGCATGTCGGTAGCCTGGCGATGAGCGAGTCGGGTGCGGGCTCCGATGTCGTCTCGATGAAGCTGCGTGCGGACAAGAAGGGCGACCGCTATGTGCTGAACGGCACCAAGATGTGGATCACCAACAGTCCCGATGCGCAGGTGGTCGTGGTCTATGCCAAGACCGATCCGGCCGCCGGCTCGCGCGGCATCACGACCTTCATCGTCGAGACCGACCGCAAGGGTTTCAAGGTGGCGCAGAAGCTCGACAAGATGGGCATGCGCGGCTCCTCGACCGGCGAGCTGGTGTTCGAGGATTGCGAGATTCCCGAGGAGAACGTGCTGGGCCCGGTGGGCAAGGGCGTCAATGTCCTGATGAGCGGCCTCGACTACGAGCGCGCCGTGCTGGCGGCGGGACCGCTGGGCATCATGCAATCGGCCATGGATATCGTCGTGCCCTACGTCCACGAGCGAAAGCAGTTCGGCCAGGCGATCGGCGAGTTCCAGCTGGTCCAGGGCAAGCTCGCCGACATGTACACGACGATGAATGCCTGCAAGTCGTACGTCTATGCCGTGGCCAAGGCCTGCGACCGCGGCCAGACGACACGCAAGGACTCGGCTGGCGCCATCCTCTACGCCGCCGAGAAAGCCACCATGGTGGCGCTCGATGCCATCCAGCTCCTGGGCGGCAACGGCTACATCAACGACTACCCAACGGGCCGCCTGCTGCGCGACGCCAAGCTCTATGAGATCGGCGCCGGCACCAGCGAGATCCGCCGCATGCTGATCGGCCGCGAGCTGTTCGCCGAGTCGGCCTGACACTGCGGCATTGACGGGGCGGCCGGCTTTCCGTACACAGCGTGTATGGAAAGAGGAACATGCCGCGATATCTGACCGACAAGGACATCGCCGACTTCCGCGCCGAATTGTGCCGGGTCGCGACCGAGCGGTTTGCCCGATTCGGCTATGAGGGCGTCACCATGCGCCAGCTGGCCGAGGCGCTGGGCTGCAGCCCCAAGACGCCCTACCGCTATTTCAAGGACAAGGCCGACATCCTGGCGACGGTACGGGCCCAGGCGTTCGCCCGTTTCGCCGACGCGCTCGAGGCCGCGGCGAAAGATGGGACGGATGCGTTCGATCGCACACGTCGCGTTGGCGACGCCTACCTGCGTTTCGCCTTCGAGCAGCCGCACGCCTATCGCATCATGTTCGAGATCGACCAGCCCATGGACGGCCACCCAGACCTGGTGCGAGCGGCCAAGCGGGCGCGGGGCTTCATTACCCGCCAGGCCGAAGACATGGCGGCCGAGGGCCTGATCGAGGTCGACCCCGAGCTGTTCGGCTGGTCGCTGTGGGCTGCGACGCATGGCGTCGTCATGCTGGCGCAGATGGGCATGCTCGAGCACGGGCCGGACTACAAAGCCATCTCGCATTTCCATGGAGCGCTGATGCTCAAGGGCGCCGCCACTCAGAAAAGCACGAGAAACAAGGGAAGGAAGACGAAATGAGGCGTTTGTCCGGCATTCTGATCGCGACGGCTTTCCTGGCGGCAGGCCCTGCACTTGCTCAGAAGAAGTACGACCCTGGCGCATCCGATACGGAGATCAAGCTTGGGCAGACACTGCCTTACAGCGGGCCGGCTTCGGTGCTGTCAGGCATTGGCAAGGCGCAGACGGCGTACTTCAGGTTCCTCAACGAGACTGAAGGCGGCATCAACGGTCGCAAGGTGACGCTGCTGTCGCTCGATGACGGCTACAGCCCGCCAAAGACCATTGAACTCACTCGCCAGCTCGTCGAGCGCGACAACGTGTTCGCGATCGTGAACACCATCGGCACGGCGACCAACCGCACGACGCACCGCTATCTCAATCAGAAGAAGGTACCGCAGCTTCTGATCCTGTCTGGTGCCGCGCAGTGGAACGATCCGAAACACTATCCGTGGACCATGATGGGCATGGTCGCCTATCAGACCGAGGGCGCGGTCTATGCACGTAGCATCCTCACCGCCACGCCCAATGCGAAGATCGCCCTGCTTCGGCAGAACGACGATTTCGGCAAGGATTACGTCGAAGGCTTCAAGCATGCGCTCGGCGACAAGGCCGGCATGATAGTGGCCGAGGTGTCGTACGAGACGACCGATCCGACAGTCGATGCCCAGATCATCCAGCTTCGCGCCAGCAATGCCGACGCGCTGTTCATCGTCGCGACGGGAAAGCATGCCACGCAGGCCATGCGCAAGGCCCACGAGCTCGGTTGGAAGCCGCAAATCTACCTGCCGGTGGGATCGGCCTCGGTGCCCGGCGTGCTGAAGCCGGCCGGCGCCGAGGCTGCAACGGGTGTCATCACCGCTGCCACCGCCAAGAGCGCCGGAGATCCCGCGTGGGACGACGACGCCGGAATGAAACAGTACTTCGAGTGGGCGAAAAGGTGGGCGCCGGAACTGAATCCCCATGACTCGTTCGTCGCGGGAGGGTACTCGAACGGCATCATCGTGGCGCATCTGTTGCGCCAGAGCGGCGACCAGCTAACGCGCGAGAACCTGATGCGGCAGGCCGCAAGCCTCAAAGGCTACACCACGCCCCTGACGCTGCCGGGCCTGACGCTCGACACCTCGCCGACCGACTATTTGCCGTACCAGTCCTTGCGTCTGCAGAGGTTCGACGGCACCAGCTACAAGCTGATCGGCGATGTGATCCGGGACTAGGGCGATGACACCGGGCGTGACGGCAGGCGAACGTTTCCGAAGCTGGGCCGATATCCAGGCCAATGCGGCGCGGGGTGCCGGCGGCCTGGAAGCGCTCGGAGTGGGCGAGGACGACAGCGTCGCCCTGATGGTGCGCAACGACTTCGCCACCTTCGAGGTCAACATGGCGGTGAGCCAGTTGGGCGCCTATGCCGTGCCGATCAATTGGCATTTCACGCCGGAGGAAGCCAACTACATCCTGCGCGACAGCGGCGCCAAGGTCCTGGTGGCGCACACCGATCTCCTGGTGCAGATCGCATCGGGCATTCCCGCCTGTGTAAAGGTGCTGGCGGTCCCGACACCGGAGGAGATTGCGGCCGCCTACAACGTGCCAGCCGAGCGCCGCGCGGCACCGGCGGGTGTCGGGCTCTGGCAGGATTTCGTGGTGGCGTCGGCAGCCCGCACGGCGCCGCCCAGGCCATCGCGCGGCAGCATGATCTACACCTCGGGCACCACCGGGCGGCCGAAGGGCGTGCGCCGCCGGCCGAGCACGCCGGAGCAGCAGGCGGCAGGCGCGCGGGAGGCGGCGACATTCTGGGGGCTTCAGGCAGACCCCGAGATCGTCGTGCTGATGAACGGCCCGATGTACCATTCGGCGCCGGCGGCCTACGGCATGGCGAGCGCCCGGCTCGGCCTCAACGTGGTCCTGCAGCCGCGTTTCGAGGCCGAGGACATGCTGCGCCTGATCGAGCGGCATGGCGTCAGCCACATGCACATCGTGCCCACCATGTTCGTACGCCTGCTGCGTCTGCCCGATGCGCTGCGCGAGCGCTACGACGTCTCGTCGCTGCGCTTCGTCACCCATGGAGCGGCGCCCTGTGCGCCGGCCGTGAAGCGGCGGATGATCGACTGGTGGGGGCCGGTGATCTACGAGTATTACGGCGCGACCGAGACCGGCGTCGTGGTCTGGCATGGCTCCGAGGAAGCGCTGCGCAAGCCCGGCACGGTCGGCCGCCCGGTGTCCGGCGCCATCCTTCGCATCGTCGACGACCGCGGCCGCGACGTGGCGCAGGGCGAGGTCGGAGAGATCTACCTGCGCGGGCCGAACCTTTCGGACTTCACCTACAACAACGACGATGCCAAGCGCCGCGAGGTGGCGCTGGGCGATCTCGTGACCGTGGGCGATATCGGCTATCTCGATGGCGACGGCTTCCTGTTCCTGTGCGACCGCAAGCGCGACATGATCATTTCGGGCGGCGTCAACATCTACCCGGCCGAGATCGAATCGGCGCTGATCCAGATGCCGGGCGTGCGCGACTGTGCGGTGTTCGGCATCCCCGACGAGGAATTCGGCGAGCAGATCTGCGCCTATGTCGAGCCTGTGTCGGCGGACGCGCTCGATGCCGGCCAGGTGCGGGCGTGGCTCTCCGAGCATGTGGCACGCTACAAGGTCCCGAAGATCGTGGAATTCAGCGCCGCCCTTCCGCGCGAGGATTCGGGTAAGATCTTCAAGCGCAAGCTCAGGGCCCCATATTGGGAAAAGGCGGGGCGCAGCATCTGAGGGTCGCATGGCCGACGACGTCACTTTGTTCGGCAAGCTGAAAAGCAAGCTGATCGACAGCAAGCAGAAATGGGCCGGCGAAGGCCGGCTGCTGACCGGCAAGACGGCGGCGCATTCCGTGCGTCTGCCGCCGGGGCAGCGGCAGGTCGAGACCTGGCCGGTGCTTGATCTCGGCGTCCAGCCCGAGATCCCGACCCACGCCTGGCGCCTGTTCGTCGATGGCGCGGTCGAGACGCCCGTGACCTGGAAGTGGGGCGAGTTCACCGACCTTCCCAAGACCCGGCTGACCAGCGATATCCACTGCGTGACCGCGTGGTCGCGCTACGACAACAAGTGGGAGGGCGTGAGCGCCCGCGACCTGTTGGCCCTGGTGAAACCCAAGGCGGAGGCGAAGTACGTCATCTTCCACTCCTACGACACCTACACGACCAACGTGCCGCTGGAGGATTTCGCGGCCGACGACGTGCTGCTGGCGTGGAGCTGGAACGGCGAGCCGATCAGCCGCGAGCACGGTGGGCCGCTCAGGGTGGTGATCCCGAAGCTCTATTTCTGGAAGAGCGCGAAGTGGATCAAGCGCGTCGAATTCTCGGAAATGGACAAGCCCGGATTCTGGGAAGTGCGCGGCTACCACAACTACGGCGACCCGTGGCTGGAACAACGCTATGACGAGGAGGCCTGATATGTCGGCTCATGATTATTCCTTCACGACGATCGATGGAAAGCCGCTGGATCTGAAGGACCTTGCCGGCAAGGCCGTGTTGGTCGTGAACGTGGCCTCTTATTGCGGGTTCACGCCGCAATACACCGATCTCCAGGACCTGCACGAAACCTACGGCCCCAAGGGGCTCGTGGTGCTGGGCGTGCCGTGCAACGATTTCGGCGCGCAGGAGCCGCGCACCGAGCCCGAGATCGCCAAGTTCTGCGAGTCGATGTACGAGGTCACCTTTCCGCTCACGTCCAAGCAGAAGGCGATCGGCCCCGACGCACATGCGTTCTATCGATGGATCGCGGCGCAGGCGGGCGAGGGCGCGGCGCCTAAATGGAATTTTCACAAGTACCTGATCGGCAAGGACGGGAGCCTGCTCGGCGCCTGGCCGAGTCGCGTCCGGCCGCGCTCCAGCGAGATCACCGAGGCCGTCGAGGCGGCACTCTGATTTTTTGACAGGTTTCGCAGGTTCTGGCAGAGTTTTTCGATAGGCTGGCGCTGTTTGCGAGGGCCTTTTTATTTTTCTGTCAGACCGATGACGTCGCCGAGACAGCGTCTGGAAAAAGCGCGTTTCGTTTCCCGTTCGACGAGGAAGATCCGGTTTGTAAATCAATGGCTTGGCGGCGAAAATCCCGCGCAGGATAGGAAGCCGCCTGGACGTCAGTCGAGGGTGCGACGGACGTTTTCGAAGACACTGTGGAACATCGCGGTCGTCAGGCGGCCTGTGTTCGTGTTGTAGCGCGAGCAATGATAGCTGTCGGCGAGCAGCAGCCCGTTCGGCAGCGTGTGCAGCCGGCCATGTATGAAGGGATAGGCCGAGGCGGGCCTCGCCTGGAGCGCGCGCAGGGCCTGGTCGTGTGCGCCCTTGCCCAGGGCCAGGATCATGCGTGCGCGCGGCATGGCGGCGATCTCCGACTGCAGGAAGGGCCGGCAGGCGGTGAATTCGACGGGCAGCGGCTTGTTCTCCGGCGGCAGGCAGCGCACGGCGTTGGCGATGCGGCAGTCGACCAGGCGCAGCCCGTCGGCGGGATCGGCACCATAGGTTCCCGTGGCGAAGCCGAACTTCAGCAGGGTCGAGTAGAGGAGGTCGCCGGCATAGTCGCCGGTGAAGGGCCGACCGGTGCGGTTGGCACCGCGCATCCCGGGCGCCAGGCCCACGATCAGCAGCCGCGCGTCCAGGTCGCCGAACGAGCGGACGGGGGCATTCTTCCAGTCAGGATGAGCGCTGCGAAGCCCGTCCAGGAACGCGACGAGCCTCGGGCAACGCGGACAGTCGAGCGGTGGCTCCTCGAAGCCTGGCAGAGCCACCGGACTGCGAGGCCTAGGCCGACCGCATCAGCGCTTCGGACGGGGCGTCGTCGAGGTCGTCGCCTTCGCGGCCATTGAGCGGGGCGGCGACGGCGGGACGTGCGGTGCGCTCGGACGGGCTGCGGGCGATCAACGGCGCCAGCTCGGCGAGCTCGACGAAGTCGTCGGCCTGGCGGCGCAGTTCATCCGCCACCATCGGCGGCGCGGACTTGATGGTGCTGACCACGGAAACGCGGAGCCCACGGCGCTGCACGGCTTCGACCAAGCGACGGAAGTCGCCGTCGCCGGAGAACAGGATCACATGGTCGAGATGCTCGGCCATCTCGAGGACGTCGATCGCGAGTTCGATGTCCATGTTGCCCTTGATCTTGCGGCGGCCCATGGCATCGGTGAATTCCTTGGTCGGCTTGGTGACCATGGAGTAGCCGTTGTAGTCCAGCCAATCGATCAGCGGACGGATCGGCGAATATTCCTGATCCTCGACCAGCGCCGTGTAGTAGTAGGCGCGGACCAGCCGGCCCTTCTCGCGGAACACCTTGAGCAGGCGGCGATAGTCGATGTCGAAACCGAGGGCGCGGGCGGCGGAGTAGAGGTTGGCGCCATCGATGAAGAGAGCGACGCGCTCGTTTTCGTAAAAATTGCCTTTCATGGCGGTTATCCTTTTTGGAACAATATGCGCAGAGGGAGCGAAAAAATTTATGTAGCGGCGGGAGCACCGTAACCCACACCTCTCCGACCGCGTGTTAACTCTAGGGTATTATCTTATAGATCACAAGGGGTTGGAGGTTATTGCTGGTGGAGAACACGCGCGGAAGCTCAATTTTCATAGGCGCCGGCGCGAATCTGGCCCACCCAACATATGGTTCTCCCCGGGAGACGCTGGAAGCCGCCTTCCAAGAACTTGGGCGGCGCGGCGTGCGGGTCCTGCGGGTATCGCCCTGGTATCGCACCGCGCCGGTGCCGGCATCCGACCAGCCCTGGTATCAGAACGCCGTGATCGAGGTGGGGACCGATCTCGGCCCCGACATGCTCCTGGCCACCCTCCACGAGGTCGAGGAGGCTTTCGGGCGGGTCCGGACGGTGGCCAACGCCGCCCGCATGATCGACCTGGATTTACTCGATTTTCGTGGGGAAATTGCCCCCGAGCGCCCTGTTGAGCGCCCCGGGCGGGCGACCCTGCCGCACCCGCGACTGGCTTCCAGGGGCTTTGTCCTGAGGCCCCTCGCCGACCTCGCCCCAGACTGGCGCCATCCCGTGACGGGCGAGCCGATCCAGGCCCTGCTGGCGGCCTTGCCTTTTGATGAGGGGCGCGTATAACCCGCCGCTCCCGGGAAATCAGAGGTCGCCCATGGCGCGCGTTACCGTCGAAGACTGCATCGTGCAGGTCCCCAACCGTTTCGAACTCGTCATGTTCGCTGCCCAGCGGGCGCGCGACATCTCGGCGGGTGCCCAGATCACCCTGGATCGCGACCGCGACAAGAACCCGGTCGTGGCGCTCCGTGAAATCGCCGAAACCAAGCTCGATCAGGCCGAGCTCAAGGATTCGCTGATCTCCGGCATGCAGAAGCACGCCGACATCGACAAGCCCGAAGAGGTCAACGAGATGGCCGAACTCGAGCAGGAGCTGGCGGCAGCCCTGGCCCAGGGCGGCGCCGAAGCAGCCCAGCCCAAGGCCCTGCCGATGGCCGAGGAAGACGACGTCACGGAGTAGGGGCTCCGAGCCCTAACAGGGCTCACCCTGCTATTCGTGCAATCTTCGTGGAGTAGGCGCAATCGACACCATATAGTGTGTGATTGCGATGATTCGTCAGTTTGAACTCGTTGAACGCGTGCAGTCCTACGATCCGGAAGCGGACGAGGACGCGCTGAACCGCGCCTACGTCTATGGGCTGAAGCGGCACGGCAACCAGCTCCGCGCCTCGGGCGATCCGTATTTCTCCCATCCCGTCGAGGTCGCCGGCATCCTGGCCGAGATGCGGCTCGACACGGCCTCGATCGTGACCGGCCTGCTGCACGACACGCTCGAGGACACCGACGCCACGCGTGACGAGATCGCGGGCCTGTTCGGCGAGAACATCGCCCGCCTGGTCGATGGCGTGACCAAGCTGTCGCGGCTGGAAATCCAGTCCGAGAGCACCAAGGAAGCCGAGAACCTGCGCAAGCTGGTGCTGGCGATGTCGTCGGATATCCGGGTCCTGCTGGTGAAGCTTGCCGACCGCCTGCACAACATGCGGACGCTCCATCACATCAAGGAGCCGGCGCGGCGCAAGCGCATCGCGCGCGAGACCATGGAGCTCTATGCGCCGCTCGCCTCTCGCATCGGCATGGAGAAGGTGAAGCGCGAGCTCGAGGAGCTGGCGTTCGCCGAACTCAATCCTGACGGCAGGGGTTCGGTGGAGGCGCGCCTGGGCTATCTGCGCGAGCGCGGCGAAAGGCTGGTGCCCCAGATCGAGGCCGAACTGGTCAAGACCCTGAAGGAGGGAGGGCTCAATGCGCAGATCCAGGGCCGCGAGAAGACGCCCTATTCGATCTGGCGCAAGATGCAGACCAAGAACGTGTCGTTCGAGCAGCTCGCTGACATCATGGCGTTCCGCATCATCGTCGATGACATCGCGCAGTGCTACCAGGCACTCGGCCTGCTGCATGGCCGCTACCAGGTGCTGCCGCAGCGCTTCAAGGATTACATCTCGGTACCCAAGCCAAACGGCTATCGCTCGGTGCACACCGGTGTCATCGGCCCGCTCGGCCAGCGCATCGAGATCCAGATCCGCACGGCCGAGATGCAGGACCAGGCGGAACGCGGCGTCGCTGCCCACTGGATTTACAAGCAGGGCGGCCCGTCGACCGATGCACCGCAATATGCCTGGCTGCGCAGCCTGATCGACATCCTCGACAAGGCGCCCAACGCCGAGGAGTTCCTCGAGCACACCAAGCTCGAGATGTTCCAGGATCAGGTGTTCTGCTTCACGCCCAAGGGCAAGCTGATCGCCCTGCCGCGCGGCGCAACGCCGATCGATTTCGCCTATGCCGTGCACAGCCAGGTCGGCGACACCTGCGTCGGCGCCAAGATCAACGGCCGCATGCTGCCGCTCAGGACGCAGCTTTCCAACGGCGACCAGGTCGATATCGTCACCTCGAAGGCACAGACGCCGTCGCCGACGTGGGAACGCTTCGTGGTTACCGGCAAGGCCAAGGCCGCCATCCGGCGCTTCATCCGCACGCGCCAGCGCGAGCAGTACATCCAGCTCGGCAAGTCGCTGCTCGACAAGACGTTTCACGAGGAAGGCTACGAGGCCACGGAAAAGGGTCTCGACGGTGTGCGCGCCAATTTCAAGCAGGCGACGACCGACGATCTGGTTGCCGCCGTCGGCGCGGGCCTCGTCGGCGCGCGCGAGGTGCTGACCGCGGTCTATCCCGGCCTCAAGCAGCAGCGGCCCGGCTCGCGAGGGGGCGGCGCCGATGTCGTGCCCATCTCGCGCGCGCGCAACAAGTCCGCGAAGGCGGGCGAGGGCGGGCGGGGCAACAAGGAGGCCGGGCAGATCGCGATCCGCGGCCTGATCCCCGGCATGGCGGTTCATTTCGCCCGCTGCTGTCATCCGCTGCCGGGAGACCGCATCGTCGGCATCATCACGACCGGCAAGGGCGTCACGATCCACACCATCGACTGCGCCACGCTGGAAAGCTTCTCCGAGGCGCCGGAGCGCTGGATCGACGTCGGCTGGGATTCGGTCGGCGAGGGTACTGCCTCCGTCTACACCGGCCGTCTCAAGATCACGGTCGCCAACCAGCCGGGCAGCCTGTCCAGCCTGTCGACGGTGATCGCCCGCCATGAAGGCAATATTTCGAACCTGCGGATCGTGAATCGTTCGATGGATTTCTTCGATATGGTGATCGATGTCGAGGTCGCCGACGTGAAGCATCTTGCCGACATCACCGCGGCGCTTCGCGCGACGCCCGCCATCAATGCCGTCGAGCGCGCGCGCAATTGACCAATTCCCGCACCTTCATCCTGCGAAAGTAGAGAATGTCCACGCCGTCCCGTTTGCGTCTTGGAGTGAACATCGATCACGTGGCGACCGTGCGCAACGCGCGTGGCGGTCATCTGCCTGATCCACTGCGGGCGGCGCGTCTCGCCGAGGCCGCCGGCGCCGACGGCATCACCGCGCATCTGCGCGAAGACCGCCGGCACATCGTCGATGCCGACATCGAAGGCCTGATGCGCGAGCTGAAAGTGCCGCTCAACTTCGAGATGGCGGCAACCGAGGAGATGGTTGGCATCGCCCTGCGCCATCGCCCACATGCGGCCTGCATCGTTCCCGAGAAGCGCGAGGAACGGACGACCGAGGGCGGCCTCGACGCGGCCGGCCAGCACAACCACCTGAAGCCGATGGTTGCCAGGCTGCGCGACGCCGGCATCCGCGTATCGCTGTTCATCGAGGCCGATCCGCGCCAGCTCGAAGCGGCGGTGGCGCTGGGCGCGCCGGTCGTCGAGCTGCATACCGGCCGCTACTGCGAGATCGAGGGTGCGGCCAAGGAGGCTGAACTCGCCCGCATCGCCAAGGCTGCTGCGCTCTGCGCCAAGCTCGGCCTTGAATGTCATGCGGGCCATGGCCTGAGCTACGGTGATGTCGGGCCGATTGCAGCGATCCCCGAAGTGCGCGAACTCAATATCGGCCACTTCCTGGTTGGCGAGGCGATCTTCGTCGGGCTCGAGCCCGCGATCCGCGAAATGCGCCGCATCATGGATGCGGCTCGGGTGCCGGGGGCGGCCGCGTGATCCTGGGCATCGGCAACGACCTTTGCGACATCAAGCGCATCGAGAAATCGCTGGCGCGCTTCGGTGACCGCTTCGTGCAGCGGATTTTCACTCCTGTTGAACAATCGCGTTCCGAGGGACGCGCCACGCGGGCGGCGAGCTACGCCAAGCGGTTCGCGGCCAAGGAGGCCTGTTCCAAGGCGCTCGGCACCGGGCTCCGCCGCGGCGTCTTCTGGCGCGACATGGGCGTCATCAATCAGCGCGGTGGCAAGCCGACGATGGCGCTGACGGGCGGGGCGCTGGCGCGGCTGCAGGAGATCACGCCGGCCGGCATGTCACCGCAGATCGACCTCACCTTGACGGACGAGTATCCGATGGCCCAGGCGATCGTGATTATTTCTGCAGTGCCAAAGCCATGAGTTGGTGTGCAGGTCTGACAAACTGCAACGCTCCCATGTCGCGGTCGGGGCGGGAGACACGCGCTCTGGGCCCTGCTATAGGCCCGGCTCGTTTGAACTGGAACGGCGATGACGGACGTGGCTGAGCGGCGGAAGCGCGGGCAGGACAAGGCGGGCGGTTGGGGTGAAACCATCCGCACGGTGGTCTATGCCGTCTTGATCGCGCTGGTTGTGCGCACTTTCGCCATCGAGCCGTTCAACATTCCGAGCGGGTCGATGATCCCGACCCTGCTGGTCGGCGACTACCTGTTCGTCTCGAAATATTCCTACGGCTACAGCAAGCACTCCTTCCCGTTCTCGGCCGGCCTGTTCCCGGGGCGTGTCTTCGGCAGCCCACCCGAGCGTGGCGACGTCGCCGTGTTCAAGTATCCCGGCGACCAGGGTCAGGGTGTGAACCGCACCGATTACATCAAGCGCATCGTCGGCATGCCGGGTGACCGTATCCAGATGGTGAACGGTGTACTCAACATCAACGGCACGGCGGTGCCGCGCCTGCGCGTCGGCGACTATGTAAGGGGCGCCAACGGTCACTACCAGAAAGGCACGCTCTACAGCGAGCAGTTGCCGAATGGCCGCCGCTACACGGTGCTCGAGTACAACGACAATGGCCCGGCCGACAACACGCCGGAGTTCCTCGTGCCCGCCGGCAGCTATTTCGTCATGGGCGACAACCGCGACGATTCGCTCGACAGTCGCACGCGGCTGATGCTGCGCGATTTCGCCGGCTCGACCCGCGATCGCGACCAGTTGGGCTGGTACGTCCCTTCCGAAAATCTCGTCGGACGCGCCGAGTTCATCTTCTTTTCGCACGATCCGAGCGTCGCCGGTTGGTTGGAGCCGTGGAAATGGCCGGAGGCCATCCGCTTCAATCGCTTCTTCATGGCGATCCACTGAACGCGACCGACGTCGATCTTGCAGCTCTGGCCGGCAAGATCGGCCACACTTTCGGGCGCGCCGAACTGGCGGCCGAGGCGCTGACCCATCGCGGGGCGCTCGATCGCCGGTCCGATCTGAAAGCGGCATTTCCTCACGGCAACGAACGGCTGGAATTTCTTGGCGACCGCGTGCTGTCGCTCGCCGTGGCCGATCTGCTGCTGCGCCGGTTCCCGCAGGAACACGAAGGCGAACTGGCACGCCGGCACGCCGCGCTCGTGCGGGCCGAGACGCTGGTGGAAATCGCAACGACAATAGGGCTCGGTGCCGAAATCCGGCTGGGTGAATCGGAGCGCGGGCAGGGCGATGTCGTGCGACCGACCATTCTCGCCGATGCGCTGGAGGCTCTGCTCGGCGCCGTCTTTCTCGATGCCGGGTTTGCCGTGTCGGCCGCCTGTGTGGAGCGGCTTTGGGGCGATCGGCTCACCAGCCAGGCTGCGGCACCGCGCGACCCCAAGACGGCGCTGCAGGAATGGGCGCAGGCCCGGCGCCTGCCGCTGCCGGCCTATCGCGAAGTCGGCCGCGAGGGGCCACCGCATGCGCCGTTGTTCGTCGTCGATGTCGCAATCAAAGGACATGAGCCCGCACAAGCCCGCGGCGGCAGCAAGCGCGAGGCCGAGCGCCTGGCCGCGATCACCCTTCTCGAACGGTTGAACCAGTGATGACGACACCGAACAACCGGGCAGGATTCGTGGCCATCGTCGGCGCCCCCAACGCCGGCAAGTCGACCCTCGTCAACGCCATGGTCGGATCGAAGGTGAGCATCGTGTCGCCCAAGGTGCAGACCACGCGCATGCGCGTGATCGGCATCGCCATGGCGGATCTCGCTGACGGCGGCCGCGCGCAGGCCATTCTGGTCGATACGCCCGGCATCTTCCGGGTCACCAAGCGCCGGCTGGAACGGGCCATGGTGGCCGCTGCCTGGCGCGGCGCCGAGGACGCCGATCTGGTGGCATTGGTCGTCGATGCCGAGCGCGGCATCGGCCAGGAGACGCGCGCCATCATAGAGCGGCTGAAGGAATCGCGCGCCCCGCGTTTCGTGATCCTCAACAAGATCGATGTCGTGCCGCGTGAGAACCTGTTGGCCCTTACGTCCGAGCTGAACGCTCTGCTGCCGTTCGAGCGCACCTTCATGGTGAGCGCGCTCAAGAACGACGGCGTGGGCGACGTCCTGACAACGCTGGCGGCGCTGCTGCCGGCGGGGCCATTCCTTTACCCCGAGGACCAGGCCGCCGATCTGCCGCTGCGTCTGCTGGCGGCCGAGGTCACGCGCGAGCAGGTCTTCCTGCAGCTTCACCAGGAACTGCCCTATGAGGCGGCGGTCGAGACGGAGAAGTGGGAGGATCGCCCCGATGGCAGCGTCCGCATCGAGCAGATCATCCACGTGCAGCGCGACGGCCAGCGCGCGATCTTCCTCGGCAAGGGCGGTGCGCGCATCAAGCAGATCGGCGCCCGCGCCCGGCACGAACTCGCCGAGATGCTGGAACGGCCGGTGCATCTCTTCCTGCACGTCAAGGTGAGCGAGCGCTGGGCCGACGATCCGTCCCATTATCGAACCATCGGGCTCGACTACGAGCCCTAGCGGGGGCATACCCGAGACATGGACTGGAGCGATGAAGGCATCGTGCTGTCGGCACGGCCCCATGGTGAAAGCGGTCTCATCGTATCGCTCCTGACCCGGGAGCATGGCCGCCACGCGGGCTTCGTCCCGGGCGGCGGGTCGCGCCGCGCGAGCCCGGTCTGGCAATCAGGCAATGTCGTTGAAGTCGGCTGGCGGGCCCGCCTGTCGGATCAACTCGGTAACTACACTGGCGAGTTGCGCGAGCCGCATGCTGCCCGTGCCCTCGACGATGCGGCCGAGTTGGCCGGCCTTTCCGCGGCCTGCGCGGTGGCGGATTCGGCACTGCCCGAGCGCGAGCCGCATCCGGCGATGTTCGACGGCTTCCGCGCCTTCCTGGGATCGCTCGGCCATCCCGGCTGGCCGGCAATCTATGTCCGGCTGGAACTGGGCCTGCTCCAGGAGCTGGGCTTCGGTCTCGATCTCGAAAAATGCGCCGCGACCGGCACCACGGAGGATCTGGCGTATGTGTCGCCGAAGACCGGCCGGGCGGTGTCGCGGGCGGCGGCTGGTCCCTACAAGGAGAAGCTCCTGGTGCTGCCGGGGTTTTTGTCCACCGGCGGATTACCGTCCGATGACGAACAATTGCGCCTGGGCCTCGATTTGACGGGCTATTTCCTCGAACGGCACGTCTTCTGGCCACACAACAAGCCCTTGCCTCCCGCGCGGGCGAGATTTATGGAAACGCTCCAGCGCTAGAATAACAATGGCCGCGGCACGAATCGCGGTCGGTCCCCTCTCAAGTCCCGTCGATGGCAAAACGCAGCAACGTCGTTCCACTCGCCGCGGTCAAGCCGGTGCAATTCGGACAGGCGCTCCAGGAGCGCTACCTGTCCTATGCGCTGTCGACCATCATGGCGCGCTCGCTGCCCGACGTGCGCGACGGCCTGAAGCCGGTGCATCGCCGCCTGATGTACGCCATGCGGCAGCTCAGGCTCGACCCCAACAGCGCCTTCAAGAAGAGCGCCCGCGTGGTCGGCGACGTGATCGGCCAGTATCACCCGCACGGCGACCAGTCGATCTACGACGCGCTCGTGCGCCTGGCCCAGGACTTTGCCGCCCGCTATCCGCTGATCGAGGGCCAGGGCAACTTCGGCAATATCGACGGCGATAACCCGGCCGCAATGCGCTACACCGAGGCGCGCCTCACCGAGGTGGCCGAGGCGCTCCTTGCCGGGATCGACGAGAACGCCGTCGATTTCCGCCCCAACTATGACGGCTCCACCGAGGAGCCGGCGGTGCTGCCGGGCGGCTTTCCCAACCTGCTGGCCAACGGCGCGGCCGGCATCGCCGTCGGCATGGCCTGCTCGATTCCGCCGCACAATGCCGGCGAGCTTTGCGACGCGCTGTTGCATCTGATCAAGACGCCGAACGCCCGCATCGACACGCTGGCCGACCTGGTGAAGGGGCCGGACTTCCCGACCGGTGGCGTGTTGGTCGAGCCGCGCGACTCGATCATCGAATCCTACAGGACCGGCCGCGGCGCCTTCCGCCTGCGCGCGCGCTGGACGGCGGAGCAGCTGCCGCGCGGCCAGTACCGGATCATCGTCACCGAGATTCCCTACCAGGTGCAGAAGGGCCGGCTGATCGAGCGTATCGCCGAGATCATCAACGCCAAGAAGCTGCCGATCCTCGACGACGTGCGCGACGAATCGGCCGACGATGTGCGGATCGTGCTCGAGCCGCGGACCGGCAACGTACCGGCGGAGCTGCTGATGGAGCAGCTCTTCAAGCTCACCGACCTGGAAATCCGCTTCCCGCTGAACCTCAACGTCCTAGACAAGGACAACACGCCGCGGGTCATGGATCTGCGTGAGGCCCTGCAGGCCTTTCTCGATCACCGGCGCGAAGTGCTGATCCGGCGCTCGACCTTCCGGCTCGACGCGATCGAGCGGCGGCTGGAGATCCTCGAAGGCTACCTGATCGCCTATCTCAACCTCGACAAGCTGATCAAGATCATCCGCGAGGAGGACGAGCCCAAGCCCAAGATGATCAAGGCCTTCGGTCTCACCGACACGCAGGCCGAGGCGATCCTCAACATGCGGCTGCGCGCGTTGCGCCGGCTCGAGGAATTCGAGATCAAGGGCGAGCACAAGAAGCTCTCGGCCGAGCGCAAGGAATTGAAGGCGCTGCTCAAGGACGAGAAGCTGCAGTGGCAGGCGATCGCCGCCGAGGTCCAGGAGACCAAGCGCAAGTTCGGCGGCAAGACCAAGCTCGGCCAGCGCCGCACCGAACTCGCCGACGCACCGGCCGAAATCGAACATGCCGTGGAGGACTTCGTCGAGCGCGAGCCGATCACGGTCGTCTGTTCGGACAAGGGCTGGATCCGCGCCGCCAAGGGACATCTCGACGACAAGCAGGCGACCGACCTCAAGTTCAAGGAGGGTGATGGTCCGCGCTTCGCGGTTCACGCCCAATCGACCGACAAGGTGCTGGTGTTCGGCACCAACGGCCGCTTCTACACGCTGCCCTGCGACAAGCTGCCGAGCGCGCGCGGCCATGGCGAGCCGATCCGGTTGATGGTCGAACTCGGCAACGAGCACGACATCGTGCAGCTCGAAGTGTTCAAGGGCGGGCGCAAGTTCCTGATTGCCTCGGATGCCGGTCGCGGCTTCGTGGTGCCGGAGGACGACGTCGTCGCGCAGACCAAGAACGGCAAGCAGGCGCTCAATCTCGCCGACAAGGAAAAGGCGGTGGCGTTCTCGATCCTGCCTGAGGGCGCCGATTCGGTTGCCGTGCTGAGCGAGGGCCGGAAACTCCTGGTCTTCCCGTTGGACCAGGTGCCGGAAATGGGCCGCGGCCGCGGCGTCCTGTTGCAGAAATCGAAGGCCGACCGGCTTTCCGATGCGCAGGTCTTCAAGCTGGGTGATGGTCTGCCTTGGGGCAATCGCCTGATCCCGGCGGGCGAGCTGAAATTCTGGCGCGGCGAACGCGCGCAGGCCGGTCGCTTGCCGGAAAAGGGCTGGCCGCGCGCCAAACGATTCAAGGATTGACCGGCATGGACCTGACGCTGATCTGGAAAACGGTGCTGATCGGCGTCGTCGAGGGCCTCACCGAATTCCTGCCGGTGTCCTCGACCGGGCACATCATCCTTGCGGAAGAGCTGCTGCACTTCGAGGGACCGCCCGGCAAGGTCTTCGAGATCGTGATCCAGCTCGGCGCCATTCTCGCGGTGTGCTTTCTCTACCGTCAGAAGCTCTGGACCACGGGGCTCGGAGTCCTGCGACGAGAGAAGCCCGCGCTGCGATTTGCGGCGACGATCGTCGTGGCTTTCCTGCCGGCGGCCATCGTCGGCGTGATGGCCCACAAATACATCAAGACGGTCCTGTTCAATCCATGGGTCGTTGCGGTCGCACTGATCGTGGGAGGGATCGCCATTCTGGTGATTGAACGCTTTGCGCAGAGACCGCGCATGAAGGCGGTCGACGAGGTCGACTTCAAGACGGCCTTCCTGATCGGCCTCTGCCAGTGCCTTGCCATGGTGCCGGGCGTGTCGCGTGCCGGCGCGACGATCATGGGCGCGCGCGTCTTTCGCGTGGATCGGGCGGCCGCGGCCGAGTTCTCGTTCTTCCTGGCGATTCCGACCATGATCGGCGCGAGTGTCTACGATCTGTACAAGAACTGGTCGGTGTTGAGCTGGGACCATGGCGCAGTGATCGCGCTGGGGTTCGTGGTGGCGTTCATTTCGGCCTCTGTCGTGGTCGGGGCCTTCGTGCGTTTCATCAGCCGTCACGGCTTCGCGGTTTTCGCGTGGTACCGCATTGTCGTGGGGGGCCTTGCGCTCGCGCTTTTGCTGCTTTGTTGAAACCCTGACAGGGGCCTGAAACGCAAGCAGCAGCACACTTTCCATCTTCGTTGGCGCGTGCGATAAACGCCCCATCAACGCTCGTTCGCGTAGCGAAACGAACTTCTTAACAAAGATTCTATAGGGAGATTGTTCGATGCAACGTCGCAAATTCCTGCGCACCGCCGGTGTCAGTGGTGCTGCTGTCGTCACTGCCGGCACGCTCGCCGCGCCGGCCATTGCCCAGTCGATGCCGGAGATCAAGTGGCGCCTCGCGTCGAGCTTTCCGAAGTCGCTCGATACGATCTATGGCGCCGGCGAGGACTTCGCCAAGCGTGTCGCAGCCCTCACCGACAATAAGTTCCAGATCCGCGTCTTCGCTGCCGGCGAAATCGTTCCGGGCCTGCAGGTCGTCGATGCGGTCCAGAACGAGACCGTCGAGTGCGGCCACACGGCGTCGTATTACTACGTCGGCAAGGATCCGACCTTTGCGTTCGACACCGCGGTGCCGTTCGGCCTCAACACCCGCCAGCACAACGCCTGGGTCTACTACGGCGGTGGGCTCGAGCTGATGCGCGAGTTCTACAAGGACTACAACATGACCTCCTTCCTGATGAGCAACACCGGCGCCCAGATGGGCGGTTGGTGGCGGAAGGAAATCAAGTCGCCCGAGGACATGAAGGGCGTGAAGATGCGTATTGGCGGTTTCGCGGGCCAGGTGATGGCGAAGCTCGGCGTCATCCCGCAGCAGCTGGCTGGTGGTGAGATCTATCCGGCGCTGGAAAAGGGCACGATCGATGCCGCCGAATGGGTCGGCCCCTATGACGACCAGAAGCTCGGCTTCAACAAGGTCGCGCCGTACTACTACTACCCCGGCTGGTGGGAAGGCAGCGCCGCGCTGTCGCTCTATGTCGGCCTGAAAGCCTACGACTCGCTGCCTGCCATCTACAAGGAAGCGATCGCCAGCGCCGCGGGCGAGACCAACGTCAAGTCGGTGTCGAAATACGACACGCAGAATCCCAAGGCATTGCGCGAGCTGGTCGCGGCGGGAACCAAGTTCCTGCCGTTCCCGCAGTCGGTGCTGGAAGCCTGCTTCAATGCCTCCAACGAGCTCTACGCCGAGACCGTGGCCAAGAACCCGAAGTTCAAGAAGGTGTTCGACTCCTGGAAGCCTTTCCGCAGCGAAGAAGTACTGTGGTTCCGTGTGGCTGAGAACACGTTCGACACCTTCATGGCGCGCCAGTCAGCGGGCAACAAGCTCTAGCGCCTCATACCCTGTGCACTCGATGGAAAGGCCCCGCTTCGGCGGGGCTTTTTCTTTGGCCGAACCCTTTGCAAACCCGCTCTGGAGTGGCACGCTGATTCTGCTGATCGGAATCAAAATCCGACTGACAAAAATGATCTGGGAGGATCAAACATGCAACGTCGTAAATTCCTGCGTACCGCCGGTATTGGTGGCGGCGCAGTCGTCGCCGCCAGCACGCTCGCCGCTCCGGCGATCGCTCAATCGATGCCTGAACTCAAATGGCGTCTGGCATCGAGCTTTCCCAAGTCCCTCGACACGCTCTACGGCGCGGGCGAGGTGTTCGCCAAGTACATCCAGGAGATGACCGACAACCGACTCCAGATCCGCGTCTTCGCCTCGGGCGAGATCGTGCCTGGCCTGCAGGTGCTCGACGCCGTGCAGAACGGCACGGTCGAGATGGGGCACTCCGCCGGCACCTACTACTTCGGCAAGGAACCGGCGCTCGCCATCGACACGGCGCTGCCGTTCGGCACCAACGCGCGCCAGCAGGAAGCGTGGGTTCGATGGGGCGGCGGTCGCGAGCTGATCAACGAGGTCTACAAGGACTACAACATCCACTCCATGCCATGCGGCAACACCGGCGCGCAGATGGGCGGCTGGTTTCGCAAGGAGATCAAGACCGTCGATGACATGAAGGGCCTCAAGTTCCGCATCGCCGGCATCGCCGGCTTGATCTGCGCCAAGCTCGGCGCGGTTCCCCAGCAGATTGCCGGCGGCGAGATCTATCCGGCGCTCGAGAAGGGCACGATCGACGCCGCGGAATGGGTCGGTCCGTACGACGACCAGAAGCTCGGCTTCAACAAGATCGCGCCGTACTACATGTATCCCGGCTGGTGGGAAGGCGGGCCGCAGACCTCGGCCTACGTCAACCTAGCCAAGTGGAACGAGCTGCCCAACAACTACAAGCGGATCATCGAGGCAGCCTCGGCTTTGGCGAACACCTGGATGGTGTCCAAGTACGACGCCGAAAATCCCAAGGCACTGCGCGAGCTGGTGGCGGGCGGCACGAAGCTGCTGCAGTGGCCGACGCCGATCATGGAGTCCGCGTTCGCGGCATCGAACGAGATTTATGCCGAGCTGTCGACGAAGAGCCCGAAATTCAAGAAGGTCTATGACAATTGGCGACCGTTCCGGAACGAGGAGGTCCTGTGGTTCCGGGTGGCCGAGGGTTCATTCGACACCTTCATGGCCCGCATGTCCGCAGCCAACAAGCTCTAACCCCTTACCCGGCAAAACGGATGGAAAAGCCTCGCTTCGGCGGGGCTTTTTCTTTGACCCGGTCTGTTCAACCAAGGGCTTCCTATGTCAGGTTGATTCTGCTGATCGGAATCAAAAGCCGACAAGCAAAATGATCTGGGAGGATCAAACATGCAACGTCGTAAATTTCTGAGGACTGCGGGCGTAGGCGTTGCTGCCACGACGGTGGCGGCACCGGCTCTCGCGCAGGGCATGCCCGAACTCAAGTGGCGCCTGACATCGAGTTTCCCCAAGTCGCTCGACACCCTGTACGGCGGCGCCGAGCACTTTTGCCGGCGGGTGGGCGAGATCACCGACGGCAAGTTCAAGATCACGCCCTTCGCCTCGGGTGAGATCGTCCCGGGCTTCCAGGTTCTCGATGCGGTGCAGAACGGCACGGTCGAGATAGGACAGACCGCGGCGTACTACTACATCGGCAAGGACATCACCTTCACCTTCGACACCGCGGTGCCGTTCGGCCTGAACAGCCGCCAGCACGTGGCGTGGTGGATGCACGGCGGCGGTCGCCAGGCGATGGACGAGTTCTACAAGGACTACGGCGTCGTCGGTCACATGATGGGCGGCACCGGCGCGCAGATGGGCGGCTGGTACCGCAAGGAGATCAAGACAGTCGACGATCTCAAGGGCCTCAAATTCCGTGTCGGTGGCTTCGCCGGCCAGATCCTCGGCAAGCTGGGAGTGGTCGCGCAGCAGATCCCGGGTGGCGAGATCTATCCCGCCTTGGAAAAAGGCACAATCGACGCGGCCGAATGGGTCGGCCCGTATGACGACGAGAAGCTCGGCTTCAACAAGGTCGCGCCGTTCTACTACTATCCCGGTTGGTGGGAAGGCACCGGCATGGGTACGGCCTATATCAACCAGAAGTCATGGGACTCGCTGCCGCCGGGCTACCAGAAGGCCATCGAGGTGGCTGCCAACGAAGTGACGCTCTGGATGCTGGCCAAGTACGACAACGGCAATCCGGCGGCGCTGCGGCGGCTCGTTGCCAGCGGCGTCAAGCTCATGCCGTTTCCGACGGCAGTGCTTGAAGCCTGCTTCAATGCAACCAACGAAGTCTGTAACGAGATCGTGGCCAAGAACCCGAAATTCAAGAAGGTCTGGGACGTCTGGAAACCCTACCGTTCCGAACAGGTTCTGTGGTCCCGCATTGCGGAAGGCGGTTTCGACGGCTTCATGGCTCGGATGTATGGCGCCGGCAAGGTCTAGGTATTAACCGCAGGCGTAGACGTGAAAACCCCGCTCCGGCGGGGTTTTCTTTGTTCGTGTGGGGTGACGCTTTTCAAACAGAATTTCGCATGCCAGTCTTCACACACTAGTAGGGCGCCATGTTGGCGCCCTTATGGGAGGCATAAAGAGATGAAGCGTAGAAAGTTTATCAGGACCGCGGGCGTGGGTGCCGCGAGTGTTGCAGCTGCGACCGCCGTCGCAGCGCCGGCCATCGCGCAAGGCATGCCGGAAGTTAAGTGGCGTCTGACGTCGAGCTTCCCCAAGTCGCTCGACACGCTCTATGGCGGTGCTGAGTTGTTCGCCAAGCTCGTGAGTGAAATGTCGGACAACAAGTTCCAGGTCCGCGCTTTCGCCGCCGGCGAAATCGTCCCGGGCCTGCAGGTTGCCGATGCGGTGCAGAACGGCACCGTCGAAGCCGGCCAGACCGCCGCCTACTACTACTTCGGCAAGCACCCGAACTTCGTGTTCGAGACCGGCCTGCCGTTCTCGATGAACCAGCGCCAGTATTACGCCTGGCTGGAGTTTGGCGGCGGACACGAGCTGATCAACGAGTTCTACAAGGAGTACAACTTCCGCTCCCTGACCTTCGGCGGCACCGGCTGCCAGATGGGTGGCTGGTTCCGCAAGGAAATCAAGTCGATGGACGACATGAAGGGCCTGAAGTTCCGCGTCGGCGGTTTCGCCGGTCTGATCCTCACGCGCCTCGGTGTCGTGCCGCAGCAGATCGCCGGTGGCGATATCTATCCGGCGCTCGAGAAGGGCACGATCGACGCCTGCGAGTGGGTCGGTCCGTATGACGACGAGAAGCTCGGCTTCAACAAGGTCGCCAAGTACTACTACTACCCCGGCTGGTGGGAAGGCGCGTCGGTTGGCTCGCTCTACATCAACAACGACGCTTGGGCCAAGCTGCCCAAGGCCTACCAGGCGATGGTCGAGGCGGCCGCGGGCCGCGTCACCTCGTGGATGGTGCCGAAGTACGATGCGGGCAATCCGCCGGCGCTGCGTCGCCTGGTGGCGGCCGGCACCGAACTGCGGCCGTTTCCGCGCTCGGTGCTCGAGCCCTGCTTCCTCGAGTCCTACAAGTACTACGACGAACTCTCGGCCAAGGATCCGAAGTTCAAGAAGATCTACGACAGCCTGAAGTCGTTCCGGGCGGACGAGAACCTGTGGTTCCGCGTCGCCGAGAACACCTTCGACAACTTCAACTTCTCGATGTCGGCCCAGGGCCGCTAGCCCGACTCGCGACCCGCAACGAGAAAGCCCCGCCGGAAGGCGGGGCTTTTTTGTATCCGGTGCCGCTCAGTTCCTGGCGGGTGGGACGCCAAAGATGGGTGGTGCGCTGTCCTCGCTCGGTGGCGCCTGGATCTCGATCTTGACCTTGCTCGGGTCAACGCCGTGGGGCCTGTCGAGGAAGATGGTCACCGTCTTCGGAAAAGCGATCACGATCCCCACCAATACGAGCTGCAACACGACCCAGGGGATCGAGCCCCAGTAGATATCCGAACTCTTCACTTCCTTTGGCGCCACGCTGCGCAGGTAGAACAGGGCGAAGCCGAAGGGTGGGTGCATGAACGACGTCTGCATGTTCACGCACAGCATGACCCCGAAATAGATCAGTGCCGCGTCAGCGCCAACCACCGGGGTCAGAACCTTCTGCGCCACCGGCGCCCGCATCGGCACGATGATGAAGGCGATTTCGAAGAAATCGAGGAAGAACGCCAGGAAGAACACGAAGACGTTGACGACGATCAGGAAGCCCCAGACTCCACCGGGAAGACCGGTCAACAGATGCTCGACCCAATGACCGCCATCGACACCGGCAAACGAGATCGAGAAACAAGTGGCGCCGACCAGGATGAATGCAACCATCGCAGTGATGCGCATGGTGGCCTGCATGGCCTGAACGATAAGGTCGCGCAGTTCCTTGAACTGCCACGCCCGCCAGCACAGCCAGATGACCGAGGCGAACATGACGGTGAAGGCGATCTGGAATGGTATCGACTTGAAGCCGAGGAAAGAGACCGTGGTCTTCGGCACCGCGCCGATCAGCGCGCCGACGATGGCGGCGACGCAGCCGCCGACGAACATGATGCGATCGAACTTGGTCAATGGCGCATTGCGAACGACGGCCAGGACGATGGCGCCGATGGTACCCATGGCGCCGGCTTCCGTCGGCGTTGCCAGGCCCATCATGATCGTACCGAGGACGAGGAAGATCAGCACGCCCGCCGGGATGATGCCCCAGGCGCACTTGACCAGCAGGGCCCGGCCGAACAGCGTCCGTGGCACCGGTGGCAGCGCATCCGGCTTCACCAGCGTCAAATAGAACGTGTAGATCGCGAACAGGGCGATCTGCAGCAGCGACGGGCCCCACGCGCCCAGATACATGTCGCCAACCGAGCGGCCGAGCTGGTCGGCCAGGACGACCAGGACCAGGGACGGGGGCACGAGCTGCGTGATCGTGCCCGAGGCGGCCAGCACGCCCGTCGCATAGCGCATGTCGTACTTGTAGCGAATCATCACCGGCAGGGTGATCAACGCCATGGCGATCACTTGTGCAGCCACAGTGCCGGTGATCGCGCCCAGGATGAAGCCCACGATGATGGTGGAATAGCCCAGTCCGCCCTTGATGGGGCCGAACAACTGCCCCATCGACTCGAGCATGTCCTCGGCCAGGCCGCACTTTTCTAGGATCGCGCCCATGAAGGTGAAGAACGGGATGGCGAGCAGCAGTTCGTTCGACAGGATGCTGCCGAACACGCGGCCGGGGATGGCCTGCATGAAGGCCATCGTGAAGTAGCCCATCTCGATCGACAGGAACCCGAAGAAGAAACCAACGGCGCAGAGCGAGAATGCGACCGGATAGCCGATGATCATGAAAACGACGAGGCCGCCGAACATCAGCGGCGGCATCCAATCCAGGGGGATCATTGCGTCGGCCTCTCGTAGTGCGCTTCGAGACTGTCGACGGCATAGTCGTTCAGGAACGCAACGCGTTTGATCAGTTCGGAAATGCCTTGCAGTGCCACCAGGGCGAAGCCCAGCGGCAGCACCAGCTTGATCGGCCAGCGCAGAAGCCCGCCTGCATTCGAGGAATGCTCGAACACGTTGAAGGACTGCATGAAGAAGGGCCAGCTCAGCCAGGCCAGGATGGCGCAGGTCGGGATCAGGAAGACGAGCGTCCCGAGGATGTCGATCCACAGCTGCCCGCGGCGGCTCAAGGTCATGTAGAGGATGTCGACGCGCACATGCTCATTCTTGCGGAGCGTGTAAGCGGCACCGAACATGACGATGATGGCGAACATGTACCACTGCACTTCGAGCCAGGCGTTCGAGCTCTGGTCATAGGCGTATCGGACCATCGAGTTGCCGGCGCTGACAACGCAGGCCAGCAGCACCAGCCAGTTGCAGATAAGTCCGATTTTCTCGTTCATCGCGTCGATGAGCGTGCTGAAGGACAGCAGAAGGCGCATCCATCTCCCCTACGGCGAGTTCTTGTTGTCGGCGCCCCGTTCTCGCCGACCGGGGCCTTTTAATAACGCGGCGCGCGGGGCCGCGCTAGCATTTGGGACTGTTCCGACAGACGGTGGGGTGCGGCAAGTCGCTACATTCAGCGGGTCTGCCTAGGCCGTAGGCAGCTCCATCCAGCCGTCCGGCCCGAAGAACTCCAGGGGGCGGAAGGCGCGCTTGTAGGCCATCTTGCTCGAGTCGGCGATCCAGTAGCCGAGATAGACGTAAGGCAATCCGCGCCGGGCCGCCGCATTGGCCAGCCAGAGGATCATGTGCGTGCCGAGGCCTCGCCGCGGATCCTGCGGATCGAAGAAGCTGTAGACCGCCGAGACGCCACTCGACAGCCAGTCGACCAGACATGCCCCGACCAGACGCCCGTCTTCCGAGTCGTCGCGGAACTCGATGATCGCTGTCTCCACCGGGCTTTCCTCGACCATGGCGCGGTAGTCGTCGAAGTCCATATCGGCCATGTCGCCGTCGCGATGCCGGGTCAGCACATAGCGTGAAAAAAGCGCGTACTGCTCGCCGGTCGCCAGCGGCTGGGTCTCGACCGCATGGACGTGTTCGTTGCGCCGCAGAATCCGGCGCTGGGCCCGGCTCGGCTCGAAGTCGCGGACCCGGATACGGACCGGCACGCAGGCGCGGCAACCGTCGCACAGGGGCTTATAGACAAAGTGATGGGAGCGCCTGAAGCCAGCGTCGGTCAGCGTGTCGTGCTGGGAGATCGCATCCGGTCCGCTCAGCTCGGTGACGAGCTTGGTCTCCAGCCGGTGCGGCAGATACGGGCAGCGCATCGCCGGCGTGGTGCGAAAGAATCGCAGGGTCTGGATGTTCTGGCGGATAAACATGGATTCAGGCCGATGAGTGTAGCCTTCTCGGGCGCGAAGGAAAGCGGCCGTTCATTCGCCAAAGGTCTAAAGCACCCCGAAAATCAGAATCTGGGTGGCCTGCCGGTCATGCGGCGAATCGGAACGAGGGCAAGCCGCACCAGCTTGGGCAGCAACCACACCAGCAGGGCGACGAAGGCGGCCAGCAAACACAAGAACGTGATCGGATGGGCGATCGCCAGGGCGAGGCCACCGATGACGGCGACGTCCTCCGTCAGCGAGGCCGCAATGTTGCTGAAGGGCTCGGGCGAGGTGTTGATGAGTGCCCGGGAGCCGGTCTTGGCGATGTGCGTTCCTGCGGCCAGGGTGCCGCCCAGGAGGCCCGCGATGATGGCGACCTCGGGGCTGAGCCCGCCCGCCGCGCCATAGGCCAGCAGGAAGCCTGCCGGAATGCGGACGAAGGTCTGCAGCACATCGTTGATGCTGTCGACGTAGGGGATCTTGTCGGCAAAGAAATTGAGGGCGAACAGCAGCGCCGCCACGCCCATGACCCAGGGCGAGGCCAGCACCTCGAGGCTGTGCGGCAGGTTGACGAGGCCAAGGCGCTCGGCCGCGCCCAGGACCAGGACGGCGGCATAGGTGTTGAGTCCACTCGCCCAGCCGGCGCCCAGGGCGACGGCGATGGCGGCGAGGGTTTCGGCGCTCATGGATTGTTCGTCAAAGGGCGCGCCGGGCTTTCAGCGCGGTGGCCAGCGTGCCGTCGTCCAGCCAGTCGAGTTCGCCGCCGACCGGAACGCCATGGGCGAGGCGGGTGAGGGGTACATCCAGCTCGGCCAATCGTTCGGCGAGATAATGGGCGGTCGTCTGCCCATCGACGGTGGCGTTGGTGGCCATGATCACTTCGCGGATGCCGCCGGCGCCCACGCGCTTCACAAGGGCCGTGATGTTGAGTTCGTCCGGACCGATGCCGTCGAGCGCCGACAGCGACCCGCCCAGCACATGATAGCGGCCGGGGAATATCTTGCCGCGTTCCATCGCCCAGAGGTCGCCCACATCCTCGACGACGCAGAGCAGGCCCGCATCGCGCTTGGGATCGATGCAGATCGAGCAGGGATCGACCGTGTCGAGGTTGCCGCAGACCGAGCAGGCACGGATTGCCCGCGCAGAGTCGGCAAGGGCAGCACTGAGCGGCTGCATCAGGGTTTCGCGCTTCTTCAGCAGATGGAGCGCCACGCGGCGGGCGGAACGCGGGCCAAGGCCGGGCAACCGGCCCAGCAGCTGGATCAGCCGCTCGATCTCGGGACCGATCATTAAAGCTTGAAGCCGGGAGGCAGCGGCAGGCCACCGGTGATGCTCTTCATCTGCTCCTGCACCGCCTGCTCGACCTTTGTCCGCGCATCGTTGGCGGCGGCCACGATCAGATCCTCGACCACGCCCTTGTCGGCCGGCACGAACAGCGAGGGGTCGATCTCGACGCGGCGCGTCTCGTTCTTGCCGTTCACCGTCACCTTGACCAGGCCGGCGCCCGAGCTGCCCACGATCTCCAGCCGCTCCAGCGTCGTCTGCAGCTCCTGCATCTTCTGCTGCATGGCCTGCGCCTGCTGCATCAGGCCGCCGAGATCCTTGAGTTTGTCGAACATCAGAACTCGCTTTCGGGAATGTCGTCGTCGGCGGGGTATTCGTCGGGCAGGGGCGGTTCCTCGTCCGAGGGGGCCTGGAGGCCCGCGACCAGCGAGGTCTGCTCGCCCTTGCGGCGCACGGTCTCGATCCTGGCGCCCGGGAACGTCTTCAGGATCGCCTGCACCATCGGATTGACCTCGGCCTGGCTCCTGAGGTCGTCGGCCTTGGTGGCCTTCTGGGCGGTCAGCGTCGGCTTGCCGGCATCGCTCGAGACCGAGGCGATCCAGCGCCGGCCGGTCCAGCGGGTCAGGCTCTCGCTCAGGCGGTGCGCGAGATCGGGCGGCGCCTGCGGCTCGGGCCGGAACTCGATCAGGCCGGGTTCGCAGCGCACCTCGTGAACGTGATGCATCAGGTAGTTGACCAGGCGCGCCTCGCGCTTGGTTTCGAACAGCGCCACCACCTCGGTGAAGTTCCGGGGCGACGGCAGGGCCGCGGCGGGCTGGCCCACGGCCGTGGCCGGCTGCGTTGCGAGACGGGCCGAGGCGCCGCCACCGCCACCGCGCGGCGCCGGGGCGCCGGCACCGTTGCTGGGGGCGCCGTTCTGCAGCGACTTGATGGCGTCGGCGGGTGACGGAAGATCGGCCACGTAGCAGAGCCGGATCAACGCCATCTCCGCGGCACGCAGCGGCGAGGGTGCCGTCAGCGTCTCCTGCAGCCCCTTCATCAGCAGCGTCCAGGCGCGCGTGAGCGAGGCCATCGACAGCTTGCCGGCCATCGCAAGGCCCTGCGCGCGCTCGCTGTCGGCCGAGCCCGCCGCCGCCTCGGGCGCCACCTTGAGCCGCGTCACCCAGTGCGTGAGTTCGAGCAGGTCCTGCAGGACCACCACCGGATCGGCGCCCGAATCATGCATCTCGCCGAGTGAGGCCACCACGGAAGGCGCGTCGCCGCGCATCGTCTTCTCGAACAGCTCGAGCACGCGGCTGCGATCGGCGAGACCCAGCATGTCGCGGACCTGCGCCGCATCGACCACGCCGCCGCCGTGCGCAATGGCCTGGTCGAGCATCGAGAGGCCGTCGCGCACCGAGCCGTCGGCGGCGCGGGCGATCAGCGCCAGCGCCTCGGGCGAGATTTCTACCTTCTCGGTGGCCGAGATCTTGCCGAAATGTTCGATCAGCACATCCTGCGGCACGCGCTTGAGGTCAAAGCGCTGGCAGCGGCTCAGCACCGTCACCGGCACCTTGCGGATCTCGGTGGTGGCGAACAGGAACTTCACGTGCGGCGGCGGCTCTTCCAGCGTCTTCAGCAGCGCATTGAAGGCCTTCTCCGACAGCATGTGCACTTCGTCGATGATGTAGACCTTGTAGCGCGCCGACACGGGGCGATAGCGCACACCCTCGATCAGTTCGCGCACGTCGTCGATGCCGGTGCGCGAGGCCGCGTCCATCTCGATCACGTCGACGTGGCGGTCCTCGGTGATGGCCTTGCAGTTGTCGCAGACGCCGCAGGGATCGACCGTCGGGCCGCCCTTGCCGTCGGCGCCCACGCAATTGAGCGCGCGCGCGATGATGCGGGCGGTCGTGGTCTTGCCGACGCCGCGCACGCCCGTGAGCATGAAGGCATGCGCGATGCGGCCCGTGGCGATGGCGTTGCGCAGGGTGCGCACCATGGCTTCCTGGCCGACCAGGGTGGTGAAATCGGTGGGTCGGTATTTGCGGGCGAGGACGCGGTACGGAAGCGCCTTTTCGGCTGCCTTGTCGCCAGTGCCTTTGGTGGCTTGCGCCATGGCGATCACCCGCTCAAACGCCGTGGCCCCTTTATGTCCCGGCGGTCGTCGCGCCTGGGCTGCCCGCCCCTCGCGACGGCGTGCGCGGGGAACAGGTGAGGGACCAGCATGACCCGAAGCGAATTCGTTACGGCTGCTTCCTTCCGGATCTGACCGGGTTGGCGACTGCTCCGCCCACACCGGCCCCTCGGGGGCGTTATATCAGGAGTCCGGGGCCCCGGCACAAGGGATGAAGTGGACCGTTTTTGTGGTCTTGAGACGTCAGTTCAAAGCCTTGATATTCCTATCTATATCGGTCGGCCTGGCCGCTTCAGCCCGAGATGGTCGCGCAAGGTCATCCCGGCATAGTCGTCACGAAACAGGCCGCGCTCCTGCAGCAGCGGTACCACGCCCTTCACGAAGTCGTCGAACTGGCCGGGAAAGAACGGCGGCATGACGTTGAAGCCGTCGGCGGCACCGGAGCGGAACCAGGCCTCCAGCGTGTCGGCGATCATCAGGGGTGTGCCGACCAGCAGCAGATGGCCGCGCGCGGCGGCGACGCGATGGTAGAGCTGCCGCAGGGTGAGCCCCTCGCGTCGCGCCATCTTCAGCAGCAGCGCCGCGCGGCTCTTCAGGTTCTCCGTCTCTGGCAGGTCTGGCACCGGCGCGTCCAGCGGATGGACCGACATGTCCGAGCCCAGCCGCTCCGACAGCACGGTGAAGGCCTGCGCCGTGTCGATGCTGCGGTTGAGCTCGGCAAAAATCTCCCGCGCCTCCGCCTCGGTACGGCCCACCACGGGCATGACGCCGGGCATGATGCGCGCGCTGTCGGCTGTCCGGCCGTAGCCGACGAGCTGCGCCTTCACGGTATTGTAGAAAGCCTGCGCCTCGGAGAGATCGTTCTGCGCCGTAAAAACCACGTCGGCGATGCGTGCCGCCAGCGCCTGGCCGGGGCCGGAGGAGCCGGCCTGGATCAGCACCGGATGGCCCTGCGGCGCGCGCGGCACATTGAGCGCACCCGTCACGGTGAAATACTTGCCGCGGAAGTCCGGCACATGGAGGCTGCCGGGGCGCACGAAGCGGCCCGCCGCCTTGTCGGGCGTGAAGGCGCCGTCGTCCCAGCTGTCCCACAAGGCGCGGCAGGCTTCGACGAACTCCTCGGCCATTGCGTAGCGCTCGGCGTGCGGCGGATGCTGGCGGCCGAACACGGCGGCGGACTTGTCATAGGCCGTGGTCACCACGTTCCACCCGGCGCGCCCGCCGGAGAGGTGATCGAGCGAGGCGAAGCCGCGGGCCACATGATAGGGCTCGGCGTAGGTCGTCGAGCCGGTCGCGGCGAGCCCGATCCGGGAGGTGCCCATGGCGAGGGCCGCGAGGAGCGTCAGCGGCTCGAACTTGCCGATGGTCGAGGGGTGCTCGCTGTAGCCGGTGGCGAAGCCGTCGCCCAGGAAGAACATGTCGAACTTGCCTGCCTCGGCGGTGGCGGCGATGTGCTGCATCAGCGCGAGGTTCGGCCAGCCCTCGACGGTGGCGTCAGGATGCCGCCAGCCGCCCACGTGATGACCGGGCGTCTGGACGAAGACGCCGAGGCGAATCTGGTGAGATGATTGCGGGCCCGAGTCCTGATTCACGTTGTTCCGTTCTTGAAAAATCGGCACCAATTCCCTAGTATGACAGTGTCATATTAGTGGAGTGGCAACCGTGCCCCGTGCGAGCCGACCAATCACCGTTACCCTTGGCGACCTTCAGCAGGGCGTCAAGACACGGGTGAAATCCGGAGCTTACGCCTCGGCCAGCGAGGTCGTGCGCGCTGGCTTGCGCGCGCTGGATCGTGAAGAGGCAGCGGTCAATGATTGGCTACGGCAGCGCGTTGACGAATCTCTTGCCGATCCGCGGCCGAGCGCTTCCGCCGACAAGGTCTTCAAGGGGCTGAGAGCACATCACGCCGGACGAGCGAAAACCCAGCAGGATGAAAAAGTTTAAGGTCAGTTTCCGGCCCAGGGCCGAAGCTGACATGTTCGGCCTCTATCGTCATATCGCGGAGGAAGCCGGCGAAGTGGCTGCCGGCGCCTATATCGATCGGATCGAGGCAGCCTGTCGGGCGCTCGAAAGATTTCCCGAACGTGGCGCAAGACGCGACGACATCCGTCCTGGCATTCGCACCATCGGCTTCGAACGCCGGGCAACGATTGTGTTCCAGGTGAAGCGCTCGGACGTGGTGATCGTTCGAGTGTTTTACGGCGGGCAGGACTACGAAACTACTTTGCGCGGCAATTGAGGCTCAACGCACGGTGGATGGGCGAAGCGCCGGCAGAGCAAGAAAATTGCGCGGTGGCTGAGGGCCGGCTGGCCGCTCATAAGACCTATTCACTGCCGCTGCAATAATGCTACTGTACGCACCTGCAAGCAGGGATTGCGACACTCAAGTGCAGCGCAACGAAGTAGAAACCGTGCCTGAAACCAAGCCGCCCCGCGCAATGCCGCTGCTGGTCTTCCTGCTGATTCTGGCAGTCGTGACCCTGGCTGTCGTGTTGTTTATCGATCTCCGGTGATCGCGCTGGCGTGATCGCGCCGGCACACGGATTTCAGTGCGCAAAATAGTGCATGCCGCCGTCGACCGGAATCACGGCCCCGGTGATGTAGCGCGCTGCCGGCGAAGCGAGGAAGGCGACCAGGTTCGCCACGTCCTCCGGCTCGCCGAAATAGCCGATCGGGATGTTGCGCTCGATGAAGGTCCGCCGCGCTTCCTCCGTCGGATGGAGCTTCTGCAGGATCTGCTCCGAGTTGATGCGGCCGGGCTGGATGGTGTTCACCGTCACGCCGTCGGCGGCGACGTCGCACGACAGGCCCTTGGCCCAAAGATGCAGCGCGGCCTTGGCGGCCATGGCGGCGTTGAGGCCGCGGGGTTCCATCGAACCGCTGATGTTGACGATGCGGCCCCACTTGCGTTGGCGCATCGCCGGCAGCAGCGCCTTGGTGAGCAGGCGCGCGGCGGTGAAGTTGAGGGCGAAGGCTTCTTCCCACACATCTTCAGGTGCATCGGGCCCGGTCGGCCGCGAGCCGCCGGCGCAATTTACCAGGATGTCGATGGGCCCCAGCGCCTTCGCGGCTTCGGCGGCGATGCGGGCGAGATCGTCGGGGCTGGTCACATCGCCCGCGATGGCCACTACATCGGCACCGCGCTCGATCCTGTCGAGGCGGCGTGCCGTGGCCGCGACGCGCGCGCCCTGCTGTGCGAGCAGTTGAACGACGCCGGCACCGATGCCGGAGCTGGCGCCCGTCACGAGACAGGTCCGGTCCTTGAGGTCGAGTTTCATCGCGCCTTGATGGACGACCGCCGCTGCCTTGCCAATCCCGGCGTCACCCCAGCCGCAGCAGCGGGATGGCGGCAGCCGCCATCAGCACCGCCACGATCCGCGTCCGCGTAAAAGGCTCTTTTAGCCAGATCACGGCGATCAGGATCGCAAAGACGGAGCTGGTGTCGCGGAGCGCAGCAGCGGGGGCGATCGGCGCATGGCTCCAGACCCACAGAATGAGAAGGTACGAGGCCATCGATGCCACCGCGATCGGCAGCGCCGCGGTCCATTGTCCGCCGAGCAGCCGCCATGGCGGTCCCTGGCTTCGCTGCCGCCAGCACATGGCGGCGGCGTTGGTGATGGAGACGACGAAGCCATAGGCCCAGGGATTGCCCGATGCGCGCACGCCCTGTGCGTCGCACATTATATAGGCGGCGGTGCCGACGCCGGCCGCCAGCGTCCATCCGAGCGCCTTCACGGTGACGGCCTGGTTGCGGGCGGCGTCGAGGGAGAGCACGGCCAACGAAAGCGCGATCACGATGATGCCTAGGAGCGCCGCCGGGCCGAACTTTTCGCCCGTGAGCACGGCCGCCATCGGCACGACCAGCAGCACGGCCACCGCGCGCATGACGGGATAGACCAGGCCGAAGCCGCCCAGCTCATAGGCGCGCAGCAGCGCCGATATGGTGAGCACGTTCATGAGCGTTGAGGCCAGGATCCAGATCCACGCCGCCGGGTCGGGCAGGCCGGACCACAGGAGGGCGGGCACGACCAGTACGCCGCCCAGCAGCATCTGCGCCGTCATCGCCTGCGCCGGATTGCGATTTGCCTTTACGGCGGCATTCCAGCCGGCGTGCAGCAGCGCGCTCAACAGAGCGGCGGCGACGTCGGCGAGGCCCATCTCAGCCGACCTTCCTGGCACGATCACCCGAGACGATGACCACGGCATAGCGCGCGGGCTTCGGCGTCGGGTTGTGATACGCGATCGGCTTGTCGAGGACCATGGCCAGGCAATCGCCGGTGCCGAGGTCGAAGCGCTCGCGGCCGAGTGTGACCTCGATCGCGCCCTGCAGCACCCATACCTGCTGATGCGTGACGCCCGGGCGCGCCCCGGTTTCGTAGGCGACTCGCGCGCCAGGCGGGAACGTCACCTCGACGATCTGGATGGGCGAGGGGAAGCCATCCGGCGAGACGTTGCGCCGCCGGTAGCCCGAGCCGGGATCGCGCCATTCGATCTGGTCGGGCCGGCGCGAGACAGGCTTGGACGATGCGACGGGCTTTTCGAACAGCGACGCCAGCGCCACGCCGAGGCCGGTCGCGAGCTTTTCCAGCACGACCGCCGTCGGGCTGCTTTCGCCGCGCTCGATCAACGAGATCATCGAGCGGCTGACGTCCGAGGCCTCGGCCAAGGCCTCGAGCGACAGGCCACGGTCGGCGCGGATCTGGCGCACGCGGGCGGCGATGCGATCGTTGATGGTCTCAAGCACTGGAATATTATTCCAATATACTGGATGACAGGTCAAGGCGGTCCGGAAGAGCATGAGAGAAGAGTGCCGCCGGGTAGGTTAAGCTCGCGCGATGACCCCATTGGATCCCTACGAAATTCTCGGCGTTCGCCGCCGCATCAATGCCGCCGGCGCGCTGACGCGGCTGGGCGGCGCCGTCATGGCGCCCGAGGTGATGGCGGCGATGGCGGCCGCCTCGCGTGCCTCGGTCGATATCGGCGAACTGCAGGATGCCGCGAGCGCCCGCATCGCCGAAGCCACCGGAGCCGAAGCCGGGCTCGTGACCACGGGCGCGGCGGCGGCGCTTACCCTGGCGGCGGCCGCGTCGATCGCACGCTGGGACGTGGCCAAGATGGCGGCCCTGCCGCATGCCGACGGATTCCCACACGACATCCTGATCCCGCGTACGCATCGCACTGGCTATGCCCATGCGCTCGCGGCCTCGGGCGCGCGGCTGGTCGATATCGGCCACAACGACCGCGGCACCAGCGCCGGGGTACGCGGCCTCGAAGCCTGGGAGATCGAGACGGCGCTCACGCCGTCGGTCGTGGCCATGGCCTTCTCGGTGAATGCCATCAGTATCGTCGACCTGCCGACCGCGATTGCGGTGTGCCGGACCAACGGCATTCCCCTGATCGTCGATGCCGCCGCCCAGTTGCCACCCAAGGAGAATCTGCGCCGCTTCATCGCCATGGGGGTCGATCTCGTGGCCTTCTCCGGCGGCAAGGCGCTGGGCGGACCGCAGGCCTCGGGCATCCTCGCCGGCCGTCGCGACCTCGTGGCCTCGGCGCTCCTGCAGCAGCTCGACATGGATGTGGCGCCCGAGACCTGGGTGCCGCCGCGGCTGGTCGACCGCGCCAACCTGCGCGGCGTGCCGCACCACGGCATCGGTCGCGGCTTCAAGGCGGGCAAGGAGGAGATCGTGGGCCTGCTGACGGCGCTCGACCGCTTCGTCAAAGCCGACGATGCCGCCGACAACGCTGCCCTCGAAGCCCGGCTGAAGAAGATCGCCGCAGCCCTGGCAGGCTTCGACTTCACCCTGGTACCGGCGAAGCAGACCGGCCGTGTGCCCGTGCTCGAGATTGCCGTGCCCGATGCGCTGGCCGCGAGTGCGCGGCTACAGCGCGGCGATCCGCCGGTCCATCTGTCTGAGCGTCATGCCGCGCGTGGCGTGCTGACGCTCGATCCCCAGGTGTTGCTGCCCGAGCACGATGCGCCGCTGGCGGCGGCGTTGCGGGCGGCAGTTGCGGCTCCGTCTACGGCGCCTTACTCGACCGCGGTCTGACCCTCGTCGCGATAGGCCCAGCACTGATCGGGCGGCAAGGTCAGCGCGATCTCGCCGTCGGTGGTGTGGCGCGCCGCGGTGCCGAGTTCCAGGACTTCCAGCCGCTGGCCGCCGAACTCGACGTCGTACACGGTCTGCATGCCCTGATAGCGGCGTTCGATGACGCGGCCGGAGAAGGCGTTGGCGGGGCCGCTTTCGCCCAGCCGCACGTTCTCCGCGCGCAGTGCCACGCGGGCCTTGTCGCCGGGGTTGAGCTGTTGCGGCGTCCAGGCCTCGATTCGGCCCGCCGCGCCGAGGTCGATGGTCGCGTGCTCGCCCTTGCGTTCCAGCACCTTGCCCAAAAGGACGTTCGAGGCACCGGTGAAGTTCGCCACGAAGGAATCGGCCGGCCTGTTGTAGATCTCGTCGGGTGGCGCCATCTGCAGCAGCTTGCCTTCGCGCATGACGCCGATGCGGTCGCCCAGCACCACGGCCTCGGACTGGTCGTGGGTGACGTAGAGACCGGTCATGCCGGTCTGTTTCAGGATGCGGCGCAGTTCGTCGCGCAGCCGCACGCGCAGCTTGGCGTCGAGATTGCTGAGCGGCTCGTCGAGCAGCAGGAGCTGCGGCCGATAAACCAGGCTGCGCGCCAGGGCGACGCGCTGCATCTGGCCGCCCGACAGCGACGTCACCGAGCGCTCGGCATAGTCGCCGAGGCCCACCAGCTCCAGCGTGTCGCGCACCTTGGCGGCAATGTCGCCGCCGCCGTTGCGGCGATGTTTCAGCGGATAGGCGACGTTCTGGTGGACCGTCATGTGCGGCCACACGGCGTAGGATTGGAACACCATGCCGATGTCGCGCTCGCGGGGGCTGACCAGCACGCCGCGCTCGGGCTCGGACACGACACGGCCGCCGATCGAGATGCGGCCGGCTGTGGGATGTTCCAGTCCCGCCACGCAGCGAAGCGTCGTGGTCTTGCCGCAGCCCGAGGGCCCCAGCAGAACCACGATCTCGCCGGCCGGAACGTCGAAGCTCACGCCATCGACGGCGGGCTTGCCCGTCGCGAAGCGCTTGACCAAGTCCTCGATGAGAAGTGCGGAGCTCACTGGCGATAGCCGTAGGTCTTGTTCCACTCTTCGATCCAGGGCGCGCGCAGCTTCTCGAACTGCTCGAAGTTCGGCACCCAGACCTTGATCACCTTCGGGTCCCAGCCCTTGGGGAAGGCCGGCGGGTCCTTGAGCGAGGTGATGTTGCCGAGCTTGGCGATCTGGAAGGCCTGGCCTTCCTTGGACAGACGCCAGTTCATGAACAGCTTGGCAGCGTTGGGGCTCTTCGCCGTCTTGGTGACACCGTCGGCGTAGGGAATGATCGGCACGCCCTCGGGCGCGAAGATCGCCTCGGCGGGCGCACCATCGACGATCTTGGTGTAGATGATGTTGTAGAGCAGCGGCGCGATCGAGACCTCGCCGCGAACCAGCGCGTCGGAGAGCGGCGCGCCCGACGGATACATGGCAATGCCGAGCTCGGCCTGCTTCTTCCAGTAATCCTCGCCCAGCACCTGGCGCTCGAACATCGAGCGCGTCCAGGTCGTGCCGCCCGACGGGGCGACGACCTGGCCGATCATCTTGTTCTTGTACTCGGGCTTGGTGAGATCCATCCAGGTCTTGGGCGCGTTCTTCACCAGCGCGGTGTTGTAGGCGATCGCCCAGCCCAGCGTGACGCCCGGCCACAGCTTGGGCGAGACCAGCGCATCGGGCCGGTAGTCGGCGGCGTTCGGCGGCGCGTAGTCCTGGAAGAGGTCGACCAGTTCCAGCATCAGGCCGCGGTCGGAGTGGTTGACCACGTCGGCGCCAAGCTTGCCGGCTGCCGCTTCGGTCTTGATGCGGGTGATGAGCTGGCCACCCGGGGCGCGGACCATCGATACCTTGATCTTGGGGAAGCGCTTGTTGAACTCCTTGATCACCTCCTGCTCCGTCTCGGCGAAGTTGGCGGTGTAGTAGGTGAGCGCGCCTTCTTTCTCGGCCGCGGCGATCAGCTCCTTGGAGCCGAACTCGTTCTGCGCCATCGCTGGCAGAGCGGCCAGGCCGAGGGCCAGTCCGATTGCGGTGGCGGTCATTGTCCTGCGTTGCATGGGCATATCCTCCTATTTGTCGTCTTGTCGTTGTTGATCAGCCGACACGGGCGCTGCCTTGCGCCGCGTCGCGTGAAAGCCAGGTCGTGAAGCCGAGCAGCACCGCGAGAATCACGGTCTGGACCAGGCTGAAGGCGGCGGTCTTGCCGACGTTGCCGCCTTCGTAATAATCGAGCAGCAGCACGGCCATCACGGTCGTGTCGCTGGTGTAGAGGAAGAGCGATGAGCCCAGTTCGCGCACGGCCAGCACGAACAGCAGCGTCATCGACGCCACGACGCCGGGACGGGCGAGGGGCAGCACGATGGTGCGGATGGTCCCGAGCAGGCCGCGGCCGCAGATCCAGGCGGCTTCCTCGAGTTCCTTGTGGATCTGCATGAACGACGTCGACAGCGCCTTCACCGTGTCCGGCATGAAGCGGGCGACGAAGGCCAGCGCCAAAATCCACAGTGTGCCGTAGAGCCCGCCGGGCAGGCCGATCCACGCCCACAGGTAGGCGACGCCTACGACCAGGCCGGGAATGGCGATGGGCAGGGTGGCCAGCATGTCGATCGACTTGCGGCCGGCGACATTGGTGCGGTTCACGGTGTAGCCGATGGCGAAGGCGAGTGCGCCGCCCACCACGGCGGTGAGCGCGCCGACCTTCAGCGTGTTCCAGATCGAGAGCATGGTCAGCGGGTTGTCGAACACGCTGTTGAAGTGGACCCAGCTGTATTGTTTCATGTCGAACAGCGCATCGAAGTCCTTGATGAACAGGAACTTGCGGAACGCCGCGATGATCAGCGCCAGGGTCGGCAGCACGACGACGACGAAGAGATAGGTCAGCGCCAACCCGAAGGTGAACCAGCGCCACTTGCCGAGATTGAGACTGCGCGGCCGGAACGCCTTGCCGGCAACGGTGGCGAAGCTGCGACCGGACAGGAGCCGTTGCTGTGCCCAGACCAGGATGGCGGTCACGGCCATCAGCAGGATCGCGACGGCGGCGGCGGTGTTGTAGAGGGGCGGACTCCAGGCGGTGAGCTTGAAGATGTAGGTGGTGAGCACGTTGATGTTGGCCGGCGCGCCAAGGGCGGCCGGCACGCCATAGATGCCCAGCATGACCACGAAGCTGAGCAACGAGCCCGCCAGGATGGCCGGCGCAATCAGCGGGAAGGTGATGGTGAAGATGGTCGTGAAGGCGCTGGCGCCCGAGACTTCCGAGGCCTCCTCGAGGCTCGGGTCCATGTTCCGCAGAGCCGAGGCGGTGAACATGTAGACGTAGGGTGCGTAGTAGATGCCGAAGACGATGATCAGGCCCGACATCGAATAGAAGTCGAAGCGGAAGTCGATGTTCATCCACTTCAGCGCGGTGTTGAGCAGGCCGGTCTTGGGCGATCCCAGGATGCCCCAGGCGACACCGGCGACCAGCGGCGGCACGAACAGCGGGATCATGCTGGCGCCGGCGATGAAACCCTTGAATGGCGTGTTGGTGCGCACGACGATCCACGAGAAGGCAAGGCCGATCACTACCGCCAGGATGGTGCCGCCGCCGCACGCCGCCAGCGCGTTGAAGAAGGCGAGGTGGACGTTCGGGTTGGCGAGCACTTCCAGGAAATGCTTGGCCGACGGCTTGAACGTGCCGAAACCGTCGACAATGGGATTGGAGTCGCTCAGCGCCCCGAACACCAGCATCAGCAGCGGGTAGATCACCAGGAATGCCAGCAGCAGAAGAAGTGCTGACACCCATAGCGGCGCGGCAAGGCGGCGCGGCGGGCGCTGGACTTCGGTTACTGCGGGCAAGGCTTCAACGCTCGTCGCCGTCAACGCTCTAATTCCTCCGGTGCGTCCGCGGCGGTGCCGGCGGCTTCTTAATTTGATGTGTAACCGTAGTCCATCGGGTAATCCGACGCTACGCTTGGTTATGAAACTCCCGACCCATGATCGATACGACTACGTTCCGTTGCGCGGCCGGCCCGACTATTCGTGGCCGGACGGCAAGAAGCTCGCCGTCTATTTCGCCCTCAATCTAGAGCACTTCTCCTTCGGCGAGGGTCTCGGCGCCGAGCTGGCCCCGGGTGGACCGCAACCCGACGTTCTCAACTTCGCCTGGCGCGACTACGGCAACCGGGTCGGCGCCTGGTACATGCTCGACGCCTTCGATGCCCTGGGGCTACCGCTGGCCGCACTCGCAAACAGCTCGATGTACGACTATGCACCGGACCTCATGGCCGCCATCCGGGTGCGCGGCGACGAGGTGGTGGGCCACGGCCGCACCAATGCCGAACGGCAGGGCGATCTCGATGAGGCCGCTGAGCGCGCATTGATAGACGAAGCGACATCCCGCCTGTCGGAAGCGGAAGCGCACGCCCCGGAGGGCTGGCTGGGGCCGTGGATCTCCCACAGTCATCGCACGCCCGACCTGCTGGCCGAGGCCGGCTACCGCTATCTCCTCGACTGGTGCATGGACGACCAGCCGATCTGGTTCCGTTGTCGGGGCGGCAAACGCATTTTGGCGGTGCCCTATCCGCAGGAAGTGAACGACATTCCGGCCATCGTCGCGCGCAAGATGGGTGCCTCGGCATTCGCCGACATGATCGTCGATCAGTTCGACGAAATGCTCGAGCTTTCGGAAAAACGTCCGCTGGTCATGGGCGTGGCGCTCCATGCCTATCTCGTGGGTCAGCCGCATCGGCTGAGGCATCTCAAGCGCGCGCTTCGACATATCGCGGCGCGCCGCGACGCGATCTGGTTGACCACGCCGGGCGCCATCGCGCGGCACTGCGAGTCCCTTCCCGCCGGCACCGTTCCCTGAGGAGTTTCATGCGTCTTTTCACCGCCACGCTCGCCACCGAGACCAACACCTTCTCGCCGCTGCCGACCAGCCTGGAGAATTACCGCGAGTCGGTTTTCCTGCGTCCCGGAGAGCATCCGACCGATGCGCCGCGCATGTGCACGGCGCCGCTGTTCGTCGGCCGCGCGCGGGCAAAAGCCGAGGGCTTCGAGCTGATCGAAGGCAGCTGCTTCGCCGCCAGCCCCGCCGGCACGACCAACCGTGCTGACTACGAAACCATGCGCGACGAGATCCTGGACCAGCTCAAGGCCGCCCTGCCGGTCGACGGGCTCCTGCTCGGCCTGCACGGAGCCATGGTGGCGCACGGCTACGACGACGTCGAAGGCGACATCATCGAACGTGCCCGCGCCATCGTCGGCCCGAAATGCGTGATCGGCGTCGAACTCGATCCGCACTGCCATCTCACGACGAAGCGCGTAGCTGCGTCCGACATCATCGTTCTCTACAAGGAATTCCCGCACACCGACGTGGTCGAGCGTGCCGAGGACGTTCTCGACCTGGTGCTGCGCACCTTGCGCGGCGAGATCAAGCCGGTGACCTCGGTCTACGACTGCCGCCAGATCCAGAGCTATCCGACCACGATCCAGCCGATGCGCGGCCTCGTCGACCGCATCATGGCGATGGAAGGCAAGGACGGCATTCTCTCCGTCTCGATCGCGCACTGCTTTCCCTATGGCGACGTGCCCGAGATCGGCACGCGGGTCCTGGTGATCGCCGATGGCGACAAGAAGAAGGCCGATGCGCTGGCCACTACGCTGGGCGAGGAGCTGGTGTCGTTGCGCGGCAAGACCTCCCCGCAGTTCTTCGATGTGCCGGGCGGCGTGGGCGAGGCGCGGGCCTTCAACGACCTGCCAGCGGTGATCGCCGATCCGTCCGACAATGCCGGCGGCGGCGCGCCCTCGGACAATACCGACATCCTGCGCCACCTGATCGCGGAGAGAGTCGAGAACGCCTGTCTGGGCCCGATCTGGGATCCGATCGCCGTTCGCATCTGCTTCGATGCCGGCCTCGGCGCCAGGATCGGCCTGCGATTCGGCGGCAAGATCGCGCCCTCGTCGGGCCAGCCGGTCGATGCCGAGGTCGAGATCGTGGGCTTGAAGCGCGATGCCTGGCAGCGCTTCGGCCCGACCCAGGTGCCGGTGGGCGACTGCGCCGCCGTCCGGGTGGACGGTATCGATGTCGTGCTGATCACCAAGCGCACCCAGGCGACCGGGCTCGAACTCTTCACCAACCTTGGCATCGACCCTGCCAAGAGGAAGATCGTCGTCGTGAAGTCGACCAACCATTTCATGGCGGCTTACGGGCCGATCGCCAAAAAGGTGGTCTACGTCGAATCGAGCGGACCGCTCAGACGCGACCACCGCAAGATGCCCTATACGAAGGCCCAGCGGCCGATCTGGCCGCTCGATTCCGATGCGCGGCCGCGCGGCCTCATCTCCTAGCGTCGCCGTCGGGCGGCGTGTCGTGCTGGACAATGGCGCAGGTCGATCAGCATACTGACTGCGGGGAGCTTTAGGGAGACGATCGCATGTTGAAGCGTATTCTTGCGGGCGCCGTGGCGCTGGCCGTTCCATTCGCCGCGGCACAAGCCCAGGAGAAGGTCCTGAAGGCGGTGATGCATGCCGACGTGCGCGTCATCGATCCGATCTGGACCACCCAGACCATCGCCAGCATCCACGGCATGCTGATTTACGACACGCTGTTCGGCAACGATGCCAATCTGAAGCCGCAGCCGCAGATGGTTGGCAAGTACGAGATCAGCCCCGACCGGCTGACCTACACCTTCACCTTGCGCGACGGTCTCAAGTTCCACGACGGCTCGCCGGTCACCACCAAGGACGTCATGGCCTCGCTCAAGCGCTGGGGCTCCAAGGACGGCGTCGGCATCCGGCTGTTCTCCTATGTGGTCAAGCAGGAGGCGGTCGACGACAAGACCTTCAAGATGGTCCTGAAGGAGCCCTACGGCATGGTGCTGGAGTCGCTCGGCAAGAGCGGCAGCTCGGTCGCCATCATCATGCGCGAGCAGGAGGCGCTCACGGACCCGCAGCAGCAGGTCAAGGAAGCGATCGGCTCCGGGCCCTACAAATTCGCCAAGGATCTGTGGGTTCCAGGCAGCAAGGCCGTCTATCTCAAGAACAAGGATTACGTGCCGCGGCCCGGCAACGAGCCGCCGTCGTCCTTCGCCGGCAGCAAGATCCCGGGCGTCGACCGCATCGAACTGGTCTGGATCTCCGATCCGCAGACGGCGATGTCGGCCCTCGTCAACGGCGAGATCGACTTCTACGAGGCGCCCAACAACGACTTCCTGCCGATCCTGGCCAAGGCCAAAGGCGTCAAGCTGATGATGACCGGCAAGATCGACAGCACGCAGGGCATGATCCGGCTGAACCATCTCCATCCGCCGTTCGACAACGTCAAGGCGCGGCAGGCGATGTACCATCTGATCAACCAGGAGGATTTCCTGCGTGCCATCGTCGGCAACCCGGAATTCTACCGGGTCTGCCATGGCCTGCTGACCTGCGGCGGTCCCTACGAGAACACCGGCGGCTCGGCCCTCATGAAGGAGTACAATCCCAAGAAGGCCGCGCAGCTGATGAAGGAGGCCGGCTACAAGGGTGAGCCGATCACCGTGCTGTTCACCACCGACCACAACACGATCACGCCGGCGACGCAGGTGCTGGTGCAGGCGATGCGCGAAGCGGGGCTCAACGTCGATGCCCAGTCGATGGACTGGGGCGCGGTCGTCTCGCGTCGCGCCAAGAAGGAGCCACCGGCCCAGGGCGGCTGGAACATCTTCGTCACCACGACAGGCGGCGTCGGTGCCTCCAACCCGGTGTTGCACACATGGATCGGGGCGGCCTGCGACAAGGGCCTGTTCGGCTGGCCGTGCGATGCCGAGATCGAGAAGCTGCGCAACGCCTTTGCGTTTGCCCAGACCGACGAGGAGCGCAAGAAGATCGCGACCGACCTTCAGACGCGGGCGATGGAGCAGGTCGTCTACATCCCGTTCGGCCAATGGAACACGCCGCTCGCCTTCCGCGCCGACAAGATCGACGGCGTCGTGCCCAACACCGGCCTGGCAGTTCTGTGGGGCATCACGAAGAAATGACCCACCGTCTTTCCCTCCCCTTTGCGGACCCCGCGAAGGGGAGGTGCCTTAAGTCATGACCGCCTACATCGTGCGACGGCTGTTCGCGACCCTGCCAGTGATGGCGGTGGTGGCGCTGTTCGTGTTCTTCCTGCTGCGCTTCGCGCCGGGTGATCCGGCGGCGATCATTGCCGGCGAGGATGCCACGGCCGAGGCGATTGCCGCCGTCCGTGTCAAACTCGGCCTCGACCGGCCGATGGTCGAGCAGTTCTTCGTCTGGATCCTGCAACTGGCGCAGGGTGACATGGGCGTGTCGATCTTCTCCAACCTCGCCGTCACGCGCCTGATCTCGCAGCGCCTCGAACCGACGGTGGCGCTCACGCTGTCCACCCTGTTCGTGGCCGTGGCGCTCTCCATTCCCATCGGCGTCGTGGCCGCTTGGAAGGCGCGCAAGCTGGTCGACCGCCTGGTCATGGGCTTCGCCGTGCTGGGCTTCGCCATGCCGGGGTTTGTGCTGGCCTATATCCTGATCTATTTCTTCGCCGTGCAGTGGCAACTGCTCCCGGTGCAGGGCTATCGCCCGATCGCCGAGGGGCTGTGGCCATTCATCGAGTGCCTGATCCTGCCGTCAGTGGCGCTGGGCGTCACGTACATGGCGCTGATCGCCCGCATCACGCGCGCCTCGATGCTCGAGGTGCTGGCGCAGGACTACATCCGCACCGCCAACGCCAAGGGGCTGGCCACCGACCGCGTGCTGCTGCTGCATGCGCTCAAGAACGCCGCCGTGCCGATCATTACCGTGATCGGCATCGGTATCGCGCTCCTGATCTCGGGCGTGGTCATCACCGAGACCGTGTTCAACATCCCGGGTCTCGGTCGCCTCACGGTCGATGCCGTCCTGAAGCGCGACTATCCGGTGGTGCAGGGGCTGATCCTGGTGTTCGCCGCCGCCAAGGTGCTGGTGAACCTGATCATCGACATTTCCTACGCTTTCCTCGATCCACGCATCCGGTACTGACATGACCGCGATCACCGACGATCTCGTCCTGCCGGCGCGCCGCTTCTCGCTGGCGACCGCCATCCGGCGCAATCCCACGATCGCCTTCGGCGCCGTGTTGCTGGCGGCGCTCATCATCGTGGGCGTCTTCGCGCCCTACATCGCCTATGCCGATCCGTTCAAGATCGCGCCGGTCAATCGCCTCAAGCCGCCGTCGGAGCGCTGGTGGTTCGGCACCGACCAGTTCGGCCGCGATATCTTCTCGCGTACCGTCTACGGTGCGCGCGTGTCGCTGATCGTTGGCCTGTCGGTCGCGATCTTCTCCAGCGCCGTGGGTCTCGCCCTCGGCCTGCTGTGCGGCTATTTCCGCCAGGTCGACGGCATCGTCATGCGCATCATGGATGGCTTGATGGCGATCCCGTCGATCCTGCTCGCCATCGCGCTGATCACGCTGACGCGTCCCAGCCTCGCCATCGTGATCCTGGCCATCGTCATTCCCGAGGTGCCGCGTATCGTCCGCGTGGTACGCGCCGTCGTGCTGTCGATCCGCAGCCAGCCCTACATCGAAAGCGCCATCGCCGGCGGCACCAAGAACACCAAGCTGTTGCTGCGCCACGTCCTGCCCAACACGCTGGCGCCGTTGATCGTGCAATCGACCTACGTTTGCGCCTCGGCGATGCTGATCGAAGCGAGCTTGAGCTTCCTTGGCGCCGGCGTGCCGCCCGAGGTGCCGAGCTGGGGCAACATCATCGCCCAGGGCCGCACCTTCTTCCAGATCGCGCCGTGGACGATCCTGATCCCCGGCATCTTCCTCGCCATCACGGTGCTGGCGGTGAACCTGCTGGGCGACGGCCTGCGCGACCGGCTCGATCCCCGCCTGGCGAGGCGCCTGTGAGCGCTGCTGTCGGCAATATCCTCGAGGTTCGCGATCTGCAGACCCAGTTCAACACCCTTGATGGCGTCGTGCGCGCTGTCGACGGCGTGTCGTTCGACCTGGCCCGCGGCGAGACGCTCGGCATCGTGGGCGAGTCGGGCTGCGGCAAGTCGGTGACGGCGCTCTCCATCCTGCGCCTGATCCCGCCGGAGACGGGACGCATCGCGGCAGGCTCGATCAAGTTCGAGGGCGAGGAACTCACGACGCTCGGCGAGGAGGCGATGAAACGCCTGCGCGGCCATCGCATCTCGATGATCTTCCAGGAGCCGATGACCAGCCTCAATCCGGTGCTGACGGTGGGCACCCAGATCGCCGAGAACGTCGTGCGCCATCTCGGCGTGCCATGGTCGGCGGCGCGCGACCGTTCGTTCGAGATGCTCGACCTGGTGCGCATCGCCGACGCCCGGCGTCGCCTCGACGAGTATCCGCATCAGCTTTCGGGCGGCATGCGCCAGCGCGTCATGATCGCCATGGCCCTCTCCTGTGACCCGCAGGTGCTGATCGCCGACGAGCCGACGACGGCGCTCGACGTCACCATCCAGGCGCAGATCCTCCAGCTGATGCTCGAGCTCAAGGAGAAGACCGGCACCGCCATCGTGCTGATCACCCACGATCTCGGTGTCGTGGCCGAAACCACGGAGCGGGTCGTGGTGATGTACGCCGGCCGCAAGGTCGAGGAGGCGCCGGTCGAGGCATTGTTCGAGGAGCCGCTGCACCCCTATACGCGCGGGCTGATGCGGGCCATCCCGCGCCTCGACATCGAAGCCGACGCCGCCGGCACGCGGCCCCGTCTGCAGGAAATTCCCGGCCTCGTGCCACGGCTGACGCAACCCATTCCCGGCTGCGCCTTCGCGCCGCGCTGCGGCTTCGCGACCGGGCGCTGTGCGGTGGAATCGCCGCCATTGGTCGATGCCGGCGCGGGCCATACGGTCGCCTGCTGGGAAGTCGATCGCGTGCGGGCGAGCGCGCTATGACCGCCCCAGTCATGCCCGAACGCCCAGTTCTAGAGGTTGAAGGCCTCGTAAAGCATTTCCCAATTCATGGCGGTCTGCTGCAGCGCCGGGTGGGCGCGGTGAAGGCAGTCGACGGTGTGAGCTTCTCGATCGCCCGCGGCGAGACGCTCGGGCTGGTGGGCGAATCCGGTTGCGGCAAGTCGACCATCGGCAAGACGGTGCTGAAGCTGGTCGAGCCCACGGCCGGCCGCATCGTGCTGGCGGGCGAGGATATCTCGTCCCTCAAGCCCGGCGCCATGTGGGCGCATCGCCGCCGCATCCAGACGATCTTCCAGGATCCCTACTCGTCGATGAACCCGCGCCTGCCCTCAGGCACGATCGTGGGCGAGCCGCTGGAAAACTTCGGCCTGTCGAAAGGGCGGGACACCGAAGACCGCGTCGCACGCCTGTTCGAGCGCGTGGGGCTCAGGCCCGACGCCATGCGCAAGTATGCCCACGAGTTCTCCGGCGGTCAGCGCCAGCGGCTCGGCATCGCCAAGGCGCTTTCGGTCAATCCCGACGTGATCGTGGCCGACGAGCCGGTGTCGGCGCTCGACGTCTCGGTGCAGGCGCAGGTGTTGAACCTGCTGATCGACCTGCAGGAGGAATTCCGGCTCGCCTATCTCTTCATCAGCCACGATCTGGCGGTGATGCGCCACATCAGCCATCGCATTGCGGTGATGTACCTTGGCCGCATCGTCGAGCTCACGGACAAGCGCACGCTGTTCATGAAGCCGCTGCATCCCTACACCGAGGCGCTCCTGTCGGCGGCCACCGCGCCCGATCCCAAGCGCCGCCGCCAGAGGAAGCGCATCGTGCAGGGCGACGTGCCGAGCCCGGCCAATCCGCCGCCCGGCTGCCATTTCCATACGCGCTGCCCTTACGCGATCGCCGACTGCAGGGTGATCGCGCCGCCGCTGATCGAGGTGGCGGAAGGCCACCACGTCGCCTGCCTGCGGAGGCCCGTCGGCGGCGATCCGGGGCCGCTCTCGATTCCGGGTTAGTCGCGCCGCGCCCCAGGCGCGGTGTCGCGGAGATAGGTGAGGGCGGCCTGCACACCGCCGGCCTTATGCGGCACCTTGGCGAGGCCGAGGGCCATCTCGACTCCCGACAGTGTGCCCATCAGCATCAGGTCGTTGAAGTCGCCGAGATGGCCGATGCGGAACACCTTGCCCGCGACCTTGCTGAGGCCCTGGCCCAGCGACAGGTTGAAGTTCTCGAGCGCCACCTTACGAAAGGCGTCGGCGTCGTGGCCCTCGGGCATCACGATCGCGGTCAGCGCGCCGCTGTAGGCCTTGGGATCGCTGCACAGGATTTCGAGGCCCCAGGCGTTGACGGCCGTGCGGGCCGCCTCGGCATGGCGCTCGTGGCGGGCGAAGACCGCGTCGAGCCCTTCCTCCAGCAGCATGTCGCAAGCCTCGCTGAGGCCGTAAAGCAGGTTGGTGGCGGGCGTGGACGGGAACCAGCCGTTGGCATTGGCCGCCAGCATCTCCTCCCAATTCCAATAGGCGCGCAGCGTGTCGGCCTTCTTCGACGCCGCCAGCGCCTTCTCGCTGATGGCGTTGAAGGAGAGGCCGGGCGGCAGCATCAGGCCCTTCTGCGAGCCAGCGATCGTCACGTCTACGCCCCAGGCGTCGTGGCGATAGTCGACCGAGCCCAGCGACGAGATGGTGTCGACCAGCAGCAGGGCCGGGTGCTTGGCGGCATCGATGGCCTGGCGCACGGCGCTCACGTCGGTCACCACGCCGGTCGAGGTTTCGTTGTGGACGATGCACACGGCCTTGATGGCGTGGCTCTTGTCCTCTTTCAGGCGCTTCTCGATGGCGGCCGGATCGGCGGGCTTGCGCCAGTCGCCGCCCATGAACTCCGACTTGATGCCGAGCTTGTCGGCCATCTTCTTCCACAGCGAGGCGAAGTGGCCGGTCTCCCACATCAGCACCGTGTCGCCGGCCGACAGTGTGTTCACGAGGGCTGCTTCCCAGGCGCCGGTGCCGGAGGCGGGATAGATGATGACGGGCTGCTTGGTCTGGAAGACCTGCCGGATGCTGCGCAGCACCTTCTTGGCCAGCGCGTTGAACTCGGGCCCGCGGTGATCGATCGTCGGATGATCCATCGCCCGCAGGATCCGGTCGGGGACGTTCGTCGGCCCCGGAATCTGCAGGAAATGCCGTCCGCTGGGATGTGAGTTCAGGCGCATGTCGTTAGCCTTTCGATTGCTGTCTTGAATTTTGTATACAATATGCCAAAATGAGTCCAGACCAATGGATGGATCAACTTTCCCGATCGCCCGCCTGACCCTGCCTGAAGCGGCGGCGGAGCGATTGCGTACCCTGATCATCGAAGGGGTGCTGGCCCCCGGCGCCAGGCTGAACGAGCGGGAACTCAGCGAGCGGCTTGGTGTGTCTCGGACGCCGCTGCGCGAGGCCTTCCGCATGCTGGCGGGCGACGGGCTGCTGGTCCAGTTGCCCAACCGCGGCGCCCAGGTCGTGGCCCTGTCGCGCGAGGATGCCCGACACGCTTTCGAGATGATGGGTGCGCTCGAGGGCTTCGCCGGTGAACTCGCGGCCGCCCGTGTGACGGACGACGACATCGCCGGCCTCAGGATACTGCAGGCCGAGATGGAAGCCGCGCACGCGCGCGACGACCTGCCGACCTATTACAGGATCAACCGCGCCGTTCATGACGCCATCAATGCCGTGGCGGGCAATCCGGTGCTTACCCAGACCTACCGGACGCTGAATGCGCGCCTTCATGCGCTCAGGTTCCGCTCGAACTTCAATCGCGCGAAGTGGGACCAGGCGGTTGCGGAACATCGTTCCATGATCGAAGCCCTTGCCGCGCGCGATGGCGCTGCGCTACGTGATCTTCTGGTTCGCCACCTGCGCGCCAAGCAGCAGGCGGTACTCGAGACGATGAAAAACCAAGATGTTCTGGGAGGAACAAGTCCATGAGCGATACGTCCAACGCCACACGCCGCCGCGCCCTTAAACTGGGTCTCGCAGCCTCGCTGGCGGCACCCGCCGTCATTAGCTCGAGTGCGCGCGCCCAGGCGTGGCCGCCGGGCACCATCACCTGGATCAACCCGTTCCCGGCCGGCGGCGGAACCGACACCTTCGCGCGGCCTCTGGCGGCGCAGGTCGGCGAGCAACTCGGCTGTCAGATCATCATCGACAACAAGGGCGGCGCCGGCGGCACGGTCGGTGCCTCACAGGCCGCCAAGATGAAGCCCGACGGCTCGGTGTTCTTCGTCGGCGCCATTCATCACACCATCGCGCCCTCGATCTACAAGAACCTCGACTACGATCTCGAGAAGAACTTCGAGCCGATCACCATGATCGCGCTCGTGCCGCAGGTGATCTCGATCAATCCCGCGAAGGTGCCGGTCAAGACCTATGCCGAGTTCCTGGCCTACGTGAAGGCCAATCCCGGCAAGGTGAACTACGCCTCGCCGGGGGCCGGCACGGCGCATCATCTGGCGGGCGAACTCTACAAGCTCGAGACCAAGACCGAGATCACCCACGTGCCCTACCGCGGCGCCGGCCCGGCGATGCAGGATCTGCTCGCTGGCAACGTCGATATGATGTTCGACGGCATGGGGACCTCGGCGCAACAGATCAAGGCGGGCAAGCTCCTGGGACTGGCCGTCGCCACGCCCAAGCGCACCACGGAGTTCCCGGACATTCCGACGGCCGCCGAAGTCGGCGTGCCCAACTGGATCGTGTCGACCTGGTACGGGATGTGGGCCATCAAGGGCACGCCCAAGCCGATCGTCGATCGCATGTATGCCGAGATCGTGAAAGCGATGGCCAATCCCAAGCTGCAGAAGATCTGGCTGGACCAGACGGCGCAGGTCGGCGGCGAGTCGCCGGAAGACTTCGCCAAGCGCATCCGCGCCGAGATCGAGAAGTGGCAGAAGGTCGTCGCGGCGGCCGGGGTGAAGCTCGACTGACCCCGCTCGAACAAACGCTGCGCCGCACGATCAAGGGCGAAGTCCTTTTCGACAAGGCTTCGCGCGGGCGCTACTCGACCGACGCCTCGATCTACCAGGTCGAGCCGGTGGGTGTGGTCGTGCCGCGCGACGAGACCGATCTGGCGTTGGTCGTCGATGTCGCGCGCGACGCCAAGGCCGCCATCGTGCCGCGCGGCGCCGGCACGTCGCAATGCGGCCAGACGGTGGGCGAGGCGCTGGTCGTCGATGTCTCCAAGCATCTGCGCGACGTCATGGGTTTCGACAAGGACAAGGCCCAGGTCACGGTGCAGCCGGGCGTCGTGCTCGACCAGCTCAATGCCTGGCTGAAGCCGCACGGCCTCTGGTACCCGGTCGATGTCTCGACCTCGGCGCAGTGCACCCTGGGCGGCATGGCGGGCAACAATTCCTGCGGCTCCAGGTCGATCCGCTACGGCAACATGGTCCACAACGTGGCCTCGATCGACGCCATCCTGGCCAACGGCCAGCGGGCGCGCTTCGGTTCGGCGCGGCCCGAGGACATGCCGGCCGGCGTGCGCGAGATCGCCGACAAGGTGGCGGCGCTGGCCTTTGCCGAGAAGGCCGAGATCGAGCGCATGTATCCGAAAGTGCTGCGCCGCGTGGGTGGCTACAACCTCGACATCTTCTTCCCGCAGTCGGAACGGCCCTATACGACCGACAATTCGGTGAACCTGGCGCATCTGCTGGTTGGCAGCGAGGGCACCTTGGCGGTGACGCAGCGGCTGACGCTGAATCTGGCGCCGCTGCCCAGGCACAAGACGCTGGGTGTGGTGAACTTCACGAGCTTCCACAAGGCGATGGACAGCGCCCAGCACATCGTGAAGCTGAAGCCCACCGCCGTCGAGCTGGTCGATCGCACCATGATCGAGCTGGCCCGCGCCAATCCGGCGTTTCGGCCGGTGATCGAGCGGGCCCTCATCAATAGTGGGGGGATCGGCGCGCCCGAGGCGATCCTGCTGGTCGAGTTCGCGGGCGAGGAACGCGAGGACCAGTTGCGCGATCTGGCGCGGCTGGTCGAGTTGATGGCCGATCTCGGACTGCCCGGCAGCGTCGTCGAGATGCCGGAGCCCGGGCCGCAGTCGGCCCTTTGGGAAGTCCGCAAAGCCGGCCTCAACATCATGATGTCGATGAAGGGTGACGGAAAGCCCGTGTCCTTCATCGAGGACTGCGCCGTGCCGCTCGAGCATCTCGCGGACTACACGCAGCGCCTCACCGACGTCTTTACCAAGCACGGCACGCGCGGCACCTGGTATGCGCATGCCAGCGTCGGCACGCTGCATGTGCGGCCGATCCTCGACATGCGCCGCGAGGGCGCGGCCAAGATGCGGGCCATTGCCGAGGAAGCCTCGGAGCTCGTGCGCGAATACAAGGGTGCCTTCTCGGGCGAGCACGGCGACGGTCTGGTGCGCTCGGAATGGGTGGCCTGGCAGTTCGGGCCGCGCCTCACCCAGGCCTTCGAGCAGTTGAAGGACCTGTTCGATCCGGAAGGCCTGCTCAATCCCGGCAAGATCGTGCGGCCCTCGCGCATGGACGATCGTTCGCTGTTTCGCTTCAAGCCGGGCCATGTCGGCATCGATTACACGCCGGCGCTCGACTGGTCGGCGTGGGACGTGCAGATCGATCCCATGACGGAAGTGACGTCGGCGCCGGGCACCGGCGGCGATCCGACCGGCGGCTTCGCGAAGGCCGCCGAGATGTGCAACAACAACGGCCATTGCCGGAAGTTCGATGCCGGCACCATGTGCCCCAGTTTCCGCGTCACGCGGGACGAGAAGCATCTCACGCGCGGCCGCGCCAATACGCTGCGCCTGGCGCTGTCGGGACAGCTCGGCAAAGCCGCCCTCAGCTCCGATACTGTCGCCGCTGCGCTGGATCTTTGCGTCAGCTGCAAGGGATGCAAGCGCGACTGCCCGACCGGCGTCGACATGGCGCGCATGAAGATCGAGGCCAAGTCGGCGCGGCGCATGGCCAAGGGGCTCAGGCTGCGCGACCGGCTGGTCGGCAACCTGCCGGAGACGGCACCCTGGGCGCGGCGTATGCCATGGCTGTTCAACCTCGCTTGGTTCGTGCAGCCCTACCTCGGCTTCGCCAAGCAGCGCACCCTGCCGCGCTGGCGAAGCGACACGTTCCTGGCGACGACCGATGTCGATGACGCCGACGCCACTGTGGTGATCTTCGCCGACACCTTCTCCAACAATTTCGAGCCCGAGATCCTGCATGCCGCCCGGCGGGTGCTGGAGGCGGCGGGCCATCGCGTCGCCGTCGCCTGGCCGACGCTGGGCGCACGCACGCTCTGCTGCGGCCGGACTTTTCTGGCGACCGGTCAGGTCGAGAAGGCCAAGCAGGAGGCGATGCGGCTCCTGCAGGCGCTCCTGCCGTTCGTGGCCAAGGGCGTGCCGGTGGTGGGGCTGGAACCCTCCTGCCTGTTCACCTTGCGCGACGAGTTCCTGGCGATGGGGCTTGGCGAGGCGGCGGAAGCGGTCGCGAACAACGCCTTCCTGTTCGAGGAGTTCCTCGTCCGCGAGAAGAAGGCGGGCCGGCTCAAGCTCGAGCTCAAGCCGTTGCCCGAGAAGAGCGCCCTGCTGCACGGTCACTGCCATCAGAAGGCGTTCGGGACGATGAGCGCCGTGCAGGAGGCGCTGGCGCTGGTGCCCGACCTTGCCGTGACACCGATCGAGTCGAGCTGTTGCGGCATGGCCGGCAGCTTCGGCTACGAGGCTGAGCACTACGATGTCTCGATCGCCATGGCCGAACTCTCGCTGTTGCCCGCCGTGCGCAAGGCCGATGCCAATGCGCTGGTCGTGGCCGACGGCACCTCGTGCCGTCACCAGATTGCCGATGGCACGGATCGACAGGCGATACACGTCGCCGAAGTGCTGGCCCGCGCCCTCGTCTGACGGCGGGCAACGCCCGCCAACATTGCAGCCATCCACGTGCTGTGGCACCGTCGCCGCCACATGCAAAGACCCAGAAATCCCTATTCCAGTGCGGACATTGACCGCGCCAGCCACGAACGCGAAGACGACGAACGGATGATCGAGCTTGCCGCGTCGGGCGCGGCGCGGTTCGTTCCCATCGACTCCGAAAAGAACCTGGTGAAGACCGGCGGCAACCCCGAGGCGGTGTTCCTGCAGGGCATGATGGCCCGCGCGGTGGCCAGCGCCGCCGACACCCAGATCTTCCTGGGATATGTCGAGGGCACGCCCTACTTCGCCGTCGACGTCACCGGCAAGGAGACGCCGCTGGGCGAGCTGGGCGAGTTCGTCGACCTCCGCCAGGTCGGGCCGCTGTTGTTTGCCCGTGAGGGCTCGGTCTTGGCCTATGCCCGCGGCATGACCTACTGGCATCGCCGCCACCGCTTCTGCGGCGTCTGCGGCACCGCGACCAAAATCACGCGCGGCGGCCACGTCCGCATGTGCACCAACGAGAGCTGCAAGACCGAGCATTTCCCCAGGACCGATCCGGCGGTGATCATGCTGGTCCATTACGGCGACAAGTGCCTGCTGGGACGCGGCAAGCATTTCCCGAGAGGCATGCATTCGACGCTGGCGGGCTTCGTCGAGCCCGGCGAGAGCTTCGAGGACGCCGTGGCGCGCGAGGTCTACGAAGAGGTGAAGGTGCGGGTGAGCAACGTCATCTACCGCTCCTCGCAGCCCTGGCCGTTCCCCGCCTCGGTGATGATCGGCTTCCACGCCGAAGCCGAATCGATGGAGTTCAGCGTCAACGAATCCGAGCTCGAGAGTGCGCGCTGGCTCTCCCGCGAGGAGTTGCGGCCGGAGAACATGCCAAAGGACGGCTCGTTCTTCATGCCGCGCCGCGACTCCATCGCCAGACGCCTGATCGAGGAGTGGCTGGGCCATGAGGCCGGCGCCTCGATCAACGGCTAACACGCAAGGACGACGATGACCGCCCAACTCTTCACCCCGGTCGAGCTCGGCGGTACCACGCTGCCCAACCGCATCGTCGTCTCGCCGATGTGCCAGTACGCGGCGGTCGATGGCAGTGCCCAACCCTGGCACCAGGTGCACTACGGCATGCTTGCCATGTCGGGCGCCGGGTTGCTCTGCCTCGAGGCGACACATGTCGAGCGCGAGGGCCGCATCACCCAGGGCTGCCTCGGCCTCTACAGCGACGAGAACGAAGCCGCGCTCAAGCCGATCGTCGAATGGGTGCGCGGCTGGATGCCCCAGGTGAAGCTCGGCATCCAGCTAGCCCATGCCGGTCGCAAGGCCTCGGCACAGCGGCCGTGGAAGGGCGGCGGGCCGCTCACCCAGGCCGATGCGCCCGACCTGCCGTGGACGACGTTCTCGGCCTCGGCGCTGCCTTATGACCCGGCTGCCAAGTGGCACACGCCTGTCGAACTCGATGCGGCCGGCCTCGAGCGCGTGAAGCAGGCGTTCGTGACGGCGGTCGAGCGCAGCCTCAGGTTGGGCTTCGATCTGGTCGAGATGCACGGCGCGCACGGCTACCTGCTGCATCAGTTCCTCTCGCCGCTCAGCAACCAGCGCAGCGATGAGTACGGCGGCACGATGGAGAAGCGCCGGCGCTTTCCGCTCGAGGTCTTCGAGGCCTGCCGCAAGGCCTGGCCCCGCGACAAGGCGATGGGCATCAGGCTCTCGGCGACTGACTGGGTCGAGGGCGGACTCACGATCGAGGACACGGTCGAGACGGCACGTCAGTTCAAGGCGCTGGGCTGCGACTTCGTCGATGCGAGCTCAGGCGGCAACTCGCCGGCCCAGAAGATCACCGTCGTGCCGGGTTATCACGTGCCGTTCGCCGCCCGCATCCGCCGCGAGGCCGGCATCAAGACCTGGGCGGTGGGCGTCATCACCGAGCCGCAACAGGCCGAGCACATCATCGCCTCGGGCGAGGCCGACTGCACGGCGCACGCGCGCTCCTTCCTGGTCGACCCGCGCTGGGGCTGGAATGCTGCCCGTGCGCTCGGCGTCGAGACGCCGGCGTTACCGCTGCCGGCGGCGCGCGGCGGGTCGATCCTCGCGTTCAAGCCCCAGCCTGGAATGGCCAAAGCCGCGGAGTAGAGCAGCGTCATGTCGAGCGTCCTGCTGGCCGAAGACGAGTTCCTGATCCGCGCCGTCCTGGTCGATGCCCTGGGCGATATCGGCCTCGCCTGCATCGAGGCGCCGACCGGCCAGGCGGCACTCGATGTCGTGATCGGCACGGCGCCGTTGTCGGCGATCATCGTCGACATCGGCCTGCCCGACATGTCGGGCGAGAAGGTGATCGAGGCGGCGGCGCAGCACCGGCCGGGCACGCCGATCATCCGCTGTTCTGGCGCCAGCGCGTCGGGTGGGGCGACCACGCCCGGCGTGCATGTCTTTCCCAAACCGTACAGCGCCATGGAGCTGTCGAAGTTCGTCGCCTCGCTGATCGCGCGCGGCTGAGCGAGTCAGTGGGACACGGGCTTACGTCGCGAAGCCCCTTACAACGCATCGGCCAAGCTCTTGATCGCGTTGGCTGAATCCGGCGTCCTGCAGGCCGAGGTATGGGACGCCGGATGACTCGTTTCACGTCGCCCATCCCGCTGAGACGAATGGCCGTGTCGATCCCATGAAATGGCGGCGCAGTTCGGGCGGGGCGGGTCATGGATAGGAGTATAAGCAACTGGATAGGATAGTCAATATCCGCTACAGGCTCGACCGTCCGCTTGCCCACCGCGGCGAAGGCGCTAGTTTCCGGATATGAGCGTCACTGTGCCTTCAAAAGATCCTCCGCCCGCTGCCGACATCACCGAACCGGCGCCTACGGCCGCAGTGGCCTCGCCGGCAGTGCAGCCCGCGCCGGCCTCCGTTGCCCCGCCCGAGGCAGCGAGGCCGGAGCGCGAGATCAGCCGGCTCCGGCGGCTCGTCACGGTCGGTGGCACGCTGCTGGGTCTGTTCGTGGCCTATCAGATCCTGGTCTATTTCGTGGCCTATACCGACGACGCCTATGTGCGCTCGGACCTCGTGGCCGTCGCCTCGGAGGTTACGGGCCCGATCCTGAAAGTGCATGTCGTCGACAACCAGAACGTCAAGAAGGGCGACCTGCTTTTCACCATCGATCCCGTGCCCTTCCAGCTCATCGTCAACCAGCGCCAGGCCACGATCGACGAGCAGAAGGCGCTCGTGAAGGTGTCCGAAGAGGAACTCTCCTCGTCCCGTGCGGCGCTGGCGGCATCGACTTCGGCCCACACCTATGCGGAGCAGCAGCAGATCCGCTACGCCGACCTGGCGAAGAGCGAGTACGCGCCGCGCGCCGAGCTCGACAAGGCCAACGACGATCTGCGCCGCACGGCGGCCGAGATGCGGATCTCCGAGTTCGGGATCGAGAAGGCGCAGAACGGCATCGTGGCGCACCAGGCCGCGCTCAACAAGGCGATGGCCGACATGGCGACGGCGCAATGGGCGCTGGGCAAGACCCAGGTCGTGTCGCCGACCGACGGGGCGATCACCAACCTCACGGTGCGGACGGGCGACACGGCCAACGCCAACGTGCCGATCATCGGCATCGTCGATGCCCATGCCTGGCGCATCATGGCGAACTACAAGCAGGACTACATCCGCTCCTTCACTGTCGGCGGCGAGGCCTGGGTGTGGCTGGACAGCCAGCCGTTCCATTTCCACCGGGCGCGCATCCAGGGCATTGCCCGTGGCTTCAGCCGAGAAGTGGGAGAGACGAAGCTGCTGCCGTACGTCGCGCCGACCACCGACTGGATCCGCCTGCAGCGCCGCATCCCGGTCACCATCACGCTGGTCGACCCGCCACCGGGCCTGAAGCTCTACATGGGCGCCGACGCGCGGACGATAATCTTTCCATGACCGAGTCGATCGTCCGGTCGGTGGTCGAGGATCTGGCCGAGGCCGGCCGCATGGCCGATCGTGCGCTCCAGGGCTGGTGGAAGGAACTGGGTGAACTCGGAACGGATCCGGCGCGGACCAGAATCTGCCTCGTCGCCGCGCTCGTGGTCCCTCTGGCGACGACGATGGCGCTGTGGCTCAACGCCGAGTCGGTGTGGTGGGCGGCGATCAGCGGCTACATGACGATCATGGCCTCGGGCGCAGCCTCGATCCGCAAGGGCCTGCTCCGGCTTGCCGGCACGATCGGCGGCGCTGCGGTGGGGTTCATCATGGCGCGATGGCTGCCCTACGATCACTTCGGCCTCAGCCTGTTCCTCGCCGGCGCCACGATGCTGGGCGTGGTCGCCATGCAGGTCAGTCCGCACGGGCTCGCCTGGCTGTTCGGCACGATCACCTCGATCCTGGTGCTGCTGGAGGGGCTGAACAATCCCCTGCAGGTGCCGTACATCGCCTTCTATCGCATCTTCGAAGTAGGGATCGGCGTCACGGCCTCGGCCATCGTGGCCAATCTCCTCATGCATTGGCATGCCGACCCGGCGCCGCCGGTCCCGGGATGGCGCCATCTGCTGGGGGCGCAATGGCCGGCGCTGCTGCACGGCATGCGCGCGGCGATCGCCGTCGTCATCATGATGCAGGTCTGGATCTGGATGGACCTGCCGCAGGTCACGGAGATGTGCATCAGCATCGCCGTGGTGATGTCGGCGCCCGTCATCGGCGATGGCTCGCTGGGGACCCGGCATGCCGTCGCCGAACGATCGCTGCACCGGATCCTGGGCTGTTTCCTTGGGGGCATCGCAGCGCTGGGCTGCCTGGCGTTGCAGATCGAATCGTTCCCCTGGTGGCTCGCCATGATCGCCGGCAGCGTGTGGATCGGCATGCACATCCAGAACGGTCGGCACGGCGTCGGCTATCTCGGCACCCAGGCGGCGTTCGTCTTCATCGTCACGCTGATCCAGGGCCCGGCGCCACCCACCAGCATCATGCCGGGGATCGACCGCTTCGTCGGCATCAGCGGCGGCATGGCAATTCTACTGATCATTTCCCTGATGCTGTGGCCCAACGAGGCCGAGCGGAAGATCGAGCGGGCGTCCTGAACGCTCCGGCAAAGAACGTGCGTTCACCCATGCAAATCGTGAAGAGGCGTCGCCGGCCAGCGCGCTTGTCCGGGGCGGAACGGACGCTAGGTTCCGCGCCATGACCGTGAAAGCGCCGCCGCCGGCCACTCCTCCGACTGACCGGGTCCTGCGCGCCATCCTGGCCATCCTCTTCTCGGTGTCGTGCTTCTCGGTCCTCAACGCGATCTCCAAGACCCTGACCCAGCACTATCCCGTCGCCGAGGTCGTGTGGGCCCGCTACTTCGTGGCCTTCGGCTTCATGCTGGTGCTGTTCCTGCCGGGGAGCGGCCGCAATCTCTTCCGCTGGAACAATGTCGGCAGCCAGATCATCCGCGGCCTGCTGCTGTTCGCCTCGTCGCTCTTCTACTTCCACGGGCTGGTCCACATGCCGCTGGCGACGGCGGCGTCGATCTCGCTCTGCTCGCCGCTGATCGTGACGGCGCTGTCGGCGCGCTTCCTCGGCGAGCCGGTGGGCACCAAGCGCTGGATCGCCGTCCTGGTGGGCTTCGCCGGCGCGCTGATCGTGGTGCGGCCGGGCGCCGCCGGCTTCAACTGGTATGCGCTGCTGATCGTGGCCAGCACCACCAGCAGCGCGCTCTACCAGCTCTATTCGCGGCGCTACGGCCAGACCGAGCGGCCCGATGCCTCGGCCAACATGGCGACCATCGTCGGCACAGTAGCGGCGGCTCCCTTCCTGCCCTTCGAATGGGTGACGCCGGTGCTCGGCTGGGACTTGGTCCTGTTCCTCGGTCTCGGCGCCATGGCCGCCATCGGCCACTATTTCCTCACCATCGCCTACAGCCAGGCGCCGGCCGCCGTGGTGGCGCCGTTCAACTACACGCAGCTCCTGGGAGCGGCGATCCTGGGCTACCTGGTGTTCGACAACATTCCCGACTTCTGGACCTGGGTCGGCGCGGCCGTGATCGTCTGCTCCGGCCTCTACATCGGCCATCAGGAGCGGCTCAGGTATCTGGCGTTGGTCCGACCGAACAAGAATTGACCAACTGACCAAGTTTTAACCTGTCTTGGCTCTTCCGGACCGCGCGCGTCCCGCGCGCTTCATGAGCGAGCGGGACGCTCGCGGTCCAGAAAACCATGAGCGCCACTGGAGTGGCGCGCTCCCAGCTACGAATCGGCCGGGTGGCACATCCCTTGCTTGAAATTAGACAGCGCAGAATCGCTTCGCGCGATTCTTTCTCGGTTGGCGTGCCGGCAATTTCGAAGACGACTGTCGTTCGCGGCGGTTGTCGAGGAGTCGTCTGGGCCAGAACACCGACAGAGCCGAAATCCCACCGCCATCACCCGCTGCCTGATCGAGGAGAACACGTCATGTGTGACCGCATTGGCTGTATGCATATTTTCCCCAAGCTTTCCGGAATGGATTTCTCGGGTGCCGCTGCTTCCGCCGCCAACGACACCGTGCCGTCGCGACGCGGGTTCCTGAAAGGCGCCGCTGCGGCCGGCGCGATCTCCATGGCGGCGGGGCCCGGCATGTTCATGGGTGGGCCGGCGCACGCCGCCGCCGGCCTCAAGTCGACGCATGGCTCGGGCTTCTGCAACCTCAATCTCTTCCTCGCCCATTCGCGGCAATACTCGAAGGCCGCCGGCACCGAGCTGATCTTCATCAACACACCGACCTCGGCCGAGATGGTGACGTTCCTCGGCATGGGCCAGGTCGACATCGGCCTGATGCCGTACACCAGCTTCATGGCACTCCACGACAAGGGCGCGCCGGTCAAGATCGTGGCCGGCGGCGGTGTCGAGGGTTGCGCCATCGTGGCCCGGCCCGGCCTCGATACGCCGGAGAAGCTCAAGGGCAAGACGCTCGGCACCTTCCAGATGGATACGCTGGAAGTCATGCCCTACGACTACTTGAAGAAGAACAAGATCTCCTTCAAGGACGTCAAAGTCCGCTACATGGGGAACACGCCGGAAGCCGTCGAGGCCTTCAAGGCGGGCGCCATCGACTGGATCTGCACCATCGAGCCCTATGCCTCGGCGCTGGTGGCCGACGTCAAGGGCGCGGTCATGCTGACCAACGGCATCGACCTCTACGGCAAGGGCTATACCGATTGCGTGCTGGCCGCGCGATCGAGCCTGATCAAGGACAATCCGGCCGGCCTGAAGGCGATCATCAAGGGCATGATGCAGGCCCAGCTCGACGCCGAGACCCAGACCGAGGCGGTGCTGAAGGAGCTGGTCGGCAAGTACTACAAGACCTCGATGGAGAACGCCAAGATCGCCCAGGGCAAGCAGCCTGCGGTGGTCGACGCGCGCAGCCAGACCGACTTCATCCTGCAGCGCACCGACAGCGTCATGGAGATGGGCTACATCAAGAAGAAGCCCGGCCGTGACGCCATCGACTGGACCATGCTCGAAGAGGTGATCAAGGAGAACCCCGACCTCTACGGCAAGCTCAAGTACAAGTCCGCCTGATGGCTGTCGTCGCACGCGACGGCGAAACAGGCGCCGCCGCCGGAGCATCCCGCCCGGCGGCGGCAACCCGTTTGCTCGCCCCCCGGCTGCTCGCTTCCATGGCGGGACTCGACTGGTTGGCCAAGATCTGGTGGACCTGCCTGTCGATCAGCCTGTTCGCCGGACTCTGGGAACTGTGCTGGGCGATGGGCTGGGCGGACGAAAAGCTGCTGCCGCCGCCGCACATCTTTCTCGACAATATCGCGGAGCAGGGCAGGTTCTTCAACACCGCCACGCGCTGGCAGGTCGGCACGTCCATGACCGAGGGCCCCTCGGCCTTCGAATCGGTGCTGATCACCGGCGCCGCCACCACGATGCGCGTGTTCGTGGGCCTGGTTCTGGCGTCGGTGCTGGCGATTGCGGTCGGTGTGCTGGTCCGCTACTACCGCTTCTTCGACCGGCTGGTGCTGCCCACCATCACGCTTCTCTCGCCGGTGTCGCCGATCGCCTGGCTGCCGGTGGCGATCTTCCTGTTCGGCATCGGCAATGCGCCCGCCATCTTCATGGTGGTGGTGGCGTTGTTCTTCCACATGGTGCTGGCGACCATCAACCAGATCGACACCGTCAACACCAACCTGATCAACGTGGCGCGCACCATGGGCGCGTCCAAGGCGCAGATTTACGGTCGCGTCATCGTGCCCGCCATCCTGCCCGGCATGCTCCAGGTGCTGCGCATGAACCTGTTCGGTGCCTGGATGGTGGTGCTGGTGGCCGAGTCGACCGGCGTCGGCTACGGCATGGGCCAGGTGATCATGTTGGCGCGCAATACCTTCAACCCGTCGCTGGTGTTCTTCACCATCGCCGTGATCGGGGTGCTGGGCTTCACCTTCGACTGGTTGCTGCGCCAGGCGCAGCGGCGGATTCTCTACTGGCTGCCCGATACGACGGAGAGATTGCGTGTCCTCTGATACCGCTCCTCATTTTTCGTCCAAGGACGCAGTCGTGTGCCGCGGCGTCGGCAAGACCTGGGCGGCCGGCACCAAGCGGGCGCACGAGGCGCTGCGCGACATCGACCTCGACATCAAGCCCGGCGAGTTCGTGGTCTTCCTCGGTCCTTCGGGCTGCGGCAAGAGCACCTTGCTCTACCTGATCGCCGGTCTCGAGGACGCGACCGGGGGCCAGATCTGGTCGTTCAGCGACAAGGTCGAGACGCCGTCGCCCGAGCGCAGCCTGATCTTCCAGGAAACCTCGCTGTTTCCCTGGCTGACGGTCTGGCAGAACGTGAGCTTCGGCCTGGCCATCCGCGGCGCCTCGCAGGAGGAACGCCGCAAGGTCGCGGCCGAGGCACTGCAGCGGGTCGGCCTGATCGCGGCCATGGACAAGCGACCCGACGAGCTCTCCGGCGGCATGCGCCAGCGCGTCGCCGTCGCCCGGGCGCTCGCCATGCGGCCCAAGGTGCTGCTGATGGACGAGCCCTTTGCCGCGCTCGACGTGCAGACACGCGCGCGCATGCAGGATTTCCTGCTCGACGTGTGGCGCGATTCCGGCGCTTCGGTGCTATTCGTCACCCATCACATCGACGAGGCGGTGGCGCTGGCCGACCGCGTGGTTGTGTTCACGTCGCGGCCGGGCCGCATTAAAACCATCTACCCGATCGACCTGCCGCGGCCACGCAACCTCTTCTCGCGCGAGGCCGAGACGATGCGCATCCAGCTGACCGAGCTCTTGCGCGACGAGGTCGACCGCGCCTTTGCCGAACAGGAAGCTTTCGCCGTTCCGGCCTGACATCCACAATCGACGACCACCACCGCAGGAGAAGCCGCACATGGCCACCAGTCTCGTCCGCAGCCGCGCCGCCATCACCGGCACCAAGGACCGCTTCACCTGGAACGAGGTCAAGGACGGCGCCGTCCTGCAGGAGGATGGCGTCATCGTGGCCGTCGGCACCTACGACGATTTGCACGCCAAGCACCCGACCGTGCCGGTGGTGGGCACCGGCAAGGAGATCCTGCTGCCGGGCTTCGTGAACGGCCATCATCACGTCGGCCTGACGCCGGTGCAGCTGGGCTCCCCCGACATGCCGCTGGAGCTCTGGTTCATCACCCGCATGGTGATCCGCAATCTCGATCTCTATCTCGACACGCTCTATTCGGCCTTCGAGATGATTTCTTCCGGCATCACCACGGTGCAGCACATCCAGGGCTGGATGCCGGGCACCTTGCCGGACGTCGAGAAGCGGGCAACCGAGACCATCCGCGCCTACGAGGACATCGGCATGCGCGTCTCCTACTGCTACGCGGTGCGCGACCAGAACCGGCTGGTCTACCAGGCCGACGAGGAGTTCCTCGCCAGTCTGCCGGCGGAACTGAAGGGACCGATGCAGCGCTGGTTCGACCGCTTCAAGATGGGCCTCGACGATGCGATGGACATGTTCAAGTCGTTCCATTCGCAGCACCACAACAAGCGGCGCGTAAAAATCCAGCTCGCGCCGGCCAACCTGCACTGGTGCTCGGACGGGGCGCTCACCAAGCTCAGCGACGCCTCGGCCAAGTACGACGTGCCGATGCACATGCACCTGCTCGAGACCGCCTACCAGAAGGAATATGCCTGGCGGCGCGGCAAGTGCACGGCGCTGGAGTACATCGACCGCTTCGGCATGGTGAACAAGCGCCTGACGCTCGGCCACGGCGTGTGGCTGAACGAGAAGGACATCGATCGCCTGGCAGAGGCGGGCGGCTGCGTCTGTCACAACTGCTCGTCCAATTTCCGGCTCAGGTCTGGTCTGGCTGCCCTCAATCACTTCGAGAAGAAGGGCATCAACACCGCGATCGGCCTCGACGAGGCCGGCATCAACGACGACCGCGACATGCTGCAGGAACTGAAGCTGGTGCTGCGCGCCCATCGCGTGCCCGGCATGGTCGAAGCCGATGTGCCCACCATGTCCCAGGTCTTGCGCATGGCGACGGTGGGTGGCGCGAAAACGACGCCTTACGGCGACAGCATCGGCACGCTGGAAGTCGGCAAGGGCGCCGACATGGTGCTGATCGACTGGGAGAGCGTCGCCTATCCCTATCTCGACGAGATGACACCGACGCTCGATGCCGTCGTCCAGCGTGCCAAGCAGCAGTCCGTCACCACCACGATCTGCGACGGCGAGGTAATCTATAAAGACGGCAAGTTCACCAAGGTCGACCGCACCGCGGCGCTGAAGGCGCTGCACGACGACCTCAGCAAGGCGCTGGCCGACGACGAGGTCGAGCGGCGCCGGCTCTCGGTCGCCCTGCTGCCGCACGCGCGCAAATTCTACCAGAACTACATGGACCCCTCGAAGCACCAGCCGTTCTACCGGCCGAGCTCGATGGTCTAACTTCCTGTCGTCCTGAGCGAAGCGAAGGACCTCACGGTAGGTTCACCGAGTCTGTGGCGGAAGTTAGATCCTTCGCTACGCTCAGGATGACACTAACCGCGCGATATAAAAGCCGTCGAGGCCGCCGCGCTCAGGCCACATCGAGGGCAGGGTGCGGACGTCGCCGTCTTTCGTGATCGCACCGTCGAGGCCGGGTAGTTCCGCCGGCTGGACGGGAACGCGACGAAGCCGCGAGTCGCGCGCGAGCAGGGCTTCGATGCGCGCCAGGCCTTCATCCTCCTGCAGCGAGCAGACGGCGTAGACCAGCATGGCGCCGGGTTTGAGCTGCTGGACGGCATGCAGCAGCAGGCGGTCCTGGGTGAGAGTGAGGCGGCCCACATCCTCTTCGTCCTTCAGCCAGGCGATGTCGGGATGGCGCCGGAGCGTGCCGGTGCCGGAGCAGGGGGAGTCGAGCAGGATCGAATCGAACGGCTCCGAGGCCGTCCACTTGCTGGCATCGGCGGTGACCAGCTCGGCCGCAAGGCCGGCGCGGGCTAGGTTCTCGCCGACGCGGACCATGCGGCGGGCGGAGATGTCGACGGCGGTGACATTCGCGCCGGCGGCGCAGAGCTGCATCGTCTTGCCGCCGGGCGCGGCGCAGAGATCGGCCACGCGCTTGCCCGCGATGTCGCCCAGCAGGCGCACGGGCAAGGTGGCGGCGGCGTCCTGCACCCACCATGCGCCTTCGGCGAAGCCCGGCAATTCGGCGATGTGGCCGCCGCCGGCGCGGCGGAGCGTGCCGGTCGGCAGCACCTCGGCCTCGAGCTGGCCCGCCCAGAAATCGGTGTTGGAGCGCGGCGTCAGGTCGAGCGGCGCTTCGATCAGATGGGCGGCGGCGATGGCGCGCGTCGCCTCCTCGCCATAGGCCTCGGCCCAGTTCGCCCACAGCCATTGCGGCGTGTTGAGGCGGGCGGGGTCGCGGTCACCCAGGATGGCGGCACCCTCGCGAGAGATGCGGCGGAGCACAGCGTTGGCGAGGCCTTTCAGATGCGGCAGGTGGGCGTCCTCGATCAGGCGGACCGAGGTGTCGACGGCGGCATGGGGCGCGGTGCCCAGGAACAGAAGCTGGGCGGCGCCCAAGCGCAGCACCTGGCGGCCGACGGCATTGGGGCCTTCCAGGGGCCGCTCGATCAGCGCCGCCAGCACGACGTCAATCTCGCCCAGGCGGCGCAGCGTCGTGGCCAGCAGCAGGCGCACGAAGGCGCGGTCGCGCGGGTCGAGGCCGGCGAAGCCTGCATGGCGGGCCAGGGCCTCGTCGAGCGGCTGGCCCTTGTCGAGACAGGAGACCAGGATTTCGACGGCGGCGTGCCGGGAAGCGAGCGGGGTGAACTCCATTGCGCGGCGCTATAGCCCCCGGCGCGGCCCTTGTCATCGCTTGATCGGCGGCTAGTGTGCGGCGCGAAAGGAATTTCCATGAAAAAAGTCGGCTCGTTCATCGGCGACTGGTGGCGCCTGGTCAGCCCGTATTTCCGCTCGGAGGAGTGGCCCTACGCCATTCCGCTGCTGATCGGCGCGATCGCGCTCACCCTGGGGGCGGTGTTCCTGGAAGTGCTGTTCAACGAGTGGAGCCGGCGTTTCTACGACAGCCTGCAGAACAAGGACGAGGCGGCGTTCTGGCAGGAAATGATCACCTTCTGCTGGATCGCGGCGCTGATGATCATGGCCTTCGTGGCCCGGGCCATCGTCAGCCCCTATCTCCGCCTGCGCTGGCGGCGGTGGCTGACGCGGCGCTATCTCGCCCATTGGCTGGACGGCCGCGGCTACTACCGCATCGAGCTGCAACGCAGCGTCGACAACGCCGACCAGCGCATCGCCGAGGACCTGCGCTTCCTCGGCGAATACACCATGCAGCTCTTTCTCGGCTTCCTGGGCGCCGTCGCCACGCTGATCTCGTTCCTGTTCATCCTGTGGACGCTGTCGGGGCCGCTGTCGCTGATCGCCATCGGGCTCGACATCAATATCCCGGGCTATATGGCGTGGGTCTGCCTGATCTACGCGCTGGGGGGCACGCTGCTGGCCAATCTGGTCGGCCGCCGGCTGATTCCGCTCAACTTCCAGAAGCAGCGCTTCGAGGCCAACTTCCGCTTCGCGCTGGTGCGGGTGCGCGAGAACGCCGAGGGCATCGCGCTCTATCGCGGCGAGGAGGACGAGGCCGAGGACCTGAACGCGCGGTTCACCGACGTGTTCAACAACGGCTGGCGCGTGCTGTTCACCCAGGTGCAGCTCGCCTTCTACCAGTCGGGCTACGCCCAGCTCGCGATCATCTTCCCCTACCTCGTGACGGCGCCGCGCTTCTTCGCCGGCGCCATCACCTTGGGCGTGATGACCCAGACCGCGTCGGCCTTCGGCCAGGTGCAGAGCGCGCTGTCGTTCTTCATCGACAACTACACCGTGCTGGCCGAGCTGCGCGCCGTCATGGACCGGCTGCTCGGCCTGCAGGCGGCCACCGACCACAAGCAGGACGAGGCCATCGAAGTGGCGCCCGATGCGGCGCGCGGCGACGTCGGCGTCAAGGACCTGACTTTGGCGCTGCCCAACGGGCAGACGCTGCTCGCCGACACGACTCTGGCCTTCGCCAAGGGCCAGTCGACCTTGATCTCGGGGGCGAGCGGCTCGGGCAAGAGCACGCTGTTCCGCGCGCTGGCCGGCATCTGGCCGTTCGGCAGCGGCCAGGTGCATGTGCCCGCGGGCGCGCGCGTGCTGTTCCTGCCGCAGAAGCCCTACATCCCGATCGGCACGCTGCGCGACGCGGTGAAGTATCCCGACGAGAATTCCACAGCGGCCGACGGCGAGATCGTCGAGGCACTGACGGCAGCGCGCCTCGGCCACCTCGCCGCCCGCCTCGACGAGGAGGCGCACTGGACCAACATCCTGTCGGGCGGCGAGCAGCAGCGCCTCGCGATCGCGCGGGCACTGGTGTTCAAGCCGGATTGGCTGTTCCTCGACGAAGCAACCGCCTCGCTCGACGAGGCGGCGGAAGAGGCGGTCTACGGCGCCCTGAAACAGCGGCTGCCCCGCGCCACGATCGTGTCGATCGGCCATCGGCCGTCGCTCAGGAAATGGCACGACCGGCGGCTCGAGCTGCAGCGCGCGCCGGGCGAGGTCGGGCGGCTGGTCGAGGCGCCTGTGCCGGCCTAGGATTTCCTCACAAGAAAGTGGACTTGCATGTGAGGAAAGTCTGGAGCAGGCTCGGGCGATGGACAGGATCGCCCGGACCACCCAGGAAATCGGCCAGCGCCTGCGCACGGCGCGCAGCGGGGCCGGCCGGACGCTGGCCGAGGTCGCGGCCAAGTCGGGCGTGTCCGAGGGCTTCCTGTCGAAGCTGGAGCGCGGCCAGGCGGCCGCGTCGATCGCCAACCTGATCCAGCTCACCGACGCGCTGGGGCTCGGATTGCACGAGCTGTTCGCCGGTCCCAACACGCCGGCCAGGACCAGGGTCGCCGTTCATCGCGCCGGGGCTGACGCGGTCGGCGAAGTCGCGGCCAGTGGCTATCGGTGGCGCCCGCTCGGCGGTGGGGCGCCGCTCGACCGCATGGAAGTGTTCCATCTCACCTTCCCGCGCGAGAAGGGGATGGAGGCCATGGTCTCGCACCCCGGCCAGGAGCATTGCTACGTGCTGTCCGGCGAGGTGCTGTTCTTCGTCGGCGACGAGCAGTTCCGGCTGAAGGCGGGCGACGGCATCTTCATCGATTCCAGCCAGCCGCATCGCGCCGAGAATGCCGGCCGCAGCAAGGCGCAGGTGCTGATGACGGTGACCAAGTCGGCGGAGGCGTCCGACGCCCTGGACTGGTGGCAGCTTTCCTCAGGGGCCTTGGAAAAGGAGACGGCGCGATGACCAAGCACATTCCCGACACGGCTGAGGCCAATGCAACGCTCGTCACCGGACGCGAAGCCTCGCGCAAGGACCATCTGCCCTACGATGTCCGGCACCTCGACGATGTCGAGTGGGAGACGATCCGCTGGCCGGGCGAGACCGGCAAGATGCTGTTCCATCCCAGGCCCGAGCGCCCGACCGAACCGAACGCCGGCATCCTGCGGCTGGCGCCGGGGGCTCATCATCCCGAGCACTATCACGGCTTCGCCCAGGTCTGGTTCGTCCTCAAGGGCGAGTTCACGATCGACGGCAAACTGTGCACGCCGGGCTCGATCCTCTATCACCCCGATCCGCATTTCGAAGGCGAGTTCCGGACCGAGACCGGCGGCGAGATTCTGATCGTGCAGTATCCCGGGCCGACGACCGGCGAACGGCCGATCTACTCCGGCCGCTTCGACATGGCGGAGCGCAAGACGGTCGCCGAGGAGCGCGTCGACCTCTAGGCGCGGCTAGACGTCGTGACCGCCGTGCCGGACGACGGTGAGGCCCGGCAGCTTCTCGAGTTCGCGCGCCGCATCGGCGATGGCGCGCGAGAGCCAGGCGCTGTGCACCGACCACGGGCCGACCTCGATGCCGGCGAAGCCGCCGCCTTTGGCGGGCTCGATCTCCATGACCTGGACGACTGAGCTGTCGGGCCCGCCCAGCACGATGCTGTCGGCGACGGTCGACAGGTGCCAGCGCGTGCCCGTGGCATCGCTCCAGAGCGCGAAGCCTACTTCCCCGAGGCGCGCCGCGATCGGCGCCGGCGTTTTCAGAATCTCCGGATGGTGCAGGCAGGCCGGCCCGGGCAGGGGATGGATCGGATAGGCGACAGCGAAAGTGTGAACCGTTGCCGCCGCTGCGGCGGCCGCTGCCAGCTCCTCGTTGGCGGCGCGCCAGGCATCGATGAAGGGCGCGGACGCTGCGTCGATGTCCTCCCAGTTCAGGTAGATCGCGCCGATACCGTCGCCGAAGTCGGAGGGCCGCGCCGCGCCATAGAGCGAGAGCGCGATCGCAATGTCGCCGCGCGACCACTGCGCGTGCAGGACCACGCCTCCCTCGTCGCCGGCGTTCGCTTCCTCGCGATCGATTTGGGTTGGGGCCCCGAGGCGAATGACGAGCTGGGCGAAGACGTCCTTGGGCGGCGGACCGGAGGCTGCGAGTTCATAGGTGAGGCCCATGACGGGCCGGTCGGGCCGGGGTGCGGTGACCCCGGCGGAGATGGTGGCGAAGCCGTAGGCGGAGGCGCAGGCGATCCCGGTGCTGGCGTAGCCGGCCTCGACGGTGCCGGGTGCCACCGCGTTGAACAGCGTGCCCCAGGTGTAGAAGGTGTCGCCGATGCGGAAGCCCTGCGCGGTGTCGTCCACGGTGATGGGCATGGCCGCGGGCTACTGTGCGGCCGGCCGCCAGAAACGCAGGACCAGCCAGCCGCCGAGGAGAAAGCCCAGGATGCCGCCCAGCGGCAGGCCGACGGTGACGCCGCCCATCGCGGCCGAGCCTTCGAAGGCGCCCCAGATCATGGTGAAGACGATGGCGAGGACCATGGCCATCACGCCGGCCCCGATCAGGGAGCCGACGGCGGCGGCGAGTAGTGCTGCGAGGTAGCGGAAAATTAGCGCAGGCTCGCGTTGATGCGGTCGAGCGCCGCCGGGCCGGGGCAGAGTTCGGCGTCGTTCAGCGTGTTGAGGGCCGCGTCGACCGTGTTCAGGTGATGGTGCAGGTCCTTGGGGCTCGGATCGACATAGAGCAGACCGGTCACGACCTCGCCCTCGGCCTGGCCTTCCTGGACGCGCTTCATGGCGGCGATCTTGTCGGACGGATCGTATTCCTCGCCGAGCTTGCGCAGGCGGAGCAGCGAGCCGTCGTGCTGCTGCACCGTGGTGACGCTGCCCGGATCGTAGGCGGTGGTGATCTCTTCGCGGCTCTCGATGAAGTCGATGCGGTTCAGCGCCTCGTTGTGCTCGCGCACATAGTCGTAGCTCTTGGTCGAGCCGGGGTGGTTGTTGAAGGCGACGCAGGGGCTGATGACGTCGAGGAAGGCCGCACCCTTGTGCGCCATCGCCGCCTTGATCAGCGGCACGAGCTGGTGCTTGTCGCCCGAGAACGAGCGGCCGACGAAGGTGGCGCCCATCAGGATGGCGAGCGAGACCAGATCGATCGATTCGTCGGAGTTGGCCACGCCCTTCTTGCTGATCGAGCCCTTGTCGGCGGTGGCCGAGAACTGGCCCTTGGTCAGGCCATAGACGCCGTTGTTCATGACGATGTAGGTCATGTTGACGCCGCGGCGCATGATGTGGGCGAACTGGCCGAGGCCGATCGAGGCCGAATCGCCGTCGCCCGACACGCCCATGTAGACCAGGTCCTTGTTGGCGAGGTTGGCGCCGGTCATCACCGACGGCATGCGGCCGTGCACGGTGTTGAAGCCGTGGCTGGCGCCCAAAAAGTAGGTCGGCGCCTTGGACGAGCAGCCGATGCCCGAGAGCTTGGCGATCTGGTGCGGCAGCACGTCGAGCTCGTAGCTCGCCTGAATGATGGCGGCGCTGATCGAATCGTGGCCGCAGCCGGCGCACAGCGTCGAGACCGCGCCCTCGTAGTCGCGCCTGGTGTAGCCCGCCTTGTTTTTGACCAGCGAGGGATGATGCAGCCGGGGCTTGGCGATGTAGGTCATGACGCGGCCTTCTCGAACGAGACAACCTTGAACTGGCCGAGCTTCTTCTCGATATCGGCCGTGATGAAGCGCGCCGTGATCGGCGTGCCATCGTAGTGCAGCACGGGCACCAGCTTGCGCCCGTCGAGCACGAATTCGCTCATCAGCATGGTGCGGAGCTGGGCGTCGCGGTTCTGCTCGACGATGAACACGCGCTCATGCTCGTGGATGAAGTCTTCGACCGCCTGCGCGAAGGGGAAGGAGCGGACGCGGAGCGCATTGACGTGGTTGCCGCTGGCCTCGAGCTGCTCCAGCGATTCGACCATCGAGGGATGGGTCGAGCCGAAGTAGATGACGCCGAAGCGCGTCGGCTTGGGCGAGGAGTAGCGGATCGGCTGCGGCGCGATCCTGGCAGCGGTATGGAACTTCTTCTGCAGCCGTTCCATGTTGCGGACGTAGACCGCGCCCTCTTCGGAGTAGCGCGCGTATTCGTCCTTGGTCGTGCCGCGGGTGAAATAGGCGCCCTTGGTCGGATGCGTGCCGGGATAGGTGCGGAAGGGGATGCCGTCGCCGTCGACGTCGAGGTAGCGACCGAAGGTCTTGCCGGCGTCGAGGTCGGCGGCCTTCATCACCTTGCCGCGGTCGATGACGCGCTGCTCGTCCCAGTGGAACGGCTTGCACAGGCGGTGGTTCATGCCGATGTCGAGGTCGGTCATGACGAACACCGGCGTCTGCAGTCGGTCGGCCAGGTCGAGCGCGTCGGCGGTGAAGTCGAAGCACTCGCCCGGATCCTCGGGAAACAGCAGCACATGCTTGGTGTCACCGTTGGAGGCGTAGGCGCAGCTCAGGAGATCGGACTGCTGCGTGCGCGTCGGCATGCCGGTCGATGGGCCGCCGCGCTGCACGTTCACGATCACCGCCGGGACCTCGGCGAAGGAGGCGAGGCCGATGAACTCGGTCATCAGCGAGATGCCGGGGCCCGAGGTGCTGGTGAAGGAGCGCGAGCCGTTCCAGGCAGCACCAATCACGATGCCGATCGAGGCGAGTTCGTCCTCGGCCTGGACGATGGCGTACTTGGCCTTGCCCGATTCCTTGTCGTGCCGGAGCTTCTTGCAGTGGGCCTGGAAGGCCTCGGCCAGCGACGAGGACGGCGTGATGGGATACCAGGCGCAGACCGTGGCGCCGCCATAGACCGCGCCCAGGGCCGCGGCATTGTTGCCTTCGACGAAGATGCGGTCGCCGACGTTGTTGGAGGGGCGGACCTTGAGTTTCACCAGGTCGGGCTCGATGTGCTGCTTGACCCAGTCGCGGCCGAGGTTGAGCGCCTTGACGTTGGAATCGAGCAGCTTCTCCTTGCCCTTGAACTGCTCGCCGAACAGCTTCTTGATCTCGTTGTCGTCGATGTCGAGCAGCACCGAGAGCGCGCCGACATAGATGATGTTCTTGAACAGCTGGCGCTGGCGGGCGTCGGAGTAGGTGGCGTTGGTGATGGCCGTCAGCGGAACGCCGATGATGTTGATGTCCTCGCGGAACATCGAGGCCGGCATCGGCTTGGTGCTGTCGTAGAAGAGATAGCCGCCGGGCTCGATCTCCTTCACGTCCTCGGCCCAGGTCTGCGGGTTCATCGCGACCATCATGTCGACGCCGCCGCGGCGGCCGAGATGACCCTTCTCGGTGACGCGGACCTCGTACCAGGTCGGCAGGCCCTGGATGTTCGACGGGAAGATGTTGCGCGGGCTGACCGGCACGCCCATGCGCAGGATCGCCTTGGCGAACAGCTCGTTGGCCGACGCTGAGCCGGAGCCGTTGACGTTGGCGAACTTCACCACGAAGTCGTTGACCGCGGTGATCGGCGTCACGGTGGAGGCCTTCGGCGTCACGCGGCCACCCGCTTCTTCGGGTCGTGGCAGCCGGGGCCGGCGAGGACCATCTCGATCAGCGACTTGCGCATGTCCCAGGCGCCGGTCGGGCAGCGCTCCGCGCACAGCCCGCAGTGCAGGCACACGTCCTCGTCCTTGACCATCACGCGACCGGTCTTCAGCGCATCCGACAGGTACAGGTCCTGGGTCAGGTTCAGCGCCGGCGCGGTCAGCCGCGTGCGCAGCTCGGGCTCCTCAGCGTTGCCGGTGAACGTGATGCAGTCCATCGGGCAGATGTCGACGCAGGCGTCGCACTCGATGCAGGCCTCGCGCGTGAACACGGTCTGCACGTCGCAGTTGAGGCACCGCGCCGCCTCCTTCCACGCGGTCGCCGCGTCGAAGCCGAGCTCGACCTCGACCTTCATGCTCGCGAGCGTCTTCTCCTTCGGCGCCCACGGCACCTTGTAGCGCTCGTCGGGCGTGACCTCGTTGTCGTAGCTCCACTCGTGGATGCCCATCTTCTGCGAGATCAGGTTCATCAGCGGCGACGGGCGCAGCTTCGGATCCTCGCCACGCAGCATCCGGTCGATCGTGACCGCGGCGTCGTGGCCGTGGGCCACGGCCCAGATGATGTTCTTCGGTCCGAACGCGGCGTCGCCGCCGAACAGCACGTGCGGCAGCGACGACTGGAACGTGACCTTGTCGAGCACCGGCATGCCCCACTCGTCGAAGTCGATGCCGAGGTCGCGCTCGATCCACGGGAACGCGTTCTCCTGGCCGACCGCGACCAGCACGTCGTCGGCTTCGACGAACACGTCGGGCTCGCCGGTCGGCACGAGCTGGCGCCGGCCCCTGGCGTCGCGCTCGGCGCGCACCCTCTCGAACGTCATGCCGACGAGCTTGCCGTCACGGTGCTCGAAGGCCTTCGGCACCATGTAGTTCAGGATCGGGATGCCTTCGTGCTGGGCGTCCTCCTTCTCCCACGGCGAGGCCTTCAACTCCTCGAAGCCCGAGCGCACGATGACCTTGACCTCGTCGCCGCCGAGCCGGCGCGCCGAGCGGCAGCAGTCCATCGCGGTGTTGCCGCCACCGAGCACGATCACCTTGCGCCCGACCTGGGTGACGTGGCCGAAGTAGACGTTGGCGAGCCAGTCGATGCCGACGTGGATGTTG
>JBQTJT010000057.1:0-27772 GCA_052386855.1 Reyranella sp.
CGGGCAAGGGCACGCTCTATTCCTACAGCGTCATGCGCCGCGCCCCGGTGCCCTACGCCATGGCCTACGTGACCCTGGCCGAGGGCCCGCGCATGGTGACCAACATCGTCGATTGCGACTTCGACAAGTTGAAGTGCGAACAGGCAGTGAAGCTGGTGTTCAAGCCGACCGACGGCGGCCCACCGCTGCCGATGTTCACGCCGGCTTAGGCGAGTCCTTGTCGGGGCGGACGACGTAGTTGCAAAGCGATCCACGAAGGTCCTTCGGAACGGTAGCGCTGTTCCAGGTGTCGTTCCATTTCGGAGCGTGCCCGTGCTTGCTTTTCAACAGCTTGTAGAGTTTTCCGTGTGGCACCAAATACCACTCGCGACTCGAAGCGGCGGCGTATTTTTTCTCGGGAAATAGCATCCAGAGCTTTGGATTGCCTCTGTATCGAGGGTGATCGATGGTCATCCGCGACTTGAGTTGCACGGGAATGAGTTCGCCTTGGGGTGTTCGCAGTACGAGGTCCTCGCCTTCACAGTCCGCTTCCGGTCGATAGACGCGATAGCGTGAGCGAACCAAGAGTGCCGTCGCCTCCGCTCTGTTTGCCGCCTCGATCTCATTCGACGTCGGGCGAGTTGTATCGGTTGGCTTCATCTGCGGCTCCTTCTTTAGGCAATAGCATGTATGTAGCGATCCGGACGCAGCAACGCGGCGCGCAAGCCGCGCTGCGCGAGCCAATCCGAGCCGACACCTTCCAGACGAACTGCACCGAGGCGGTCGATCAAGCGCGTCTCGCCGACGATGGCGAAGCGCTGGCCGATGGCATCGTCCATCAGCCGGCCATCGGCAAGGCGTGGCTGCGGGAAGATCGTGCCGACTGGCGGCGGCTCATCATTGCGGCAGCCCGGTCCAAGCTGCGGCTGTGGGAAGTCGAACGTCTCCGCTCCCGAGGCGAAGCGTAGATCGCGCGCTGCCGCCGCAGCCGGATCGGTTTCCTGCAGCACTGCACCCAACTTCACCGCCAACTCGATGAAAGCGCGGGCGTGCGGTAGGCGTTCGCTCTCGTAGGTGTCGAGCAGGCCGTCGTCGTCGCCGTCCCTGACGACGGCAGCGAGCTTCCAGGCGAGGTTGGCGGCATCGCGCAGGCCCGCGCACATGCCTTGGCCGAGGAAGGGCGGTGTCTGGTGGCAGGAATCGCCGGCCAGCAGCAGGCGGCCCTTGCGCCAGCCTTCCTGGACGACCGAATGGAAGGTGTAGACGGCTGCGCGTTCGAGCGCCGCATCCTGCGGTTCGATCCAGCGTGCCATCAACGGCCAGAAGACCGCGGGTTCGGCGAGGCGGGCAGGATCGTCGCCGGGCATCAGCATGATCTCCCAGCGCCACCGCCGGCCGCCGACATGTACGACCGTCATCGGCCGGGTCGGATCGCAGAGCTGGATCGTGTGATCGGGCAGGTCGCGCACGCGCGGCCGGTCGAGATCGCACAGCAGATCGACCACCAGCCAGGGCTGATGCAGGCCGAGATCGTGCTGGCGACCGCCGATCGCGCGGCGCACCAGCGAGCGAGCGCCGTCACAGCCCACTATGTAGCGGGCGTCCACGTCATCGACCGAGTCGATTTCTTGGCCGAGATGGACGCGCACACTCGGAAACCGCGCCATGCCGGCGCGCAGGATCTCTTCGAGAACCGGCTGGTGGAAGTACCAGTTGCCCGCCCAGCCATGCGGCCCCGGGCCGTCGAGGCCACGGCGGACCATGAGCGCGCGGCGGTCGGCGTTGACGAAATGCATGCCCTTGGACGAGGCGCGCGCCGTGGCAGCGACACGATCGGCAAGCCCCGCCGCCTGGAAGATGCGCATGACCTCGCCATCGAAATGCACGGCGCGCGGCAGCGCATAGACCTCGCGGTCGCGATCGTAGATGTCGACCGAAAGTCCGGCCTGGCCGAGCAGGTTGGCGAGCAGCGCACCGACCGGCCCGCAGCCGACGATGGCTACGTCAGTGGAAGCGGCCATGGTGGAATTCCCTGTAGGCGCAACGATCATAGAGCAGGAAGGCACGGCCTGTGCTAGTGATTCATCATGTCCAACCTCGATCCCGTGACCCTGACCGTCATCCAGAATGGCCTGATCCAGGTCTGTAATGAAATGGATCTCGCTTTCGTCCGGGCTGCTTTCTCGCCAGTGATTTCCGAGGGCATGGATCGCTCCGACGGCATTTACGACGCAACCGACGGGTCGCTGATCGCCCAGGGTGAACTCGGGTTGCCGGTGTTCGTCGGCACCATGCAATTCTCGACCCGTGCCGTCATCGAGCGGGTGAAAAGCCACTATGCCGGAAAGGTGGAGCCGGGCGACGTCTTCATCGTCAACGATCCCTACCTCGGCGGCACCCATCTGATGGATGTGCGGTTCGTAAAGCCGTTTTTCTACGAGGGCGAGGTCTTCGCCTGGCTCGCCAACACCGGTCACTGGCCCGACGTCGGCGGCATGGTGCCCGGCGGCTTCTCGGCCAGCGCCACCGAGGTCGAGCAGGAAGGCCTGCGCCTGCCGCCGGTGAAGTTCTTCAAGAAGGGCGAGATGGATCAGGAAATCCTCTCCATCATCCTGAGCAACATCCGCATCGCCGATCAGCGCATCGGCGATATCAAGGCCCAAGCCGCGGCACTCACCACCGGCGAGGTGCGGCTCACGGCACTGATCGACCGCTACGGCGCCGATGTCGTGCGTGCGGCGATCGCCGAGATGCGTCGCCGCGCCGAGCGCCAGATGCGGGCCAGGATCGCCGGCATTCCCGACGGTATCTACGAGGGCACCTCCCAGGTCGACAGCGACGGTGTGGTCGACGAGCCGCTCACCATCCGCATGAAGATCACCAAGAAGGGTGACGAACTGCTCTTCGACATGACCGGATCGAGTCCGCCCTGCCGCGGGCCGATGAACAGCGTCATCGCCACCACCAAGTCGGCGATCTATCTGGCCATAAAGCACATCTTTCCCGAGGTGCCGATCAACGCCGGCACCTTCGAGCCGCTGAAGATCATCGAGCCCGAGGGCACGTTCCTCTATGCCAAGTATCCGCGGCCGGTCTCGGGATGTGCCGCCGAGGTGAGCCAGCGCATTGCCGAGGCGGTGTTCGCCGCACTCACCCACGCGATCCCCGACATCCTGTTCGCCGCCCCCGCCGGTACGTCAGGCAATCTCGGCGTTGGCGGCTTCGATCCCGAGCGCAACCGCAGCTACATCATGTATCTCTTCACCGGCGGCGGTTACGGCGGCTTCAAGGGCGGCGACGGCCTCAGCAACGGCTGTTCGACCATCGGCATTTCCAAGATGCCGCCGGTCGAGGTGCTGGAGCAGTTCTATCCGATCCTGTTCGAGGAATTCTCCCTGTGCGAGGGCTCGGGCGGCGCCGGCGAGTTCCGCGGCGGCTTCGGGATCAACTACGCCATCAAGCTGCGTCGCGGCGAGGCCCGCGTCTCGATGGTGATGGATCACGGCCGCACCGGCCCGCAAGGTGCGCTGGGCGGCGATGCCGGCGGCGTCAACAAGGTGGCGGTGACGCAAGGCGGCAAGACCTACCGGCCGCCGCATCTTTCCAAGGACCAGGACATCGAGATCGGTGTCGGCGACGTGGTGCGTGTGTCGACGCCGGGCGGCGGCGGCTTCGGCGATCCCGCCAAGCGAGATCCGGCATCGGTCACACGCGACGTGGCGCGCGGCTACTACACTGCCGAACAGGCGCGCGAGAAGTTCGGCCGGCGGACCGCCGCGGAATGAGCCTGCTCAGGCGACAGGCCCTGGCCCTGGCCCTGCCAGTGGTGATGGGGGTGGGCAGCGCGGCGGCCCAGACGGTCTGGATCCCGGTGTCGGGCGCCGACAATTCCTTTTATGTCGAGATGCCTGGCACACCGCTCTACAAGGTGATCGACACGACGACACCGGTCGGCACACCCTTTGTCTATCATTCCTACAGTCTCGAATACCGGCGGCTCTCCTTCGTGGCGCAGACCGCCCTCTATCCTGCCGAGGTCGACGTCGCGAAGCCACGCGTCAACTTGCAGATCGCGCTCGACGACCGCGCCCAGCGCCTCGAGGGCGGCAAATGGAGCAAGGTCGACTGGCGTAATGTGCAGGGCGCCACCGCAGTCGAATCGACCGGTCCGATCGCCGGCGGCCGCGCGCTGCGGCAACTTTCGCTGCTGAAGAGCCGCCGCTTCGTGTCGCTGGGCTATCTCGCGCCGGCCGACGCCATGCGCGCGCCCGAGGCCGAACACTTCTTCCGCTCGCTGAGGCTCACCGCATGACATTGCCGCGCCTAAAAGTCCTGGCGCTGGGCGGCACCATCGCCACGCGCCCCGACGCGTCGGGCGCCATGCAGATGGGGCTGGGCGCCGACGATCTCGTGGCCGCGGTCCCCGCTCTGGCGAAGCTGGCCACGATCGATGCCGAGACGGTGTCGCGCGTCGGCAGCCATTCGCTGGGTTTCGACCAGATCCATGCGCTGGCGGCCAGGATCGCCGCGCTCGATGCTGACGGCGTGATCGTGACGCAAGGCACGGACACGCTCGAGGAAACCGCGTTCCTGCTCGACCTGCTGTTGGGTCGCGACATCCCGGTGATCGTGACGGCGGCGATGCGCAACCCGGCGCTCACCTCGCCCGACGGGCCGGGCAACCTGCTGGCCGCCGTGCGCGTGGCCTGCGATCCGTGGGTGCGGGCGCATGCGCGCGCGCTGGGCGTAATGGCGGTGATGCTGGACGAGGTCTATGCCGCGTCCGACGTGCTGAAAGTCCACCCGACGCGGCTCAATGCCTTTGCGTCGCCGCAGACCGGCCCGCTCGCCGCTCTCGTCGAGGATCGCGTGGTGCCCCTGTCTCTGCCGGTGCGCGAAGCGATTGTCGGCGCGCGCAAGCGGATGGGCGCGATCGGGGGCAAAGCTGCGCCGGTGGCCCTGCTGTGGATGGCGCTCGACGAGCCCGGCCATCTGGTCGAGACGCTGATGACGGCCCCCGATCATCTCGGCTATCGCGGCGTGGTGCTAGGTGGGCTGGGCGGCGGCCATGTGCCGGAACGTGCGGCCGATCTCATCATGCGCCTTGCCGGCCTCTTGCCGACTGTGATGTCGCCGCGCGCCGGTGGCGGACCCATGCTGCGGCAAACCTATGGCGGTCCCAGTTCCGAGATTGCGCTGCGCAAGGCAGGCCTGATCTGGGGCGGTCGCCTCAATCCGCTCAAGGCGCGCGTGCTGCTGGAAACCTGCCTGCGCGCCGGGCTCGATCGCGCCGCGATCGCCGAGGTCTTCGACCCCTGGGGCTAGAGTCGCGCGAGCTTCGCTGCGGCGAAGCCGTGCATGCCCATGTGCCACTGCATCGCGACGATCAGGCCTTTGAGCGGCTGCAGCAGGCCGAGCGAGAGCACGAGGACGAGGGGCAGCCAGATCGCGGCATGCAGCCAGTAGTTCAGCATGAAGGCGATCTCGACATACATCGCGAGCGGCACGACCACATGGCCGACCAGCACGATTGTCAGATAGGCGGGAAAGTCGTCGGCCCGGTGATGATGGAACGGCTCGCCGCATTTCTCGCAGGCGTCAGCCACCTTCACGAAGGCACGGAACAGAGGACCTTCGCCGCAGGCCGGACACCGGCCCATCAGGCCCCGCAGCAGGTAGAGGCCGCCTTTGCCGGTTTGCGTGTTCGCCATCGTTTTCTCCGTCCTCGTCCGTGCCTTGTATGTCCTTACAAAGAGGCATACATTCAAGGTCAATTGGAGCATATTGTATGGACTGGACCCCTACACTTGGCGATCAGCCTGGCCCGGTCTATGCCGGCATTGTCGAGGCGCTGAACGCCGATATCGCCTCCGGTCGCCTGCATCGCGGCCAGCGCCTGCCGACGCATCGCGCACTCGCCCGGGCGCTCGGCGTCGATCTCACCACCGTGACGCGCGCCTACAACGAGGCGCGGCGGCGCGGCCTCACCGAGGCTCGGGTTGGGCAGGGGACCTTCGTTGCCGAAAGCCGCGTACGTGCGCCGCGGGCGGCGGCTGCCGGCGTCGAATTCGACCTGTCGATGAACCTGCCGCCGGAGCCGATCGAGGCCGATCTCGACGGCCGGGTGGCGCGTGGTCTCGCATCAATCCAGCGCGACTTCGGCGTTTCCGACTTCCTGAGTTACCAGCATGCCGGCGGCAGCGAGGCCGACCGCGGAGGCGCGGCCGACTGGCTGCGCCGCCGCGTCCGTACCGCCGAGGCGAGCCGGCTGGTCGTGTTTCCCGGCACCCAGACCGCGCTCACGGCGCTGCTGTTGGCGCTCACCAAGCCGGGCGACGTCGTGCTCACCGATCATCTCACCTATCCCGGCTTCAAGGCCGCTGCTGCGGCGCTGGGCGTCCGCCTGGTCGGTGTGCCGTCGGACGGCGCGGGCATGATCCCGGCGGCACTCGACGAGGCGTGCCGGCGGCACGCGCCGAAAGCCGTCTACCTGATCCCGACGATCCACAATCCCACGACGCTCACGATCGGTCCGGCGCGCCGCGAACAGCTTGCCGCGGCCATCCGTCGGCACGGTTTGATGATGTTCGAGGACGATGCCTACGGCAGCCTCGATCCCAGGGCGCAGCCGATCGCCACCTTGATCCCGGAACGCAGCTACCTCGCGGTGAGCCTTTCGAAGTGCATCGCGCCGGGACTCAGGGTTTCCTTCCTGCTGGTGCCCGATCGCGCCGCGGCCGCCCAGCTCGGCAACGCGCTGCGCACTATCGCGCAGATGCCGGTGCCGCTCACCGTTGCCCTGGTCATGCGCTGGCTGGCTGACGGCAGTGCCGATGCAATCATCTCGGCGATCACGGCTGAGGCTGCGGCAAGACAGAAACTGGCGGCGAAGGCGCTTTCGGGCCAGACTTATGCCGCACACCCGAAGGGACACCATGTCTGGCTCACCTTGCCGTCGACATGGACCCGGACCGAGTTCGCAGCGCATGTCCAACGACAGGGGCTTGCCGTGGTGACCAGCGACAGTTTCAGCATCGACGGCGATCCCGAGCATGCGATCCGCATTGCACTCGGCGCCGCGCGCAATCGGTCCGACCTGGTGGGCGCCCTCGATGTTTTGAACGTCGCGCTCAAGTCGCCGGCTTTCGCGTCCCGCATCGTCTGAGGAGCACGCCATGTTCGAGTCCTTCGACGCCATCCTGCTGGCCCGGGCGCAGTTTGCCTTCACGATCTCGTTCCATTTCATTTTCCCGTCCTTCTCGATCGGCCTCGCCAGCTATCTCGCCGTGCTCGAGGGGCTGTGGCTGTGGACGGGGCGGCAGATCTATCTCGACCTGTTCAAGTACTGGCTAAAAATCTTTGCGCTCGCCTTCGGCATGGGCGTGGTCTCGGGCATCGTCATGGCCTACCAGTTCGGCACCAACTGGGCGGCCTTCTCCGACAAGGCGGGGCCCGTCATCGGGCCACTGATGGCCTACGAGGTGCTCACCGCCTTCTTCCTCGAGGCGGGCTTTCTGGGCGTCATGCTGTTCGGCATGAACCGCGTCGGCCGCACGCTGCATTTCGTGGCCACCCTGGCGGTCGCGGTCGGCACCTTCATCTCGGCCTTCTGGATCCTGTCGGCCAACAGCTGGATGCACACGCCGGCAGGCTTCGCCATGAACGCCAGCGGCCAGTTTGTGCCCGTCGACTGGCTGGCGGTGATCTTCAATCCGTCCTTTCCCTACCGACTGGTCCACACCGTGTTCGGCGCCTATCTCACCACGGCGCTGGTGGTGGGGGCGGTCGGCGCCTGGCACCTGTTGAGAGAGCGCACGAACGACGGCGCACGCGTCATGTTCTCCATGGCGATGGGCATGATCACGGTGGTGGCGCCGCTACAAATCTTCGCCGGCGACCAGCACGGGCTGAACACGCTCGAACACCAGCCGGTCAAGGTCATGGCCATGGAGGGCCATTTCCAGAGCTATCCCGATGGCGCGCCGCTGATCCTGTTCGGCTGGCCCGACGAGGCCGCCGCCAAGACACTCTATTCGGTCGAGATCCCCAAGGCCTCATCGCTGATCCTGAAGCACTCGCTCGACGCGCCGCTCAAAGGACTCGACTCGGTCGACCGCAAGGAATGGCCACCGGTGGCCATCGTCTTCTGGGCCTTCCGCATCATGGTCGGCATGGGAATGCTGATGCTGGCGCTGGCGGCGCTCAGCCTGCTCGCGCGCGTCAGGCACCGGCTCTACGACTGGCCGCTGCTGCACCGCTTCGCCCTCGTCATGGGGCCGGCCGGCTTCGTGGCGGTGATCGCCGGCTGGGTGACGACCGAGGTCGGACGCCAGCCCTATACGGTGCATGGCTTGCTGCGGACCGCCGACTCGGCCTCCCGGCTCGACGCACCGGCGGTCGCGGCCTCGCTGCTTGCCTTCATCGTCGTCTACTTCATCGTGTTCGGCGCCGGGGTCTTCTACATCCTGAAGCTGATGAGCCACCCGCCGCATCGCGGCGAGGAGGGCCCGGATCGCGGCGAGCCGATGCGGGCGGCGGGCATCACCCCATCACCCACGGTGGCGGAAAAGCTCGCGACGGGCGGGGAGGCCTGATCATGCCGTTCACCTTCGATCTGCCCGTCGTCTTTGCCTTCATCATCGCCTTTGCGATCTACGCCTACGTCGTGATGGATGGCTTCGATCTCGGCATCGGCATCCTGTTCCCGATGATCCCCATCGGCCGCGAGCGCGACAGCGCCATGAATTCCATCGCGCCGGTATGGGACGGCAACGAGACCTGGTTGGTGCTGGGCGGCGGCGGCCTGCTGGCAGCCTTTCCGCTGGCCTATGGTGTGATCTTCTCGGCGCTCTACGCGCCGATCATCGCCATGCTGCTGGCATTGGTGTTCCGCGGCGTCGCCTTCGAGTTCCGCTGGCGTGATCCGGCACACCGCGCCTACTGGGATGTCGCCTTCAATCTCGGCTCGGTGGTCGCCACACTGGCACAGGGCATCACCTTGGGTGCCCTGTTGCAGGGGATCCAGGTCCAGGACCGCGGCTATGCCGGTGGCTGGTTCGACTGGCTGACGCCCTTCAGCCTGCTGGTCGGCGTGAGCCTGGTCTTCGGCTATGGCCTGCTCGGCGCGACGTGGCTGATCATGAAGAGTGAGGGCACGCTGCAGGAACGTTGCTACCGGCTCGCCTTCCGGCTGGGCATCGCGGTGATCCTGGCCATGGCGGCGGTGAGCGCCTGGACGCCGTTCCTGCGCGAGGCCTACTGGCTGCGCTGGTTCGCCTGGCCGCAGGTCCTGTTCACCGCCCAGGTGCCGCTGCTGGTCGTCATCGCGTCGGCCACCTTCTTCGTGAGCCTGCAGCGCCAGCATCACTACACGCCCTTCCTGATGACGCTGGCCCTGTTCACCTTGGGGTTGGCCGGCCTCGGCATCAGCCTCTTCCCCTACGTCGTGCCGCCGGTCATTTCGATCTGGGACGCCGCCGCGCCCAATGTCAGCCTGAAGTTCATGCTGCCGGGCGTGCTGGTGATGGTGCCGATCATCCTCGCCTACACCGCTTATTCATACTGGGTGTTCCGCGGCAAGACCGGCCATGAGGGCTATCACTGAGATGACTCTCAGGACTCGCCAACTATTGTGGTTCATGGGTCTGTGGGTGGCCGGAGTAGGGGTGACCGGGCTGGTGAGCTACGGTATCCGCTTCTGGCTGAGATAAGACCTCAGGCCACGCGCCGCGTCGGCCGGCAGTTGAAGGCCAGCGGCCGGGTGTTGCCGCCGGCCTCGCGCAAGGTAGCGAGATCGTCACGGCCGGCCCATTCGTTGGTCGTGTCGGCATAGCGGAAGCCCTGGTCTGTCGGCTGGTATTCCAGGCGCCAGGTCCTGCCGTCGAGCGTCACCGAGGCGCGGTTCTTGGCATAGACCACCGACACTTCCTTGCGGCCATCACAAAGGTAGGCGATGCCCTGGGGAGTCGGGTCGTCGGCGGCGGGCCGCGGAATCAGGTTCGTCTGCGGTTGCTCCTGGGCGACACAGCCGCACACTAGGGCAATCGCTGCAATCGACAGACGCTTCATCCTGCGCTTTCCTCCCTGGACCGGCACCTTAAGGAATTCGGGGGAACGTGCAAATGCCACTCTTCAAACTGCGTGATGGGGCCGAGCTTTACTACGAAATGAACGGACGCGGGCCGCCCTTGTTCCTGGTGGCGGGCCTGGGTGGTGACGGCCGTTTCTGGGGTGCCAATGTCGACGAACTCGCCAGGCAATTCACCGTGGTCGTGCACGATCATCGCGGCACCGCGCGCAGCACGCTGTCCCGTCTCACCTACAGCGTCGAGCAGATGGCCGACGATGCGCTGCAGCTCATCGAGGGGCTGGGCTACGACAAGGTGCATTGGTGCGGCCACTCGACCGGCGGCGCCATGGGCCAGGTGCTGGCGATCGACCATCCCGGCCGCATCGACCGGCTGGTGCTGAGCTCGACCTGGGCCAAGACAGATGCCTTCTTCCGCCGCCTGTTCGAGGTCCGCTCCCTGATGCTGCGCGAGCTGGGCCCCGAGGCCTATCTGAAATCGAGCGCGCTGGCGCTCAACATGCCGTCCTGGGTGCGCGACCACGATGTCGACCTGGTGGCGGCCGAAGCCAAGGCTCAGGAGACCATCCCCGTGCCGGAAATCGTGCTGTCGCGGATCGCCGCCATCGTCGCTCACGACCGGCGCGACGGACTGCAGAAGGTGCGGGCACCGACGCTGGCGATCTGCGCCCGCGACGACACCGTGACGCCGCTCTATTTCACCGAGGAGCTGGTCCGCCTGATCCCGGGGGCGCGGGCCTATGTGTTTGCCGACGGTGGCCATGCATATCCGAACGTGCATGGCGCGGAGTTTCGGCGTGTAATGACGTCCTTCCTGTTGGAGTCCTGACGCCCATGAATATCGAGCCCAAGATCGCCGCCTTCGCCCATGAGCTGACTGCCATTCGGCGTGACATCCATGCCCATCCGGAACTCGGCTTCGAGGAGGAGAGGACCAGCACCATCGTGGCGCAGAAGCTGAAGGAGTGGGGGCTCGAGGTAACGACCGGCATCGGCAAGACCGGCGTCGTCGGCACCATCCGCGTCGGCAACAATCCGCGCGCCATCGGACTGCGCGCCGACATGGATGCCCTGCCGATGGACGAGCTCAACACCTTCGACCATCGCAGCACGCACAAGGGTCGCATGCATGCCTGCGGCCACGACGGCCACACCACCATGCTGCTGGGTGCCGCCAAGTACCTCTCGGCGACGCGTAACTTCGACGGCACCGTCCATCTCATCTTCCAGCCGGCCGAGGAGGGCCGCGGCGGCGCCGAGGCCATGGTCAAGGACGGGCTGTTCGAGAAATTCCCCTGCGAGCAGATCTTCGGCATGCACAACAGGCCCAAGCTCGACGTCGGCAAGTTCGCCATCCGGCCCGGCCCGCAGATGGCGGGCGGCGGCCTGTTCGACATCCACATCACCGGCAAGGGCACGCACGGCGCACGGCCGGAAGCGGGCATTGACCCGGTGATCATCGCCACGCAGATCATCTCGGCGCTGCAGACCGTGGTGTCGCGCAACGTGGCGCCGCTCGATTCGGCGGTGATCTCGGTGACGCAGATGCATGCCGGCGACGCCTACAACGTAGTGCCGCAGGAGGCCGTTTTGCGCGGCACCATTCGCGCTTTCCGCAAGGAAACCATGGCGCTGGTGAAGGAGCGTATCGAGACGATCTCGGCCGGCATCGCCCAGACCCTGGGCGGCACCGCCAAGGCCGACATTCGCGTGGCCTTCCCGCCGCTGGTGAACGACAAGGACGCGGTGAAGTTCATCGCCGACGTGGCCGCCAAGATAGTGGGCGAAGAGAACATGAACCGCGACGGCATGTTCTCGATGGCGTCGGAGGACTTCTCCTACATGCTGGAGAAGGTGCCCGGCGCCTTCATCAATATCGGTAACGGCAGCGGTGAGGGCGGCTGCGAGGTGCACAATCCCAGCTACGACTTCAACGACGACATCCTGACCCTGGGCGCCACGCTGTGGTCGCGCGTGGTCGAGACCAGGCTGGCGAAGGACGCACGATGAGGGAGGCATGGTGACGAACGACACCCGGCACTGGCTGCTCAGGGACCTGCCGTATGCAGCGATGCTGGCGCTCGCGGTGGGCGGTCTCGTGCTCACCAGCTTTCGTGGGCCCACGACCTACTACTATTGGATGGCGCTGGCGCCGATCTACGGATTGATCTGCGTGGTCTCGGGGTGGCGGCACCTCGACACGGGTGCCGGCCACATGCAGCTGGCGGTGACCCAGGCGCTGCATTGGGCGGCGTTCGTCGCCGCCATGTGGCTGATGTTCCTTCCCGAGGTGCGCGGCATCGTCAATGACAACGCCACCAGTCTCACCCTGCTGATCCTGCTGGCGCTGGGCACCTTCGTCGCCGGCGTGCATGCGCGGGTTTGGCGCATCTGCGCAGTGGGTGTGTTTCTCGCGGCCTCGGTGCCGGCCGTGGCCTGGGTCCAGGAATCGGCCATGCTGCTGCTGGTCGGTGCGCTGCTCGTGGCCGTGGTTGGCCTCTTCTTCTGGTGGATGTGGCGCCGCGAGAGCGGGCGGTTGTGAGCGGGAAAGTCGTCCTCTGGAGCGACTACGTCAGCCCCTATGCCTTCGTTGCCAAAGCGTGGGCGTATGAGCTCGAGGCCGACTACGATCTCGCTTTGGAATGGCGGCCCTACACGCTCGACATCGCCTCGTTCCAGGGATCGGTCGCCGAACGCGACGCCCATCACTGGCGGCGCGTGCGCTACGCCTACATGGATGCCAGGCGCTCGGCCAACAAGCAGGGCCTGACGCTGATGGGGCCGAAGAAGATATTTTGTGCCCGGCCGGTCAACGCCGGCATGCTCTATGCCCAGAAGCACGGCGTCTTTCGCCGCTACAACGATCGCGCCTTCGACCTTTTCTGGCGGCGCGAGCTCGATCCCGAAAGTCCCGGGGCGGTGGCCGCGCTGCTCGTCGATGTCGGCGCGCCTCCGGGCTTCGAGGACTATCTCGCGGGCGAAGGTGGCGCCGAACACGACCGGCTGCGTCTGGAAGCCGAAGCGTCGGGCGTGTTCGGTGTGCCCACCTTCACATTCGACGGCGAATTGTTCTGGGGCGGCGACCGGATCGCCCTGCTGCGCGAACGGCTCGACGAGAAGGGCGTGAAACGCCTCTAGGCATCCGGCGGCTGGTCGAGCGTGCGTTCGATGCGCCCGTGAAGAGTCTTCACTTCGCCGCGCTGCTTCTTCGCGCGATCCTTGAGCAACCGCTTGGCGCGTCGGAAGGCATCATTCACGGCGAATTGCGGGCTGGCGAAGCGGTCGTCGGCCTGCGGCGTGTGATCGATATTGATATCGATGCCGCCCGGCAACGTCATATGGATGTTGGCACTGAAAAGGTTGCTGGTGCGATGATGCTTGTCGGGAATCTTGACCACGACATGGCAGGCGGTCATGCGGCCGTACAACTGCTCCAACGTCTCGACATGGCCGGCGATCAACTGGCTCAATGCGTCGCTGGTATCGCCACCCTGAAAGCTGATCTTGAGGGGTGTTTCCATGTCGGTCCTCCCTGCGAAGCTTCAACGTCTCCATTGAACGTAGGGCGTGCGCGGCCGGTTGCAAGCGGTCATGGCGCCGGTTTCGCCGGCAGGCTGCGTGCGGAGAGATAGGCTTCGAGCACGCCAGTCCATAGTGCCGGGGCGGAGGAAATCTGGTGGCCGTTCAGCCCCTCGGGTGGTTCGTACTCGTGAAAGGCGCCTTTGCCGCCGGCCGCCGTGAACGCGGCGAAGGTCGCGCGGCTGTGCGCCAGGGAATAGAACGGGTCCTTGTTGCCGTAGAGCCAGATCGAGGGCTGGCCGTAGGCGGCGCCGCGATTGAACAGGTTCTGGTTGATGGTGTCGCCGTTCCGGCAGCTGCCGCCCATCCAGCCGCCGACGAAGTTGATCGCCGCGCGCGGCACGCCGGGCTGGCGGCCGCTCCATGCGATCGCGAGGATGCCGCCGCGCGATTGGCCGCCGACGGCCACGCGGCTACGGTCGACGAAAGGCTGCGCCAGGATCGCGGGCGTGACGGCATCGATGTCGCGCAGCGCGCGCTCGGCGCCGGGGATCGAAAGCGTCGGCTCGCAGCTATAACCCTGGGCCCGATCGGGTGAGAAACCTTCGTCATAGCGTCCCTCCGAGCCGCCGCGGCCGCGCCGCGCGGGCAGCACCACGGCCCAGCCGCGGGCCGTGAACCATTGGGCAAGCGCCCTCGGATCGTAGGGCCGCGCGAAGATCGAGGGATCGTTGCCGCGGCCGGTCGAGCCGTGATGGAAGATCAGGGTCGGGAAGGGGCCGGCTCCGGCTGGCTTGTAAGTGATGGTGACGAGCTTCACCGGCTCGCCATCGATCGTGACCGGCACCATCGACCGATCCTGCGCCCAGCCCGGCAGGGCCGCGATCAGGCCGATAGCGAGGAAGAAGAAGCCTAGTCGCCCGCCGCGACGGCCGTTGTCGAGGCGGTTTCGGCCGGCCGGGCGACGCGATGTGTCACCATGCGGTGATGCAGCGCACGAACCGTATCGCTTCCCCGGGTCAGGCAGAGCCATGGGAAGAAACCATGCACGAAGCAGGCAAGGCTGCCCAGCAGCATTCGGCCGCCGAAGCTGAAGGCCACGCCCATATGCTGGAAGTAGGTTTCGTTGACCTGGGCGGGATGATCGGTGAAGCGTCGGAACATCAGGTGATTCTATAGCCTCTGCCGGGAAACGGCTTGCTACCTTTGCGTCCCTTGCCGCAAACTTGAGAAATTCATTCCAAGGAAGTGCCAATGGCCGCAAAAATGTTGCTCGATTCCTTCGACAAGAAGATACTGGATTGCCTGCAGGACAATTCGGACATGGCCCTGGCCGAGATCGCCCGCCGGGTCGGCCTCTCGACCACGCCGTGCTGGCGGCGCATCAACCGGCTGCAGGAAGAGGGGATCATCCGCGCCCGGGTGGCGCTGCTCGACCGCAAGGCGGTGAACGCCGGCGTGACGGTGTTCGTGGCGGTCCGGACGGCGCAGCACAATGCCCAGTGGTTGACCCGCTTCGCCAAGGCGGTGGCGTCGTTTCCCGAGGTCATCGACTGCTACCGCATGAGTGGCGAGATCGACTACCTGATCCGCCTCGCGCTCCCCGATATCGAAGCCTACGACGCCTTCTACAAGCGCCTGATCGCCAAGATCGAGCTCTCCGACGTCACCTCCATGTTCGCCATGGAGGAGATCAAGTCCACCACGCGGCTCCCGCTCAGCTACCTCCCTTGATCGCCGGCAGAAGCGATTTAGGATCGGTCCCAACCGGAGGGAACCATGAGCACGGCAACTGGCAAGAATCGCAAGAAAATCCTGATCGTCGGCCGCATGCCGCAGGCCGGCCTCGACGTGCTCAAGGCGCGCGACGATGTCGATTTCGAGATCCTGGCCGACGATACGGTTCCCTCGCTCCATCCCAAGCTCAAGGACGCCCACGCCGTGACCCTGGGCGGCACGCCGTTCCGCCAGGCCGAGCTCGACGTCGCGCCCGGCATGATGGTGGTGGCCCGCCTTGGTGTCGGCTTCGACGCAGTGGAGATCCCGGCGCTCAACAAGCGCAAGATCCCGCTTATGACGACCGGCATTGCCAACTCCGTATCGGTCGCCGAGCACGCCATGTACATGCTGCTCGCTGCCGCGCGGCTCACCAAGAAGTCCGACCGCTGGGTGCGCACCGGCGCCTGGGGCGAGCGCCTCAGCGACCTGCCGTCCGACGTCGCGGGCAAGAAGGTCTTGGTGGTGGGCATGGGCCGCATCGGCTCGCGCACCGTGAAGCGCTGTGTCGCCTTCGAGATGGAGACTTATGTGCTCGATCCGAACGTGTCGAAGGCCGACATTGAGAAAGCCGGCGCCACCAAGGTCACCGACCTCAAGGGAATTCTGCCGCAGGTCGACTACGTGTCGATCCACTGCCCGAAGGCGCCCGAGACGATCAACATGTTCAACGCCGAGACGCTGGCGCTGATGAAGCCCACGGCGTTCCTGGTGAACACTGCGCGTGGCGGCATCATCAACGAGGACGCACTCTACAATGCACTGAAGAGCGGCAAGCTGCGGGGCGCCGGCCTCGACGTGCTCGACAAGGAGCCGCCGGATCCGAAGAACAAGCTGTTCGAGCTCGAGAATGTCTTCTTCAGCCCGCACATGGCCGGCGTCACCCAGGAGGCGAGCGATCGGATGGCGGTGACCGCCATCGAAAACATCCTGAGCGTTTTCGACGGCCGCCCCAACGCCGCCCATTGCGTGAACAAGGAAGTGCTGGGCTAACCCGGCATCAGATCCTCGATCTCCTCGTCGGTCGGAAAGCGGCCGGTCTTGCTGCGGGTGTATTTGAGCGCGCCATCGACGGTGACGTCGAACTGGCCGGATTTGCCGGGGCGCAGCTCGATACCCAACTCGGTACCTTTCGTGGCGCCTCGCGTTTCGAGGTGTGCCCTCACACGGAGGGCCTGCGGCTTATAACCTCAAGCGCCGCAATATTCGATCAGGACTTTCATCCTGTTAAGGTGGAGGTCGGGCCTCGTGCCATCAAGGGGGACATCGGATGAAATACGGACCGCTCGGCCGCTCGGGCCTGATCGTGAGCAGGATCTGCCTCGGCGGCAATTCATGGGGCGCCAAGGGCCGCCGCGGCTGGGGCAAGTTCGACGAGGCCGAGGCGCCGGCCTACTTCAAACGCGCACTCGATGTCGGCATCAGCTTCTTCGACACCGCCGACGCCTACAACGCCGGCCGCTCCGAGGAGATCATGGGTGCCACGCTCATGAAGATGGCGAAGCGCGAGGAACTCGTGCTGTCGACCAAGGTCGGCATCCGCATGAGCCCGGTGGCCAACGATCAGGGCACCGGCCGCAAGCATCTGATGGCCGCGGTCGACGAGCAGCTGAAGCGCCTGCAGACCGACTATATCGACGTCTACCAGGTCCACCGGCTCGATCCGCACACGCCGATGGAAGAGACGATGTACTCGCTCGACCAGATCGTGCGTTCGGGCAAGGTCCGCTACATCGGCGGCTCGACCATGCCGGCGTATAAATTCGCCCAGATGGTGATGATCGCCGACTGGAAGGGCTATGCCCGGCCGATTGCCATGCAGAACCTCTACAACCTCATCCAGCGCGAGGAAGAGCGCGAGATGAACCGGCTGTGCGACGAGCAGGGCGTCGGGCTCATTCCATACTCGCCGCTGGCGCGCGGCTTCCTGGCCGGCAATCGCAGCAAGGACGGCGGCGGTTCGACCGAACGCTCGAAGAACGACGCGTTGGTGAAGGACGGAACCTATCGCGACGGCGACTGGGAGATCGTGAAGCGCTTGAAGAAGCTCGCCAAGGAGAAGGGCGCGACGCCGGCCCAGGTGGCGCTGGCCTGGCTGCTGCACAAGTCCTACATGGGTGCGCCCATCATCGGCGCCACCGACCTCGACCAGCTCACCTCGGCCGCGAAATCGACCGAGATCGCGCTCACGGCGGAGGAGTCGAAGCTGCTCGAGCAGCCCTACGAATTCCGCGTCTCACCCGAGAATTAAGGCGCCACGCGCCGCCGGATGGCGTGCGCGAACCAGAAGGCCAGCAGCGGCAGGACGACCGCAGCCGCCCAGAACACCGGCGGCGCGCCCCAGCGGTCGACGATGGGGGCGGCGATCGGCACGCCCGCCGCCTGGCCCAGGAACAGGCAGAGCGCGAACAGCGCCATGCCGGCGCCGCGCGCCTCGGGCGCCATCTGCGTGCCGTGGGTCTGCAGCGTGTTGTGGAACATGTAGAACGACACGCCCGAGAGGACGATGGCGGCGAATTCGAACTCAGCCGACGGCGCGAGCGCCATGCCGGCGAAGGCGAGGCCGAGGCCCGTCCCGCCCCACAGGCAAAGGCCGCGCTCGCCCAGCAGGCGCACGAGGTGATGCGCCACCATCACATACATGAATCCGCCGGCGCCGAAGGCCGCGACCGCGAGGCCGATGGCGGCGAAGCCCAGGCCGAATCGCTGATGGAGATCGGCGCCGACGAAGGTGAAGGCGCCCCAGAACACGCCGCCTTCCAGCGCCACCACCAGGATGACGGTGAGCGCCCACGGCCGGCGCAGCACGCGGAGCATCTGGCCGACCATCGAGCCCTCGGCGCGCTCGCTTGGCCGGGCGAGGTCGGGCCTCCGGCGCATGACGACGATCAGGGCGCTGCCGGCCACGACGTAGATGGCGGCCAGCACCCAGAAGACCGAGCGCCAGCCCAGCCAGTCGCCGATCGCGCCGCCCAGTGCCGCGCCGGTCATCAGGCCCAGCGTCTGCCCGGTGAGGAAGCGGGCGAGCATCGCCTGGCGCTGCTCGTAGCTCACATTGTCGCCGACCCAGGCGATGGCGAGCGGAATGATGGCTGAGCTGGCGACACCGGTCAGGAAGCGGAGCAGGGTGAGCATGCCCAGCGACGCCGCCAGTGCGCTCAGCACGCAGCAGGCCGCGGCGCCGATGCAGGCGATGGTCACCACCGGCATCTTGCCGTAGCGGTCGCCGAACGGGCCGTGCACCAGCACGAACACGCCGTTGGCGAACAAGAAGGCGGTGGCCACGATCGAGGCGCCGCCGACCGTGGTGCCGAATTCGGCGGCGAGCTGGACCAGCAGCGGGTCGGTCACGCGCATGTTGGCGGCCGAGGCGAAGGCCGCCACGGACAGAAGTGCTATTGCGAGCGTCGGGTTGGGCCGCGTTGGCGCGGCGGGGGAATGCATCGGCAGCGGGCTTAGCGGCTGGGGGCCGTAAAGGAAAGGTCTCTTGGCGGGAGGCAGCAATGACTTATGCTGTGGGAATGACCGAAGAACTCCTCGCCCTCGCCCGCGACCCCCATGCCTGGGCCGCATTGGCCACTTTGATCGTCATGGAAGTCGTGCTCGGCATCGACAACCTGATTTTCATTTCCATCCTGACCAACAAGCTGCCCGAGCATCAACGCTCGCGTGCGCGCAAGATCGGCATCGGCATGGCGGTCGTCATGCGGCTCGCGTTGCTCGGCACGGTGGCGTTCATCGTCCAGCTCACGCAGCCGCTGTTCACGCTGTTCGGCCATGCTTTCTCGTGGCGCGACCTGATCCTGATCGCAGGCGGCCTGTTCCTGATCTGGAAGGCGACAAACGAGATTCATGCCAATGTGGCCGGCGAGCATCCCGGCGAGACCACGGCTTCAGGTGTGGCGGGCATGACGGTGGCGGGCGCCATCGGCCAGATCCTGGTGCTCGACCTCGTGTTCTCGCTCGACAGCATCATCACCGCCGTGGGCATGACCGACGATCTTCCGATCATGGTCATCGCCGTCGTGACGGCCGTCGTTCTGATGCTGCTCGCGGCCGATCCGCTCGCGCGCTTTATCGGCAACAACCCGACCATCGTCATGCTGGCGCTTGGCTTCCTGCTGATGATCGGCGGCACGCTGCTGGCCGAAGGCATGGGCGTGAAGATCCCCAAGGGCTATATCTATGCCGCCATGGCCTTCTCGGCGCTGATCGAGGGGCTGAACATGATGGCGCGGCGCAAGCGGCCGAAGAAGCCGCGCTGATCTACGACTTGGGCGCGGGACCCCACAGCCGCTCCAGCCGGCGGTCGCGGCCGCAATTCCAGCGGTAGTAGGTGTAGCTCGTCGGGTTCTTGCGATAGTAGTCTTGGTGATAGGCCTCGGCCGGATAGAACTTCGCCGCCGGCAGGATCTCGGTGACGATGCGTCCGGGCAGTTTGCCCGATTTTTCCAGGGCTTCCTTCGAGGCTTGGGCCGCCGCGCGTTGAGAGTCGTCGAGGACGAAGATGCCCGAACGATATTGCGGGCCCTTGTCGCAGAACTGGCCGGAGGCATCGAGCGGATCGATGTTGCGCCAGAACACGTCCAGCAATTTCTCGTAGCTGACACGCGCCGGGTCGTACTCGACCTGCAGCGCCTCGTAATGACCGGTGCGGCCGGAGGTCACCTGCTCGTAGGTCGGATCGGCCTTGGTGCCGCCGATGTAGCCCGAGGTCGTCGCCAGCACGCCGTCGAGCTTGTCGAACGGCGGCTCCATGCACCAGAAGCAGCCGCCGGCGAAGATCGCGACCGCGCGGGTCTGCGCTTGTACAGGCGCCAACGCCAGCAGGGTGAGCAGCGAGGCGAGGAGGGCGAGCTTCCTCATGCGCCTGTCCCCGTCGGTTTGAAGATCATCGCCACGCCGTTCATGCAGTAGCGCAGGCCGGTGGGCTTCGGTCCGTCCTTGAAGACGTGGCCGAGATGGCCGCCGCAGCGCCGGCAATGGACCTCGGTCTGGGTCCCGAAGAATGTTTTCTCAGGCTTGGTGCCGATCGCATTGTCGAGCGGCTGCCAGAAGCTCGGCCAGCCGGTGCCGCTGTCGTACTTGGTGGTCGAGGAGAACAGCGCCAGGTCGCAGCCGGCGCAGCAGAAGGTGCCGGCGCGCTTCTCGCGGTCGAGCGGGCTGGTGCCGGCGCGCTCGGTGCCGGACTTCCGCAGGACGGCATATTGTTCCGGCGTCAGCAGGCGCCGCCATTCGCCATCGCTGCGCGTGACCTCAAAGGTTGGGGCCTGTGCGTGCGCGGCTTTGGCGCCGAAACCGAAGGCCATGAGGATGGTGCTCCCCAGCAGGAAATGTCGTCGATCGATCCGGTCCATGGTGTCGCTCTTAGCGCCGGACGCGGGCCGGAAGTAAGGCGATCCGCCATCACCGATGGTCACTTTGTCGTGCGGCCGCCGCGGCCTGGGGCTAAACTTGCCGCCATGAAGCTCAAGGATCAGGTCGCTATCGTCACCGGCGCGGCTTCCGGCATCGGCGCCGCCTCGGCCCGCCTGTTCGCGGCCGAGGGTGCGAAGCTGGTGCTGGTCGACCAGGACACGGTCGGGCTGGGGCAGGTCGCCGCCGACATCGAGGCAAAAGGCGGCCGTGCCCTCACCATCCCCGCCGACGTGAGCTCCGACCGGCAGGCGCGCGAGGGCGTGGCCGGCGTCCTGGAGAAATGGGGCCGCATCGACGTGCTGCTGACGGCGGCGGGCGCTTCGACCGGCGGCACCATCGACACGATCGAGGAGGGGGCGTGGGACCGCACCTTCGCCATCAACGTCAAGGGCACCTATCTCTGGATCCACTACGCGATCGCCCCGATGATCGCCGCCAAGTCCGGCGCCATCGTCACCATCGGCTCGCAGCTAGCGCAGTCGAGCCCGGGCAAGAACGCGGCCTATATCGCCTCCAAGGGCGCCATCGCGTCGCTCACCAAGACCATGGCCGTCGACCATGCGGCCCAGGGTATCCGCGTCAACGCGCTGATGCCCGGCGTCATCGACACGCCCATGCCGGCCAAGTCGCTCAAGCGCTATGCCGACCCCGAGGCGATGCGGGCCTTCTGGAAGCTGCGCCATCCCATGGGCCGCATCGGCCAGCCCGAGGAAGTGGCCAAGGCCGCGCTGTTCCTGGCCTGCGACGATTCCTCCTTCGTCACCGGCACGCTGCTGTTCGTCGACGGCGGCTGGACGGCGCACTGATGCCTGGGAAGCTTAGCGCCGAGCAGATCGCGGGCTACGAGCGTGACGGCTATGTCTGCCCGGTCGATGCCTTTCCGGCCGAGCAGATGCGGGCGTGGCGCGAAAAGCTCGAAGCGTTCGAGCGCGCCGAGGGCCAGAAAATGACGCGCGGCCACAACTTCAAGCCGCATCTTCTTTTCCCCTGGGTCGACGAGATTGTGCATGCGCCGGCGGTGCTGGACGCGATCGAGGACCTGATTGGGCCGGATATCCGGCTGTTTCATCTCACGGTGTGGCCCAAGGACCCCGGATCGGGCACCTATGTGAGCTGGCATCAGGACGCGACCTACTTCGCGCTCGATCCGATCTGCCACGTGACGGCGTGGGTGGCGCTCACCGATGCGCCGGTCGAGTCGGGCTGCATGGAGGTGGTGCCCGGTTCGCACAAACTGGGGCAAATGCGTCACGCCGAGATGCAGGATCCGGAGAATCTGCTGTCGCGCGGCCAGGCGCTGGCCGTAAATGTCGATCGCACCAGGACCGCGTTCATGCCGGTGAAGGCGGGGCAGTTCTCGCTGCACCACACGCATCTCGTCCACAATTCACGGCCCAACCGCTACCACGACCGCCGGATCGGCCTCGGCATCAGCTACATCCCGACCCATGCGCGCTGCACGGCCAGGAATCGCGTGACGGCGATGCTGGTGCGCGGCCAGGACAGATACGGAAATTTCGACGACGAGCGCCGGCCGACATCCGAAGCCGGCCCCGAGGAGCGCGCCTTCCACGCCGATGCCGTGGCGCGCTTCCGCGCCATGAACGCCAGTCTCAACATTGCCGCCGAGTGACGCATGCACACCATCCACCTGCCGTACCATGGCCGCTACGCCTATTCGCCGATCACCGAGCGCAAGGACTACTCGTGGCCCGAGGGTAAACGGCTGGCAGTCTATCTCGGCCTCAACATCGAGCATTTCGCTTACGGCGCGGGCGAGGGGCATCTGCTCACCGTCGCCAACCCGCCACCCGATCCGCGTACCTTCGCGTGGCGGGACTACGGCAACCGGGTCGGCGTGTGGCGCTGCCTCGAATTGTTCGACGAGCTCAACCTGCCGGCCTCGCACCTGATCAATACCACGGTGTTCGAGTACGCGCCGCAGATCGTCGATGCGCTGAAGGCACGAGGCGATGAGTTCGTCGGCCACGGCCGGACCAACGCCGAGCGCCATGGCGGCATGTGGGAGGCCGACGAGAAGCGGTTCCTCGAGGAAGTGCGCGATGCCATCGAGAAGGCCTCGGGCAAGCGGCCGCGCGGCTGGATGGCGCCGTGGATGGCCTCGACGCGCTCGACGCCCGATCTCCTGAAGGAGACGGGCTTCGACTTCCTGATGGATTGGCCGGCCGACGATCAGCCGCTCTGGATGAAGACGCGCTCGGGGCCGCTGATGAGCGTGCCCTACCCGATCGAGATCAACGACAGCCCGCAGATCCTGGTGCGCCATCATTCCGGCGACGAGTTCCGCGACATGATCATCGCCCAGTTCGACGAGCTTCTGCGCCAGTCCGCCAGGCAGCCGCTGGTCTGTGGCATCGCCTTGCACACGATGATCGTCGGCCAGCCCTACCGGCTGCGCGCGCTGCGCGAGGCGCTGACGCACATCGCCAAACACCCGCAGAAGGACAAGATCTGGTTCACGCGACCCAGCGACATCTACGATCACTGTGCCGCGCTGCCACCAGGGACCATGGCCGGCACGATGGTGCCGCCGCCCGCGTGACGTCCGCTGAGATCACCAGCTGGCTGGCCGATGCCGGCCTGCGCAACATGCCGCTGGAAGAGATCGTCGACGGCTTCTCGCGCCGGCTGAACGAGCTGGGTGTGCCCGTGGCTCGCGTCTTCGTCGGCATGAACACGCTTCACCCGATGGTGCGAGCGCGCAGCCTGATCTGGGATCGTGACATTCCCGAGATGGAGCACTTCGAGTTCAGCCATGCCGGGATCGACGTGCCGATGATCCGGGAGAGCCCGTTTGCGCCGATGCTGCTGGACGGCGTTGCCGAGCGGCGCTGCGATCTCACCGATGTGGCCACCGTCAAAAGTGTGCCGATGTTCGAGGAACTGCAGGCCGCCGGCATGACGGAGTGGCTGGGCCGCATCTTTCCCATGGGCGAGCTGGTGCCGCGGATCGACTGGACGGTCGAGGCCGAGCATGCCGAACGGCTGGCGGTCGTCTGCTCGCTCACCACCGACCGGCCGGGTGGCTACACCGAGGCCGACCTAAAAGTGCTGGCGCAGGCGCTGCCGGTGCTTGCGCTCGCCGTGAAGGCCATCACCATGCGCGCCCTCGGCCAGGGGTTGTTGGCCGCCTACCTCGGCGACGACCCGGCGGCCCGCGTCTTCGCCGGCACCGTGCAGCGCGGCGAGGTGCAGAGCGTCGAGGCTGTCCTCTTCTTCACCGATCTGCGTGGCTTCACTGCGATCGCCGACACCACCCCGGGCAAGGAGCTGATCGCGCTGCTCGACGAGTGCTTTGAATGCATGGCCACGCCGGTCCAGCGTCACGGCGGCGAGGTGCTGAAGTTCATGGGCGATGGCCTGCTGGCGGCCTTCGCCGTCCGTCCGGCGGGCCGCGCCGAGGTCTGCGCCGCGGCCCTCGACGCCGCGACCGAGGCGCTCGCCCTGATCGACACGCTCAATGCCCGGCGACGGGCCGCCGGCCAGCAGACGGCCGGGCTCGATCTCTCGCTCCATATCGGCACCGTGCAGTACGGCAACGTCGGCACCGCCCAGAGGCTCGATTTCACGGTGATCGGGCCCGCGGTGAACGAGGCCTCGCGCATCGAGAAGCTGTGCGAGCCGCTTGGCCACAGCCTGTTGATGTCGCAGTCCTTCGCCGAAGCGGCGACGTCGTGCCGTTCCCGCCTGGTCTCGGTCGGCCGCCACCGCCTGCGCGGCGTGCGCGAGGAGACGGAGCTGTTTGTGCTCGGCTAGGCCGGCCGAATTACTTGCAAGATCAGCAGGTTTATGCTACAGTTTCTGACAGGCTGGCGGGGATTGCGCCGGCCTCTTTTGTTTGTTCCGGCAAGGCTTGCCTGCCGTCGGGAACCCGCCGTCAAAACGTCTGATGGAGCGCTCCGCCGGGCGTTAGTCGTCGCTCGGGAGTGGACACTGATAAACCGAAGTCGATGACGTTGGTGGCACAGTTGATCGCGGGGCGGTTCGGTCGCCGGATCAAGGGCTTGGCTGGGGTTTGTGGCACAGCGGGATGGACAACCCGTGGCACAACGAGGTGTGCCAAAAATCGACGTCCCGAGGCCCGCCGCAGCGGTCGACTTCAGCCGCCGTAGAGATAGCTCGGCAGCCACAGCGACATGCCGGGCCAGACATACATGATGGCCAGGCACAGGATGACGATCAGCATGTAGGGCATCATGCCGCCGAAGATCTGGGCGAGCGTGACGTGGGATGGTGCCACGCCCTTCAGGTAGTAGGCCGACATGGCCACCGGCGGCGACAGGAAGGCGGCCTGCAGGTTCACGAACACCATGGTGCCCCACAGGATCGGGTCGATGTCGTAGTGCTTCAGCAGCGGCAGGAAGATCGGCACGAAGATGATGATGATCTCCGTCCATTCCAGCGGCCAGCCGAGGATGAAGATGATCGCCTGCGACAGCAGCATGAACTGCAGCGGGGTGAGGTTGAGGGACAGCGCCCAGCGCTCGACCAGGCCCTGGCCGCCCAGGATCGCGAACACCGCCGAGAACAGCGCCGAGCCCACGAACAGCCAGCACACCATCGCCGTGGTCTTGGCGGTGAGGAACACCGCCTCCTTGGTGCGCTTCCAGTCGAGCGTGCGGGCCTGGAACGCCAGCAGGAAGGCGCCGGCGGCGCCGACCGCGGCCGACTCGGTGGCCGTCGTGATGCCGAACAGGATGACGCCCAGCACGATCACGGTGAGGATGGCGAGCGGCATGACGGAGGCGCTGAGCAGCTTCAGGACCGTGAAGCGTGCGGCATCCATGCGCCAGTAGTAGCGCACGACACCGAGTGCCAGCAGCGCGGCGATGCCGCCGAACCACCAGTAGAAGGCCTCGGGCGGGCCCGCGTCGACCGACGCCGTGGGTGCGGTCGCCGCGGCGCCCAGCGGCTGCAGGCCGGCCACTTCGGGGGCCTCGATCGATTTCTTGTGGACCACGACGTACCACCAGGTTCCGCCGAGTGCGCCCGCCGTCAGCGCGAGCGGCACCAGGGCGACGGCGAAGTTTTGTACGATGCCGCCATAGCCCAGCGGCTTGCCGTCGACCTCGAGACCGCGGGCGCGGGCCGGCGCGAACAGCGCCTTGACCAGCCCGACCAGCAGATTGCGCGAATAGGCGGCCTGCAGGCGCTCGACCCAACCGGGCACCGGCACGCGCGTCTGCTCCGCCGACAGCCTGGGCGCGATCCTGGGGTTGATCAGTGCCCAGCCGATGACATAGGCGAGATAGAGCAGCGCCAGGAAGAAGCCCGGGAACATGGCGGCGGCATAGAGCTTGACCACCGATTGGCCGGCGACGGCGGCATAGACGATGATCATCACCGAGGGCGGGATCAGGATGCCCAAGGTGCCGCCAGCCGTGATGACGCCGGACGCCAGTTTGACGTCGTAACCCGCCTTCAACATCGGGTTCAGCGCGATGACACCCATCAGCACCACGACCGCCCCCACCAGGCCGCTCGCAATGCCCCAGAAGGTGCAGACGATCAGCGTCGCCACGGCCAGCGCCGCCGGCACGCGGCGGAAGGCGAGCTGGATCGAGTAGAACATCTTGTCGACCAGCGCCCCGCGTTCCATGACGTAGCCCATCAGGACGAACAGCGGGATCGAGATCAGCACATCGTTGGTCATGGCGCCGTAGGTGCGCTGGACCATGAGGGCGAAAACCTTGTTGTCGGCCCACGGCTGCGACGGGTCGTAGAAGGCGATGAAGCCGAAGAAGATGCCCAGCCCCATCAGGGTGAAGGCCGTGGCGAAGCCCATCATGATCACGACGACGATGAGCCCCAGCATCAGCAGGCCGAGGGCGGGATCGCTCATATCTTGCTGTCTCCGCTTCCCATGCCGCGTTGCCGGGCGGCTTCCTCGATGTGCTGCGCGTTGGCGATCGCCTGGCGCCGCGTCTCCTCGTCGACATGCTCGCTGAGTGCCAGCTGCTCCTCGACGACGTCGATCTCCGAGACGTCCTTCAACCGGGCGGGCCAGACACCGGTCCTGAGGCAGACGACGCAGCGTGTCACTTCGGCGACGCCCTGCAGCAGCACCAAGGCGCCGGCGATCGGGATGATCGTCTTGAAGGGATAGACCGGCGGACCGTCGGCGGTGACGTTGGAATGCTCGCCAATGCGCCAGGAATCGCCGGCATATTCGATGCCGGCGTAGAGAAGCGCGCCGATGCCGGGGAAGAAGAAGACGAAATAGAGCACGAGATCGAGCGCGGCCTGGGTGCGCGGGCGCATCGAGCTGTAGAGGAAATCGCCGCGGACATGGGCGTTCTGCGCCAGCGCATAGGCGCCGCACAGCATGAACAGCGAGCCGTACAGCATGTTGTTGAGGTCGAAGATCCAGGCCGTCGGCGCGTTCAGGATGTAGCGCTTGAAGACTTCGAGGCAGACCACCGTCATCAGCACGATGATCAGCCAGGCCGCGGCCTTGCCGACCCAGGTGCTGATGCCGTCGATCGTGTGCAGGAACCGCTCAACGGTCATGCGCTCTGCCTATGGGGATTGAAAGGGGCGAGGCACCGCCCCGGAATGCCGGGCGGTGCCTCGCGGTCCGGACCTAGAGCTTCACCGGCTTGGCGTTGGGGCCGAAATAGTGGTCGAACGCCATCTTGCGACTCACGACCGTGTCCTGCTCCCACTGCGTCGCGCGCTTGGCGAAGGCAAGCTGCGACTCGACGATCTCCTTGAACATCGGGTTTTCCGCCGCCTTCTTCTGCACCACGCTGTCGTAGATCTCGAGCTGGGCCTTCAGGACAGCGTCGGGCGTCTTGTAGAACTTGACCTTGTCCTTGGTCTGCAGCTCGATGTAGTCCTTCGAATAGCGGTCGATCGCCTTCCACGCCATGTCCTGGCCGGCCGCTTCGGCGGCGTTCGAGATGATCGACTTCATCTTGTCGGGCAGCGCGTCGTACTTGGTCTTGTTGAAGGTGATCTCGAACTGCTCGG
>JBQTJT010000058.1:0-4178 GCA_052386855.1 Reyranella sp.
CTGTTTCAGGCGGATCGCCGCCGACAGCCCGGCCGGGCCGCCGCCCACGATCACCACGTCGTATTCCATCGCCTCGCGCGTCATGCCTGTCTCGCTCTGCAGTGCCTTTTCCAGATGGACGCGCCGCTGGCCGGCAGCGATCCTTCCGCTGTAGATAGCCTGTCGGGGGCAGGATCGCCACCCGCGGAAAAGGGGAATTCCCGTGGCGGCGTTGACCGAAATCGACAGCAAGATCTTCTCTGCCCGTGAATTCCGGCTGGAAAGTGGCCAGACGCTTCCTGTTCTCGAACTCGCCTACGAGACATACGGCGTGCGCTCCCCCCAGGGCGACAACGGCATCCTCGTGGTCCATGGCTACACGTCGAGCCACCACGCCGCCGGCCGCAACGCCAAGGGCAAGCAGGGCCGTGGAGTCGCCGAGGGCGCGGCGGGCTGGTTCGACGGGCTGATCGGACCGGGCAAGGCGATCGATACCGACCGCTTCTTCGTCGTCTCGGTGAATGCGCTGGGTTCGGCGCACGGCAGCAGCGGCCCCAATTGCATCGACCCGCGCACCGGCAAGCCCTATGGCCCGACCTTTCCCGAGATCACGCTGCGCGACATGGTGGCCAGCCAGAAGCTGCTGGTCGATTCGCTTGGATTGAAGAGCCTGGTCGCCGTGGTCGGCCCGTCGATGGGCGGCTTCCAGTCGTTCCAGTGGGCGGCGTCCTACCCCGGATTCATGAAGGGCATCGCGGCATCCGTTACCGCGCCCCGCGCACCAAACCGCCTCGGTGGCCTGGAGACGCTGCAGAAGCGATTGGCCAGCGACCCCAGCTGGAACGGCGGCTGGTACTATGAGAATGGCGGCATTCCCGGCACGCTCGAACAGATTCGCTACGAGACTCTGCTGAACTACGGCCACGGCGAAGCCGAGGCCAAGGTCGCCGCGAAAAGTTGGGCGAAGATCTACGACGGCCATTCGCTTGTCACCCTGCGGCGCGCGATCGACGGCTTCGATATCACCAAGCAGTACGACCAGCTCAAGAAGACCAAAGTCCTGTACGTGATCTCCAAGACCGACAAGCTGTTCGACCTCACCGATTGTGCGGCCCACGCACTCGAAATGCGCAAGGCCGGCGTCGACCTCACCTATGTCGAGATGCCGTCGGACAAGGGACACATGGCGAGCCATGCCGATGCCGCCATGTGGGCGCCGATCCTTGCGGCTTTCGTGAAGAGCCTCGGATGAACGAAGCGGCACACCCGCACGAGGACATCGCCTCGCTACTGAAATGGTACGTCGACCACGGTCTCGACGAGACCATCGGCGAGGAGGCCATCGACCGCTTCGCCCTGCCGCCTCCCGTCGCTACCGCTCCGGCGGTCGCTCCCTCGCAAGGCGCGGCGACGCCGACGCCGATCCGCGCGCCTCTGCAGGCGCCGCTGGTTCGTGCCCCGGTGCCGCTCGAATCGCCGCAGCTCGCCGAGGATGCGCGCGAACTCGCGCGGCGCTGCACCACCATCGCCGAGCTCGAGGAGGCGGTGCGCGCCTTCGAAGGCTGCGCACTGAAGCGCACCGCCAAGAACACCGTGTTCGCCGACGGCGTGGCGGGCGCCCCCATCATGGTCGTGGGCGAGGCGCCCGGCGCCGACGAGGACCGCCTCGGCAAGCCGTTCGTGGGCGTCAGCGGCCAACTCATGGACCGCATGTTCGACGCCATCGGCATGAGCCGCGAGCGCGATCTCTACATCACCAACATCCTGTTCTGGCGCCCGCCGGGCAACCGCACGCCGACCCTGGCGGAACAGGCCGTCTGCGTTGCCTTCACGCGCCGCCACATCGAACTCGCGAAACCGAAGGTGCTGGTGTTGGCCGGCGGCACGGCGGCCAAGGCGATGCTCGAAACGACCGAAGGCATTATGCGGCTGCGCGGCAAGTGGACGAGCCTGAAACTCGACGACGGCACCGAGGTGCCGACCATGCCGACCTTCCATCCCGCCTATCTGCTGCGCACGCCAGCCAGCAAGCGCCAGAGCTGGCTCGACCTGCTGGCGATCGACAAGAAGCTGAAGGAACTCAATTTGTCATCCTGAGCGAAGCGAAGGATCTCAGGCTCGCACAGGAAACCGACCGTCAGTGAGGAGTCCGCGTCTGGTCGATCAGTGAGGTCCTTCGCTTCGCTCCAGGGCGGGGGCTACCCCGCCCGAGACGACCGATCAAAGCTTCTTCCTGAGGAAGAACTTCTTGTGGCCCTCGGGGTAGTCGTCGAGCGTGCCGAAGACCTCGTAGCCGCGCTTCTCGTAGAACGGCCGCGCCTGGAAGGAATGCGTATCGAGCGTGGCCGAGTGGCAATGACGCTCCACGGCATAGGCTTCCGCCTGGTCCATCAGCTTGGTCGCCCAGCGCCGGCCGCGCACGGCTTCGTCGATCCAGAGGAACGTGATGTGCAGCCAACCACCCCAGACGCTGCCGAGCAGTCCACCCATCGTCTCGCCGCGGTCGTTCTTGAGAAAGAAATTCACCGGATAGTAGGCCGACACACCGGTGACTCCGACATTGTAGAAATCGAGATGATCACGCACGGACTGCGCTGCCGTGCCGCCTTCCTGCTCGAAGACGATCTTGAGATCGGACATGGGAAGTGAAGCTCTAGGCTGAAGGTTTCTTCAACCGCCCTACAGCTTCGCGAACGGGAGCGTCAAGGCCGGTGCCGCCAGCCGCCACATGAGCGACGATGGCAGCCCGCATGCGCGGGTCCCAGAACTTCTCCAGATGGTCGGCGATCGCGACGGCCGGATCGGCGTCGCGCTGCGGCGTGAAGAAACGCCCAATCTGGTTCGCCATCATCACCAGCTTGTCGGCGGATGCAGACATGGCCTGCTACTCCGCCGCAACATTGGTGGCGATACGCCGGCTCTGCCCGGCCTGCTCGGCATAGTCCTTCTGCCACTCACTTGGACCGTTGGACGGCGAGACCTGGACGGCGGTGACCTTGTATTCTGGACAGTTCGTCGCCCAGTCCGAGAACTCGGTGGTGACGACGTTGGCCTGCGTCTCGGGATGATGGAAGGTCGTGTAGACCACACCGGGCGCCACACGGTCGGTGATCCGCGCATGCAAGGCCGTGCCGCCGGCCCGGCTGTCGAGCTTCACCCAGTCGCCGTCGCGCACGCCGCGCTCCTCGGCGTCGTGCGGATGGATTTCCAGCACATCCTCGTCGTGCCACACCACGTTGTCGGTGCGCCGCGTCTGGGCGCCGACATTATACTGCGACAGGATGCGTCCCGTGGTCAGCAGCAGCGGGAAGCGCGGACCCACCTTCTCGTCGGTGGCAACATACTCGGTGATCATGAAATTGCCCTTGCCGCGGGCGAAGCCGCCGATGTGCATGATCGGCGTGCCGGTCGGCGCCTTCTCGTTGCACGGCCACTGGACCGAGCCTTCCTTGTCGAGAAGATCGTAGGAGACGCCGGCGAAGGTCGGCGTTAGGGCGGCGATCTCGTCCATGATCTCGGACGGATGATTGTAGGGCATCTTGAAGCCCATCGCCTTGGCGATGGCGAGCGTGATCTCCCAGTCAGCCATGCCGTTCTTCGGCGTCATGACCTTGCGCACGCGGTTGATGCGGCGCTCGGCGTTGGTGAAGGTGCCGTCCTTCTCGAGGAAGGTCGAGCCCGGCAGGAAGACGTGGGCGTAGTTCGCCGTCTCGTTGAGGACGAGGTCCTGCACGACGACGCATTCCATGGCGGCGAGGCCGCCGGCCACGTGCTGCGTGTTGGGGTCCGACTGCAGGATGTCCTCGCCCTGGATGTAGATGGCCTTGAACGAACCCTCGACGGCAGCGTCCAGCATGTTCGGGATCCGGAGGCCCGGCTCGGGCGAGAGCTTGGCGCCCCACATCGTCTCGAACATCGCGCGCGTCGCGCTGTCCGAGATGTGCCGGTAGCCCGCGAGCTCGTGCGGGAAGGAGCCCATATCGCACGCCCCCTGCACGTTGTTCTGGCCGCGCAGCGGGTTAACGCCGACGCCCCGGCGACCGAGGTTGCCGGTCGCCATGGCGAGGTTGGCGATGGCCATGACCGTCGTGGAACCCTGGCTGTGCTCCGTGACGCCGAGGCCGTAGTAGATCGCGCCATTGCCGCCCGTTGCATAGAGCCGGGCAGCGCCCCGCAACTCCACCGGATCGACGCCGGTG
>JBQTJT010000059.1:0-37344 GCA_052386855.1 Reyranella sp.
TCACACCCTCGGGGGTTCCCACAAACTCATGCCCCCAAAATAACCCCCCGGACCCCGAGCCCCGGGCCCGCAATTGCGCCCGCGCCCGCGGGCGCCTCGCGGTCCGGAAGAGTACCAGTCAGGCGACCGCCTCGAGATAACTCTGGAAGACGGCGACATGGATGACGGCCAACTCGGCGCCGCCGGGCCAGAGATCTTCGCTGCGGAACTGCACGTCGTAGGTCGGCTCGTCGGCGGCTTCGAGACCATGCGCATGGGCGTCGGGGAAAGGCGTGAGCGGTCCCTCGACCATGACGACGCCGGTCTTGCCGCGGATATAGCCGGGCAGGCGGATATGGCCGGGGACGAAATCGTTTTTAACCCGCACCCGCTCGCCACGCTGGAAGGACTTGCGGTCGGGTGCATTCGTCCTGCCGCCAGCGCTCGGATGCGACAGCGCGAACCCGCCGCCGGCAATCGCTTCCAGTTCGGCCTTGGTCGTCACGCCCTTCTCGACGAGCAGCGTCGCGATGGCCGTGAGCACCCGTTCATAGTAGCTGGCGCTCACCGAGTGGCGCGGGTCCATGCGTTCGACGGCATGGCGATACTCGTCGATGTTGTAGACGCCGAGCTGCCCCGCCATGGTTCGCAGCGCATAGGTCCGCTTCTCCCACGCGGAGTGGAACGGCGACGCCTTGGGAGCGAACCCGACCTTGCCGAAACCCTGGCGCCCGCCCAGGTCATGCATGCCGTCCATGATCAGCCTTCCTTCGCCGACAGTCGCGCGACCCCGATCAGGGAATCGCGCGTGACGATCGCGGCGAGCTTGTCCTCCGGCCAGCCGATCGTCTCGGGCGGCTGCATCGGCAGCACCATGAAACGCGTGTCCGCGGTCGTGTCCCAGACGCGGACTTCCGTCTCGGGCGCCACGGGGCAGCCCATCTCCTGCAGCACGGTGCGCGCCTCGCGCACGACCCGCGCCCGGTACTCCAGATCCTCGTACCAGTTCGGCGGCGGGCCGATCAGGGTCGTGGCGGTGCAGGAACACAGCGTGCAGACGATGACGTTATGGACCGAAGGCGTGTTCTCGAGCACGTAGACCTGGCGTTGAATCGCCGGCAGGTCGATCCCGAATTCGGCAATCGCCGCCTTGCCGTCGGCCAGCAGGCGCTCGCGAAAGGCGGGATCGGTCCAGGCCCGCGCGACGACCTTGGCACCATTCTCCGCCAGCAGATTTTCTTCCTGCCAGTGCATCGTGCCGTCGACCGACAGGCCTTTGTCGTGGGCACGCACCTCCAGCACCCGTTCAACGGCCGCGAGGCGCTGCTCCATGGAGGCGTTGGGCGCTTGTTGAGAAGCCATATCGGGTTCTCCTTCTGAGCTTTGATGGTGGAAAGCGTTGTGGCGATTTCACACCAACCGCAAGGCTGACGCAAGGCAGCGCCGTCGGCCGTTAGCTCTTGGGCGTATACAGGTCACCGGCCGGTTGCCGATCAGCTTGATCAAGGCGCAGGTCGCATCGGTACCGCACTGGTAGGTGGCAGAATCCCGCTGACAGGTCTGGGCGGACTCGAATACGTCGATGCTGTTCAGCCGAAGCCGGGTCTGGTTGATGAAGATCGTGTCCCCATCGCTGACCTGTGCCGGCCCCGACCAAGTTTCGGCCAAGGCCGGGCGAGGATCAGCAGGAGAAGTAGGAGCCAGCGCATGTAGCTAACCTGTTCCGGGTTGCCTCTAGTGGTTGCATTAAGGATAATCTCAACCTTGAGGGGAGAGGGAAGAAAATGAAGCTGACATGCGTAATGGTTGTCATCGCGGCAGCACTTGTCCCAATAGGTCATGTGGCTGCGCAGACGGCTCACACCTTTTCGATCACGACATCGTATGCGTCGGGATTAGGGCAATGCGCCCAGGCACCAACCAACAAGTACGTGATAACGATCACCGGTCAGGATGTGGCGTTCCATTCCGAAGGCGGGTCTCGGTTTGCGGCGAAGTTAGAGCCAAACGGCTCGTTCAAGACTTCATTCACGGGCCGCAATAACTGGAAGTTCTCAGTTGAGGGAGACAGCACGCCCGGTCGCCGCAACTTAAAGGTGACTAATATTGCTCTCGATTGCGTTTTTGAAGGAGTGGAACGGTAGCTCGATCTTTTGGTCTGCACATACGCGATAGCCCAATACATTTTGCGGCCGGCGAAGCGCCGCAATCCTTCCCATCCCGTTCGTGCCGGCGTTGACCATGTACGAGCCGGAGCCGAGTCGAAAAATGTCATGCGAGCTCATAGCTTCTTCGCGGGACGCGCTGGCAGGCCATAGGGTTGAGGTGACGGCTTTGCCTTGCGCCTCTCGGCTACAATCCGCTCTTCCGCGCCACTCCACGCGAATCTTGCCGGCCTTCGCGATGGCGCCGAAATCGGCGCGCTCCGCCTTGATGAAGGCGAGCGTCTCGGCCGGCGTCGTGATGCGCGGTGACGCGCCCAGTTCGCGGATGCGCGTGGCGTAAGCCTCTTCGCCCAGCGCCTGATTGATCGCGCCGTTCAGCTTCAGGATGACATCGTCCGGTGTTCCCTTGGGCGCCATGAAGGCATACCAGGCCACCCATTCGCGCGGATCGAGGCCGAGCTCGAGCATGGTCGGCACGTCGGGCAGGCGCTCCGAACGCTTGGCGGAGGTGACGGCGAGTGCCCTCAACCTCCCGCCCGCGATGTGCCCGGAACTGGCACCAAGGATGTGCCCGGAACTGGCACCAAGACTGTCCAGCGTGACCGGCACTTCGCCGCTGATCACCGCCGCGAGGGATTGCGGCGTGCTGCGGTAAGGCACGGCGGGCATGTTGAGCGATTATGCGGCGCACGCGCGTGAATACCTCGGACGATTCGATGAACTCATGGCCCGCTCATGGTCTCCCGGGACCGCGAGCCTCTCGCTCGCCCGTACCCATGACCGCGTGGGCGGCTCGCGGTCCAGAAGAGGATGAAGTGCTGGCAAAGCGCTGGCATCCGATAGGGGTCGACCACTAAATAGGCCTATTGACTATTCCTATCCTTCTGATATTCCTGTCACCGAAAGCGAGGAACCACAGGAGGATCACATGACTGCACAGGAAGCCCTCGAACGCTGGGAAGTCCACGGCGACGGACCGTACCTTCCGCAGATCTACCGCGACATGGGCCTGACACGGCTGCGCATCCTGGTCGCCGAGGAGGCGAAGCCCAACCCGCTGCGCGTCATCGATCGCATGCCGATCCCGCGGCTCAATTATAATCCGCTCGATCGGGCGCTGGGACGCGAGACGCCACCGGCGCCGGCGCCGGCGGCGCCCGCCGCGAAGGGGGAAGCTCCGCCACCGGCGCCCAAGACCCTGCGCGACAGGGCGCTCACCAACCCCGCGCGGCTGCGCACGCCGGGCCGCAAGCGGGCGTCCTTCCGCTATCACCTCTCCGTTTGCGGCAGCGTGAGCGAGGCGGCGGCGCGGGCCCAGGTCAGCTGCAGCACGCTCTACCACTGGCGCGACACGCTGCCCGGCTTCGCAGCACTTTGGGACAAGGCGATCGCCCAGTGCCAGCGTGCCGTGGGCGACGACATCGTCCTGCAGGCGGGCCAGGTGGGGCAGGGGCGCAGGATCAACGCGCAGTTGCTGATGCATGTGCAGAAGCGTCTGGATGCCGATCGCCGCCGCGCCGAGGATCGCACTGAGCGCCGCGAGCTGGCGCTGCTGCGCGGCAAGCCGCTCGACGAGGAAGCACTGGCCGAGCGGCTGCTCGTCCTGATGGACCGGCGACGTGAAACGAGTCACTCGGTGTCCAATAACCCTGACCTGGAGACACCGGATTCGCCCAGCAACGACAAGGACTTGGACAAGGCCGCGTGAGCGGCGGGCGACGCGAACCCCTGTCCAACTGACTCATGCTCTTCCGGACCGCGAGCCTCCGGCTCGCTCTTGAATCCAAGCGAGCGGGACGCTCGCGGTCCGGAAGAACTCCAATCCCTAAACGGGCCCGTCATCGGGACTCGCGTGCGCGCCGCCGATTGGGTTCATCGCGACCGCATGTTCTGGATCGAGGGCCGTTGCCATGGTCGATGACAGCGCCGGAGGCATGAGGCAAGGTGAGTGCGTGAGTACGATTTGCTAATGTCCGAACGTCGCTTCAGCCCTCGATCTTCCGGGTTGCGTGCACGCTCGATCCGGGCGCTGGCGCTGCTGCCGCTTCTTCTCCTCGCGGCATGCCCGAGCCTGGGGCCGGACACGGTGGCCCGGGATCGTTTCGACTATGCCGGCGCGGTGGGCGAATCGTGGAAGTCCCAGATGCTGCTCAATCTGGTGAAGATCCGCTACGGCGACATTCCCGTCTTCATGGACGTGGGCCAGGTCGTCGCCGGCTACTCGCTGCAGCGCACGGTTTCCGCCACGGGGAGTTTCAATACCTTCAACCAGGGCGCGCCGTTCCAGGCCATCACCGGTGCCTTCGGCCCGACCGCCAGCGTCACCTACAACGACAGCCCGACGATCACCTATACCCCGTTGTCGGGCGAGCGCTTTGCCCGCTCGATCATGGGCAGCATTCCGCCGCAGTCGATCTTGAACGTCCTGCAGGCGGGCTTCCCGGCCGATATCGTGTTCCGGCTTTCCGTGCAGTCGATCAACGGCATCGACAACCGGCGCGTGGCGGGCGGCATGTCGCGCGAGCACGTGCGGCCGGCCAACCCGGAATTCTACGTGCTGCTCGAGCAGCTCTCGCGCATCCAGAATTCCGGCGACATCGGCGTGCGCGCGAGCGCGGCCACGGGTACCGGCGCGGCCGCGAAAGTCGACTCGCTGACCCTGCTGTTCCGGCGCAGCCACTCCGCCGCGGTGCGGCAGGCAGTGCGCAACGTCACGAGCATCCTGAACCTCGATCCCGAAACCAAGGAGTTCAGGGTCGTCTTCGGCGCGGTGCCGACGAACAACAAGGAGATCGCCATGGTCACGCGGTCGATCTTCGAGGTCCTGCTCGACATCGCGTCGACCATCGTGGTGCCGGAGACGCATGTGACGGAACGCCGGGTCGGGTCGACGCCGGAGGGCGATCTCGGCCTGCATGGAACGATCGCGCCCCTCATCAGGATCACGAGTTCGAACGAGCGGCCCAGCGACTCCTTCGTGGCCATTCCCTTTCAAGGGCACTGGTTCTCGATCGACGACCGCGATCCGGCGTCCAAGAACCTGTTCTCCTTCATCCTGCTTCTGTTCACCTTCGTGGAGACCGGGAGCAAGGACATCGTTCCCGTCCTGTCGATCCCGACGACGCGATGAAGCGCCGGTTCGTCCTGAAGGGCATGGGCCTGACGGCGGCGGCACTGGCCGGCGGTGCCGGACCGGCCGCGGCCCAGGGCCGGCCGATCGTCATCGGCTACCAGGAACAGCCCGACTGGCTGCTGTTCGTCGCGCGCGACCTCAAGCTCTTCGAGAAGGCGGGCCTGCAGCCGACCTTCGTCAAGTTCCCTGGCGGGCCGCAGATGGTGGAGGCGATGCGCGCCGGCAGTCTGGACCTGGCCAGCGTCGGCTCGGTGGCGTTCCTGATCGGCCTGTCGCAGGGCGTCGACTGGACGATGATCGGGATCAACCCGGAAGGCGCCTACGGCGAGGGGCTGGTGGTTCGCAAGGACAGCACTATCCGCACGCCGGCCGACCTCAAGGGCAAGCGGGTCGGCCTGCTCGTGGGCGCGACCGCGCAGTTCGGCTTCCTCATGATGCTGCGCCAGCACGGCATCCGGCTCGACCAGGTGACGGTGGTCAACTTGGATCCCGAAGCGCAGCTGCACGCGCTGGAGGCCCGCCGGATCGATGCCGCCATGGTGCAGGAGCCGTGGATGCACCGGATGATCCGGAACGCCAATGCCCGGATCGTCGAAACCGAGGGCAATCTCGGCATCTATACCAACGTCGACTGCTACAGCGTCCGGCGCGACTGGCTGAAGGCCAACCGCGAGACGGCGCTGCGCTTCCTGCGGGCGCTGGTGCTCGCCAACGACGCCATCAGCAAGGATCACAGGGTCGCCCATCAGGCGTGGGCCCGCGAGGTCGGGCTCGGGAATGCGACGGTCGAGGCGATCTTTGACGTCGTCCCGCCGCCCCTGATCTACGAATGGACCAACCCGCGCTACAGCTACTCGCTGGTCAAGGGCGCACCGCTCCATCACCGGCTCGGTTTCCTCGCCAACTACATGATCCGCTACGGCATCATCTCCCAGCCGGTGGAGCTGGGCGATGCCATGGACATGTCGCTGATCGCCGAGGTGCTGAAGGGCAAGAAGCCGCCGTGATCAGTCCCTGAACGGGTCCGTCATCAGGATCGTGTCCTCGCGCTGCGGGCTGGTGCTGACCAGCGCGACCGGGCAACCGATCAGTTCCTCGACGCGGCGGACGTACTTGATGCAGGTGGCCGGCAGCTCGGCGAAAGAGCGCGCGCCTTGCGTGCTTTCGCTCCAGCCCTCGAATTCCTCCCAGATCGGCTTCAGCCTGGCCTGGGCACCCATGGTGAAGGGGAAGCGTTCGATGCGCTTGCCGTCGAGCTCGTAGGCGACACAGACCTTGATGATCTTCTCGCCGTCGAGCACGTCGAGCTTGGTGAGCGCGATGCCGTCGATGCCGTTCAGCTTCACGGCCTGGCGCACCATCACCGCGTCGAACCAGCCGCAGCGCCGGGGCCGGCCGGTGTTGGTGCCGAACTCCTTGCCGCGATCGCCGAGGCCCTGGCCGATCTCGTCGAGCAGCTCGGTCGGGAAGGGCCCGTCGCCGACGCGCGTGGTGTAGGCCTTGGCGATGCCCAGCACGTAGCCCACGGCGCCGTTGCCCATGCCGCTGCCGATCATGGCCTGCGCCGCCACGGTGTTGGACGAGGTGACGTAGGGATAGGTGCCGTGGTCGATGTCGAGCATCGTGGCCTGGGCTCCCTCGAACAGGATGCGCTTGCCGGCGGCGCGCAGGCCGTCGAGTCGCTCCCAGACATCCTCTGCGAAGGGCAGGATCTTGGGCGCCAGTTCGAGCAGCTCGGCCGTCAGCTTGGCGGCATCGACCAGCGGCTGGCCGAGGCCTTTGCGCAGCGCATTGTGGTGCGCCAGCAGCGTGTTGACCTTGAGCGGCAGCATGTCGGGCTCGCCGAGGTCGCCGACGCGGATGGCGCGGCGGCCGACTTTGTCCTCGTAGGCAGGACCGATGCCGCGCCGCGTCGTGCCGATCCTGATGATGTCGGGCGCATCCTCGCGCCAGCCGTCGAGATCGCGGTGCAGCGGCAGGATCAGAACGGCATGGTTGGCGATCTTGAGGCTGGCGGGCGTCACCGAGAGGCCCTGGCCGTTGACCTTCTTCACTTCCTCGAGGAAGTGCCAGGGATCGATCACGACGCCGTTGCCGATGATCGAGAGCTTGCCCTCGCGCACCACGCCCGACGGCAACAAGGCCAGCTTATAAACCTGATTGCCGATGACCAGCGTATGGCCGGCATTGTGGCCGCCCTGGAAGCGCACCACGACTTCGGCGCGCTCGCTCAGCCAGTCCACGATCTTGCCCTTGCCCTCGTCGCCCCACTGGGCGCCGATCACTGCCACGTTGGCCATTGCTCTATCCCTTCACACACGAAAACGCCTCCCCGGGGCCGATGCCGGAGAGGCGTGACGTCGGATAGCATTTCCCCCCGGGGCAGGCGAGGCGAATCGATCCTCAACGTGAGGCGTTAAAGAGGGACGGCGTCGCCGTCGATCAGCGCGTGGCTGCAGTTGAGGCGCTTGGCTTCCGCGCGCGGCTCGGCCACTGCGACGACAGCGCGCACGACCGCGTAGCCCCTGGCCTGCCAGGGTGCCGCGTCGCGCCAGGCGATGCCCAGCGGCAGGTAGAGGCGCGGTGGCTGCGGTGCCGCGTCGGAGGCCGCCAGTACGGCGTCCATGTAGACGGTGAAGCCGGTCGCGGGCTCGCTGACGCCGTCTTCGGGATAGCCGGCCGAATAGCGGCCGCCGCGCGCCAGCTCCTGGCGGCCTTTTAGCGCGAACACCGAGAACGACACGCCGGTCTGGTACTCGAGGCCGCGATACTCGACCGGATCGACGGTGAGCGGCAGGTCGGGATCGGCGGCATGGACGAGCTTCACCACCTCGGCCAGCCGCGCCGCTTCGGCGGCACCGGCGGCCGGGAGCTTCAGCCCGGTGAGCTGGGCGATCCCGCGCTCGGCCGGGCCCGCCGCGCGCAGCAGGCCAACGAACAAGTCGGCGGCCTTCTTGTCGCTCTTGTCACCGCCCTTCTTGTCATCCAGCGCCTTGGCAACGGCTGCCTCGTCCTTGCGATCGAGCGCCCGACGCAGGCGGCGGAGCGGGTCGGCCGTCAGCTTGAGACCAGCGGCGACGGCAGCCACCAGCGTCGGCAGGTTGAGATCGACCGTGAGGCCCGCCACACCGATGGCGCGCAGCGCATCGACCGCCAGCAGGACCGCCTCGGCGTCGGCCTCGGCCGTATCGACGCCGATCAGCTCGGTGCCGACCTGGGCGAACTGGCGTTCGGGCTTGAGCGCGCTGCCGCGCACGCGGATGACATTGCCGCCGTAGGACAGACGCAGCGGCCGGGGCTCGTGCTTCAGCCGGGTGACGGCAATGCGCGCCACCTGCACGGTCATATCAGGACGGACCCCCATCATGCGCTGCGAGACCGGGTCCATCAGCCGGAAGGTCTGTGGGCTGAGCGCGGCACCGGGACCGCCCAGCAGGGATTCCTCGAACTCGACCAGGGGCGGCTTGACGCGCTCGTAGCCGAAGGCGGCAAAGCGCTCGATGGCGAGGTCGATGGCGCGTGCCTCGCGCGCCGCGTCGGGCGGCAGCAGGTCGGCAAGTCCGGCGGGCAGGAGGCCGCGATGGTCGTTGTCGTTGGAGGTCATGATGCCGCTTGATAGCCCATCGCGCCCCAAATTGGGAGGACGAGAAAGGGGAGGGAGTGCTATGGGTCGCGGCCATGAGTTCGGCCATGAGTGAACTTCCCCGCCCGGCGCTTTCGGTGGTGGCCCCTTGCTACAACGAGCAGGAGGTCCTGCCCGAGTTCCTGCGCCGTATCGGCGCGGTCTTGGACGCCGCCGGCGGCGTTGCAGAGGTCGTGCTGGTCGACGACGGCTCGCGCGACCGCACCTGGGACGTCATGACGGAGGCGGCCGCCGCCGATCCGAGGGTCGTGGCTGTCCGCCTGATGCGCAACCATGGCCACCAGCTCGCGCTCACGGCCGGGCTGTCGGTGTGCCGCGGCGAGCGCATCCTGATCATCGATGCCGACCTGCAGGATCCACCCGAGCTGCTGCCCGACATGATGGCCCTCATGGATGAGGGCGCCGACGTGGTCTATGGCCAGCGCCGCCAGCGCGACGGCGAAAGCCTCTTTAAGCGCGCGACCGCGGCCGGCTTCTACCGCCTGATCAACCGCCTCACCGATGTCGACATCCCCGCCGACGCCGGCGACTTCCGTCTCGTCAGCCGCCGCGTTCTCGACCTGCTGCTTGCCATGCCCGAGCGCCACCGCTTCATTCGCGGCATGGTGGCCTGGATCGGCGGCCGTCAGGTGCCGCTACATTACGACCGCCACGCCCGGGCGGCCGGCGAGAGCAAGTATCCGCTGAGCAAGATGATCCGCTTCGCGGCCGACGCCATCACGGCCTTCTCGGTCGTGCCGCTGATGGCGTCGATGACGATCGGCTGGGTGATGGCCGCGGTCGGGTTCGGCTTCTTCGTCTATTCGATCGTCGGCTGGCTGATGGGTGCGAATCTGCCCGGCTGGACGTCGATCATGGCGGCGCTGGGGCTGCTGGGTGGCATGCAGTTTCTGATGCTGGGCATCATCGGCGCCTATCTCGGCCGGCTCTACGACCAGAGCAAGGGACGCCCGCTGTTCATGATCCGCGACATCGTGGGCGGACCGAAATGAAGCCGGCTGATCCCGTTTCCTGGTCCGGGGAACCGGCGGAGTTCGACGACTACGCTGCCGAATACCAAGGCGGGCTCGACAATCCGGTCAAGCGGATGATGGGCAATTCGCCTGACCAGTTCATTGCCGTGAAGACGCGCTGGCTGATGCGGCGCGAGCCGCAACTCCGCACCGGCGGCCTCGCCGTGCTCGACTATGGCTGCGGCGTCGGCAGCCTGATGCGCGTGCTGGCGGAGGCCGGCGCGCGGGCCGAGTTCACCGGCTGCGACATCTCCGCCGGCATGCTGCGCCAGGTCGAGAAGCGCTGGCCGGCGACGCTCGGCAAGGCGCCGGTATTGGCACCGCAGCAGGGTGCACGCACGCCGTTCGCCGATGGCCAGTTCGACATCGCCACCGTCAGCGCCGTGCTGCATCACGTGCCGGTGGCCGAGCGGCCGGCGGTCTATGCCGAACTCGGCCGCGTGCTGAAGCCCGGCGGCCGGCTCTATGTTTTCGAGCACAATCCGCGCAACCCGCTGGTGCGTTACGTCATCGCGCGCACGCCGATCGACCGGAACGCCATGCTGCTCGACGAGACCGAGGTCCGGCACGGGCTGCTGGATGTCGCGCGCTACGACCTCGACACCGACTATCTGATGTTCATGCCGCCGGGGATGGCGTTCCTGCGCCCCGTGGACCGGGCATTGGCGTGGCTGCCGCTCGGCGCGCAATACGTTGTCGTGGCCCGCAAGCCGGTCTGATGTTGCGATGAAAACTCCGGCGCTCGGCTGGCAACTCCTGCTGGCGTTCGCGCTGTCGCTGCTGGTCCTCGTCGGGCTGATCGGCTGGCTGCAGAACGTCCACATCCTGACGGCCAACGGCATGTACAAGGCCATCCAGACCGAACCCTGGATCGCCAATCCCGCCACCGCGCGACTCGACGATTCGAACTACCTCTATTTCCCGCTCTATGGCGTGCTCTGCCGGCTGCTCGATTGGCTCGGCGTCGAGCGTGGCGTGCCGTGGAAGCAGCTCGCCTACATCAATGCCTTCTGGGCGAGCCTCTGCGTCGTCTTCATTTATGCATTCGTCCATCGGGTGACAGAGAGCGTCGCGGCCTCGGCGCTGGCCGCGATCTTCCATTTCGGCTGCGGCTTCTTCCTGCTTCTCGCGGTGATCAGCGAGGACATCATGCCGGGCTACGCTTTCGTCCTGGGCGCCATGGTGCTGGCCGGCCTGTGGTTCGATCGGCCGAGCTATATCCGCGTGGTGATCGTCGGCGTGGTCTTCACCCTGGGCTGGCTGATGGAGTGGCGGCTGATCTTTCCGACCCTGCCTGCGCTGGTGCTGGCGCTGGCCTTGTGGCCACGCCCGATCCTGCGGCGGCTCAGGCGCATCGCCGCGCTGATCGGCGCGATCCTGGCCACGGCGGGCATCGTCCAGCTCCTGTGGGACGGCCACAACGGCGCGGTCGGACTCCACGACATGCTGTGGACGGGCAAGGGCGTGGCCAGCGGCTGGGCCGGCCTGTCCTGGGACAAGGCCTGGATGATGCTGTCGGGCGTCGGGAACTATTTCCTGATCATGGGCGGCTTCACCGATCCCGTGACCGCCCGGCGCCTGGTGTTTCCGCTGTCGGTGTCCGTGCTGCTGCAGGCCGCGATCTTCGTGGCTGCCGCGGTGGCGGTGTGGCCGCAGCGGGCCGACCGCCGGCTGCGCACCATCGCCCTCGTTTTTCTCGGCACCCTCGTTACGGGCGAGGTGTTCAATTTCTATGCCCAGCCGCAGGACCCGCAGATGCAGGTCAACGTCATGCCGTGGCTGACGGTGGCGTGGGGCCTGCTCGCGGCGCATCTTCTGGCGACGAGACGCGGGCCGCGCACGCTGCTTCTCCTCGCCATCCTGTCGCTGGCGCCGCTGGTCTGGAACGTGGGGCAACTCGCGCGCTGGCGCGGCGGCGATCAGGCATCGTTGTCGGCACTGGCGGCCATCGAGAAGCGCTTCCCGCCCGACTCGACGGTCTTTCTGTACTGGGGCTTCGAGCCGATCACGGTCTGGCAGTACGCGCTGTGGAGCCGGACCTGGGACTGGGACGGCGCCGTCACGCCCGCGCCGGCGCCATCGGCCACGCCGAAGTTCAAGTGGATCGCCATTGCCGCCGGCGCCATCCGCCATCCCGACTGGACGGCCGAGCAGCACGCGCAGTCGATCAAGCGTGACATCGACCAGGCACTCGACCGCGGCTACCAGGTGGCGGTCTCCGACGTCTGGAGCTGGAGCGCCGACGACCTGGCGGGCCAGCTTGGTGGCCTGGCCGCTGCCAACAGGGCCGCGGCCATCGTCAAGATGCTGCACGACAACTTCGAGGCGCGTCAGGTTTTCAGCAATCCCACCGTCGGCACCTATTACGTCTTGCAGCGCCGCTGATGCCTACGGCTGCTTCCGGCAACGCTCCGGAACGGGTGGGGCACTCTTGGCGGAACGCAGCGCGGCCAATGACGGCCCCAGCAGCGCGTTCGCCAGAACCTGCTGGCCGGCATAGTTGGGGTGCACGGAATCGGCGTAGAGCTGCAGTTTCTCGCCCTTGTCGAAAACCTTCGTAAGATCGATGTACTTGTCGCGATGCGGGCTTGCCGCGACCTTCTCCATCATCAGCGCGTAGAGTTGCACGATCCGCTTCTGCGACAGGATATCGTCGATGCGCACGCCGAGATTTTTGGCGGTGACGGATCGGGCGGGCTGGATGGCGACGAGGCAGGGCTGGCCGCGCGCCTCGCAGGCGCCCAGCACTTCGTTCATGTTCTCCGTGTAGATGTCGGTGATCGCATCGGCCTGCTTGGCGAACACGGCATCGTCCTCGTTGAGTTGCCGCCGGAACTCGGTGACCTGAGCGTTGAAGGCGTTCTGGAGAAAGGTGTGCGCAATCGCGCTGTGGCGAGCGAACCACCAGATGAAACCGTCGTTGAAGAGCTGGCTGTAGCGCAGACCGAGCTGGAACGGGTCGCCCGGCCGCACGGCTGAATTAGCCGGAATGGTGACGTCGTTGTAGCCGTTGACGAACAGCACCAGGCTGGCGCGCCGCGGGGTGACAGCCAGGTGATAGGCGAGCTTCTCCTGCACCGAGACGAAGCTGCCCATGGCGCCGTTGAAGACGTAGACGTCCTGGCGCCGCAGCCTGTTGCGCAACAGGCCCTCGAGCCTGACATGCCAGGTGTCGACTGTTTCATCGGCCGAGAAGCCCTGGGCGACCGAGCCGCCCAGGACATGGACCAGCGTGGCGTCAGGCTCTGCACAGGTGATGCGGTCGATCTCGGCGGCCCTGTAGCGCGAATGCCGGTGGGCATAGAGAAAGTCGGTCAGCGTCGTCGATGAGCGGGGCGGTGGAGTGGCGGCGTCGTAGTACAGGCCGAACGGACCTTCGCGATAACCGAGCGCCACCGGCCCGCCGGCAACATAAGGTAGCTGCTCATTCGGCATCAGGTAGTGGTAATCGCCCGAGACGAAGACGGGTTGGTAGCCACGCCGATATTGCAGGGTCTCGAGGTCGAAGAAGGTGCGGGCGGCGAATTCCGCCGCGACCGCCGAAACGACGAGAACGCCCAGTGTCGCAACGATTGCCCGGGCCCAGTTGCGGCCCGGCTTGGCCTGTCCAGTCATGGGGGCTTTTTCACATGTTTTGCACGGCTGCGACAATCGCCCCGGATTGACCGTGCGATCGGGCACCCTTATACCGGCCGCGGGCCACGCTCCCCCACCGGAGTGCAGCTCTTCTGTAAGGGAGAGGTAGAGGTAAATGACTAAGCCGAACATGCGTCCGGCGCGTCCCGACTTTTCGTCCGGACCCTGCGCCAAGCGTCCCGGATGGACGCCCGAAGCCCTCATAGATGCCGCCACGGGGCGGTCCCATCGATCCAAGACGGCCAAGAAGAAGATTGTCGAGGCCGTCGATCGTACTCGCGCGATCCTGGGCATTCCCGCCGACTATCGCATCGCCATCGTGCCCGCCTCGGACACCGGCGCCGTCGAGATGGCGCTGTGGTCGCTGCTCGGCGCCCGGCCGGTCGACATGCTGACCTGGGAAAGCTTCGGCGAGGGCTGGGTCACCGACGTGGTGAAGCAGCTGAAACTCAAGGACGTTCGCACGCTCAAGGCGCCCTACGGCCAGATCGCCGACCTGAAGCAGGTCGACTGGAAGCACGATGTCGTCTTCACCTGGAACGGCACGACCTCGGGCGCAAAAGTGCCGAACGGCGACTGGATCGCGGCCGACCGCGAAGGCCTCGCGATCTGCGACGCGACATCGGCCGTCTTCGCCATGGACCTGCCGTGGCAGAAGCTCGATGTCGTCACTTGGTCTTGGCAGAAGGTGATGGGCGGCGAGGGCGCGCACGGCATGCTCGTGCTGAGCCCGCGCGCCATCCAGCGGCTCGAGAGTTATTCGCCGCCGTGGCCGATGCCCAAGATCTTCCGCCTGACGTCAGGTGGGAAATTCTCCGAGGCGATCTTCAAGGGCGACACGATCAACACGCCGTCGATGCTCTGCGTCGAAGACGCGATCGACGGCCTGCGCTGGGGGGAGGGCGTCGGCGGCCTGAAAGGCCTGATGGCCCGCTCGGAAGCCAATCTCGGCGTGCTCGAGAAGTTCGTCGCGGCGCGACCGTGGGCGGCCTTCCTGGCGGCAGACAAGGCGATCCGCTCCAATACCTCGGTCTGCCTCGTCATCACGGCGCCCTGGTTCACCGCGCTTGCCGCGGACAGCCAAGCGGCGGCGGCCAAGAAGATGGCTGATCTCCTGGAAGCCGAGAAAGCCGGCTACGACGTCGGCTCCTATCGCGACGCCCCGCCGGGCCTGCGCATCTGGTGCGGCGCCACGGTGGAGACGAGCGACCTAGAAGCGCTGCTGCCCTGGCTCGACTGGGCCTATGGCGAGATCGAGCGCGAATTTTCATAGTCTTCCGGACCGCGAGCCTCCGGCTCGCTCTCGATCATGAGGCGAGCCGGAGGCTCGCGGTCCAAATGAGCTTGAGGAGTTCCACAAATGGCCAAGCCCAAAGTTCTCATCTCCGATGAGCTCTCCCCGCGCGCTGTCGAGATCTTCTCGGAGCGCGGCTGCGACGTCGATTTCAAGCCGGGCCTCAAGCCCGCCGAACTGCGGGCGATCGTGGCCAACTACGAGGGCCTGGCGATTCGGTCGGCGACCAAGGTCACCGCCGAAGTGCTGGCCGAGGCCAAGAAGCTCCGGGTCGTCGGCCGTGCCGGCATCGGCGTCGACAATGTCGACATCAAGGCCGCCACTGCGCACGGCGTCGTCGTGATGAACACGCCGTTCGGCAACGCCATCACCACCGCCGAGCACGCCATCGCGCTGATGTTCGCGGTCGCCCGCCAGGTGCCGGATGCCAACACCAGCACCCAGGCCGGCAAGTGGGAGAAGAACCGCTTCATGGGTGTCGAGCTCAGCTTCAAGACACTGGGCCTGATCGGCTGCGGCAACATCGGCGCCATCGTGGCCGAGCGGGCGCTGGGCCTGAAGATGCGCGTGCTGGCCTACGATCCGTTCCTGAGCGACGAGCGCGCGGCCCAGCTCGGCGTCGAGAAGGGCACGCTCGACCAGGTGCTGGCGCGCGCCGACTTCATCACCGTGCACACGCCGCTCACCGAGCAGACCAAGAACATCCTGTCCCGCGCCAACCTGATGAAGACCCGCAAGGGCGTGCGCATCATCAACTGCGCCCGTGGCGGCCTGGTCGACGAGCTGGCGGTGCGCGACCTGCTGGTCTCCGGTCACATCGCCGGCGCCGGTTTCGACGTCTTCACGGTGGAGCCGGCCAAGGAAAGCGTCCTGTTCGGTGCGCCCAATCTCGTCTGCACGCCGCATCTCGGGGCTTCGACCCTGGAAGCGCAGGAGAACGTGGCGTTGCAGGTGGCCGAGCAGATGGCCGACTATCTGCTGACCGGCGCGGTGACAAACTCGCTCAACATGCCCAACGTCTCGGCCGAGGATGCGCCGCGGCTGGCGCCGTACCTCGACCTCGCGCAGAAGCTCGGCTCCTTCGCCGGCCAGCTCACCGACACCGACATCAAGGCGGTGTCGATCGAATTCGAGGGCGACGTGGCAGCCCTCAACGTCAAGCCGCTGACTCAAGTCGCACTGATGGGCGTGCTGCGACCGCAGCTCGATTCGGTGAACATGGTCAATGCCCCGGTCATCGCCCGCGAACGCGGCATCGAAGTGGCCGAGGTCAAGCACGAGCGCACCAGCGACTATCACTCGATGATCCGCCTCTCGGTGACGACCGAGAAATACATTCGGTCCGTGACCGGCACGCTGTTCGGCGGCAAGCATCCGCGCATCGTCGAGATCAAGGGCATCGAGATCGACGCCGCCTTCGCGCCGCACATGCTCTACATCACCAACGACGATAAGCCGGGCTTCATCGGCCGGTTGGGCACCATCCTGGGCGAGAACAAGGTCAACATCGCGACCTTCCATCTCGGCCGCGACAAGCCCGGTGGTTCGGCCATCGCCCTGGTCCAGGTCGACCAGCCGATTTCCTCGGCGTTGATGGGCCAGATCGGCGCCGTCGAAGGTGTCGTGCAGGCGAAGGTGTTGGGGTTTTAGGAAGCGGCGCGCGATCGTCTACCAGGTCATCCTGAGGCCAGCGGAAAAGGCGTGGCTGTCGGTGCCGGTGCCTACCTCGCCATCGTAGCGGAAATAAAGCGACGTGCGCTCGGCGATCGCGGTGTTGGCGGCCAGGCCGATGGCGGCAGCGTCGCGCTGAGGTGCCGCGCCGAACACGGTGAAGGCGGCGCCCGGCGCGCCGGCGAACGAGGCCGTCACCGGACGCGAGGTGTCGGCATATTCGTGGGCCCAGCCCAGCCGGAATTGCAGGGCGAGCTTGTCGCGCCAGCCGGCGTCGATCGTGCCGGCGAGTTCGGCCCCCAGTACGGTACGCACCGAGTTCGTTGTTTGCTGTGCCACGTTGAGGCTCAAGGAACTGGCGCCGCTCTCATTGAAGGCCGCCTGGTTGACGGTCGTGGCCTGCAAGCGCGCAAACGGCGTCAGCGAAGCGGCGGCCTGCTGATAGATGTCGATCTTGTAGCCGGCCTCGACCTGGCCCAGGAACTGGTTGGCGCCGGTGCGGCCCGTTGCCGTGCGTGACTGCAGACCGGGAATGATGATCTGCCGCGTCATCTGGTTGTCGTTGTAGCCATAGCCCGCCTGGGCATCGAGGTAGAAGGCGGTCTGCGTGAACGAGGCATAGAGGCTGGCTTGATAGCTGTTGCTGGTGCCGCGGCCGGAGAACCCGCTGAGATACTGGTTGCCACTGGCGAAGCCGATGCCGAGGCCAACGAGGAAGCGTGGGTCTACGCGATAGTCGGCGCCGGTCGCCACGCCGCCGGCATTGTAGGTCAGCGTCGAGGCGTTGCCGTTGCCGGCGATGCTGCCGGTGCCGCCCAGCGCGCTGCCCCACAGGCTCCACGGGCCGGAGCCTTCACCGTCGCAGGCGACATCGCAGGCCTGGGCCAGCGCCACGCGGCTGCCGCTGCCGGAGCCGCCGCGGGCCTGGCTCATCTGCTGGCCCAGCGCGTTCATGAACATCAGGCCACCGCCCAGATTGGCGGTGCTGAAACCCGAGTAGTTCTGGCCGCTGATCGCATCCATCGCCGCCTGGCCCTGTGCCAGGGAGAAGGTCGCCAGGGTGCCGATCACCGTGGCGAAATCGCCGGTGGCGCCGGCGACGCTGCGGTCGAGCACGCGGCCCACCGCGGCCTGGTTGGTGGATTGCGCGCCCATCGCGAAGCCGCCGGGCTTGAGGGTGAGATAGGCGTTGTTGTTGTCGTAGCTGAGCGACGGCTGCAGGAAGGGCAGGCTGCTGGTCGCATTGGCAAAGGCGCCGCTGACGCCGCCGGTCGCGTTCAGGATGGTGTAGGTCGTGCTCATGGCATAGGGACCGCTCGCGTCCGGCAGGACGGCGACGGTGCCGCCGTTGATCGTGGCGGTGCCCGGCGCGCCGGTGACGTTGATGCGGTCGGCCTGGCCCGCGGCGTTGGTCTCGACCTGGTAGGTGCTGCCGGCGGCCTGGGTGTAGGAGCCGACGACGCTCAAGGTGCCGATCGAATTGCCGGGCGCCAGCGTGCCGCTGTTGGTGACGGTACCGGTGATGGTGCCGGCGCCACCGAGGTTGCCGCCCGAGCCCACGGTCACGTTGCTGGTGATGCTGCCGTTCACCGCCAGCCTTCCGCCCGAGACCGTGGTCGGGCCGGTGTAGGTGTTGGCGCCGGTCAGGTTCAACGTGCCGCTGCCCTGCTTGACCAGGCTGCCCCCGGTACCGGTGAGGGTGCCGGCGAACGTCGTGCTGCCGGCCTCCGCGACCGTGAGCGTGCTGGCGCCGAGCGACAGCGTGCCGCCGGCGCCGGCCAGCGAGCCGATAGTGACGTTGTTGCCATTGAAGTCGAGCGTGCCGCCGGTGACGGTCAGCGCGCCGGTGGTCGGCAGCGAAGCGCCGGCGGCAAGGCGCAGCGTGCCGGCGTTGATCGTGGTGCCGCCCACGTAGCTGTTGGCGCCGGAGACGGTGAGGATGCCGGTGCCGGCTTTGGTGAGGCCGCCGCTGCCGGCGATCGCCGTGCTCACCAGGATGTTGTTGCCGTTGGTGTCGATCGTGCCGCCACCCGTGGCTAGCGAAACCTGTCGCGCGACGGTGAAAGCCGATGTCGCCTGCAGCGTGCCGCCGGTGAAGGTGAGGCCACCCGAGACGGCGCCCATGGCGGCGTCGGCGCCAGCGCGCAGGGTGCCACCCGAGGCGATCGTCGTCCCGCCTGTGAAAGTGTTGGTGCCCAGCAGGTTGACCGTGCCGCCGGCGATGGTGAGCCCGCCCGATCCCGAGATCGTGCTCGAGAAGGTGCCGGTGCCCGTCTGGCTGAGCGTCGTGTTCGCCATCAGGTATGTGTTGAAATCCGTGCTGAAGCCGTTTTTGAGACTCACGGTGCCGGTCAGCGCGAGCAACGGCGTCACGGTCGCGGTCGTGGTCAAGCCTGAGTCGGATAGCGCGTAGCCCACAAAGCCGTTCACCGGATCGAACAGGTAGTTGAGCCCGGCGAAGAACTGCCGGCCGGTATTGAGGAACGGCGTGCTCGAGGTGGAAGCCTCGACGTGGCACGGCGTCATGGTCGCGCTGGCAGGCGTCGCGCACGCGGTAGCTGTTGTTCCCCGTGTGATGATGAAATCGTAGAGGGCGCCCGTCGGCGAGGCACCCGGCATCGCGACGCTGACGGTTTGGCCGGTCTGGCCGAAAGGCACGAGAAAGGCATAGTCGATGCCGGTGTCGTGGAGGATCGTTCCCGCCCCGGCGGCGCCCGCACCGACCGTGAGCGACACCGGGATGCCGTTCCAGAGGTTGGGCCCGTTCGCGGCATCGGGAGTGAGTTTGACGAAGGAGTAGCCGTTGTTGGCTGTCGTCAGGCCGACGACGATCTGGTTGTTCATGACCACGTAGCCCTGGTTGGGCAGGGCGGTCCCGTTCACCGACACGTTGAGCAGCGGATTCATGCCCACGGCGGAGATCGGCGTGATGATTCCCTGCGCCACGTTCTGGGCGAAGGTGAGGGAGGCGTTCGGCGTACCACTGTAGACGTTGTTCCTGTTGTTGCCGATGCCGAAGTAGGTCGTGGTGTTGTCGCTGGTGACGACCAGCACCTTGACCGTCGTGGAGGCCGGCGCGGCGCTGCCGCCCGAGGTGCCGCCGAGCAGGCTCACGGGCAGCTGGTAGAAAGTCCCGGTCGGCGAGGCGCCGCTGCTGTCGTAGTTGATCGTGCCGGGGCCGAGCGGCGTGTAGCCGGCGAGAGAAGGAAGCAGGCTCGCCGAGATCGCGATGCCGGTGGAACCGGTATCGATGATCATCCCGTCGATCCTGTTGCCGAGGATGTTGACGCTGATCTTGGCGGGATTGTTCGAGTAGACGCCGCTGGACACCACGTTCAGGTCGCCGCCCGTGTACTGGAGCTGGAGGCTCGTGCTCCCCTGGTACATGTTCCAGCTCTGCGCCCATGCCGAATCCACCAATGCAGTGGCGAGCCACAGGCCGACGCCGGCGATATACGGCCTGCACACAGTCATTTGTTGCTTTCCACGCCGCCTACCCTTTTCACGAAATGAATATGCGCTTCGTCCGCACTTTCTCCAGCAATGGATTACCCGGAATGGGCCAGCCGGCTGCCCAAAATGAGCAGGCCTCGGCTGGATTCGGATCGGCATGAGAAAAGTTTCCTCGCGCCGCGCATTGTGACGGCGTTATCGTGGTCGCGACCGAAACAGAGGTATCCCGATGCCCCGTGTCAGTGAGATCGAGGAAGATGGCGGCGATCCGACGCTGAAGGCCATCTTCGACCGGCAGCGCGAGATGTTCGGCGGCCTGCTCAATCCCACCAGGGTGATGGCGCACTGCCCGCCGATCCTGCGCGCCGCCGGCCTGCTCGGCCAATCGATCGAGCAGTCGGGCCTGCTGCCCAGGGGACTGCCGGCGCTGCTCTATGTCCGCGTCGCCACCATCAACGGCTGTCCGTTTTGAATGGATATCAATTCCAGCCGTGTGCTGGAGACGACTGACTGCGGAATGGAGAAGCTTGCCGAGGTGACGCAGTGGCGTGACAGCAAGCTGTTCAGCGAAGCCGAGCGGCTGGCGCTCGAATATGCCGAGCGCATCACCTACACCGACCGGCAAGTCGACGACGCCCTGGTCGACAGACTGAAGCAGCACTTCACCGACGCCCAGATCGTCGAGTTGACCGCCGCGATCGCAATGGAGAATTTCCGTTCGAAGTTCAATCCGCCGCTGGGCATCGAGGCCCAGGGCTTTTGCGTGGTGCCGGCGAGACCGAAGGAGGCGTAGCCAATCATGCAAGCGACGACCTACAGGCGTCTTCTGCTCGCGATGGCGGGCATCCTCTTGGCCGCTGGGCCCGCGCGATCAGCGGACGAAGCCCAGACCCGGCAGGTTGTCGACGACCTGCGGAAGGGCGGGTTCGTCATCTACTTCCGTCATGGCGAGACGGGCGCGTCCGGCTCCGACGTCGACCGTGCCGTGTTCAGCGATTGCTCGACCCAGCGCAACCTGAGCGAGGCCGGTCGCGCGCAGGTCCGCCAGTTCGGCGAGGATTTCAGGGCGCTAGGCATACCTGTCGGCAAGGTGCTCAGCTCGGAGTTCTGCCGGTGCTGGCAGCACGCCGAGGCGATGTTCGGCAAGGGCGGCTACCAGATCACCGACAAGCTCAGCGTCGCCAGGAGCTACCCCGCGGTGAGCGAGGCCGACCGCAAGCTGAACAACGAAAATCTACGGGCCATGCTTTCGGAGCGGCCGGCGGCCGGCACCAACACCGTGCTGGTCTCGCACGGCAACAATGTGCTGCTGCTGACCGGCTATCACCCGGACGTCCAAGGCGAAGCCATCATCTTCCGGCCCGACGGCGCCGGCAGCTTTACCCGGGTGGCAAACCTCTTCCCCGGCGACTGGACGCGCGCGCGGCAGTAGCGTTCTCACTCCATCTGGACCTTCAGCGCCTTCAGCTTCTTGCCCCAGAAGGTGTGCTCGTCGACCACGAACTTGGCGAATTCGGCACGGCTGCGGTTGGGCGGCAACTCGAGACCGTCTTTGGCCAGTGCCCCGGTGAATTTCGGATCCTTCATCGCCACCACCGTCTCCTTGTGGACGCGGTCGAGGATGGCGTCGGGGGTCTTGGGTGGCGCGAACAGGCCGTGCCAGCCGGTGACGGCTACATCGACGCCCTGCTCCCTGAGCGTCGGCACGTCGGGCAGGGAGCTGACGCGCTTCTCGCCGGTCACGGCCAGCGCCTTGAGCTTGCCGGCCTTGATCTGGCCGACGGCTGGCGGCAGCGAGGAGAAATTCATGGTGATGATGCCGCTGATGACGTCGAGCAGCGCCGGGCCGGTGCCCTTGTAAGGAGCGTGCGTGAGGTCGATGCCGGCTGCTTCGGCGAACAGCGCGCCCGCCAGGTGGTTGTTGCCGCCGACACCCGACGAAGAATAGGTGAGCTTGCCCGGTTCCTTCTTGGCGAGCGCGATCAGCTCCTTGACGTTGTTGGCCGGCACGCTCGGGTTGACCGCCAGTACGTACTGGTAGTCGGTGGTCTGGATGATCGGCATCAGACCGGCCAGCGTGTCGATCGAACTCTTGAGCACGTGCGGGTTGGTCACGACGTTGGTACCGACGGCGTAGAAGATCGTATAGCCGTCCGGCTTGGCTTGCGACACGAAGCGCGCGCCGATCGCGCCGGCGGCACCGCCCTTGTTCTCGACGATCACGTTCTGGCCGAGCAACGGCGTCATCAGATGCGCGAGTTCCCGCGCCACGATGTCTGCGCCACCGCCGGCGGCATAGCCGACGACGAAGCTGATCGGCTGCGACGGCCAAGCGGCCTGGGCATGAAGCGCCGAGGGCAGGACGAGGGCGGTCGAGCCGAGGGCGAGGGCGTGACGGCGCGTGAGCCTGTTCATGATTTCCTCCACTGGGTTCTTTCTAATTCTTGCCCGAAACGTAGCGCCCGGCGCCGTCGCCCGCCAGCTTGCCGAGCACGGCGCCGGAGACCAGGCCCGTCCCGCCGGGGTAGTTGTGATAGAACAGCCCGCCAACCAGCTCGCCGGCGGCGAACAGGCCGGGAATCGTGTGGCCGTCGGTGCTCTCGACCTCGCCCTCGTTGCTGATCTTGAGCCCGCCGAAAGTGAAGGTGAGGCCGCAGGTGACGGCATATGCCTCGAACGGGGCCTGGTCGATCGTATTGGCCCAGTTGCTCTTCGGCACCGCGAGGCCCCGCGTGCTGCGGCCGTCCTTGACCGCCGGGTTGAACGGCACCTCGGTCATGACGGCTTCGTTCCACTCCTTGATCGTCTTCAGGAACGCCTTCGGGTCGACGCCCTCGAGCTTGCCCGCCAGCTCCTCGATCGTGTCGGCCCGCACCTTGGTCATGCGCTTGATGCGGTATTCGTCGCGCAGCTTGTCGAGCACCTTGGAATCGAAGATCTGCCACGCGAACTGCTGCGGCTGCGACAGGATCACGGCGCCGTACTTGGCGTAGGTGTAGTTGCGGAAGTCCGCGCCCTCGTCGACGAAGCGCACGCCGTTGGCATTCACCATGATGCCGAGCGGGTAGGAGTGCTTCTGGAAATTGTCGCCGACCTCGAGGTCGCCGAACTCCGGCGCGTTCATATCCCAGCCCACCGCGTGGCCACCCGACCAGTTGCCATGCGCCTTGGCGCCGATCGCCAGCGCCATGTTGATGCCGGCGCCGGTGTTGAAGCGCGTGCCGCGCACCTTGGCGAGATCCCAGGTCGGTCCGAGATAGCGCGTGCGCATCTCGGCGTTGCTCTCGAAGCCGCCGCAGGCCAGCACCACGGCCTTGGCGCCGATCCGCACCTTGCGGCCTTTATGTCTGGCGATGACGCCGCGCACGACGCCGTCCTCCTCGATCAGCGACACCGCCGCCGTCTCGTAATGGATCGGGATGCCGGCCTTCACCGCCGCCTTGTGCTCGAGGTCGACCAGGCCCGGCCCGCCGCCCCACGCCTCGACCGCGAGGCCGCCCCAGAACTTGTACTTGCCGTTCACCTTGAAGGCCTGGCGGCCATAGCTCGGCTGGAAGCGCACGCCCTTGGAGCGCATCCATTTCAGTGTCTCGAAGCTGCGGCCGATCAGCATGTCGGTGAGATCGGGGTCGCAGCGGTAGTTGGTGACGCGGCCCATGTCGTCGAGGAACTCGTCGGCCGAATAGCTGCCGAAATCGACGTCGCGCTTCTCGTCCTCGGTGAGGTCGTAGAGCTGGACCAGATCGTCGACACCGTTGAAGACGACGCGCATGGCGCCGGCGGTGTAGGTCGAGTTGCCACCGCGCTCTTCCTCGGGGGCGGCTTCCAGCATGGCGACCGTGGCGCCCTTTTCACGGGCGGCGAGCGCCGCACAGGCCGCGGCATTGCCCGCACCCACCACCAGAACATCGACCTCAAAATCGTCCACGCGTTGCTCCTCGATTTCGGCACCTGAATTGCATTAGAATAAACGCAATGGGTGATCGTTTCGACCGTCTAGGGGTCCGGCATGCCAATGTCGAGGCCCTGCTGCGCCGGCCAGGCATCGGGCACAACAACGGCCCGGTCTTCGACATGTCCTGGGAAGCCTGGGTGTGGCGCCGCGCCGCCGCCAAGGCCTGGAAGGCGCCCAAGCCCGAAGTGGCCATGATGCGGATCAAGCGGGCCGAGCGGCTGGGCATCACCTACAAGGAACTGACCTCGGCGCTGATGGATTCCGGCGCCTATCTCGGCGCCGCCGTGCTGCCGCTGTCGCTGGCTGCCCGCGTGCGTCGCGGGCCGAACCGCGAAATCATCGTCGAGCCGCGCAACAGCATCGCCGACCTCGTGGCGAAATTCCGGGGACGGCTGTTCATCCTGGGCGACATCGACGCCGTACCCGGCCTCAGCGAGGCCGAACGCGCCGAGTTCCTGTTGCTGCTGAACCGCGCCTTCGACGGCAAGGTCGAGGCGATCGGCTGGGGCCATGACGGCCCCGCGATCCGCGCCCTGCTGAAGGCCAATGCGCTGCCGCATCAGGAGGCGTTCCTGGTCGGTGCCGGCATCGGCCATCATGTGCTGGGTGAGACCGCCGGCCTGCCGCTCACCAAGGACATCGATACGTGGCTGACGTAGAGCCGCCTCTCAAAGGCGTCCGCGTCGTCGAACTCACGCACACCATCCTCGGGCCGTCCTGCGGCATGATCCTGGCCGATCTCGGCGCCGAGGTGATCAAGGTCGAACCTGTGGACGGCGACCGCACGCGCAAGCTGCGCGGCTTCGGCGCCGGCTTCTTCGGCTACTTCAATCGCAACAAGAAGAGCCTGGCGCTCGACGTCGACAGACCCGAGGGCAGGGCGGCGCTGGTCAAGCTGCTGCAGTCGGCCGACGTGCTGATCGAGAATTTTGCGCCGGACTCGATGGCCAAGCGCGGGCTGGGACCGAAGGATCTCGAGAAGATCAATCCGCGCCTCGTCTATTGCGCGCTAAAAGGCTTCCTGCCCGGGCCGTACGAGAAACGGCCGGCACTCGACGAAGTCGTGCAGATGATGGGCGGGCTTGCCTATATGACCGGGCCCAGCGGCAGGCCGCTGCGTGCCGGCACATCGGTGGTCGATATCGTGGGCGGCCTGTTCGGCGCCTTCGGCACGGTGCTGGCGCTGAAACAGCGCGACAGGACGGGAAGGGGCGGGCTGGTCGAAAGTGCGCTGTTCGAGTCGGTGGTCTTCCTGATGGGACAGCACCTCGCTATCACCGCGATCAACGGCACGGCGCCGCCGCCGATGCCCGAGCGCGTGAGTTCGTGGGCGGTCTACGAGATCTTCAACACGTCGGATGACCTGCAGGTCTTCGTCGGCATCACCAGCGACGGCCAGTGGAAGCGCTTCTGCGAATTCTTCAAGCAGCCGGAACTCGCGGCCGATGCCAGGCTCGCCACCAACAACCTCCGCATCGAGGCCAGGCCGTGGCTGGTGCCCAAGGTGGCGGCGGTCTTCAAGGGCTACACCAAGCAGGCGCTCGAGCAGATCTGCCTGGACGCCGACATTTCCTTCGCGCCGGTCGCGCGGCCGCAGGACCTGTTCGACAATCCGCATCTCCTTGCCAACGGCTCGCTGGCGCCGACGACCCTGCCGGGCGGCGTGAAGACACGCCTGCCGTTGTTGCCGTTCCAGATGTTTGGCTGGCGGCCGCCGCTGGTCAGCGACCCGCCGGAGATCGGCCAGCACAACGATGAGGTGCTCGGATCGCTGGGCTACGATGCGGCGGCGATCAAGGCGCTAACGGCAAAGTAGGCCGTCGCATGACGAAAAAGCCCATCGACCGACTGCGCGCCATCTGCCTCGCCCTGCCCGAGGCGACGGAGAAAGAAGCGTGGGGCGATCCGACGTTCCGCGTCCGTGACAAGATCTTCGCCATGGAGAAGCGCGGTGACGGGCGCATCTCGGTCTGGTGCAAGGCGCCGCCGGGCAGCCAGGCGGTGCTGGTCGGCGCCGACGCCAGACGGTTCTTTGTTCCACCCTATGTCGGGTCCAAGGGCTGGATCGGCGTGCGGCTCGACGACAAGCCGGACTGGGACGACGTCGCGGCCGTGGTCCGGCGCAGTTACCAGCTCATCGCCCCGAAGAAGCTCGCCGCGCTCGTCTCAAAGTGAGACCTGAAGCCGCAAGTGCGGCACGATCTGCGGCCAGGCTTGTCTGCCGAGCGACTGCCAGTGCTCGACGACCTGGCGGGGCAGGGCGCCGATCGTCTCGCTCCACGACGGGCGCGCCTTCATCCTTGCGTACCAACCGGCGAGGCGTTCGCGTCCGGCGGCGTCGATGAGGGCAATCAATCCCATCTGCTCCAGGCGCGCGACATAGGGCAGGGCCACCAGGTCGGCGTGGGTGACCTCGTTGCCGATCAGGAAGGTGCTGTTCGTGAGCGCGCCGTCGATCGCATCGAGCATTTCTTCCTGGGTGCGCACGACGTCGGCGAACTCCGGCGCCTCTGTCCCCAGCCGCGCGGCGGCCGTGCGCAGCGCGCGATCGCGCCGGTTGGGCATGGCCTGCAGCATCGCCTCGAGCCGGTCGGGCGGCAGCGCCTGCAACGCGGCCCGGCCGAGCACGGCATAGTGCATCATGCCATTGGCGGGGTGATGCACATCGTCGAGGCGACGGACCCAGGCGCGCATCCGTTGACGGGCCACCGGGTCGGCTGGGCGCAGCGCCGGCTCGGGAAAGACATCGTCGAGATATTCCAGGATGGCGGCACTTTCGATCAGCACGGCGCCGTCGTGGATCAGGGTCGGCACGACGCCGCGCGGATTGAGCGCGCGATAGGCCGCCGAATGCTGCTCGCCGGCCTGCAGGTCGACCGCGACGCTGTCATGGGCGAGGCGCTTTTCGACGAGCGCCAGCCGAACCTTCTGGGAGGAGGCGGAAAAGAGGCTGTGGTGCAGCTGCAGCGCGGTCATTGCGGCAAGGTGAGGTGCCCGTAACCGCGGAACAACTACCAGCCAGGTAATTCGGCCCACGATACAGACGAAACAATTTCACGGACCCGCAATACGTCGATGATACGCACGTCCCTTAAACAGACTTCACCGGCAAGGGCAGTCCCGCCCCGCCGCACGAGACTCCGGGGATAGCGTCATGTTCCAGATCATCGGTTCCTTCCTGGCCCTTGCCACCGTCATCGCCACCCTCGCCGCAGCGCCGGTCTATGGCCTCGCCTTCGCCGTCGGAACCCTCGTCTGGGTGGTCAAGGCCAAGCCCGCCCAGGCCGCAATCCAGCACGACGCCCCGCATGGTGGCGTCGTCATTCTGGCCCAGTTCCGCTAGGTTTCGTCTTCGCCGCCTTTACGAAGGCCGGCTCTCTTCTCGCTCCCGTCCGCCTTTGCGGTTCAGGTCGAGCGATCCACCCGCTCCAAAGTCCTATCCGATTTCGGCCTGCGCCCGTTGCACCTCGACGGCCAGCGGTCCGAGGCTGTCCTGGCAGGCGGCGCGGTCGCCCGCCTTGGCGGTCCGTTCCAGTGTTCCCGCCGCTTCGCCGAGTGCGCGGGCGCCGACCGCCAGCGCGCTGCCCTTGAGGCGATGGGCGGCGGCGGCGAGGGCCGGCAGGTCGCCCGCCGTCATCGCCGCCTCGATATCGCGCCGTGAGAGGGTCGCGGTCGCGGAGAACTTGCGCAGCAGATCGCGACGCGCGACTTCGTCGTCGGCGATCCACGGATCGAGCACGCTGCGGTCGATTGCGGGCTTTGCGCCGGTCTCGCCGCGCAACCAGCGCTGCAGGGTGGCACGCAGGCGGTCCAGGCTGACCGGCTTGGACAGATAACCGTCCATGCCGGCGGCCCGGCAGCGCTCGTCCTCGCCCGCCAGCGCGTTGGCCGTGACCGCGACGATCGGCGTATGCGGTCGGCGGTCGGCGGTCTCGAGCCGGCGGATCTCCGCCGTCATCTCGAAGCCGTCCATCTGCGGCATGTGGATGTCGGCGAAGACGATGTCGTAGGCGCCGCTGCACCACGCCTGCAGGCCGGCCAGCCCGTCGGCGGCGGAGTCGGAGGCGACACCGAGCGCACGAAGCTGGCGGACGAGCACGTCTCGGTTGATCGGATGATCGTCGACCACCAGCACGCGGTTGCCGGCGAGGCCGATCGACCCGGTCGCGGCCGTCGTCCCGGTGGAAATCCGGTCGATCGGAGGCAGGTCGACCAGCGGCGAGTCGGCCGGGGCGGCCAGCAGGGTGAGCGTCACGGTGAAGGTCGAGCCGGCACCGGGCGAACTCTCCGCCGTCACGTCGCCGCCCATGAGCTGGGCAAGGCGCCGCACGATCGAGAGGCCAAGGCCGGTGCCGCCGAAGCGGCGTGTCGTCGAGCTGTCGGCCTGGGAGAAGGGCAGGAACAGCCGCTGCTGCTGCGCCTCGTTCATGCCGATGCCGGTGTCGCTCACCGACAGCACGATGCGCGTGCCGCCTTCGCCCAGCGGCTCGGTGCGGGCGCGGATCATGGCGCCGCCACGGTCCGTGAACTTGAGGGCATTGCCGAGCAGGTTGAACAGGATCTGCCGCACCCGCGTGGGATCGCCCACCAGCGCATCGGTCGATCCAGGTGCGACGGCGGCCATCAGCGACAGGCCCTTGCGCTCGGCCTGCGGCCGGAAGGTGGCGATCGCGCTCTCGACCAGGCCGGTCAGCGAGAACGGGGTTTCCTCGAGGTCGAGGGCGCCGGCTTCGATCTTGGAGAAGTCGAGCAGGTCGTCGATGATCCGCAGCAGCGCCTGCGCCGACTCGCGCATCGTGGCCACGGTGCGCGCCTGCGCCTCGTCGACACCTTCGGCCTCCAGGACCTCCATCATGCCGAGTACGCCGTTCATCGGCGTCCTGATCTCGTGGCTCATGGTGGCGAGGAAGGTCGACTTGGATTGGTTGGCGGCCTCGGCGTCGGCTCGCGACTTTTCCGCGGCGGTCAGCGCGCGCTCCAGTTCGCGCTGTCGCTGTCGCTCTTCGGACACATCGCTGACCAGAATGACCGACCGTCGGTCGGCCTCGTAGCGCATCGACACGCGGGCCCACTGCTTGGGGCCGTAGGGGATCAATGCCGGCCGCCCGGATTGGAGTGTGGCGAGCTGTCTGTCGGCCCAGGTCGTCGAATCTTCGTTCGGCGGCGCGACCACCTTGCCCGCATGGCGCATGGCGGCACGCAAGTCGGCGCCGGGTGTCACGATCTCCGGGAGGTGACGCATGAAGCGGCGGTACGCCTCGTTGCACAGGATCAATTTCTCGTCGCTGTCAAGAAAGGCGATACCGTCGTCCATCGCCTCCATGGCCAGGATCAGCCGCTCGCGGGCCTCCGCCGCCTCGTCGCGGGCCACCATGAGCTGAAGCTCCTGCTCGACGATATCCGTGAGGTCGCGATGAACGGTGAGCACGCGTCCATCCGGAAGGGGGCGATAGGTCACCTCGACGGTTCGGCCGGTGACGGTACGACGACGCTCGGCTGGCTGGCCCGGGGCGTCGAAGCGGGCCATGCGGCTCGCGATCCAGCCGTCGATGCCTCCCGGTAGCTTTTCGGCCGGGCCGTAGTCACCGCGGTTGGCCCTGTATCGGACGATGTCGGCGAAGGTCGGTAGCGTTTTCAGCAACTCGTCCGGCATGTCATGCAGGTGCGCCATCGCCTTGTTCTGGTAAAGCCAGCGCCCGTCGCTCTCGTAGAGCAAAGCGCCGTCGCCCATATTGTCGAGCACGGTCCGCATCGTGTCCTGGGCGATGGCTACATCCCGATGCGCCTTGTCGAGACTTTGCGACAGATCGGCCGCGGCCAGGTCGCGGGCGATCTGCTCCCGCAGGCGCTTGCGCTCGACATGAGCGAGCACGTTGACGATCGCGAGATAGGCAAAAGACGTGGCCGCCAGCCAGAGCGCCGTGCGGCTGCCGTCGCCGAGCGCGAGCGCGCCACCGATCGGCAGGAGCAGCGCCAGGCTGCCCGCCAGGAAGGACGGACCGTGCAGGTTGCGGGTCGGCAGCAGGCCCAAGACGAGGCAAAGCGCGAACGACCAGAGCACGCGCTCGTACTCCCCCGGAAGCGTGGCGAGGAGGCCGCCCATCAGGCCATTGGCAAAGGCGCTGGATGCCGTGCTGCAACCATAGTAGAGGCGCCAGCGGGCGAGGCTTAGTGCTGCCGGATCCCGGTGGTAGGCGCGCCGGATCCACCAGGAGAGCGGAGGCGAGACGACATAGAAGAGCGCGGGCAGGATGAACATCCAAGCCGGCGCGGTGCCGTCATAGAGAGCCGCCGCGCCGCCGCAGATCACCGGAAAGGCGATGAGGCGTGGCAGCAGGGGACTGGCGATCAGTCGCTCCGTCACGACGCGGGCGACGCGGTCCCGGGCTATGGCGGTCGTATCCACCTGGTTCATGAGCGGCATGCTGCCGTCCCTTCGTATCGAGGATGTGTCGCCGGATCGGCGGTTTGTATCGTCGAAGTCGCGGAAGCGGTCGGACGATACGCCCACGACACGATGTCACCCGATCCGGCGATACAGACGGTACACCATGACGAAAGAGGCGACACGGCGACGATACGGAGCGGCGGCATAGTCTGTTCATCGGCGGACGGCACAACGCGGCTCGCCAAACCTCGAAACGGGAGACAGACAATGTTCAAGACCATCGCCATCGTCGCCGCCTTCGCCACCCTGACGGCAACCTTCATCGCCCCGGCGCACGCCGGCTGGACCAACGCCCTGACCCAGAACGGCATCAGTCTCAACGCCCTCAACCCCAACGCCCTGACCCAGAATGCTCTGACCCAGAACGCCCTGAACCCGAATGCCCTCAACCCCAACGGCATCGGCCCCAACGGCATCGCCACCAACGGCATCGAGGTCAGCGGATCGGTCCTGTCGATCCAGGCGATCGAGCTGCCGCCGGAAACCCGCTGATCCCACCGGCACACGGCCCGTCCTTCGCGACGGGCCGTTTCCATTTCTGGAGCTTCCCATGCGACCTGCTTTCCTCCTCGTTCTGTCCCTGCTCTTCTTCACCACGGCGGCGGCTGCCGGGCGACCGGTGCCGCAGGTGACGGTTGAGGGCACCGAGTTCGTGGTCACGCTGGCGGATGGTCGCGTCCTGCGCAGCCGCGACCTTATCGGAGCCATCCTTGATCTCGGCGTCGGCGGACGGCCGATGCGGGTCCGCATCGCCGCGGTCGAGCCCGATCCGGATGACCGCAGCGGCACGGTCTGGCTGCACACGCTCGAAACCGCCGCAGCGGACGGGACCTGGGCGAATATCTGCGATGCCGGGCCCGATGGTCGGCAGCAGGCGTTTCCACTTGCCGGTGGACCTCAGGGAATGGAATTGAGTTGCACCGGCGGCGCGATCGCCAAATGCGTGCGCTTCGGCTACCGGCGCTGGGCATCGACAGGCGAGGGCGTTTCGTTGGCGCCGCTGCATGCCGCCTGCGTCCGCCTCGTGCGCGGTGACTACGGCGGCATCAGGGGCTGGACCATGAACGGCATGCGCATCGATCTTTACGACGATCGTGGCGTGCAGAAGCCCGACAATTCGCCCGACGACGTCTTCGAGGCGGGCTGGAGCCCCGAAGGCGCGGTCTGCGTACATCATGTCCGCGTCAAGGAGAACGTCACCTTGGCCGAGCTCGAGGCGCTCTATCCGGCGCTGCGCGGTCGCACCGGCGCGATTTGCACGGAGGAATTCGCCCGTGCTCATGGCGCCATAATGTTCAACAGGTCTCCTCCCTGATCGCCATTGGCCCGATCGCGACGTGTGCTAGGTTTCCGGCGGGGGAGCAATGGATACGCGTCAGCATATTGTCGTGGTCGAGGACGAGCCGGCGCAGCGCCAGCTCCTGCTCGACTATCTGACCAAGCAGGGCTACCGCGTCACCGGCTTCGAATCGGGTGTCGGGTTGCGCCGGATGGTCGAGCGCGAGCTGCCGGCGCTGGTGCTGCTCGACATCGGCCTGCCCGGCGAGGACGGCTTCGCCATCGCCCGCTGGCTGCGCGAGAAGAGCGGCAAGGTCTGTATCATCATGGTGACGGCGGCCGGCGACACGGTCGACCGCGTTGTCGGCCTCGAAACCGGCGCCGACGACTACATCCCCAAGCCGTTCGATCCGCGCGAGTTGCTGGCCCGCATCAAGAGCGTGCTGCGCCGCGCCGGCGGCGCGGTGACGACCGGCACGGGGCCGCGCGTGCGCATGGGCCGGCGCGTCCTCGATCTCGACAAGCGCGTCCTGGTCGATGCCGATGGCGCCGAGGAGACGCTGGCCGCCAGCGAATTCGACCTGCTGAAGCTCTTTGCCGAGAATCCCAACCGGCCGCTGGCGCGCGACTGGCTGCTGGAGACGGTCGGCCATCGCGAGATGGAGACCTTCGATCGGGCGATCGACCTCCGGATCACCCGGCTCCGGCGCAAGATCGAGAAGGACGCGGCCCACCCCGAGGCGATCCGCACCGTGCGCGGCGTCGGCTACATGTTCGTGCCGCCCAAGGACTGAGTTGCAAAAGCGCGACATCGCCGACCAACTGCGCGCGCTCGGCGTCGCTCCGGGCGGCGTGCTGCTGGTGCACACGTCGTTCCGCGCGGTGCGGCCGGTCGAGGATGGGCCGCACGGGCTGATCGAGGCGCTGCGGATGGCGCTGGGGCCTGACGGCACGCTGGTGATGCCGTCCTGGACCGGCGATGACGACACGCCGTTCGACCCCGCAACAACACCAGCCGCGTCGGACCTCGGTGTCACGGCCGATCTGTTCTGGCGCCTGCCGGGTGTCGTGCGGTCCGACCATCTTCAGGCCTTCGCGGCGATCGGGCCGCATGCCGAAGTGATCGTGAAGACGTCGTTGCCGCTGCCGCCGCATACGCCCGAGAGCCCCGCGGGACGGGTGCACGACCTCGACGGGCAGGTCCTGCTGCTGGGCGTCGGCCACGACGCCGACACGTCTCTGCATGTCGCCGAACTTCTGGCCGGCGTTCCCTATGGGATCCCGCGCCACTGCACGGTGCTACGCGAGGGCCGTGCCGTGCGGCTCGACTATCTCGAGAACGACCACTGCTGCCAGCGCTTCGCCCTGGCCGACGGTTGGCTGCGGGCGCGGGGGCTCCAGGCGGAAGGGCCGGTCGGGCAGGCGACGGCGCGACTCGCGCGGGCGCGCGACATCGTCCGGCTGGCGGTCGAGGAACTCAGCCGGGTGCCGCTTCTGTTTCTGCACGGGCCCGGCGAAGGCTGCGTCGAGTGCGACGAGGCGCGGGCCGGTATCCCTCCCAAATCCGCCGGGAATCACCGGGAACATAGCTAGAACTTGTGTCAATAAGATAAATTAGAACAGTGGGTTAATTCCCCTCTTGTCGCCAGGAACAAAATAGGTACATTGGCGCTCTACCCGCTGCGGACTTATCCGCATTGCTGCTCCTGACAGGGGCGTGGGATACCGAGGAGAGAGCCAATGTCGGCAGTGCTGAAAGTGGTCGAAAAAGAAGGCATGGAAAACAAGAACAAGGCGCTGGACGCAGCGCTCGCCCAGATCGAGCGCGCCTTCGGCAAGGGCTCGAACATGAAGCTCGGCCAGCGCGAGGCCGTGGAGATCGAATCGATCTCGACCGGCTCGCTCGGCCTGGATATCGCACTCGGCATCGGCGGCCTGCCCAAGGGCCGCATCGTCGAAATCTACGGCCCGGAAAGCTCGGGTAAGACCACGCTGGCGCTGCATGTGCTGGCCGAGGCCCAGAAGAAGGGCGGCTCCTGCGCCTTCATCGACGCCGAGCATGCGCTCGATCCCGGCTACGCCAAGAAGCTGGGTGTCGACATCGGCAACCTCCTGATCTCCCAGCCCGACGCCGGCGAACAGGCGCTCGAGATTGCCGACACGCTGGTGCGGTCGGGCGCCATCGACGTGCTGGTCATCGACTCGGTGGCGGCCCTCGTGCCGCGCGCCGAACTCGAGGGCGAGATGGGCGATTCGTTGCCGGGCCTGCATGCCCGCCTGATGAGCCAGGCGCTGCGCAAGCTCACCGGCTCGATCTCCAAGTCCAACACGCTGGTCATCTTCATCAATCAGATCCGCATGAAGATCGGCGTCATGTTCGGCAGCCCCGAGACCACGACCGGCGGCAATGCGCTGAAATTCTACGCCTCGGTCCGCCTCGACATCCGCCGCATCGGCGCGCTCAAGGACAAGGACGAGGTCGTCGGCAACCAGACCCGCGTCAAGGTCGTGAAGAACAAGGTGGCGCCGCCGTTCAAGGTCATCGAGTTCGACATCCTCTACGGCGAGGGCATCTCCAAGGTGGGCGAGCTGATCGATCTCGGCGACAAGGCCGGCATCGTCGAGAAGTCGGGCTCGTGGTTCTCCTACGACGGCACGCGCATCGGCCAGGGCCGCGAGAACGCCAAGCAGTACCTGCGCGACCATCCCGACGTCGCCGCCGCAATCGAGCAGAAGGTGCGGGCCAACGCCGGCATCCTCGCCAACGTCCTGATGGACGGCGAGAAGACCGAAGACGACGACGACGACGACAAATAGTCGTCTTCCTCTCTCTCTCTCTCTATCCGAAATTAAAGAGTCTTAGCGGCCGGATCCCCTGTCTCCGGTCCCCCGGGCGGTGCTGCTCCCCCACGCGCAGCACCGCCCATTTTCTTGCCTGCGCATGCGCAGACAAGAAAATGGGGCGCTCACCTTTTTTGAGCGCCGATGGCGCTCAAAAAACGCTGCACCCACTCAGGTCCCGTCTTCCGCACATCATTGCGAGGACGGGTCTCAGCCCACTTCGTAAGCAGTGCGAGCGGGAACCAGTCTTCATCGTCCTGCAGGCCGCGCGCGGCCATCGAAACCTTCGGCACCGGCACGGGCGTCACGCCTTCCTGGGACGGGCCGGCGCAAAGTTCGGCCGGCGAGGTCACGAGATACTCGCGACACACCAGCGGCCGGTCGGGATGGATCGAACAGCTTTCGTCCTCGAGGAACGGGCAGGGGATGGCGAGCGCGAAATAGGCCAGCGACAGTTCGCGGTCGCTACGTCCCGCGCGATCCGAGAGACCGGCGGCGTCGAGGATCGTCTCGGCCGCGGCAAAGCGGGCATGCAGTATCTTGCGCCGATCCGCGGGCATGGTCTCGACCAGAGCCAGCAGCCGCTCGCCTTCCGTGCGTGACACCGGCACGAGCTGGCGGCAGCAGGCGCCACAGCCCTTGCGGCACGAAATAGACTGGCCAACTTCGGCGGCCGCCACCACCGCGTTCACCAGCCCCTGCAGCGCCGGCACGACGTCGGTCGCGGGCACCGGGGCTGACGGCACGGTGATCGGATGGACGACCCGCAGATCGCCCACGGTGAGCCGGAGAGTGGCGGTAGAATGGGCCTCGGCGGCCATTTCCGGGTGGTTCCCTGTTCTGGACTTGGGCAGCAGCCGCACGCTACAAGGCCCGCATGCAAAGCGTCAGCGATATCCGCCGCACCTTCCTAGAATATTTCGGCAAAAACGGCCACGCGATCGTGGATTCGAGCCCGTTGGTGCCGCGCAACGACCCGACCCTGATGTTCACCAACGCCGGCATGGTGCAGTTCAAGAACGTCTTCACCGGCCTGGAGACGCGCCCCTATGTGCGCGCCACCACGTCGCAGAAGTGCGTGCGCGCCGGCGGCAAGCACAACGACCTCGAGAACGTGGGCTACACCGCCCGCCACCACACCTTCTTCGAGATGCTGGGCAACTTCTCGTTCGGCGACTATTTCAAGGAACAGGCGATCGAACTCGCCTGGAACCTGCTGACCAAGGACTACGGCCTGGCCAAGGAAAAGCTGCTGGTCACGGTCTATCACACCGACGACGAGGCGGCGGGGTTCTGGAAGAAGATCGCGGGCCTTTCCGACGACCGCATCATCCGCATCCCGACCTCGGACAATTTCTGGGCGATGGGCGAGACCGGCCCCTGTGGGCCCTGCACCGAGATCTTCTACGACCACGGCCCCTCCGTCCCGGGCGGCCCGCCGGGCAGCCCCGACCAGGATGGCGACCGCTTCATCGAAATCTGGAACCTGGTCTTCATGCAGTACGAGCAGGTGACCAAGGACGAGCGCGTCTCGCTGCCCAAGCCGTCGATCGACACCGGCATGGGGCTGGAGCGCCTGGCCGCCGTCCTGCAGGGCAAGCACAACAACTACGACATCGACCTGTTCCGCGCCCTGATCGAGGCGGTGGCCCACGAAACCGGCGTCGATCCCGACGGCAAGCAGGGCGCCTCGCACAAGGTCATCGCCGACCATCTGCGCGCCACCTCGTTCCTGATCGCCGACGGCGTGCTGCCGTCCAACGAGGGCCGCGGCTATGTGCTCCGCCGCATCATGCGCCGCGCCATGCGCCACGCCCATATCCTGGGCGCCCAGGATCCGATGGTCTATCGCCTGGTGCCGATCCTGGTGCACGAGATGGGCGACGCGTACCCCGAGCTGGTGCGGGCACAGCCGCTGATCACCGAGACGCTGAAGCTCGAGGAGACGCGCTTCAAGAAGACGTTGGGCACCGGCCTGAAGCTGCTCGAGGACGAGACGCGGAGCCTCGGCGCCGGCGGCACGCTCAAGGGCGACATTGCCTTCAAGCTCTACGACACGTTCGGCTTTCCCCTCGATCTCACGCAGGACGTGCTGCGCGCGCGCGACATCAAGGTCGACAACGCGGGCTTCGAGAAGGCGATGGACGAGCAGCGTGCCAAGGCGCGTGCGGCCTGGGCGGGCTCGGGCGACACCGCCGACCAGGCGATCTGGTTCGACATTCGCCAGAAGGCGGGCGCCACCGAGTTCCTGGGCTACGACACCGAGCGTGCCGAGGGCCAGATCCGCGCCATCGTGCTCGACGGCAAGGAAGTGCGGGCGCTCAAGGCGGGCCAGACCGGCTGGATCATCACCAACCAGACGCCGTTCTATGCCGAATCAGGCGGCCAGCAGGGCGACACCGGCCGGCTCCTGAGCGGCGCCAACGAAGCTTCCGTCGCCGACGTCCAGAAGATGGTGGGCGATCTCCATGCCCATCACGCCAAGATCGAGAAGGGCGAGCTAAAAGTCGACGACGATCTGGTCATGACCATCGACCCGGTCCGCCGCGCCCAGTTGCGCGCCCACCATTCGGCAACGCATCTGCTGCACGAGGCGCTGCGCCGCCATCTCGGCCAGCACGTTACCCAGAAGGGCTCGCTGGTGGCGCCCGATCGGCTGCGCTTCGACATCAGCCACACCAAGCCCGTATCGGCCGAGGAACTGCGCACCATCGAGGACGAGGTCAACGACCGCATCCGCCACAACTCGGCGGTCGAGACCCGGCTCATGACTCCCGACGAGGCGATCGCGGCCGGCGCCATGGCGCTGTTCGGCGAGAAGTACGGCGAGGAAGT
>JBQTJT010000060.1:0-25220 GCA_052386855.1 Reyranella sp.
GGCACTTCCATGTCGGTGTCGATGCCGAAGAGCTGGCGGGCGGAAACCTTGATATCCGGCACGCCCGACACGTTCTGCTGGGCCGCGGTCGTCGTAGAGGCCATCACACGAATTCCTACAAAACAAAACCCGCCAAAGTGCGGGCAAAGTCAGTCTCGCAGGCCATTTTGTGCACCGCAAGCGGCCAATTGGCAGGATGGTCGCAGGGGGCCGGAATCACGCTGCCGGCAGGTTTTCCGAGGCCCGCAGAGTGGAATAGGCGGCGTTGATTTCCTTCAGTTTTTCCTCTGCCGCTCGGGCACCGCCATTGGCGTCGGGATGGTGAATTTTCACCAGTTCCTTGTAACGAGATTTCACGGCTGCCTGGGTCTGCGGCCATGAAAGTTCAAGAACATCGAGGGCGCTGCGCTCGGCAGAGGTCAATTGTTCGCTGCCGTCGTTGAGCGGCGCCGGCTTTTCCCCCAGCCCGGCATCGTCGGCCAGGCCGAACGGGTCGTTGACGTGGACATAGGTCGCACTGCCGCTGCGCCGTGCGCCCAACGGCCACACCGGGCGGCGCCAGGTCGTGTCGGCCCGGATGTGGGCCTCGATCTGGTCGGCGCCAAGGCCGGCGAAATAGTCCCATTTCTTGTTGTATTCACGGACATGTTCGAGACAGAACCAGCGGTATTCGTTCAGCCGGTCCCGGGCCCAGGGCGCCCGGAATTCGCCCTGCAGCCGGCAGCCGGGCGCCTCGCAGACGCGCTGATGCGGCTGCGCGCCATCGGTCTCCATCAAGGGTTTCGCCCGCCGTCGTGACATTCGGCTAATATGTGTTCTCCGGTTTTGCCGGGCAAGTGAGGGACGTGATGGGCAAGGTGGCGACGGCGATTGACAGCAAGCTCCGGCAGCGCTTCCAGCCGGTGCGCCTGGCCGTGGAAGACGACTCCCAGCGCCATCTCGGCCACGCCGGCTACCGCGAGGGCGGGGAGACCCATTTCAACGTCGAGATCGTCTCGGCAGCCTTCGAGGGCCAGGGCCGGGTGGCACGGCAGCGGCTGGTCTACGCCGCGCTGAAGGACGAGCTGGATGCCGGCCTGCATGCGCTGGCGCTCGTCACGCTCACCCCGGCGGAGGATGCCGCGCGGCGCGCCAGCTAACCTTCCATCTCCACTTCCTTGCCGGCCGCCGCGGCACGTACCGCCTCGGCATCGGGGCCGGTGTAGAAATCGGGCGCCCAGCGCTTCACGACGGCGCCGTCGGCGGCCCAGGCATGGCAGGTGTCGATGACATAGGGCTTGCGGCGCGGCTTGGCCGCCGTGTCGGTGGCCGCGGGCTTTACCTCGCCACTCTTGGCGCGGTGGGCGCGGTTGAGTTCACGCGCCTTGCCCGACGACACGGTCTGGAACGCCGTGGTGGCGACCGGTCCCAGCAGTTCGACGATGTGCGTGCAGCCATGGACGCCGCCCAGCCGCTCGCGGACGGCGCGATGGAAGCCGCCGCCGATCCGGAGGCCGATCAGTTTTTTGAAGTCGGGCGCGATATCGCCGCACATCCGGTACGGCGATTTGTCGGTCACCGCCTCGACATCGACGATGGTGAACTTGTGATCGACGGTGAGGCGGATCGACATGTCGTGCACGAAGTCGCCGGGCTTCAGGGCGCCGCGCCATTCGTTGGCGTGGTCGTAGGTCTTCTCGTCGGTGATGCGACCTTCGATGTCCCACAGCCCGTCGTCGCGGAAGAAGCCCTGGCAGACGACGCGGCGCGTATGCAGGTGCTGTCGCCCGACCGGTGGCGAAAGCGGCATGGTTGAACCTCTCGTGGAATGACCTGGGTGAACGCTACCCGGCCTGTATGGGGGCGGGCGGCAAGATGCGCAACTCGGCGATGCGCGTGCCTTCGCGCTTCAGAATTTCGAAGCGGAATCCGTAAAATGCGTATACTTGGCCGACTTCCGGGATGCGGCGTGCCTCGTGCAGGACCAGCCCGGCGATGGTGATGGCGACGTCCTGGGGCAGGTTCCAGCCGAACTCGCGGTTGAGGTCGCGGATCGGCACGTCACCCTGGCAGATCATGCTGCCGTCGTCGCGGCGGACCACGCCGCGCTTGATGGTGTCGTGCTCGTCCTCGATGTCGCCGACGATCTCTTCGATGATGTCCTCGAGCGTGACGATGCCGCGCAGCGCGCCGTACTCGTCGACGACGATGGCGAAATGCTCGTGGCGGGCGCGAAATGCCTGGAGCTGATCGAACAGAATCGTCGACTCCGGAATGAACCAGGGCGGCGTCATCACTGAGTCGGTATCGACTCCCGCCGGACCGCCGGCCGCTTCGACGGCGCGGAACAGGTCCTTGGCGTGCAGCACGCCCACGATATTGTCGGTCTGGCCACGGTAAAGCGGGATACGCGTGTGCGGCTTCGCCAGCATCTGGGTCACGATCGCATCGGTAGGCTGGTTGGCGTCGATCAGCGTGACATTACCGCGATGGGTCATGACGTCGCCCACCGTACGATCTCCAAGTTCGAGGACCGAGCGCAGCATCGCCTTTTCAGCCGGGGCGGCATCGCCGGTCTGGCCCTCGCCATGCATCTCGATGGCGCCGCGCAGCAGCTCGTTCTGCTCGCCGGCATCATGCGTGTGGTCGGTCCGCACGTTCATCAGGCGAAGAAAGAAGCGGGAGATCCAGGCGACGCCGCGCGCCATGGGCCCCAGGACCACCAGCGTGACCACGATGGATGGCGCCAGGATGAGCGCCACCCGGTCGGCCCGCAGCAGCGCCCAGGTCTTGGGCATGACTTCGGCGAAGATCACGACCAGCACGCCGATCGCGAGTGTGGCGTAGACGACGCCCGCAGCACCGAACAGCACCGTGAGCACTGCGGTGGTGAGCGAGGCCGAGAAGATATTGACCACGTTGTTGCCCAGCAGCACGGCGCTCACCGTCTCGTCCTTGCGGTCGAGCAGGTCGTTCACCATCGTCGCGCGCTTGTTGCCCTGCTGGGCGAGCCGGTGCATGCGCTGGCGCGAAGCGCCGGTGATCGCCGTCTCTGCCGCCGACAGATAGGCCGCGAGCAGCAGGCAGAACAGGACCAAAGGGCCGGCGACGTATAGCGGTACGTCGAAGTGAAGATCGGCTTCCATGATGGCTTCAGGCCGCGATGGCGTCGGTGAGAAGGCCGTGCAGGACGGTCTCGTCGACCTCGCGGCTCACGAATGCCCCGCCGATGCCGCGCGCCAGGACGAAAGCGAGCTTGCCGCCCTCGGCCTTCTTGTCGCCGCGCATGTGGCCGATCAACCGGTCCGCATCCCAGACGCGCCGGTTGTCGCCACCGATCGACCGCAGCCGCATCGGAAGCCCGACCGCCGCCAGATGGGCGCGTACGCGGCCGGCGTCGGCCGCCGGGCAGATCCCGAGGCGGGCCGACAGGTCGAAGGCCATCGCCATGCCGGCGGCGACCGCCTCGCCGTGCAGCAGGTCGGAACCGAAGCCGGTCTCGGCCTCCAGCGCATGGCCGAAGGTGTGGCCGAGGTTGAGGAGCGCGCGCAGGTCGGTGGTCTCGCGTTCGTCGGCCGCCACGATGCGCGCCTTGGAGAGGCAGCTCTGCTCGATGGCATAGGTGCGGGCGGCGGCATCGCCGGCCAGGACCGCGGCACCGTTCTTCTCGCACCATGCAAAAAAGGCGGGATCGTCGATCAGCCCGTACTTCGCCACCTCGGCATAGCCGGCCAGCAGCTCGCGGCGGGGCAGGGTGTCGAGCACGCCGGTATCGGCCAGCACCAGCCGCGGCTGATAGAAGGTGCCGACCAGGTTTTTGCCATGGCGCGTGTTGATGCCGGTCTTGCCGCCCACCGAGGAATCGCCCGGGGCGAGCCGCGTCGTCGGAACCTGGTTGTAATCGACTCCGCGCAGCAACACTGATGCGGCGAACCCGGTGAGGTCGCCGACCACGCCGCCGCCCAAAGCCACCAGGGTCGACTTGCGGTCCGGACGGCGGTCGAGCAGCTCGTTCATCAGTCGGCCGAACGAGGCGAACTCCTTGCTGCTCTCGCCCGCCGGGACGGTGACCAGGGCGGCGTCGATACCGGCGTTGCGGAAGGAGGCGGCGACGCGCTCGCCGTAGAGCGGCGCCACGGTCTCGTCGCTCACGATCGTGACGCGGGGCGCGGCCAGCAGGCCGGCGCTGAGCGGGCCGGCGCGGTCGATCAGGCCGGGCCCGATGGCGATATCGTAGGCGCGGCCGGCGAGATCGACGTGGATGGTGCGCGGCGCGTTCGGGGGCGTGCTCATGCCATGTTCCCGGTCGATTGGGGCCCGGCCGAATGGGCCTGCAGGTAAGCGCGCAAAGCCTCGATCGTCTGCTCCGTCGTGCGGTCGGCGGGTTGGGCGGTCGACTCGACGACGATGTCGGCCTCGGCGTAGACGGGGTAACGCTGTGTCATGAGGTTGCCGAGAATCTCCTTGGGGTCGCCCTGGCGCAAGAGTGGCCGGTGGGTCCGTCGCTTGACGCGCTCAAACAGGACATCGAGATCGGCGCGCAGCCACACGGTCACCGCCTTGGCGCGCATCAAGCCCCGCGTTTCGGTGTCCATATAGGCGCCACCGCCTGTCGATAGCACATGCGGCGGCTCGTCGAGCAAGCGGGCGATGACGCGGCGCTCGCCGGCGCGGAATTCAGCCTCGCCGTATTTCTCGAAGAATTCACCGATGGTGCAGCCGGCGGCATGCTCGATTTCGTCGTCGGCATCGACGAACGGCAGGCCAAGGCGTAGCGCCAGCCGCTTGCCGATTGCGCTCTTGCCCGCGCCCATCAGGCCCACAAGGGCGATGGTGCGCGGCACGGAGAAGGGGGGAGAGGCGTCCATGACGAACTGCAAGCATGCATGTCGCCCATTCTGCCCGTCGTTTCAAGCGACCCGGTTTCCGGGCAATTGCTCCGAGGGCAACTGCCGCTCCCGGGCAATTGCGCTCCGGCGCAATTTGCCGCTTCCGGGCAAATGCCTCCGGCATTTGCCGCTGTGGCGGCAGCCGGGTAGTTTGCCCGCGCCGTGCCCCTGTTCCGCTCTCGAAACCATTTTCGCGTCCCCACCCTGAGGCTTGGCCCGGTGGTGGTCGTCGTCGTCTTCGGCCTGCTGATCGCCGGATTGGTGGCGCTGGCCGTCATCGAGCCCCGCCCGCCGTTGCGGCATTTCGAGGTGCCTGTGTCCAATGAACGCTTTGCGCGCTAGCCTCCTCTCCGCCGTGACGATCGGCGCGGCCTCGGCCGCCCTCGTCTCGATGGCCGCGGCGGCCTGGGCCCAGACCGCCAATTTCGACGCCCGCCCGACCGGCTTTCTCTCGGTCAGCACCGGCGGCATGCCGCCTGACGCCTGGTCGGGCACCACGCTTGCCACGGCCAAGCGCCTGGTCTCGGCGCTGCCGGCGGCCCCGCGCAGCCGCGCGCTGCGCGATGTGCAGTTCAAGGTCCTGGTAAGCCAGCTCACTCCTCCGGCGGCCGACGGCAGCCCGCCGCCCACCCTGTTCGCCCGCAAGGTCGATCGCCTGGCCGCAATGGGCGAGGCCGAGAGCCTGAACGAGATGGTGCGGTCGGCCGGCGGCTACGCCGATCCAGCGATCGCCGCCGTCGTGGTCGATTCCCTGATGATGGCCGGAGAAAAGGAAGGCGCCTGCGCGATTGCGCGCAGCCACCCGCTCGTCGAGCCGTTCAAGCGCCGAGCCGATGTCGCCTGCATGGTGGCGGCCGGCGACAATGGCGGGGCGATGGCGGCGGCCGCGGCTTTGCGCGGCAACGATCCGTTGCTGGCCAAGCTGGTCGAGGTTGCGGCCGGCGGCCTGCCGCCGTCGGCGGCACCGCCGACGCAGCTCGACGGCCCGGCAATGGTCATGCTCGATCTCGCCTATGTGCAGCCGCCGACCTCGTCGCTCCGCACGACCCAGCCGCCGCTCATGCGCTCGCTGGTCGCCCATCGCACCCTGCCGATGCCGATGCGGCTCGACATCGCCGAGCGCGGCGAGGCGCTGGCCATCATCGAGGCGACGAAGCTGGGCGATCTCTACATCGAGGCCCTGCGCGACCGCGTCGTGCTGCCGCCGGCGATGGCGCGCCGCGCCAAGCTGGTCTACGACGCCCGCCGCGCCGCCAACGCGCAGGAGGTCGTGAAGTCGATCATCGCGGTTTATGGCGAGGCGCGCGGCAGTTCACTGTTTCCCACCATCGCGCGCGCCAGCGCCATCGGGCTGCTCAATATTCCCGCGCAGCCGCAGTTCGCCAACATCGCCCAGGAGGCGATGCGCGGGTTCCTGCTGCTGGGCGACAAGCAGCAGACCAAGGCATGGACGAAGCTCGCGCTCAGTGCCGCCCGCGACAATGCCCGCGCCACGAATGCGCTCGACCGGCTGATGCCGCTGGTCGCCATCGCCGGCGTCGACGATCCCAAGCAACTGCCGGCCGAGGACGTCAACCGCTGGTACGAGGTGATGCGCCAGGACGATGCAGCGCGTGCGCCGTTGCGCGGCAATCTCCTGCTCGAACTGTTCCGCGCCACCGGCATCGACGTGCCGCGCGGCTCCACCCAACTGCCCGAGACGCCGCCGGCCAATGCCCGCCTGGTCTCGCCGTCCGCCGCCACGATGCAGGCCCTGCAGGCCGCGGCCTCGGGACGGCGTCGCGCCGAGACGGCATTGCTGGCCTCGATCGCGATCGGCGAGACGCCGCTGGTCGAACTGCATCCCGCCGCCGTCGGCGCCATCGTGCGGGCGTTGCGCCAGGTTGGCGAGGACCACGCCGGGCGGCTGTTCGCGGTCGAGACGGCGATCGCCCACGGGCTGTGAAGCACGGGCCGTGAAACGGAAGCCCGCCCCGCCACTGGCCCGCGAAGCCGAGGCATTCATCGAAATGCTGACGGCGGAGCGCGGCGCCTCGAAGAATACCGAGGCGGCCTATCGCAGCGACCTCCGCGACCTCCTGACCTTTCTCGGTCGCCGCAAGCAGGGGCCGGTGAACGCCGACGCCGCGGCGCTGCGCGCCTATCTGAAGGCGCTCGACTATCTCGGCATGACGCCGGGCACCGTGGCGCGGCGTCTGTCGGTGATGCGGCAGTTCTTCCGCTTCCTCCTGGCTGAGCGGCTGCGCGAGGACGATCCCGCCAGCACCCTCGACTCGCCGCGGCTGGGGCGGCCGTTGCCCAAGGTGATGTCGCGCGTCGAGGTCGATCGGCTGATCGAGGCGGCGCAGGCCAGGGGCGGCGAGGATGGTGGCCGCATGGAGACCCTGCTCGAGATCCTCTATGGCTCGGGCCTGCGCGTCTCGGAGCTGGTGGCGTTGCCGCTTGCCGCGGCCGAGCGCGATCCCACCATGCTGGTGGTGCGCGGCAAGGGCGACAAGGACCGGCAGGTGCCGCTGTCCGATCCGGCGCGCGCCGCCATCGCGAAATGGCTGCATATGCGCGCCGGTGCCCTCGCCGAGGGCGAGACCTCGCGCTATCTCTTTCCGTCGCGCGGCCGTACCGGGCATCTGACGCGGCAGCGCTTCGCCCAGCTCCTGAAGGAGGCCGCGCTGGCGGCCGGCATCGATCCGGCGCGCGTATCGCCACATGTGTTGCGCCATGCCTTCGCCAGCCATCTGCTGGAAGCGGGCGCCGACCTGCGCAGCGTGCAGCTCATGCTGGGCCACGCCGACATCGCCACGACCCAGATTTATACGCACGTCGTGCCGGAGAAATTGCGGGCGCTGGTGGAGGACCATCATCCGCTGGCCCGCCGCAAGCGCCGGCCAACTGGCTGATTTGGAGGCTGAAGCGGCCGGTTGACAGGATTCGGATGCCGGGCGACACCTGAAATTCAATGACCACTTATCTCGAATTCGAGAAGCCGATCGCGGAGCTCGAAAGCAAGATCTCCGAACTCAGGCACCTTCCCAACAGTGGCGATGTCGACATCGCCGAGGAAGTCATGCGCCTGCAGTCCAAGGTCGACAAGCTGCTGCGCGCGACCTACGCCAAGCTGACCCCGTGGCAGCGGGTGCAGGTGGCGCGTCACGCAGAACGGCCGCACGCCCAGCGCTATATCGACCGGCTGCTGACCAGCTACATGCCGCTGGCGGGTGATCGCGCCTTCGGCGAGGACGCCGCCATCGTGGGCGGCATCGGCCGGCTGGACGGCCGCAGCATCGTCGTGCTCGGCCAGGAAAAGGGCGACGACACCGAGGCGCGCATCAAACACAATTTCGGCATGGCGCGGCCCGAGGGCTATCGCAAGGCGCAGCGCCTGATGAAGCTCGCCGATCGCTTCGGCATGCCGGTGGTGACCCTGGTCGATACCCCCGGCGCCTATCCCGGTATCGACGCCGAGGCCCGCGGCCAGGCCGAGGCCGTGGCCAGCAGCATCGACACGTGTCTGTCGCTCGGCGTGCCGTTGGTCAGCGTGATCATCGGCGAGGGCGGCTCGGGTGGCGCGCTCGCCATCGCCTCGGCCGACCGCGTCTACATGCTGGAGAACTCCATCTACTCGGTGATCACGCCGGAAGGCTGCGCCTCAATCCTGTGGCGCGACGGCGCCAAAGCCCAGGACGCGGCCGAGGCGATGAAGGTGACGGCCGGCGATCTCAAGAAGCTCGAGGTCATCGACGAGGTCATCCCCGAGCCGATGGGCGGCGCCCATCGCGGCGCCGACGAGACCATCGACCTGGTGGGCAAGGTGATCTCCGAGGCGATCACCGATCTCGCGCAATACGACTCCGATACCTTGCGCCGGCGCCGGCAGGACAAGTTCCTGGCCATGGGCAAGAAGGGTCTCTGATCCCTTTGTCGCTGCGTCTCAGCGTTCTCGACCAATCGCCGATCCGAAAAGGCGGTACGCCGGCCGATGCCGTGCGCGAAACGCTCGAACTGGCGCAGCTCTGCGACCGCCTGGGGTACGTGCGCTATTGGCTGGCCGAGCATCACGGCAGCGAGGCGCTGGCTGGCTCCACGCCGGAAGTCCTGATCGCGCGCGTGGCCGGACTCACCCAGCACATCCGGGTCGGCTCGGGCGGCGTGATGCTGCCGCACTACAGCGCCTACAAGGTGGCGGAGAATTTCCGCATGCTGGAGACGCTGTTCCCCGGCCGCATCGATCTCGGCGTCGGACGTGCGCCGGGCAGCGACCAGCGCACCATGCGCATCCTGGCCGACGGCAAGCCCAACTGGAGCAGCGCCGATAACTACCCGCTCCAGGTGCGCGATCTCGTAGCCTGGCTCAGGGATGCGCTGCCCGACGATCACGCCGGCAGCGGCGTCACGGCGCAGCCGGTGGGCGAAAGCGCGCCCGATGTCTGGCTGCTGGGCTCGAGCGACGACAGCGCGGCGCTGGCCGCCCACTTCGGCCTGCCATTCTGCTTCGCCCATTTCATCAATCCCGACGGCGGCGACGGCGTCACGCGTGCCTACCGGGCGCATTTCAGGCCGTCGGCGCTTCACGCCGAGCCGATGCCGTTGATGGCGATGGGCGTCCTGTGCGCCGAGACCGACGAGGAAGCCGATCTCCTGGCCAAGAGCCGCGACGTCTGGGCGATGCGGCTCCGCACCACCGGTAATCCCGGCCCGATACCTTCCGTCGAGGAAGCCTTGGCAGCCGCAGAGGATCCGCGCGTGGAGAACTTCCTCGCCACGATGCGCCGCCGCTCCCTTGTCGGTTCGCCCAAGACGGTACGGGCCGGCCTGGAGGAGCACGCCGCCCGCTACCAGGTCGACGAGATCATGGTCGTCACGATCTGTTTCGACTTCGCCAAGCGCAAACGCTCCTACGAGCTGATTGCCGAGGCCTTCGGGATCGGCGGCTAGAGACCTGCCAGCGGGAAGCCGCCGCCCTTGCCGTTCTGCGGGCGGCGCTTCGAGATAAAGGAGCGCGCCTCCTCGGCGCGGCCGGCCTTCAACATTGCCGACGTCACCAGATATTCGAGCAGGTCGCGCTGGGCGCGGCTGCCGCCCAGGCGCTCATGTGTGTCCAGCAGGGGCTCGATCTCCGTCGCGGCGCGGGTCCAGTCGCCCTGCGCGAAGGCCGTGAAACCGCTGGCCATCGGCGGCAGCATGTCGGCCGTGGCGCCGCGCGGATTCTCGGCGAACTTCGCCAGCACTTCGCCGTCGCCCGCCATGGCGTAGGCGAGTGCGGTGTGCATGTCGACAAAGCCCAAGCCCGACTTCGAGAACCACTTGGTGGCGTAGTCGCTGAGCTCGCGCCAGCGCTCGGGTTGGCGCGGCTCGCCCGCCATCTCGGCGCGGGCGAGGAAGGCGGCGCAATCGGTGGCGACGTTGATCTGCGGTCCCCACGCGGCGCCGGGGCTGAGCGCCTCGTCATAGATGCGCCAGGCATCGGCCGTCCGTCCTGTCTCCAGCGACCACAGCGCGAGGTGCCAGCTGTTGTGGCAATGCATGAGCCCGTCGCGCGGATAGTCCTTCATCCAGTCCGCCAGGAAGGCGAGGCCCGCCTCGCGCTCGCCCAGCTCGTAGAACAGATGGCCGCGGATATGCGCGGCGTGGGCGCTTTTCGGATAGCCGGCAAGGGCGGCTTCGATGTTGCGGCGGCCCTCGTCGAACATCTGCAGCTCGATCTGCGCGAAGGCGAGCTGGGTGCGGTACCACCAGTCGTCGCCATAGTGTTTCTCGAAGGGTGTGAGGATCGCAAGCTGGTCGACTTCGCGGCCGACCTTGCCCGAAAAGCCGATCAGGCCGAAAACGCTGGTCGCTGGCGCCAGCGCCATGGCGTCGCGCGGCCAGCTTTTCATGTGTTCGTGGATCGCCTCGAGGGCGGCGGCGCCCTGGCCGGTCAGGATCTTCTCGAAGATGGCGATCTGGCTCTGTTCGCGCGGCGTGGCACCCGCCGCCAGCTCTTTCGCGCGCGCGAGCGGCGCCTTGGCTTCGTGGCCGCGCCCCAGGAGCTGCTTGGCGCGGGCGAGCGAGATGTGGCCGAGCGCAAAGCCCTCGTCGGCGGTCGCCGCGGCCTGAAAGGCCGTGTCCATCCCGGGCGTGGCCGCCATCAGGCTATCGACACCCGCCAGGTAAGCATCGCGCGCGGCGGGCGAGGCCGTGGTCAGGTCATTGCCGTAACGATCCTGCAGCATCGGTCAGCCCTTTTCCTTGCCCGCGGTCGCATCCCACAGCGGCGCCGCCATCGTCTCGCTGAAATTCTTGAACATGAGATTGAACGAGATGCTGATGCGCTCGCTCTTGCCGTCGTTGGCCGGCACCGTGTGCTTCAGCCAGGCGGGGAAGATCAGCAGCCTTCCCTCCTTGCTCTGGGCGTTGGCGCCGTTGGCGGTGAGGCGCGTGTACTGGCGCGGCTTGGGCATGATCATCGAGGCCTGTCCGCGCGGGTCCTGGAACAGGATCTGCGATCCCGTGGGCGGGACCGCCACATAGTAGACGCCGCTCAGGTAGTTGTTCGGATGATGGTGCATCGGGTGATAGGCGCCCGGCGGATTGACGTTCGCCCAACAGCCGGTGATGTCCATCGGATGCTGGTCGACCTGCAGGAAGCGCGCGACGCCGCGTGCCGCCGTTCCGACCAACTTGACGAATTCGGCGAAGGCCGGACGGATGTGCAGGTCCTGCGGGGTCTGCCAGTTGCTGCCGGCCGGGATGGTGGGGCGAGGGGCGATCAGCCGCTCGATCTCGGCCTTGAGCCCGGCGTTCAATGCCGCCGCGGCGGCGGGCTTCAGGTCGACGATCCACAACGGCGTCGGAAAGATTTCCTGAACTTCCTGCTTCTCGATCATTCCCCACTATAGCCGAATTCAGCGGCTGAGGGCGCGCCGGAGCCGGTCGAGCTGTGCGGGAATTGCCGCAGGGTCGGTGACGGGCAGCGAACAGTAATTGCGCGTGCAGGCGAAGGCCGCAGGCCCCTCCGGAAAATCCGGGTAGTCGACATCGTGATTGGGCAGAAGACCCTCGCGCTTGTCCCACCACTCGGCGCGCTTGAAAGCCAGCGGATAGCGCAGCGCGGCCGTGTAAAGCGCGGCGCTGCGGGCATCGTCCCTGGCCCCCACGATCGTGACGTGCACCGGCTCGTTGCGGAGCTCTTCCTCGGCCAGCAGCACGTCGGGCAGGAAAGCGTAAGTTCCCAGCACGGGCGGAGAGGCGAGGTAACCCATGCCGGCCTCGGCTATCTCGCGATAGCGCGTATCGCCGGTGTAGGAGGCGAGCAGGTTGAAGAAGCGCGTCGCCGAGACATTGTCCTCGCGCTGTTTGATCGGCTTTGGCAAGTGCCTGGCGTCGGGCGCGGCCGAGGCGATGAAGCCACCGGTCTTGGGGTCGACGAACGTGCGCGCCATGAAGTCGCCGGTCGCCGCCGCTGCCACCAGCCATCTGCGTTGGCCTGTCGAACGGTGCAGCGCCAGCAGGGCCGCCGCCATCTCGACGTTGTCGGCGAGGTAGGGGCCGCCTGCATCACGCTCGGCGTGGCGGAAACCGCCGCCCGGCAGGCTGCGTTCGCGCAAAGCCCAGTCGGCGGCGGCGACCGCGATCGTGAGCGCGTCCTTCTCGCCCGTGGCATCGTAGTAGGCAACAACACCCTGGATCGCCTGGCCGGTCTCGCGGGCATACTGGCGTTTGTCGACGCCGGGCTTGCCCTCTTCCATGCCCATCGAGGCGTAGAAGCCGCCGCCGGGCCCGACCATCGTGTTCCTGAGGAAGCCGAACAGACGATCGGCGGCGCCACGATAGACGGGATCGCCGAACATCGCCCATGCGCCGGCGTAGGCGCCGAGGCCCGCCTGCTGGGCGAACATCGGGAACTCCCGGGCCGGCGCCGACCAATCAGGCTTCAGCGATACCTGGCTGATACCGCCCACCTCGGCGTCGATCATGGCGGTCATGCCGGTAAGGCTGCGTCGAATCCGTGCCTCGGCCTCTTTGTCGCCCGCCTTGGCACGGTCGAGGAACCAGGCGAGCGTCGGACCGTCCACCAGCTTGCTCTTGCCCCAACCACCATTGGCGTGGTCGTAGGCCTTGTCGATGAACGCCACGATCTCGGCTCGCTGCGCGTCGGTCAGGCCGGTCACGAGCATGCGTTCGCGTTCCGGCCCGCCGGAGGTGCCGTAGTCGACCGGCGAGGGATCTTTGATCGTCTCCTGAAGGATAGGAATGAGGAATTCTGGCGAATAGAAGCCGCGCAACTTCACGATCTCGGTACCGTCGGATCCGAAGATGATGGTTGCCGGCCAACCCCAGCGTTCGTAACGCTGCGAGATGTCGGGCCGGCTATCCTGGTCGACGTGGACCGGGATGAATTTTTCCTTCAGCACGGCGCGCACGTCGGGGCTGGCCCAGGTGTCGCGGTTCATGACGTGGCACCATGGGCACCACCAGCTCTGCAGCGACACGATCACGAATTTCTTCTCGACGGCGGCACGTTCGAACGTGGCATCGGACCATTCGCTCCAGAAACCGTCGCGATTGTCGAGGGGTCCGGCCGCGGCGACGGTGGCGGCGAGCACCAGGGCCGCCAGAATGCCGAAAAACCGCATCATGAAAGTCTCCACCGGCAGGATTGCGTCGAACGCATTTGCGGGCAGGACCATTCGGTGGTCCAATCACGCTCGTACACAGGGCCGGGAGGAACAAATGACGATTACCGTCCAGCCGATCACCGCGACATTCGGCGCCGAGGTCGGCGACGTCGCGCTCGGCAAGCCGTTGGCCGCGGCCGATCTCGCCGATATTCGCGCGGCGTTCACGAAATATGCCGTCCTGGTGTTCCCGGACCAGCAGTTCGACGACGACAGCCAGCTCGATTTCGCGCGCAACTTCGGCCCGCTCGAGACCACCGTGTTCAAGGCGCGCAAGGAGCACAAGCTGCGCCTGCACGAGAACATGGCCGACGTCGGCAACCTCGACGCCGAGAACAGGATCCTGGCCGCAAACGACCGCCAGCGCCTCTACAATCTCGGCAATCGCCTCTGGCACACCGATTCCTCGTTCAAGCGGCTGCCGGCCTATTGTTCGATGTTGCATGCACGCTCGATCCCGCCGCTGGGTGGCCAGACCGAATTCGCCGACATGCGCGCGGCCTACGATGCCCTGCCCGACGCGACCAAGCGCCGGATCGACGGGCTGGTCGCCGAGCATTCGATCATGCACTCGCGTGCCAAGCTCGGCTTCGGCGACTTCGACGAGGGCGAGCGCGAGGCTTTCAAGCCGGTGCCGCAGGTCATGGTGCGCCGGCTGCAGGATTCCGGCCGCATGAGCCTCTACATCGCCAGCCACATCGGCGCGATCCGCGGCATGGAAGACGCCGAGGCGAAGGCCCTGGTCGAGGAGCTGACCGCCCACGCCACCCAGCGCCAATTCGTCTACAGCCACCGCTGGCGGGTGAACGACCTGGTGATCTGGGACGACCGCTGCACCATGCATCGTGGCCTGGAGTTCGACGACCAGCGCTACGCCCGCGACATGCGCCGCGCCACGGTGTCGGACGTGGCGCCCACCTGCGAGCAGATGGGGCTAGGCGTCGCTGCCGAGTGAGCGGCGCATGATCGTGCGCCGCCACGGCGGATGTTTCTCGGCCAGGAATTGAACGCGGAACGCGCGCAGCCACTCTCCGCGCGGTACTTCTTCGAAGCCCCGCCTGGCGTAGAACGGCGCGTTCCACGGCACGTCGCGATAGGTCGAAAGATAGAGTGTGCCGAAGCCCCGCGCACGGGCCGCCGCCGCCGTGCGGTCGATCAGGGCGGCGCCGAGGCCGCGACCCTGCCAGCGCTCGAGCACCGACAGTTGGTCGAGCCACGCCGTACCGCCGGGGAATTTCATCAGGGCAAATCCCACCGGCTGGTTGACGCGCGAGATGGCGACCCACAGCCGGTCTTCGCGCCATCCGGCCTCGAGCGAGGCCAACGCGGCGATAGCGCTCGTCGGCCGCGTTTTCGACCTGCGGCAACAGCTTGATTTCGTGGCGGTGGGGGCAGCGAATCATGGCAAGGGATTGGTTACGCTGCCGCAAAGTCCGGAGGAAGTGCCATGACGATCGACATCGAACCGCTGAAGAAGCAACTCGGCCGCAAGATCGAGGACGAGGATGTCGTCACCCAGGCGCCGCTCAAGGCGATGATTGCCACGTTCGACCGCGCCGACAAGGTGCCGGCCAAAGGCGAGCCGATCGCGCCCGGCTGGCATCTCTGCTTCCTCCACTCCTATGCGCGCCGCAACGTGCTGGCCGAGGATGGTCTGCCGACCGAAGGCGGCGTGCTGCCGCCGATGCCGCTGCCGCGCCGCATGTACGCCGGCTCGACCTTCGCCTTCGAGGGCGACATTCGCGTCGGCGACAGGCTGCGGCGCGAGACCGAGTTCTCGGACATCCAGCTCCGCGGCGGCGGCACTGGCGCGCTGATCGTCACCAGCCAGACCCGGCGCATCTACACGCCGCGCGGCCTTGCCGTCACCGAGGTCGCGAACACCGTCTTCCGCGAGGAGGTCAAGGCCGGCACCAAGAGCGGCGTTCCCGTGCGCGAGGCGGCCCCCGCCGACGTGCCGTGGCGCCGCACCGTCAAGGCCGATCCGGTGATGCTGTTCCGCTACTCGGCGATCACCTTCAATCCCCATCGTATCCATTACGACCGGACCTACTGCATCGAGACCGAGGGCTATCCCGGGCTGGTGGTGCACGGCCCGTTCGCCCAGCAGTGCCTGTTCGACCTGCTGCGCGACTCCGCGCCCGGCCGCCGGATCAAGACCTTCGCCATTCGCGCCCGCGCGCCGTTGTTCGACACGCAGCCCTTCGACGCGATCGGCCGGCCGACCGCCGACGGAAAAGGTGCTGAGTTGTGGACGGTGACGCCCCAGGGAACCATCGCCGCGCAAGCAACGGCCGTGTTCGCTTAAGCGTCGGCGTCGCGGTAGGGTGACCGGATTGCCGTCGTCGCCGCGGCAACGGGCGCACCCATGCAAGCACCGCTTCTGCCAAGGCTGCTGATCCCACGCATGCCCTTCTTCTACGGTTGGGTCGTGCTGGGCTGCGTCTGCATGGCCGGCTTCGCGCGGCAGGGGCCCGCGGTGGCGGTGCTGTCGGTCTTCGTGCTGCCGATGACCAGCGAGTTCGGCTGGTCGCGCACGGAGATGGCGGGTGCGGTTTCCCTCGGGGGGCTGCTGGCCGCGATCATCTCGCCGATGATCGGACCGGTTCTCGACCGCCGGGGTGCGCGACTGGTCCTGTGCCTGGCCGTCGCGGGGACGGGGATCGCCACCATGGCGCTGTCACTGACGCAATCCCTGCTGGTGTTCTATCTGCTGTTCTGTTTTGCGCGCATGAACTGGGCCGGGCCGTTCGATCTCGGCCTGTACGGGGCGCTGAACAACTGGTTCGTCGCGCGCCGTGCCATCGCAACGTCGATTGCCACGCTCGCGCAGATGTCCGGCCTCGTCGTGCTGCCGGTCATCGCCCAGTTCGCCATGCGCGACGGAGACTGGCGTGCCGGGTGGGTGGCGATCGGCGCAACGGTGCTGATCGTGGGCTTCGTGCCGGTGTGGCTGTTGCTGGTGCGACGGCCGGAGGACGTGGGACTGACGCCGGACCGGCTCGTTGCCACAGCAGGGCAGGCCGCGTCGGAGCCGCGCTTCAGCCGGGCCGAGGCGATGCGGACCCCAGCCTTCTGGCTGCTCTCGCTCTATACCGTGCTGGTCTATCCGGTTCAGGCCGGCGTCAGCCTGCATCAGGCGCCGCATCTGGTCGAACGCGGCCTGTCACCAATTACCGCGGCTCTGGTGATCGCCTTCTTCTCCGCCATGTCGGCGGTGGCGAGCTTCGGCATCGGCTTCCTGCCGCGGCGCTGGCCGGTGCGCTATGCCATGTCGGCTTCGGGCGCGCTGCTCAGCGTCGGCGCCTTCGGCTTGATCGGCGTCGGTTCGGCCGAAAGCGCCTGCCTTGCTGCCGGCCTGTTCGGTTTGGGAATCGGCGGCGTGATGACTCTGCTGCCGATGGCGTGGGCCGACTATTTCGGACGCGAGAGTTACGGGGCGATCCGTGGCGTGGCCCTGTCGTTGCAGGTGCTGGCTCAGGCGGCGGGCCCGCTGGCGTCGGGCATGCTGCGCGACTGGAGCGGCAACTACACCGAGTCGCTGATCCTGTTCGGCATCCTGGCGGCGTTCGCGGTGCTGGCGGCCCTCATGGCGCGGCGACCGCGGGCTCTTGCCTAAGCGGCTTGCGCTCCGCGACCTGCTCCCGTACGATTTTTGCAGCCCGGAAGAGGCCGCGCCCGCTGGAGACTTGAGACAGCGGCAGCGTGATGAGGAAACAGGCTTCGCGTCGAGACATACCGTCGGTACAGCTACCCACAGGTTCTTTGGGGGCCCTGTGACACCGTTCGACAGCGGGACGAACCTGCTTGCGAGCGGGGCGGCTGGCTGAACACAGGCTTCACGGAGAGACCGCATGCCACCGTTGCTGGAGGTAAGGGGACTCCATACCGAGTTCCGTACCGGGGCCGGCCGCGTGCCCGCGGTCGATGGCATTTCCTTTGCCGTGGAGCAGGGCGAAACCGTGGCCATCGTGGGCGAGAGCGGCTCGGGAAAGTCGGTCAGTGCGCTCTCGATCCTACGCCTCGTCGCCGATCCGCCGGGACGCATCACCGGCGGCCAGATCGTTTTCGACGGCCGCGACCTGCTCGGCCTCTCGGAAGCGGAGATGCGCCAGATCCGTGGCCGCGACATCGGTATGGTGTTCCAGGAGCCGATGACCTCGCTCAATCCGGTGCTGACCATCGGCCGCCAGATCACCGAGGTGCTGGAAGCGCACCAGAACGCCGACCGCGCTGCGGCCGAGAAGCGTGCGCTCGAGCTGCTTGACCTGGTCGGCATCGCCGACGCCGCCCGGCGGCTGCGGCAATATCCGCATCAGCTCTCGGGCGGCATGCGCCAGCGCGTCATGATCGCGGTGGCGCTCGCCTGCAATCCCAAGCTGATCATCGCCGACGAGCCGACGACGGCACTCGACGTCACGATCCAGGCGCAGATTCTGGAGCTGATGAAGTCGCTGACGTTGAAGCTCGATGTCGCGTTGATCGTCATCACCCACAATCTCGGCGTGGTGGCCCGTTACGCCCACCGCGTGAATGTGATGTATGCCGGCCGCATCGTCGAATCGGGTCCGGCCGACGCGATCTATCACGATCCACGCCATCCCTACACGATCGCACTCCTGAAATCGGTGCCGCGCCTCGACCAGCCGCGCCGTGCGCGCCTCGATCCGGTGGAGGGCCAGCCGCCGGACCTTACACGGCTCGACGGCGGCTGCGCCTTCCGTCCGCGCTGCCGCTTCGCCGTCGAGCAATGCGCCCACTCGATCCCGCCGCTCGCCGCGTCGGGTGAAGCGGGCCATCTCGCGGCCTGCTTCCGCAGCGCCGAGCTCGGCGTCGCCGCCCAATCCACTCCCCAGGCCGCCGAATGAACGCCGGCGCCGCCTCTCCGCTGCTCGAGGTCAGGAACCTCGCCATGCACTTTCCGGTGACGGAAGGCATCGTGCTGTCGCGCAAGATCGGCGACGTGAAGGCAGTCGATGGTGTCGACTTCACGATCGGCCGCGGCGAGACGCTGGGCCTGGTGGGCGAGAGCGGCTGTGGCAAGACAACGACCGGCCGCTGCATCCTGCGGCTCGAGAAGCCGACCGCCGGCCAGATCCTGTTCGACGGCCAGGACATCAGCCACATGGGTCGCAAGGACCTGGTCGGCCTGCGGCGGCGCATGCAGGTGATCTTCCAGGACCCCTACAGCTCGCTCAATCCGCGCATGAAGGTGGGCGACATCGTCGGCGAGCCGATCAAGGTGCACGGCGTCGAGCGGGATGCCCGCAAGCGCGACGCGCGCGTGCGCGAGCTGCTGCAGGTGTGCGGCCTCGATGCCAAGTTCGCCGACCGCTATCCGCACGAGATGTCGGGCGGCCAGCGCCAGCGCGTTGGCATCGCCCGTGCGCTCGCCCTCGATCCGGAGTTCATCGTCTGCGACGAGGCGGTGTCGGCGCTCGATGTGTCGATCCAGGCGCAGATCGTCAACCTGCTCGAGGATCTGCGCGAGCGCTTCAATCTTACCTACCTCTTCATCGCCCACGATCTTTCCGTCGTGCGCCATCTCTGCCAGCGTGTCGCCGTCATGTATCTCGGCCGCATCGTCGAGATGGCCGCCGTTGACGAGCTGTTCGACAATCCGCTGCATCCCTACACCCGGGCCTTGCTGGCCGCGGTGCCGATCCCGGATCCCCGCGTCGAGGCGGCGCGCGACTTCCGCCCGGCCCCGGGGGAGGTGCCCAGTCCGATCAATCCGCCGTCGGGCTGCGTCTTCCATCCGCGCTGCCCCATGGCGGTCGAGAATTGCAAGCGGACGAGGCCCGTCCTGAGAGAGCTGCGGCCCGGCCATTGGGTGGCCTGCAGTGAAGTGAACTGAGGAACGAGGAACCACACGAGAACGGGGAACGACAAGAAGCCAACGGAACAGGAGGAAGCAATGGTTGTTCGACTGGGACTATGGGCGGCCGGACTCGGTCTGGTGGCCGCGATCGCGGCGGGCCCCGCCAACGCGCAAACGCCTAAAAAGGGCGGCACGCTTGTTTTCATGATTCCGGCGGACTCGCCGCCGAGCTTCGACGGGCATCGCGAGACGACCTTCGCGACCGTGCACGCGACGGCGCCGTTCTACAGCGTGCTGATCCGCGTCCCGCCGGACAACCCGGCCTCGACCACGGAATTCGTCTGCGACCTTTGCACCGAGATGCCGAAGCCGACCGACGACGGCAAGACTTACACCTTCAAGATCCGCCAGGACGTGAAGTGGCACGACGGCAGCAAGCTCACGGCCAAGGACGTGGCAGCGAGCTGGAACCGCATCGTCTTCCCGCCGCAGGGCGTGACCAGCGCCCGCGTCACCTACTACGCCATGGTCGACAAGATCGAGGCACCCGACGACAACACGGTCGTGTTCCGCCTCAAGCGCGCGACGACGGCGTTCCTGCCCGCGCTCGCCGATCCCTTCACCTACATCTACAAGAAGGAGATCCTCGACAAGGATCAGAAGTGGTACGAGAAGAACATCATGGGCTCCGGCCCGTTCAAGTTCGCCGCGTACGAGATTGGCCAGTCGATCAAGGGCGTGCGCAACCCGGACTACTATCACAAGGGTCAACCCTATCTCGACGCCATCGAAGGCATCTTCGCCGACAAGCAGTCGGTCCGCGTCGAGGCGATCCGCGGTGATCGCGCGGCCATGGAGTTCCGCGGTATGCCGCCGTCGGCACGCGATCAGCTCGTCAAGGAAGCCGGCAACACCGTCGTCGTGCAGGACAGCGACTGGAACTGCGGCAACATCGTCAGCTACAACCACAAACGCAAGCCGTTCGACGATGTCCGCGTGCGGCGCGCGCTGTCGCTCGCGGTCGACCATTGGGGTGGCGCTCCGGCGCTCAGCAAGATCGCCATCGTGCGTACGCCGGGCGGGATCGTCTTCCCCGGCTCGCCGCTCGCCGCGACCAAGACGGAGCTGCAACAGATCGCCGGCTTCTGGCCCGACATCGAGAAGTCGCGTGCCGAGGCCAGGCGGCTTCTCAAGGAAGCCGGTCAGGAGAACCTCAAGTTCGAGCTCACCAACCGCAACGTCGACCAGCCCTACAAGTTCGTCGGCACCTGGCTGATCGGTGAGTGGAAGAAGATCGGAGTCACGGTCGAGCAGAAGGTCGTGCCGACCGGCCCGTGGTTCGCCGCCATGCGCGGCGGCACGTTCGACGTCGTGGTCGACGCCAACTGCCAGAGCGTGGTCAATCCGGTGCTCGATACCGCGAAGTACCTGCCGAAGAAGGTCTATCCGGAGAGCTACGGCGATTACGACGATCCGAAGTCAATCGAACTCTACAACACGATGACCCAGGAGACCGACCCGGCAAAGCAGCGCGCTGCCATGCGGGCCTACGAGAAGCACACGCTCGATACTGAGGCGCATGGCATCGTCACGCCCTACTGGTATCGCATCCTCGTGATCCGCTCGTACGTCAAGGGCTGGAAGATCAGCCCGAGTCACTACCTCAACCAGGACCTCGCCAACGTCTGGTTGGACAAGTAGCCGGGCAGGGCAAGTGTACCGCTACATCGTCACGCGACTGTTGCTGGCCGTGCCGACTCTTGTCGGCGCGGCCGCACTTGTCTTTGTCCTGATGCGCCTGATCCCGGGTGACGTCTGTGTCATCCGCATGGGTTCGGGCGGCAGCCACGTCAGCCAGGCTGCCGTCGATGCCTGTCGCCAGCAGCTCGGGCTCAATGACCATATCTTCGTGCAGTTCCTGAGTTTCCTCGGGAACTACTTCACCTTCGATTTCGGGATTTCGATGTGGTCGGGACGTCCGGTGATCCAAGAGATCGCGACCCGCCTGCCGGTGTCGCTGCAGATCGCGGTGATGGCGACATTGATCGCCGTCCTGATCGCCATTCCGCTCGGCACCATCTCGGCCCTCAAGGAAAATACCTGGCTCGACCACACAGTGCGGGTGGTAGCCGTCGCCGGGATTGCCACGCCGTCGTTCTGGCTCGGCATCATGTCGATCGTGCTGGTGCTCGACATAACCTATCTGGCGACCGGCAAGGCGTGGATGCCGCCGATCGACTACGTGTCGTTCTGGCAGGATCCGATCCGCAACCTCTCGATCGTGGCGTTGCCGGCGCTGACGGTGGGGTACCGATACTCGGCCGTGACCATGCGCATGACCCGTTCGGCCATGCTCGAGGTGATGCGCGAGGACTACATCCGCACCGCGCGGTCGAAGGGGCTGGTCGAGCAGATCATCGTCAACCGGCATGCGCTCAAGAACGCGCTTCTGCCGGTGGTGACCTTGATCGGCATCGAGTTCGCCTTCCTGATCGGCGGTCTCGTCGTGACCGAGCAGGTGTTCAACCTGAACGGCATCGGCCGCCTGTTCGTCCAGGCGGTTCAGAATCAGGACAACGTGCTGACGCAGGCACTGACCATGCTGGTCGTCCTCATCTTCGTCGTCACCAATCTGGTGGTCGATATCCTCTACGCCTGGCTCGATCCTCGCATAAGGTATTCCTGATGAGCGTCATCACGCGTAACGGGTCCACCGGCGCCGTCACCGACGACGCGCTGCCGCGTAAGAAAACCGCGCTCGACGCGGTGCTGAATTTCTTTCGCCGGCAGCCGCTGGGCACGGCCGGCCTCGTTATCATGATCGTGATGTTCCTGGCCGCCGCCTTTGCCAATGTGCTGGCGCCGTTCGATCCCGAGGAGAACGACTTCCAGGCCATGATGCAGGCGCCGAGCTGGACGCATCTGCTCGGCACCGACCAGATGGGACGCGATATCTTCTCCCGCCTCGTCTACGGCGCGCGAACGGCGCTGCTGGTCGGCTTCAGTGCGGCCTTTGCCGGCGGCTTGATCGGCCTGGTGCTGGGTGTGGCCAGCGCCTATTTCGGTGGCTGGTTCGACCTTGTCTTCCAACGCATTCTCGACGTGTTGATGGCTTTTCCGCTGATCATCCTGGCATTGGCGGTGGTCTCGGTGTTCGGCACCGGCGTGTTCAACGTCATTCTCGCCATCACCATCCCGCTGATTCCCCGTTGCGGCCGCGTCGTGAGGGCAAGCGCACTGGCGGTGCGCGAGATCCCCTATGTCGATGCGGCGCGCGCGCTGGGCTTCGGCCACAGCCGCATCGTGCTGCGCCACATGGTGCCGAACGTGGTGGGGCCATTCCTGATCCTGCTGTCGGCCTTCGTCGGCCAGGCGATCCTGGCCGAAGCCTCGCTCTCCTATCTCGGCCTCGGCGTGCAGGAGCCGGTGCCGGCCTGGGGTCTTATGCTGCAGGGTGGCGCGGAGGAGTACGCCACGACCGCGCCGTGGATCGCCATCTTCCCCGGCCTCGCCATCGTCATGGCGGTCCTGGGCATCAGCCTGTTCGGCGACGCGCTGCGTGACGCCATCGACCCCAAGCTCAGGGACCGCTGATCCGCCTCTCAATCGTTCGCCGCGCCGTAGCGCAGAGGGCGGAAGAAGGCGCGAATGTCCTCGACCAGCAGTCGGGGCTCCTCGAGCGCCGCGAAATGTCCGCCGCTCGGCAAGATCGTGTGCCGGCGCAGATTGTAGGCGCGCTCGATCCATTCCTTCGGCGGCGCCGGTGCGAGATCGGCGGGGAAGGCGGCGAAAGCTGTCGGCACCTCGACCCGCGTGCCCTCCGGCAGTATCCGCGGTGTCTGCTCGTAGTAGCCGCGATAGAGCCAGGTCGCGGTGCCGGCCGTGCCGGTCAGCCAATAGACCATGATGTTGTCGAGCAGCAGGTCCATGGGGAAACGTTTTAGCGGATCGCCGCCGCAGTCGCTCCAGCCATGGAATTTTTCGACGATCCAGGCGGCGAGGCCGACCGGTGAATCGCTCAGCGCCACGCCCAGGGTCTGTGGCCGTGTCGCCTGGATACGCTGATAAGCGGTCTTATCGTCGAGCGCGTCGCCCATCCTGGCAAGCCAGGCCTGCTCGGCGGGGCTGAGCGTCGCCGTCTTCAGGTCGATCCCCGGCCGCAGCCCCACCATATTGAGGTGGCAACCCAGCACGCCCGACTCGTCCTGCTTGGGGTGATCGAAGGCGAGCCAGGAAGAGACGACGGCGCCCCAGTCGCCACCCTGCACGCCGTAGGGCCTCGCATAGTTGAGTTTCTCGTGGACGAGCTTGTGCCAGAGGCCGGCAATGGCGCGCGGCCCGATCGGGCCCTGCGTGCCGTCGGCGCGCACCGGCGGCGCCGAGAAGCCGTAGCCGGGCAGCGACGGCGCGATCACGTCGAAGGCGTCGAGCGGATCGCCGCCATGGTTCTCGGGATGGGCCAGCACGTCGATGATGTGCAGGAACTCCACGATCGAGCCCGGCCAGCCGTGGGTGATCACCAGCGGCAGCGGCCGCGGCGCGTCCTCGACCTCGGTGCCGGGTTCGCGGATGAAGTGCAGCCGCTGCGGGCCGATATCGACCAGGTAGTTGGGCCAGCGGTTGATGGCCTCCTGGCAGCGCTGCCAGTCGTAACCGTGGCGCCAGTAGGCGACCAGCTCGGCCAGGAAGTCCGGATCGGTGCCGGCGGCCCAGCTGCCGTTGTCGGCGATGGCGGGCGCCGGCCGCCAGCGGCGCAGGCGCTCGTCGAGATCGATCAGCGCCCGCTCGGGAATGTCGACCTTGAAGGGCTCGGGAGTGTCGTAACGCGGTTCGGCCATTGGTCTTTACGCCAGATCGTCGAGGTCGAGACGGAGAGCATTGGCGAGCTTGCGCAGCACGCCCTGCGAGGCGAGCCGGGAGCCGGCCTCGAGCTGCGAGACATAGGGCTTGGAGACGCCGCAGGCGTCGGCCAGCGCCTGCTGCGTCATGCCTCTATGGACACGCCAAACCCTTATCTTGTTCTCCCCATCGAGCAGGCGATTCACTACATCCGCCGGCACGGTCTCGCCTGGGCTGGCTCGCCAACGGCGCACGGAAAGAGCGTCTTCCGCTTCTTCGAGACGTTCGATAATGCGTTCCCACTCCGCGAGCGGGACGACCGCCAGTTGGGGCTTGCCCGCGACTTCGAGAACCTGCGGCTTCCTAATCTTCATAGACGCTGCTCCTGGGGCCGATCCGGATGATGAAGACGAGCACCGTTCGGTGGTGAAGTTCGTAGACGACGCGCCAGTCGCCGACACGCAGTCGAAAGGCATCTATGCCTTTCAGGCGCTTTACGTTGTTGTTCGAGCCAAGCGGATTGGCCGCGAGTTGTTCGATCTTGGACCGAACAAGCCGCGCCGTATTGGCCGGCATCCGAATCAGGGCCTTTTGTGCGTCGCGGCTGTATTCGATCCGGTACACGACGTAATGTTAGCTCAAAGCTAACTTCTCCGCAAACCCGGCCGCAGGATCACCCTTCCAGCAAATCCGCCCGGATGCGCTCGCGCGCCGCGGCATCGAGCCCCAGCGCCCGTTCGGCGAATTGCTCCGGGCTGCCGAAGTCGGCCCGGAGTACCTCGAAGGCTGCTTCCAGATAGGGCGTGCGCGCCTCGACGATCGCGGCGCGGGTGTCGATGTCGAGTTCGGGATAGCGGCCGATATGGCCGGTCCACAGCTCGTTGGTGCGGAGATAGTCTTCCATCACGGCATCCCACGGCACGCCCAGCAGGGTGAGCAGCAGCGCCGAGGCGAAGCCCGTGCGGTCCTTGCCGGCGGTGCAGTGGAATACCAGCGGCCGGTGCGTGCCGTCGCTCAAGGTCGTGAACAGGGTGCGGA
>JBQTJT010000061.1:0-11685 GCA_052386855.1 Reyranella sp.
CATTTACGCGCCTTTCTTCAGCTCGTGATGCATCAGCGGCAGGTTGCGCACGCGCTTGCCCGTGGCGCGGGCGATCGCGTTCAGCACCGCGGGCGCGGCCACGGCGATGGTCGGCTCGCCGACGCCACCCCAGAAGTCGCCGGTCGGGACCAGCACGGTCTCGACATGCGGCATCTCGTCGATGCGCATCATGTTGTAGCTGTCGAAGTTGGTCTGCTCGACGGCGCCGTCCTTGACGGTGATCTCGCCGTAGAGCGCGGCGGACAGGCCGTAGGCGAACGAGCCCGCGACCTGGCGATCGATCTGCGCCGGGTTGACCACGTGGCCGCAATTGGTCGCGGCGGTGATCTTGTGGATCTTGAGCTGGCCATCGGGATTGACCGAGACTTCGGCGACGCCGGCGACATAGCTGCCGTAGCCCATGACCTGGGCCAGGCCATGGAAGTGGCCGGCCGGCAGCGGCTTGCCGTAGCCTGCCTTGTCGGCCGCCGCCTTCAGCACCGCCGCCCACTTGGGCTTCAGCAGCTTCATGCGGAAAGCGAGCGCATCCTGGCCCGCTGCGTCGGCCAGCTCGTCCATGAAGCTTTCCATGTAGACGGCGTTCTGGTTGGTGTTGACGCCGCGCCAGAAGCCCGCGGTGATGTGCGGATTGCGCATGGCATGGTCGATCAGCAGGTTCGGCACGTTGTAGCCGTAGGCCGCCTCCACGCCGCTTGCCATCAGGCCCTGGAACACCACCGGGTCCATGCCGTTCTGCAGGTTCTGCGGCAGCAGCGAGGCCAGGATCGACTGGCCGGAGATGCGGATCTGCAGCCCGACCAGGTTGCCCTGGGCGTCGAGGCCGCCGGTCATCTTGGCCATCGTAATCGGATGATACTGGCAGTGCGTCATGTCCTCTTCGCGCGACCAGATCAGCTTGATCGGCGTGCCGGGCATCTCCTTGGCGACCAGCACGGCCTGGCGGACGTAGTCCGAGCGGCCGCGCCGGCCGAAGCCTCCGCCCAGCAGTTGCTTGATGACATCGCACTTGGCGACCGGCAGGCCTGACGCCTCGGAGGCCGCGGCGAGGGCCGCCTCACCGTTCTGCGTGCCGCACCAGACCTCGCACTTGTCGGCCGTATAGCGCGCGGTGGCGTTCATCGGCTCCATGGTGACGTGGTGCTGGTAGGGGAAGCTGTAGATCGCCTCGACCTTCTTGGCCGCCCCCGCGATCGCGGCCTTGGCGTCGCCTACCTTGTTGCCGACGAAGGCCTCCTGCGCGACGAGCCCCTCCGTCAGCATCTGGGTAATGGTCTCGCTCGAGACCTTGCCGAGATCGCCGATGTCCCAATCGGTGGGCAGTGCGGCGAGCGCGGTGCGGGCGTTCCAGTAGGTGTCGGCCACGACCACGACGGCGTTGCCGTCGATTGCCACGACCTTCTTCACCCCGGGCATCTTCTCGACCTTGGCGGCATCGAAGCTCTTGAGCTTGCCGCCGATCACCGGACAGGCGCGGACAGTGGCGACCAGCATGCCGGGCAGCACGAGGTCGATGCCGTAGACCTGCTTGCCCGTGACCTTGTCGACGGTGTCCAGCCGCTTGATCGACTTGCCCGCGATCTTCCAGTCCTTGGGGTCCTTGAGTTTCACTTCCTTGGGCGGCTCGAGCTGGGCCGCCGCCGCGGCGACCGCGCCATAGGTCACGGTCTTGCCCGAGGCCTTGTGGGTGATGACGCTGTTGGCCGCAGTAAGCTCGGCCGCCGGCACCTTGAGTTGCGTCGCGGCCGCGGCGATCAGCATTTCGCGCGCCATGGCGCCGCCTTCGCGGACATACTGCTGACTCTCGCGGATGCCGCGGCTGCCGCCGGTCGAGAAGTTCTTCCAGACGCGGTTGCGCGCGACGTTTTCACCCGGCGTGGGATATTCCCAGGTGACCTTGTTCCAGTCGCACTCGAGGTCCTCGGCGACGAGCTGGCAGAGACCGGTGAGCGTGCCCTGCCCCATTTCGGAACGGGCGATGCGGACCACCACCTTGTCGTCGGGATGGATGACCACCCAGGCGTTCAGCTCCTTGACGGTCTGAGCCTGCGCCGCGCCATCCTCGAAAGGAATGTGGAAGCCGAGCGAGAAGCCGCCGGCGACGGCGGCACCGCTGACCAGGAAGCCCCTACGACGAAGAGAGGGACGACGAAGAGAGGTCTGATGAATCGTCATGATGCGTCCTCCCCTCAGGCCTTGGCCGCGGCGTGGATCGCTTCACGCACCTGCTGGTAGGTGCCGCAGCGACAGATGTTGGTCATGGCCGCGTCGATGTCGGCGTCGGTCGGCTTGGGCTTGGCAGCGAGCAGCGCGGTCGCTGCCATCACCATACCGCTCTGGCAGTAGCCGCACTGGGGCACATCGATCGCCACCCAGGCGGCCTGGATCTTGTTCAGCTGGCCGCTGGCGGCGAGGCCTTCGATGGTCGTGACCTTGCGATTGCCGACCGAGTTTGCGGGCACCTGGCAGGAGCGCGTCGCCACGCCGTCGATCAGCACAGTGCAGGAGCCACACTGGGCGATGCCGCAGCCATACTTCGTACCGGTGAGGCCGAGTTGCTCGCGCAGCACCCACAGCAGCGGGGTCCGCGGATCGGCGTTGTGATTGAGCGCCTTGCCGTTCACGTTGAGCACAGCCATCCCGGCCTCCTGTTTGTCTGGAGTATGGCGGGCAGCCTAGCCGAGCAGATGGGGCGCGCCTATAGCCGGCCCATCCCTCACGCATGTGTGATCGCATGCGACGATCGGTTTCCTATCTTGCGCGGGAATGTGCACCTCAAGCCATTGATTGCACGTCACAAAGCTCCGATGCGAATGGGAAAGAAAGTGTGACATTTTTTCTACGCCGGGGCCGGCCATCCCGGCAGAAAAATCGAAGCAAACGATCGAAGGAGCGGATATGCAGGATAAGACATCATAGGAAAACTGTCAACTTTTCCTATGGCGTGTCGCTTCATCGCAAATCGATGGTTCAACCCTTCCGTAAGCTGGCATTTCTTGATTTGATCGACTGAATTCTGAGCCATACCGGGACCGGGCGTGATCCAGAACCTCTGGAGAGAGGGCACATGAGACGGCGCGATTTTGCCACGGTGCTCGGCGGAGCCGCTGCGGCGTGGCCGATCGCCGTGCGCGCGCAGCAACCAAGAAAACTTCCGAGGCTCTGTTTCCTGACGTTCGATCCGGGATCGTTGCAATCGACAAGATTTGGCGCGTTCTTCGACGGGTTGCGGGATCTGGGATATCTCCAGGGGCAATCGATACTCATCGACTATCTGACCGCCGATGGTCAGGCCGAACGCTATTCGGCCCTTGCCGCCGAATGCGTGCGCCTTGGCGCCGATGTCATAGCGACATCGACAACTCCAGCCACTCTGGTCGCGAAGAGCGCGACGCAGTCCATCCCGATCGTCATGATCGGCCTTGGCGATCCTGTGGGGACCGGCCTGGTCGACAGCCTTGCCCGTCCCGGCGGAAACGTCACCGGGCTGTCCCAGATGTTTCCCGCTCTCGCCGTCAAGCGTCTGGAGTTGCTGAGGGAGCTCGTGCCGCAAATCTCGCGCGTGCTCGTGCTGACGCATTTGTCCGACCCGGTTGCGGCATCATCGGTGAAAGCCCTTGAAGAGGCGGCCCGCTCACTCGGCATAAAGCTGCAAATCCAGGATGTTCGAACTCCCGGCGACCTTCCCGCTGCGTTCGACGCGGGCGTGAAAGAACGTACCGAAGGAGTGATCAACACCGGCGAGAGCATATTCGCGGTCAACCGCGCCCGGCTGGCGGAGCTGGCGGCGCGCCATAAACTGCCGGGCGTGTACCATCTGAGAGTCATAGCCGAGGCCGGTGGCCTGATGAGCTATCAACCGGTCTCGGCCCTGCAGCATCGTCGCGCTGCTACCTACGTCGACAAGGTCCTCAGGGGCGCCAAGCCGGCCGACCTGCCGATCGAGCAGCCGACGCAGTTCGAGCTTATCGTCAATCTGAAGTCCGCGAAGGCGCTCGGCCTCGCCGTGCCGCCGACCTTGCTCGCGCGCGCCGACGAGATCATCGAATAACTGGCCATGTCCGGTAGTGGCACGAAGCGGACCCCGGTCGGGTCGGGTCGCGTCGCCCCGAGACGGAACCGCCCCGCTTCGCGCTCTTGGCCCGCGCCGCGGAAGGCCGACCGGCTCGCCTAAAGCTTGGGCGGCGGATAGTACGGCTTGTCGCCGAGGGCCTGCACGCGCTTCCAAAAATCCGGACCGGAAGCCTTGCCCACTTCGTCGAGATCGGCAGCCTGGCGCCACAGGCTCCACGAGTCGGGATGCAGGCTGCTCGCCTCGTTCATCTGGCGGTCGCCTTCCACCGTGTTGCCATGGGCACGCAGCCAGACGCCGAGCCGGAACCGCGCCCGCGCCTCGGCGATTTCGGGCGTCACCTTGGGCAGGCCGGCGCGCGCGGCATCGGCCGGCAGCGCATGCTTGCCCGTGTTCACCCAGGCGCGCACAGCATCGAGATAGGCCACGCGCGCCGCCAGGCGCTCGGCCTGGTCCTCCGGGCTCATCGTGCGCGTCTTGAGATCCATGCGTCGGAAGTGATCCGTCGAACCCGCCGTCTCGGGCGGCCGCACGATCCTGCCCTGCTCGTCGATCCAGATCGCCTGCGGCACGTTCACGAGATTGTAGAGATCTTCGAGGCGATGCTCGGTATCGATCAGTTGCCAGTAACTGGACTTGGCCTGCTCGATCCACGGACGCGCATGGTCGGCACCGCGGGTTTCTTCCGCGACCGCCACCACCATGAAGCCCTTGTCCTTCAGTTCGGCGTAGAGTTGCTGCCACACGGGCAAGTCAAAGCGGCAGCCTCACCAACTGGCCCAGGTGGCGAGGAAGACCTTCTTGCCACGAAGCTGCGAGAGCGAGCGCGGCCTGCCGTCGATGTCCGGCAGAGTGAAGTCGGGCGCGTGCAGACCTTCCAGGGCGGCGTTGCGCTCCTCGGCTGGCGCCCCCAGCGCCCACACGTCGCGCGCCTCGCTCGCCACGACAGGGCCGCCGAGCTTCGTCCAGAACGCCTCGACGTCGACCTCGCGGTCCCGCACCGCCGACGCCGGTATCGGCACGCAGAGGTCGGCCCGGCACATTCCCTCGGGCTTCAGCGTCCAGCCGGTGACGCGCTCGGCGTCGGCATCCGCCATCCAGAGGCCGTCGCGGACCTTGACGTCGAAGTCGCCGGCCGGTGTGAGGACGGTGGTCATTTCGGCACCGAGATCGTCACTTCCTTGGAGGTGATGAATTCGAGCAGCACCGGCACACCCTTCCTGGTCTGCTCGATGCCGCGCTTGATCGCGGGAACGATATCCTCGACCTTCGTCACGCGCTCGCCGTAGCCGCCGAAGGCGCGGGCCATCGCGGCGTAGTCGCCGGAGATGTCGGTCGAGCGATACTTCTCCGTCGAGACCTTCATGATGTGAAGCTCGATCGCCATCGAAAAGTTGTTGAGCAGAATCGACATGATCGGAATGCGCTCGCGCACCGCGGTCTCGAAATCCATGCCGGTAAAGCCGATGGCGGCATCGCCCCAGACGTTGATGCAGAGCTTGTCCGGACAGGCGAGCTTGGCGCCCATGGCGAGGCCGAGGCCGTAGCCGAGCTGGGTGGTCTTGCCCCAGCCGATGTAGGTGTGCGGCTGCGTCGTCTTCCAGAACGGCGAGAGCTGGTCGCGCGGGCTGCCGGCATCGTGGGTGATGATGGTGTTGGCGACGTCGACGGTGTGCTGCAGGTCCCACAGCACGCGGTAGGGATTGAGCGGCGCCTCGTTGTTGGTGAGCTTGGGCATCCACTCCTTCAGCCACTCGTCGGCGACCGACTTGATCTCGGCAGCGACGGCCGTCGGGTCGCGCTTGGTGGCGCCCAGCGCCTTGCAGGCCTCGACAAGCGCCGCGAGCGTAAGCTTGGCATCGCCCACCAGCCCGTACTTGATCGGCACGTCCTTGTTGAGGTGCGCCGGGTCGAGCGTGGCATGGATGATGGTCTTGCCGGCAGGCATGGAGATGCCGAAATTGGTTTCGGTGAACGAGCAGCCGATGCCGAGGATGACGTCGGAACGGTCGAGGAAACTGCGCACCGCCTTCGGATAGGCACGGCCGCCCGAGCCCAGCGCCAGCGGATGGGTCTCGTCGAAACTGCTCTTGCCCTCGAGGCTGGTGCAGACCGGGATCGCCAGCAGTTCGGCCAATTGCTTCAGCTCTTCATAGGCTTCGGCCCAATGCACGCCCTGGCCGGCGTAGATCACCGGCCGCTTGGCGGCCAGCAGCACCTTGGCAGCCTCGCGCACGGCTGCGGGATCAGGACCGTACTTGGTGACGACGACGGGCTCGTAGACCAGCGGATCGGGAGCGTCCTCGCCGTAGGCGTCGGCCGGCAGCTCGACGATGACCGGCGCGCCGCGGCCGTTGCGCAGCAGGCTGAAGGCCCGGCGCATGATGTTGGCGATCTCCTTGCCGTTGGTGATCGGCTCGGCGTGCTTGGCGACATGCGCCATGGCGAGCGTCGAGTTGAAGTTGGGCGGCACGTGCGCAATGCGGCGCGGATAGCCCTGCGGGATCACCAGCAGCGGGATCGATTCGCCGAAGGCCTGCGCCACGCCACCATAGGCGTTCTCGGCGCCAGGGCCGCTCTGCATGCAGAACACGCCCATCCGGCGGCCCTTGGTCATCCGCGACATGGCGTCGGCCATGTGCAGGCCGATACGCTCCTGGCGCACGATGATGGGGCGGATGTCGACGGCGGCGCAGGCCTCGATCAGATGGTTGACCGGATAGGCGAAGAGATATTCCACGCCTTCCTTCTTCAGAATTTCGGCGATCGCCGGGCCGGTCTTCATCTGCGTTCCCCTAGGGCTACTTGTTCAGTTCCTTCATCGCGCTGTCGAGACCGCCCAGCGTGAGCGGGAACATGCGGTTGGAGCTCAGCTGCTGCAGCAGCTGGATCGACGGCGTGTAGCTCCAGTGCCGTTCCGGCACCGGATTGAGCCACACCATGCTGCGGTAGGTGTCGGCCACGCGCTGGATCCAGGTCTGGCCCGATTCCTCGTTCCAGTGCTCGACGGAGCCACCCGGATAGGCGATCTCGTAAGGGCTCATCGAGGCGTCGCCGACGAACAGCACCTTGTAGTCGGGCGGATAGGTGTGGAGGAGCTGCGCGGTCGAGAAGGTGTCGACGTGGCGGCGGCGATTGTCCTTCCACAGCTTCTCGTAGAGGCAGTTGTGGAAATAGAAGAATTCGAGGTGCTTGAACTCCGAGCGCGCCGCCGAGAACAGCTCCTCGCAGACGCGGATATGGGCGTCCATCGAGCCGCCGATGTCGAACAGGATCAGCAGCTTCACCTTGTTGCGCCGCTCCGGCACCATCTTGATGTCGAGGTAGCCGGCGTTGCGTGCAGTGCTGCGGATCGTGTCGGGCATGTCGAGCTCGACCTCGGCGCCCTCGCGCGCGAACTTGCGCAGCCGCCGGAGCGCGATCTTGATGTTGCGCGTGCCGATCTCGACCGTGTCGTCGAGGTTCTTGTACTCGCGCTTGTCCCAGACCTTGACCGCGCGGCCCTCGCGATTCTTGTCCTGGCCGATGCGCACGCCCTCGGGATTGAAGCCGTGGGCGCCGAACGGCGAGGTCCCGGCCGTGCCGATCCACTTGCTGCCGCCCTGGTGGCGCTTCTGCTGCTCTTCCAGACGCTTCTTCAGCGTCTCCATGAGCTTTTCCCAGCCGCCCAGTGCCTCGATCTGCTTCTTCTCCTCTTCGGTCAGAAGCTTCTCGGCGAGCTTGCGCAGCCACTCCTCGGGAATCTCGGCGGCGATGCCCTCGCCGGGCACGGCCTCGAGGCCCTTGAAGATATGGCCGAAGACCTTGTCGAACTTGTCGAGGTTGCGCTCGTCCTTCACGAGGATGGCACGCGACAGGTAGTAGAAATCGTCGACGCTGTGGTCGGAGACGCCTTTGTCCATGCCCTCCATCAGGGCGAGATACTCCTTGATGGAGACCGGCACCTTGGCCTGGCGCAGTTCAAGGAAGAAGTTCACGAACATGAATCGAGATCCTTCGCTTCGCTCAGGACGACGGCTACGCCGTCACTGCCGCTGCTCCCGCCGCGCCATGAAGGCCAGGCGCTCGAACAGGTGCACGTCCTGCTCGTTCTTGAGCAGCGCGCCGTGCAGCGGCGGAATAAGCTGCTTGGAATCCTTGGAGCGCAGCGCGTCCGGCGACATGTCCTCGACCATCAGAAGTTTCAGCCAGTCGAGCAGCTCGGAGGTCGAGGGCTTCTTCTTGAGGCCGGGCACTTCGCGGATGTCGTAGAAGACGTTCAGCGCCTCGCGCAGCAGGTTGCGCTGCAGGTCGGGGAAGTGGACATCGACGATCTGGGTCATCGTCTCGCGGTCGGGGAAGCGGATGTAGTGGAAGAAGCAGCGGCGCAGGAAGGCGTCGGGCAGCTCCTTCTCGTTGTTCGAGGTGATCATCACGATCGGGCGCTGTGCGGCCTTGATGACCTGCTGCGTCTCGTAGACGTAGAACTCCATGCGATCGAGCTCGAGCAGCAGGTCGTTCGGGAATTCGATGTCGGCCTTGTCGATCTCGTCGATCAGCAGGATCGGGCGCTCGGTGGAGGTGAAGCCCTCCCAGAGCTTGCCCTTCTTGATGTAATTGCCGATGTCCTTCACGCGCTCGTCGCCGAGCTGGCTGTCGCGCAGGCGGGACACGGCGTCGTACTCGTAGAGACCTTGCTGCGCCTTGGTCGTCGACTTGATATGCCACTCGATGATCGGCGACTTGAGCGCCTTGGCGACTTCATGTGCCAGCACGGTCTTGCCGGTGCCCGGCTCGCCCTTGATCAGCAGCGGGCGCTGCAACGCGATGGCGGCGTTCACTGCCACGCGCAGGTCGTCGCTGGCCACATAGGAGTCGGTACCGGCAAATTTCATGATGCAAAATCCAAATTCACAAGGGCAGCAGGCACCCTAGAGGGGGGCTTTCCGGGCAGCAAGGCCGGGGTCAGCCGCCGGCTCTCACGATGAAATACACGATGGCGGCCGCCGCGAGCAGCAACGAAACCGCCAACCGGGCCGGCGCAAAGACCAGCTTCGGCACGGGCTTGCCCGGCTCCACCACATCGTCGAGCGGCTTGCGGCCTGTGATCATGGCGCCGATCAGGTTCTGCCGCTTCCAGACGAGATAGACGATGGCGGCCAGCACGTGCAGCGCCACCATCCAGAGCAGGACGTTGATCCAGAATTCGTGGAAGGCGGTCGCCCGTTCGACCCACTTGTCGGCGACCACCAGCGCGAGCGGCCCGTTCACCATGCCGGTGTCGGTGTCGGCCGCGAACAGTCCCGTCACCACCTGCAGCAGCACAGCAAGCAACAGCGCCACGACCATCGCGCCGCCCACGGGATTATGCCCGGCTTCGCGCGGGCGGCCGCCCAGCAGATCCCGCAAATGGGCAATGGCAGCCGACGGACCTTTGACGAAATCAGCGAAGCGCGCGGTCGTGCTGCCGACGAAGCCCCAGGCGATACGGAACAGCACCAGCGTGAAGATGGTGTAGCCCGACCAGAAGTGGAACTTCATCCACTCCCCGCCGGCGCGGGCGGTGAAGTAGGACACCGCCAGCAGGACGACGAGCGCCCAGTGGAACAGTCGGACAGGCAGATCCCAGACCCGGACCTTGCGATCATTCTTGTCGGCCATGCCGTGTTATCGACTGCCTCGGCGAAACTGACAATCCCCGGTGGCCCGAGGGGATGCAATCCCCGGTGGCCCGAGGGCAGCCCCTCACCACACGCAGTCGTGATGGACGATTTTGCATCTATCCTGTTCGCTTTGACGCCAACCTCTGCAACAAATGCTGGTCGTCGAGGTCCAAAGGGCCCGCCGGCCGGTTGAACTCAAAGGGGATGGCTCATGAGGAAGACTCTCGTTTTGGCGGTGATCGGCGCGCTCGCCGCCGGGGCAATGGTGGGCGGCGGAACGATCGCAATGGCCCAGGGCGACCCGATCGCCGAGCGCAAGGAAAACCGCAAGCAGACGGCCGCTGCGATGCGCGCGATCAAGGGCATCATCGACGCCAAGGGACCGACTGCCGGGGCCGTCGAGCAAGCCGCCAAGCTCAAGACGCTCGAGGCGGCCTTCGTGAAACAATTCCCCGCCGGTTCGGACAAGGGCGACACCAAGGCATTGCCCGCGATCTGGACCGACATGCCGGGCTTTATCGCGGCCAGCAAGGCTTCCGACGCGGCCTACGACAAGCTCGCCGTAGCGGCAGGATCGGGCGATCAGGCGGCACTGGCCGCGGCATTCGCCGATACCGGCAAGACCTGCGGCGCCTGCCACGACAAGTACCGCGCCAAGGCGAACTGACCTCAGGTTTTCCAAAGCGGACAAAGGCGACGGGATTACCGTCGCCTTTTTCTTTGCCTGATCGCTTCGGTCGTAAGATTCGGCCGCAGAAAAAGAAAGGCCGGTCGTGTGGGGAAACGACCGGCCTCCTGTGGGGCCCGTGGCTGGGGTGGGGTTGGGTGAAAGACGAAGCCTTGGGTGTGTGGGAAGGGGGCTTCGTCCGTGGTGGCTGGTTAGGCCACCGCCACGGGCTGGTTGGGAACTGTAAGGGCCTGCTGGACAATGGCCTCGGCGGTGAACCGCCAGGTGCGCGACGCATGGACCGGCGACAGGCGGAGCTGCTCGCGCATGTTCATCCAGCTGTCGAGGCCGAAGGCGACGTCGAGCGAGTCGAGCACCAGATCGCGGGCGCCGGGATGGAGATTGCCGAGTTCGGTCGCGAACCAGACGGCCAGCCGCGCCCGCAGCAGCCGGCGCAACTGGGCGACGCCCAGGCCGACCGCCGGCGCCACGCTGCGCACACGTTCGGCGAAGTGCCACACCGGCAGCCACTCCTCGAAGAGCTGCGCGCGGTCCGATACCAGCAGCTCGATGCGATTGGAGAGCGGCGCCGCGGCATCGACGGGGCCGTTGACGTCAAACGCGCGGCTGACGGCCAGATCGAAGGCTGCTGCATAAAGGTCGGCGAGGCTGGTGAAGTGCTGGAAGAGCGCCCGGCTGGACACGCCGGCTATGGTGGCGATCGCGGCGGAGGTCGGCTCGACATCGCCGGCCTGGATCAGGTCCAGCGTCGACTGGATCAAGGCCTGTCGGGTTCGCAGGCCGCGCACGATGCGACCGTCTTGCGAACGTGAAACGTCGATGGGGAATCCGACAATTTTCATATTGAAACCAATAGAATAAGAATTTCTTTAATGAAGCCACCTTAACACGAGGTCGGACGAGCGTAACTTGCAAAAATGCATATCTCGGCTGATATGGAGCCTGATTTTGTTACGTTTTTTTTCTGAGATAGACGTTTTTGGGAAGTCTGACATTGCATTTAACCTGCAAGCATTATGATCGCCGAGAGGCGAAATAGCGCTTTTCCTCAATTTTGTGCAGGGGTCAATCCCGGCCCGCCAACCGTCTGTGGACGGTTCAACGCCAAAATGGCGATAGGGGCTGAAAAAGCGGGGCTGAAAATACGAAAGGCCGGTCGCTTGGGGAACGACCGGCCTTCCTTAGGAGCCCGCCTGGGTGTGGGGTTATCGAAGCCTTGGGGTGTGTGGGAAGGGGGCTTCGATGAGCGGCTTGGGGGCCGCTGG
>JBQTJT010000062.1:0-120584 GCA_052386855.1 Reyranella sp.
CCGAGGAAGCCGCCGCCCCACACCCAATGGGCGACCGGCGCGTAGACGATCAGCGACCACAGCGCCATGAACCACATCATCGCCGAGAACTTCATGCGCTCGGCGAAGGCGCCGGCGATCAGCGCCGGCGTGATGATGGCGAAGGTGAGCTGGAAGCAGATGAAGACCGATTCCGGAATGGTCTTGGCGAGTTCATGGACGCCATCGAGCGTCAGCCCTCTCAGGAAGACCCGGCTCAGTCCGCCGACGATGGTGCTGCCCGACGTGAAGGCGAGGCTGTAGCCCACGATCAGCCAGAGCACGGAGATCATGCAGGTGATGGCAAAGCTCTGCATGACCGTGGAGAGAATGTTCTTCTTGCGCACCATGCCGCCATAGAACAGCGCAAGACCCGGAATGGTCATCATCAGGACGAGCGCCGTCGAGGTCAGCATCCAGGCGGTGTCGCCGGTGTCGAGCTTGGGCGCTGCTGCCGGAGCGGGCGTCGCGGCGGCTTGAGCCAGCGCAAGCGCCGGCAGCAGCAGGACACCCGCGGCCCCCAAGCCAGCAAGCACCGAATTGGTCTTGAACTTCATCGTTGTCCCCTCGGATCTTGAGTTGTTTGAGTTGGTGCGCGGGATCACAGCGCTTCCGCCCCGGACTCGCCGGTACGGATGCGGATCGCCTGCTCGATCGACAGGACGAAGATCTTGCCGTCACCGATCTTGCCGGTGCCGGCCGCCTTGCGGATCGTCTCGACCGCACGCTCGACCATGGCGTCGTCGATCACGACCTCGATCTTGACCTTCGGCAGAAAGCTCACGGCGTACTCGGCGCCGCGATAGATCTCGGTTTGGCCCTTCTGGCGGCCAAACCCCTTGACCTCGCTCACCGTCAGCCCCTGGATGCCGAGCGATGTCAGCGCATCCCGCACCTCGTCGAGTTTGAACGGCTTGAATATTGCCATGACCATTTTCATTTCGGCTGTCCTCCACCGGGCGGAACGCCCGCCCCCAAAGCTCGATCGAAGGGCAGCAAACTCCATGCCAAGGCGACGCCAGGCATTCTTCCGGCCGCTGGCACAGCTCTTGCTGCCCCCTTGGTGAAATGAAGTTTTCATGTATCGGGGGTGGTCGTGTTGCTTAAGAAATTTGCCACATTGGGAATTACGCTGTTCACAATCTGTGCATCGGGCGCGGCTTTTGCCCAAGGCACGCCGGATCCCGCGACCCCGCCAGCGACCGAGAAGGAGAGCTGGAAGGCGCCCTTCGGTGGCAATTTCACCGCCGGCTTCGCCTTCCTGAACGACTATTCGTATCGCGGCATCTCCCAGACCCAGCTTCAGGTCGCTGCCCAGGTCAACGTCGGCTACGAGACGCCCACCATCAGCCAGGCCGTGCCGATCAGCGCCTACGTCGGCGCCTGGGGCAGCAACGTCTACTTCCCCAACACCGGCGCCATCGCCGAGGTCGACCTGCTGACCGGCCTCAGGCTCAAGACGATGGAGGACAAGCTCACCTTCGACCTGGGCTACATCCGCTACAACTACCTCGGTGCCGCCTCCAACCTGTTCTACGACTTCAACGAATTCGGCCTGGTCGGCGGCTACGACTTCGGCGTCGCCCAGTTCAGCGCCGCCGTCCGCTACAGCCCCAACTTCTTCGCCAACTCCGGCATCGCCTGGTACAAGTGGGCCCAGGTCACCGTTCCCCTGCCCTTCATCAAGGTCAACGAGAACGTCGCCTTCAAGGTCTTCGGCAATATCGGCAACCAGTATGTCGAGCGCTTCGCCAACTACGGCATTCCCACCAACAACTACTGGGACTGGCAGCTCGGCGCCGTCGTCTCCGTCTATGGCTTCGACATCTCCGCCGCCTACACCGACACGAACATCGACGTCCAGGGCTGCCTCAACACCCTGAACTGCCAGGGTCGCATCATCCTCGGCATCTCGAAGGCCTTCTGAGCGGCCTTCGACAACAGCCATAGAGGCTGGCCGCCCGGCTTGCAGCGCGACTTGCAGCGTGACCGGGCGGCTGCCATCTATGGCTCATGGACAGCCGACAGTTCGATCTCGCGGTCGTAGGCGCGGGTCTCAACGGCAGCCTGCTGGCGCTGGCGTCAGGCGAAGCAGGCCTTGCCACCGCCCTGATCGACCGGGTGCCGCTGAAATCCCTCACCGAGGCCGGCTTCGACGGCCGCACGACGGCGATCGCCTACACCAGCCAGCGCCTGTTCGCCGCACTGGGCGTCTGGGACGATCTCGCGGGCCAGGCCGAGCCGATCCGCGACATAAGGATCTCCGACGCCGGCCACGACGGCCGGGCGAGCCCGCTTCATCTCCACTTCGATCATCGCGAGGCAGCCCCCGACTCCCGCGATCCGGCGCCGATGGGCTGGATCGTCGAGAACCGCTTTCTGCGCAGCGCGTTGCTGCGGCGGTTGGCAGAGTGCCCGCAGGTTGAGCTGGTCGCCCCCGACGGGGTGATCGAGACCGACCGCGATGCGAATCGCGCCGAACTCTCTCTCAAGAGCGGCCGCCGCCTTCGGGCGCGGCTGGTGGCATCCGCCGAGGGCCGCTTCGGCTCGATGCGCGAGGAAGCCGGCATCGGCGCCCGCGCCTGGTCGTACGACCAGATCGCGATCGTGCTGGTCGCACGGCACGACCGGCCGCACCGCGGCGTGGCGCAGGAGAAGTTTCTGCCCGGCGGCCCGTTCGCCATCCTGCCGATGCGCGATGGACCACCTCGTGAAGGATTGCCGGGGGAGCACCGATCGTCGATCGTCTGGACCGAGCGCGCCGATCTCGCGCGCCGCCTGCTCGAACTCGACGCGCCGCGCTTCAATGCCGAGTTCGCGCGGCGGTTCGGCGATCACCTCGGCCGCGTCGAACCGGCCGGCCCGCGCTGGTGGCACCCGCTCGGCCTCGTCCATGCCGACCGCTACACCGACACGCGGCTGGTGCTGGTGGGCGATGCCGCCCACGGCATCCATCCCATCGCGGGCCAGGGCTACAATCTCGGTGTGCGCGACATCGCGGCCCTGGTCGAGGTGCTGGTCGATGCCAAGCGGCTCGGGCTCGATCTCGGTGCGGCCGACACGCTCGAACGCTACGCGCAATGGCGGCGGGCCGACAATTTCGCCATGGTCGCCGCCACCGACCTCCTCAACCGGCTGTTCTCCAACGACATCAAGCCGCTGCGCCTGGTCCGCGACGCGGGCCTCGCCGCCGTCAACCGCGTGCCGGCGCTCCGTCGCTTCTTCGTCCGCCATGCCATGGGCATGGTCGGCGACCTGCCCAAGTTGATCCGAGGGGAACGGCCCTAGACTTCACGGGTCGGCAGCCCTATCTCAAGGGCCAAATTCCGAGGACATTTCATGGCTCAAGCTCAAGTGCCCGTCACCGTGCTCACTGGCTATCTCGGCGCCGGCAAGACCACCCTGCTCAACCGCATCCTGAGCGAGCAGCATGGCAAGAAATACGCCGTCATCGTGAATGAGTTCGGCGAGCTCGGCATCGACAACGACCTCGTGGTCAATGCCGACGAGGAAGTCTTCGAGATGAACAACGGCTGCATCTGCTGCACCGTGCGCGGCGACCTGATCCGCATCATCGAAGGCCTGATGAAGCGCAAGGACAAGTTCGACGGCATCCTGGTCGAGACCACGGGCCTCGCCGACCCCGGCCCGGTGGCGCAAACCTTCTTCACCGACGACGACGTGAAGGCCAAGACCCGGCTCGACGCCATCGTGACGGTAATCGACGCCAAGCATTTCTTCGGCCAGCTCGAGCAGGGCTCGGAGGCCGAGCAGCAGGTGGCGTTCGCCGACGTGATCCTGCTCAACAAGACCGATCTCGTCAGTGCGGACGATCTCAAGAAGGTCGAAGGCAGGATCAAGGTGATCAACCCCTACGCCCGCATCCATAGGACCGAGAAGAGCAAGATCGACCTCGCCGCCATCCTCGACAAGGGCGCGTTCGACCTCGCGCGCATCCTCGAGTTCGAACCCGACTTCCTCGAGCACGGCCACGACCACAACCACGAGGAAGAGGTGAAGAGCCTCTCCATCACCTCGGACAGGCCGGTCGACCCGGACAGGTTCCAGAAGTGGATGGGCGCGCTGCTGCAGCTGCGCGGCGGCGACATCTTCCGCAGCAAGGGCATCCTCGCCATCGACGGTGCGCCCAAGCGCTACGTCTACCAGGGCGTCCACATGATGATGGACAGCGACTGGGGTTCCCCCTGGAAAGAGGGTGACAAGCGTTCGAGCAAGCTCGTCTTCATCGGCCGCAACCTCGATGGCGACAATCTGAAGCGCGGCTTCGAAGACTGCCTGAAGTAAGCGCCGTGAAGATCGACCTCACCAACCCGGCCTGGCGCCAGACCCTGCCGCCGGCCCGCACCGTCGCGGCCGACGCGCCGGTCGCGGCCTGCGCTTTCAGCCGCGATGGCGCGACCGTGGCCTTCGCCCTGGGCGACGGAAGCGTGCGCACCCTGCCCGCCGACATCGCAGCGACGCCCTCTGACTCATCGAAGCCCGTCCATGGCGGCGCGGTGCTGACGCTGGTCGCGGACCCGGCGGACGACGGTTTCGTGAGCGGTGGCGACGACGGCCGCCTGCTGCGCGTCAGCCTCGACGGCACGGCCACCGAGCTTTTCAGCCAGAAGGGCCGATGGATCGACCATCTCGCCGCCCACCGCGCCACCGGCGCGGTCGCGGCCTCCGTCGGCAAGGCCGCGGTCGTCGTCACCAAGGACGGCGAGGTCCGCGAGTTCGGGCCGCACCAGAGCACGGTGGCCGATCTCGACTTCAGCAAGGACGGCAGCCGCATCGGCTGCGCCCACTACGGCGGCGTCACCGTGTGGAGCCTCGCCCAAATCAACCAGGGGCAAGCTGCCCCGCCACCGCGCCGCTTCGCCTGGCGCGGCAGCCACGTGGCCTTGCGCTGGAGCACCGACGGCAAGTTCATCGCCACCGGCACCCAGGAAAACGACATCCATGTCTGGCGGATGGCACAGGCCACCGACATGCGCATGCAGGGCTATCCTGCCAAGGTGAAGTCGCTGTCGTGGACCGCCGACGCGCGCTTCCTCTACACCTCCTCGCAGCCGGTCTTCACCGCCTGGCCCTTCTCCGGCAAGGGACCGGAAGGCAAGCCGCCGCTGCAGTTCGGCGAAGAGGGCGCGGGTCTGCTCAGTGTCGTAGCAGCCCACCCGGCCGCCGAGTTCGTGGCCGGCGGCTACGATTCCGGTGAGCTGCAGCTCGGCGACATCAAGACCAAGCGCTCGGTGGTGCTGAAGATGGCCGACGGCTCGGCCATCACCTGCCTCGCCTGGTCGCCGGACGGTTTCAAGCTCGCCGTCGGCAACGAGCGTGGCGACCTTCTGGTGGTCGATCTTCGCCGCTAAAAGGGCTCAACTTCGCCGACAGAAATTCGGCTCTCCGCGCGCCGGAAAGCCAATGGATGCGGGCTTTTGCTCAGCTCAAGGGGCACACCTGAAACGCGCGTGTGTTGCGCCCCGAAGTGGGCCCGGATCTGTCTCCCGGCCAGGCGCACAATGTCTGTCCACGATTCGAGGCGTGGCTCTTTCCCTGTTGGTGCCAGCATTGCCAGCACGAAGCCCTCTGGGCTGAATGGACTGTGTGTCTCCACGAGTAAGGACTCGCGGCGGCTGCACCAAGCGCTTGAATGCGAGCCCGCGGGCGGCCGCGGGTAGGTCTTGCCGGAGTGAAAAAGCCGGCACATCTGGCGCCAGCCTGACAGAAATATGACCAAAAACCTGCTGAAATGTCAACTTTGCCTGCGCGGCACTCTACCCGCGCGGCACCAGCAGGCGGTTCGACAGCAGGCACAGGATCCCCGCGACGCCCATGGCGGCGGTCATGGGGGCGATGCTGCCGTCCAGCGCCTGGCCCACCACCGCGCCGAAGATGGCGCCGATGCCGAAGGTCATCACGCCCATCAGCGACGAAGCGGTGCCGGCCATGTGGGGATAGCGCTGCAGCGCCATCGCCATCGCGTTGGCCCCGATCACGCTGATGGCGGCGATCTGTGGCGCGAAGCACAGAAGGAATGGCCACAGGCCGATCGCGCCGGTGCGGGCCTCGATCCAGCCCAGCACCATCGCCATCGTGCCCGTGACCGCCGGCACGATGACGCCGTAGCGGAGGATCCGGCCGGCGCCGAACACCGCGACGAAACGGGCATTGAGCAGGCTGCCCACCGTCATGAACACGACCATGCCGCCGAAGATCAGCCCGAATTCGCGCGGCGCCACGCCATAGCGCTCGATGAACACGAACGGCGAGCCCGACAGGAACGAAAAAAGAGCGGCGAACTGGAACGCGCCGGTGAAGGCGTAGCCCATGAACGCCTTGTGCCGGAGCAGCTCGGCGAAGCGCTTCAGCACCGCCGACAGCACCAGCGGCTGGCGATACTCCGGTCGCAGCGTCTCGGGCAGCCGCAGGTATGTCAGGATCAGCGCCACGAAGCCGATCCCGGCCAGTACCCAGAAGATCATCCGCCAGCCGAGGAACCACAGGATCTGCCCGCCGATCAGCGGTGCCAGCATGGGCGCGAGCGAGCTGCAGGCATGCATCAGCGACATGGCGCGCGCCGCCTGATCCTTCTCGGCGAGATCGCGGACCATGGTGCGCGCCAGCACCACGCCGCCGCAGGCCGCCAGCCCCTGCAGGAAGCGCAGCCCGACCAGATGGCCGGCCTCGGCCGCGAAGGCACAGCCGATGCTGGTGACGACGTAGATCGCAAGGCCGACCAGGATGACCGGGCGGCGGCCAAAGCGGTCGCCGGCCGGACCATAAAAGATCTGGCCGAGGCCGAAGGCGATCATGAAGGCCGAGAGCGTGAGCTGGATATCGCCGGCACTGCCCTTCAGGTCGACAGCGATCACCGGCAGAGCCGGCAGGTACATGTCGATCGACAGCGGCGTGAACGACGACAGCAGGGCCAGCAGGATCAGCAGGACCGGCGTCAGGGTCGGGCGGCCAACGGTCGAAGTTGGGGTCGTGGTCATCGGGGTGGCTGTAGCAGCATTGGTCCCAGGCTCCCATGCTATAAGCGGACCATGACGTCGCTCCCCGACCTCACAGAGCCGCAAATCCGCCGGTACGCCCGCCATATCGTGCTGGCCGAGATCGGCGGCGTGGGCCAGGCGCGGCTGATCGCCGCGAAGGTGCTGGTGGTCGGCGCTGGCGGCCTCGGTGCACCCCTCCTGCAGTATCTGGCCGCCGCCGGCATCGGCACTCTGGGGGTGATCGACCACGACACGGTCGACCTCTCCAATCTACAGCGCCAGGTCATCCATCGCACGTCGGACGTAGGCGTCTCCAAGGTCGAGAGCGCGCGGCGCGCGCTGGGCGAGATCAATCCTGAGGTGCGCGTGCAGGCCCACGACGAGCGGCTCACGGCGGACAATGCCGGGCGTATCCTCGCTAGCTACGACATCGTGGCCGACGGCAGCGACAATTTTGCGACCCGCTACCTGCTGAACGACACCTGCTATCGCCTCAAAAAGATTCTGGTTTCTGCCGCGATCCTTCGTTTCGACGGCCAGATCTCGACCTACAAGGCCTGGTACGGGCCGGGGCATCCCTGCCTGCGCTGCATCTTTCCCGCCGCCCCGTCCGAGGAAGCCGTGCCGAGCTGCGCCCAGGCGGGCGTGCTGGGTGCCCTGGCCGGCACGCTGGGGACGCTGCAGGCCACCGAAGTGGTGAAAGAAATCCTCGGCATCGGCCGCTCGCTGTCAGGCCGGCTCGTGACCTACGACGCGCTCGACACCTCGTTCGAGGAAATGACGATCACCAAGCGGCCCGATTGCCCGACGTGCAGCAAGCCATGAAGACTCCGGAAGGCGGTCTCTCGATCATCCTGCGCGCCGGCGACTATGAGAGCGCCCACTACGCGCTGGCGCTTGCTGCGGCGGTGCTGGCCGTCAACAAGCCCGCCGTTCTGTTCTTCACCATGGGCGGCATCCGCGCCCTCACGGGTCCGCCGCCGGCACTCGAAGACTGGGGCCGCGACGCACTCAATCGGGAGCGCGGTGTCGGCGACTTCGAGACCTTGCTGCAGGCCTGCGTAGAACTTGGCTGCCGCTTCATCGTGTGCGAAATGGGCCTGCGTTCGCTCGACATCGATCGAGCCAGCTTGCGCACCGACGTTCCCGTCACCGTCGCCGGGATCGTGACCTTGCTGGAAGAGACCAAGCCGGGCATGCATCTGCTCACGCTGTAACGACCCAATCTTGCAAAGACACTGGAGACTTCATGAAATCCGCCGCCTTCGACGTCCTGGGAATCGGCAACGCCATCGTCGACGTCATCTCGCGCTCCGAGGAGGCCTTCCTTGGCCGCCATGGCCTGGTGAAGGGCAGCATGATGCTGGTCGACGAGGCCCGGGCCGAGGCGCTCTACGCTGCCATGGGGCCCGGCGTCGAAGTCTCCGGCGGCTCGTGCGGCAACACCATGGCCGGCGTCGCCTCGTTCGGTGGCAAGGGCGCCTATATCGGCAAGGTGCGTGACGACCAGCTCGGCAGCGTGTTCGGCCACGATCTGCGCGCGATGGGCGTGTCGTTCGAGACCAAGAGCGCGACCGAGGGCCCGTCGACCGCGCGTTGCCTGATCCTGGTGACGCCCGATGCGCAGCGCACCATGAACACCTATCTCGGCGCCTGCACCGGCCTCGGGCCGCACGACATCGACGTCAAGCGCGTAGGCTCGGCCAAGGTGACCTATGTCGAGGGCTATCTGTGGGACGCGCCGGCCGCCAAGCAGGCCGTGCTGAAGGCCTTCGATGCTGCCCATGCCGCGGGCCGGCAGGTTTCGATCACGTTGTCCGACTCGTTCTGCGTCCACCGCTACCGCGACGAATTCCGCGCCCTGATCCGCGACAAGGTCGACATTCTTTTCGGCAACGAGGCCGAGATCAAGTCTCTCTATGAGGTCGACACGTTCGAGGAGGCGCTCGAGGCCACGCGCAAGGAAGGCAAGATCGCGGCCCTCACGCGCAGCGAGAAGGGCTCGGTCGTCGTCAAGGGCAGCGAGACCCACGCGGTGCCGGCCGCGCCCGTCGCCAAGGTGGTCGACACCACCGGTGCCGGCGATCTCTACGCCGCCGGATTTCTGTTCGGCCTGACGCACGGCAAGCCGCTGGCCGAATGCGCGCGCCTCGGCGGTCTCGCCGCCGCCGAGATCATCTCCCACGTCGGTGCGCGGCCCGAGCAGCCGCTGAAGGCGCTGATTTGAGCGCTCCCGCAGAAGCCCGCGGTTGGCGCGAGGCGCTGGCCACCTACCGCCATCCGCGGGTCGTCCAACTGTTGTTCCTCGGCTTCTCGGCCGGGTTGCCGTTCCTGCTGGTCTTCTCCACGCTCTCGGCGTGGCTGCGCGAATTCGGTATCAGCCGCACCGCCATCGGCTTCGTGAGCTGGATCGGCATCACCTACTCCTTCAAGTTCGTGTGGTCGCCCGTGGTCGACCGAGTACCGCTGCCGCTGCTGACGCGCTGGCTTGGCCGCCGCCGCGCCTGGATGCTGCTGGCACAGGCGGGCATTGCCGGCGGCCTGCTCGCCATGGCGTTCTGCGACCCGCGCACCGATCTCTGGTGGATGGTGACCTTTGCGCTGCTCGTGGCCTTTTCCTCGGCGACGCAGGACATCGCACTCGACGCTTTCCGCATCGAGGCGACGGATGCCAGCCTCCAAGGCGCCACCGCCGCCACCTACCAGCTCGGCTATCGCATCGCCGTGCTCGCGGCCGGCGCCGGCGCGCTCTATATCGCCGAGTTCGTCTCCTGGCTCGCGGCCTACCAGACGATGGCGGCGCTCGGTCTCGTCGGCATCGTCACCACGTTGGTCATCTCCGAGCCCGCGCGAAGGATCGCGGCGGGCGCCGCCGAACTCGAGGGCAAGATCGCCGTCTTCGCTGAGCGTCTCGGCCACCTGCCCGACTGGGTGCGTCAGGCGATGGTCTTCGTCTACGGCGCCATCGTCTGCCCGTTCGTCGATTTCTTCGCACGCTACGGCTGGCTGGCGGTCGTCCTGTTGCTGTTCATCGGTCTCTTCCGACTGTCCGACATCGCCATGGGCGTCATGGCGAACCCCTTCTACATCGACCTGGGCTTCACAAAGGACCAGATCGCCAACGTCTCCAAGATCTACGGCTTCGTGATGTCGATCCTGGGTGCGCTTCTGGGCGGCGCGCTGGTGTTCCGAATGGGCGCCGCGCGGCTGCTCATGCCGGCAGTCTTCCTGATCGCGGCGAGCAACCTCACCTTCTCGTGGCTCGCGCTGGTCGGCGGTCCCGATACGACGATCCTCACCATCGCCATCAGCATCGACAATCTCGTCGGCGGCATGTCGGGTTCGATCTTCATCGCCTTCCTGTCCGGCCTCACCAACACCGCCTACACCGCGACGCAGTACGCACTCTTCACCTCGATCATGACCCTGCCCGGCAAACTGCTGGGCGGTTCGTCGGGCTGGGTCGTCGATCGGCTGCAGGAGGACTTCTCCGCCACCTACAAGTTCGGCGGCTACGCGATCTTCTTCGTCTACACGGCGTTGCTCGGCTTGCCGGCCCTGGTGTTGGCCTTCGTGGTGCGCCGCCGCTTCGAAAAAGAAACCCCTCCTTCCTGAAGGAAGGAGGGGAAGTAAATCGGCGTCGGGGTGTCACCGCGCCGGGGGAACCTGCCCATTCCGAAGTGGGGGCGTGGGGTTGCCGACCGGGAATGGGCACCTCTCGTTTAGGGGCCCGAGGCTACAAACCCGTGACTGGCGTGTGGAAAACCCTGCATCTCATGCGGACCGCGGGCTTCCTAAGGGCGGAGGTTACTCTGCCCGCGCACGCTCATGATTCCGAGCGGGCTTGGAAGCCCGCGGTCCGTCTTGAGATGAGTTCTTCTAGCCCGGCGTCGAGTCGAGGGCGTAGCCAGCGGCGCGGACGGTGCGGATCAGATCGGCCTGGCTTTCGCCGTTCAGCGCCATGCGCAGGCGGCGGATATGGACGTCGACGGTGCGGGCCTCGACATAGACGTCCTTGCCCCACACCGAGTCGAGCAGCTGCTCGCGCGAGAAGACGCGGCCGGGGTGCTCCATGAAATGGCGCAGCAGGCGGAATTCGGTGGGGCCGAGATGGACCGGCTTGCCGGCCCGGATGACGCGGTGCGCGACCAGGTCCATCACGATGTCGGCATAGGAAAGCGCCTCGTCGGCCAGTGCCGGACGAATGCGCCGCAGCACGGCGCGGATGCGCGCCACCAGCTCGGTCGGCGAAAACGGCTTGGAGACATAATCGTCGGCACCGGCATCGAGCCCGCGGATGCGATCGCCCTCTTCTCCACGCGCCGTCAGCATGATGATCGGCACGTTGGCGGTCGAGGTCTGGCGGCGAAGCTGGCGGCAGACCTCGATGCCCGACATCAGCGGCAGCATCCAGTCGAGCAGGATGATATCGGGCACATCCTCCTGGACCGACGCCAGCGCCTCCTCGCCGTCGCCGGCGACGACGACGCGGAAACCCGACTGCTCCAAGTTGTAGCGCAGCAGCTCGACCAGCGCCGTCTCGTCCTCGACGATCAGCACGCGCGGCTTCACCGACGACGCTTGGGTGTCGCGACGGGAGGCCATGGTGCCGGCCATGCTCACGATGTGGCGCCCGTGGCGTAGAGCGCGGCGCTGCCCTTGGGCCGCGCCTCATCGAAGCCGTGGCCGGTCGACCGGAAGCTCACCAGCTCGGCGATGTTGGTGACATGATCGCCGGCGCGCTCGATGTTCTTGGCCATGAACAGAAGATGCGTGCAGGCCGTGATCGTGCGCGGATCCTCCATCATGTAGGTGAGCAACTCGCGGAACAGGCCGGTGTAGACCTGGTCGATCTCTTCGTCGCGCTCCCAGACGGCGTGCGCCTTCACGACATCGCCCTGGGCGAAGGCGTCGAGCACATCCTTGAGCGCCGTCCGCACCAGTCGGCCGAGCCGATCGATGCCGTTCACGGCCGCGGTCGGCACCGTGCCCTGGGTCAGCAGCATGCTGCGCTTGGCGGTGTTCTTGGCATAGTCGGCGATGCGCTCCAGCGCCGCCGCGATCTTGATCGACGACAGGATGACACGGAGATCGACCGCCATGGGCTGCCGCAAGGCCAGCAGCTTCACGGTCTGCTCCTGGACGGCGATGTCGAGGGCATCGACGCGTGCATCGTCGCCGATCACCTGTTCGGCGACCTCGGTGTCGCGTTCGCGCAGCGCGACCAGGGCTTGCGCGAGCTGACTCTCGGCCAGGCCGCCCATTTCGCTGATCGTGGCGCTCAGCCGCTCCAGCTCCTCGTCAAATCGCTTCAGCGTATGTTCGGCCATGTTCTATCCCTTCTGATGCTCGGCGCGTCTCAGCCAAACCGGCCGGTGATGTAGGCCTGCGTGCGCTTGTCCGTCGGCGTCGTGAAAAGCGTCTCGGTGGCGCCAAACTCGACCAGTTCGCCGAGATACATGAAGGCCGTGAAATCCGAGACGCGCGCCGCCTGCTGCATGTTGTGGGTCACGATGACGATCGTGTAGTCCTTCTTCAGCTCGTCGATCAGCTCCTCGATCTTGGCGGTCGAGATCGGGTCGAGCGCCGAGCACGGCTCGTCGAACAGGATGACTTCGGGCTTCACCGCCACGGTGCGGGCGATGCACAGCCGCTGCTGCTGGCCGCCCGACAGGCTCTGGCCGTTGGCGTCGAGCTTGTCCTTGACCTCGTCCCACAGGGCGGCGCGGCGCAGCGCCGTTTCCACCCGGCCATCCAGTTCCGATTTCGGCAGCTTTTCGTAGAGACGGATACCGAAGGCGACGTTCTCGTAGATCGTCATCGGAAACGGCGTCGGCTTCTGGAACACCATGCCGATACGCGCCCGCAGAAGGTTGATGTCCTGATCGTCCTTGAGAAGATTGTCGCCGTCGAAGATGACGTCGCCGGTCGCACGCTGGCCCGGATAGAGGTCGTACATGCGGTTGAGCACGCGCAGCAGGGTCGACTTGCCGCAGCCCGACGGGCCGATGAAGGCCGTCGCCTTGTTGGCATAGAGCGACAGGCTGATGCTCTTGAGCGCCCGGCTGTCGCCGTAGAAGAACTCGAGGTTGCGCAGGGAGATCTTCGCGGTCAGCCCCGCGGTGTCGATGCTGTGATGTGCCGCAACCGGCGTGGCGAAAGTCGGGGCAGCCCCGGAGGTCATGGTCATGACGATTTTCTCGCTGAGGTGAGGGAACGGGCGATGATGCTGAGCGCCAGCACCGTCACGGTGATGAGGAGCGCGCCGGTCCAGGCCAGCTTCTGCCATTCCTCGTAGGGCGACAGGGCGAACTGGAAGATGACCACCGGCAGGCTGGGCATCGGTTGGTTCATGTTCATGCTCCAGAACTGGTTGTTCAGGGCGGTGAACAGAAGCGGCGCGGTCTCGCCGCTGATGCGCGCAACCGCCAGCAGGATGCCGGTGATAATGCCCGCCTGGGCGGCGCGGTAGGCGATACGGACGATCATGTGGGCGCGCGGCAGGCCGATCGAGGCGGCAGCCTCGCGCAGCGTGTCGGGCACCAGGGTCAGCATGTCCTCGGTGGTGCGGACCACGACCGGGATGACGATGACCGCCAGCGCCACGGCGCCGGCCCAGCCCGAGAAGTGGCCCATCGGCGCCACCATGATCTCGTAGACGAACAGGCCGATGACGATCGACGGTGCGCTCAGCAGGATGTCGTTGATGAAGCGCACGACGCTCGAGAGCTTGTCGTGACGGCCATACTCGGCAAGGTAGGTGCCGGCGAGGATGCCGATGGGCGTGCCGATCAGGACGGCCAGGATCGTTATGATCAGGCTGCCGGCGATGGCGTTCAGCAGACCGCCCGCCGCGCCTGGGGGTGGGGTCATCTCGGTGAAGACCGACAGGGAAAGCCCGCCGATCCCCTTGTAGACCAGGATGCCCAGGATCAGGACGAGCCAGCCGAGACCGAAGACGGTGGCGGCAAGCGCCAATCCCTTGGTGATAGCATTGCGGCGACGCCGGCCGGCATAAAGCGGGCTGTTCGCGGAAGCGATCGATGAGTCGGCCATGGCGTTACCCCGCCCGCATCTGCAGGCGCATCAGCATGTAGCGTGCGATCGCGAGCACAACGAAGGTGATGAAGAACAGAATCAGGCCCAGTGCAATCAACGAGGAGGTGTAGAGATCGCCGACCGCCTCGGTGAATTCGTTGGCGATCGAGGCCGAGATCGTCGTGCCTGGCGCGAACAGCGAGGCCGAGACGTGGTGGGCGTTGCCGATGACGAAGGTGACGGCCATGGTCTCGCCCAGCGCCCGGCCGAGGCCGAGCATGAAGCCGCCGATGACGCCGACCCGCGTGAACGGCAGGACGACGTAGCGGAACACTTCCCAGGTCGTGCAGCCGACGCCGTAGGCGGCCTCCTTGAGGACCGGCGGCACGGCATCGAAGACGTCGCGCGAGATCGAGGTCACGAACGGCAGCACCATGATCGCGAGGATGAGGCCGGCGGTGAACATGCCGATGCCGTAGGGCGGGCCGGCGAACAAAATCGACAGCACCGGCACATCGGCGAACGTGTCGATGAAGAGGGGCTGGACGTACTGCTGCATGAACGGCGCGAAGACGAACAGGCCCCAGATGCCGTAGATGATGCTGGGAATGCCCGCCAGCAGCTCGATGGCGATGCCGATCGGGCGGCGCAGCACGGGCGGGCAGAGCTCGGTCAGGAAGAAGGCGATCATCAGGCCGACCGGCACGGCGATCAGCATGGCGATGGCCGATGTGATCAGGGTGCCGTAGATCGGCGCCAGCGCGCCGAACCTCTCGGTCACCGGGTTCCAGGATTCGTCGAACAGGAAGCCGAAGCCGAACGTGCCGAGCGCCGGTGCCGCGCCGTAGACCAGCGAGAGGATCACGCCGCTCAGGAGCGCCAGCACCATCAAGGCGGCGGTCCGCGTCAGGCCGTGAAAGATCTTGTCGGTGACCCGCAGCCGCTTGAGCACGGCGCTGCGCGAGGCAGCTTCCGTGGCCGTCACGGTCGAGCTCTTCAATGCAATGTCGCTCACGTCGCGTCCCCCCGAGTCCATACCCCTCCCCCTCGTGCCTTCCCGCGACCCAAGCGTTCAGGGCGGGAAGGAAGAATGGAGGGCGGGTGTCGCCACCCGCCCTCGCAGGCTTAGTTGGTCGGCGAGAACAGGGGCTTGCCGCCCGCGTCCTTGATATCCGTCGACCACATCTTCTGGATGTCATTCACGACCTTGTCCGGCATCGGCACATAGTCGAGTTCCTCAGCCATCTTGTCGCCCTTGGCGAAGGACCAGGCGAAGAACTTCAACGCCTCGGCCGTGTCGGCCACTTTCTCCGGCTTCTTGTAGAGCAGGATCCAGGTGGCGGCCGTCATCGGCCACGACTGGTCGCCGGGCTGGTTGGCGAGGATGACGCCGTAGCCGGGCTGGGAATTCCAGTCGGCGTTGGCGGCGGCGGCCTGGAAGGACGCCGAGTTCGGCTCGACCGTCTTGCCGGCCTTGTTGATCATCTTGGTGTGGAGGAGCTTGTTCTGCTTGGCGTAGGCATACTCGACGTAGCCGATCGAGCCCTTGGTCTGGGCGACGTTGCCGGCAACGCCCTCGTTGCCCTTGGCGCCGATGCCGACCGGCCACTGCAGGGCGGTGTTGACGCCGACCTTGGACTTCCACTCGGGGCTGATGTCGGCCAGGTAGTAGGCGAAGTTGTAGGTCGTGCCCGACCCGTCCGAACGGCGCACCGGCACGATCGCCTGCTTGGGCAGCTTGGTGTTGGGGTTGAGCTTGGCGATGGCCGCATCGTCCCAGCTCTTGATCTCGCCCATGTAGATCTTGGCGAGCGTCACGCCGTCGAGCGTCAGTTCGCCCGGCTTGATGCCTTCGAGATTCACGACCGGCACGATCGCTCCCATAACCGCCGGAAACTGGGCCAGGCCCGACTCCTCGAGTTCCTTGCCCGGCAGCGGCGCGTCGGTGGCGCCGAAGGTCACGGTCTTGGCCTTGATCTGCTTGATGCCGCCGCCCGAGCCGATCGACTGGTAGTTGAGGCCGTTGCCGGTCTCTTTCTTGTAGGCATCCGCCCACTTGGCATAGATCGGATAGGGGAAGGTCGCGCCAGCGCCGGAAATGTCGATGGCGTGGGCCGTCCACGAAGTCAGGGCAAGCGCGGTGGCTGCCAAGGTAATCTTTGCGAATTTCATAGGTCTCTCCATCGGTTTGCGCGAGTGGAGTAGGCGTCGCCGGTCACCGTCCTATGACGGTTATATGACAATACGATGACAGTCGGCCGGGACGGCTGAATTGTCCACCGGGCGCGGTGGGCAAATACCCGCTGTATCGGAGCTGTAACCAAACCGTCGCCCTGTCGAAGTCTCGGGCCGCTACCCAGCGGGACAGGTCATCCCCTTGAGGTCCCGATGCTGCGGCTGGACGGTGTTGTGAAGAGTTTCGGCGACAAGCGCGCCGTCGACCAGGTCTCGCTCGAGGTCCCGGCTGGCCAGCTCGTGGGCGTGATCGGCCGTTCCGGCGCCGGCAAGTCGACCCTGTTGCGCATGATCAACCGGCTGAACGATCCGTCGGAGGGGTCGATCCGGTTCGGCGACATGGACGTGACGGCGTTGCGTGGTCGGCGTCTGCGCGAGTGGCGGGCGCGCTGCGCCATGATCTTCCAGCAGTTCAACCTCGCCGGCCGTCTCGACGTGCTGACAAACGTGCTGATGGGCCGTCTCAGCCATGTCGGCACGATGCAAGCGCTGCTCAAGCTGTGGAGCGAGGAGGATCGCGCCATCGCCCTCTCGGCGCTCGACCAGTTCGACATGGCGGGCCTGGCCGCGCAGCGGGCCGACACGCTGTCCGGCGGCCAGCAGCAGCGCGTCGCCATCGCCCGCGCGCTGGTGCAGGAGCCGGAACTGATCCTGGCGGACGAGCCCATCGCGTCGCTCGACCCGCGCAACACCAAGGTCGTCATGGATGCGCTGCTGCGCATCAACAAGCACTTCGGCATCACCGTCATCTGCAACCTCCATTCGCTCGATACGGCCCGGATGTATTGCGACCGGCTGGTCGGCATGGCCCAGGGCAAGATCGTGTTCGATGGCGTCCCGCAGGCGCTCACCGACGACGTCGCCCGCGAACTCTACGGCCTCGATGCCGGCGAGGTCATGGACACGGCCGGCACGTCGCTTCCCCTGCCGGTGCGGGACTTGCGCCCGTCGCTCGCGGTCGCGTGACGCCACCGAAGACCGTATCCCCTCAAACGAACCATCGGAGTTTTGCCATGATCGATAGACGTTCGGCCCTCGCGCTCGCGACAGGCGCCATCGCCCTCGCCGTTCCCGGCCTTTCCGCCGCCCAGGACTGGAAGGCCAAGTATCCGGAGATCGTACTGGCCATCGTGCCGGCCGAGAATGCTGGTGGCGTCGTCGACCGCTTTACGCCGTTCGCGAAGTACCTGGAGAAGGAACTCGGCACCAAGGTCACGCTGCGCGTCGCCAACGACTACACGGCCGTCATCGAAGGCATGAAGAACCGCCAGATCCAGGTCGGCTTCTTCGGACCCGGCTCCTACGCCCGCGCCTACGCCGTCTCCGGCGGCAACACCGTCGCGTTCGGCACCACCCAGAACCAGGACGGCTCGATCGGCTACTACTCGGTCGTCTATGTGAAGGCCGACAGTTCCTACAGGACGCTGGACGATCTCAAGGGCAAGAAATTGGGCCTGGTCGACGTCGAGTCTACGTCTGGCTACAAGGCGCCGACCTTCTTCATGACCCGCGAGGGCAAGCCGCCCGAGAAATTCTTCGCCGTCGCCCAGGTCACGGGCAGCCACGAGAACGCCGTGGTCGCGATGACCCAGGGCACGGTCGATGCCGCGACCAACTGGTGGAATTCGGACACCGACTCCAACCTGACGCGCATGATCACCAAGGGCATGCTGAAGAAGGCCGACGGCACGCCGATGAAGTACGAGGATTTCCGCATCGTCTGGAAGTCGCCGCTTCTCGCCGGCTCGCCGTTCGCCTATCTCAACGACATGCCCGACGACCTCAAGAAGGCCATCGAGCAGGCTTTCTTCAACGCCCACAAGAAGGACAAGGCGGCGTTCGACAAGCTTTCCGACGGCAAGGATCTCGCCTTCGTGCCGGTCGGCCACAAGGACTATCTCGAGTTTATCGAACTCAACAAATTCCTCGAGGAACTGCGTCGCAAGAAGAACTGATGGTCTGCGCCCGGACCCGGGGGTCGCCGTCTCGGCGGCCCCCATTCTTTGAGACATTGCCGTGAGAACCGTCGCGCCCCTGCCGCCGGCGCAGCTGGCGCCGCTCGCGCAAGTCTACACCGCGGCCGTTGCGGCGAAGCGGCGCTGGGTGATCGGCGGAATCGGGCTGCTGATCGTCCTGTCGCTGCTGTCCGGCTGGGCCGGCCAGGTCGACCCGGTGAAATTCTGGAACGGGCTGCCGCGCTTCGTCAGCTACTTCCACGACATCCTGCCGCGGCTGCGGATGGAAACTTTCTTCGCCGATCTCCAGGAGTGGTTCTGGAATCTCGACGGCTGGCTGGCGCTGCTCTGGGACACGCTGCTGATCGCCTACCTCGGCACGCTGTCCGGGGCTGTTGCCGGCTTCTTTCTGTGCTTCCTGGCGTCGGCAAACCTGACGCGGTCGACCTCGCTGCGATTTGCCGCCCGCCGGACGCTGGAATTCTGCCGCACCGTGCCCGAGATCGTGTTCGCCCTGATGTTCGTCTACGCCTTCGGCTTCGGACCGATGCCCGGTGTTCTCGCCATCGCGATCCATACGGCCGGCGCCCTCGGAAAACAGTACTCCGAGGTCGTCGAGAACGTGAACATGCAGCCGGTCGAAGGCCTGACGGCCGCCGGCGCGACCTACGTCGAGACTGTCCGCTTTGGCGTGGTTCCGCAGGTCATATCCAATTTCGTCAGCTACACGCTGCTGCGTTTCGAGATCAACGTCCGCGGCGCCACGGTGCTGGGTTTCGTCGGCGCCGGCGGCATCGGCAAGGAGCTGATCTCGACGATCCGACAATTCTACTACGCAGACGTCAGCGCCATCCTGGTGATCATCGTCGGCACGGTCTTCCTCATCGACTGGCTGACCGAGGTCCTGCGTCACAGACTGCTGAGCCTGGACGGCCGATGACTTCTCCGGTGAACCCGTTGCGCGCCCGTGCCGACGCCGACCGCGCCAGCCTGAAGCGCCGTTATCCGGCGTCTTTCCGGGCGCCGCTGTCCGCGCGCCTGCTGACGCCCGTTACCGTCGTGCTCGCGACGGCACTTGCCGTCTACACCCTGTGGCGGTTCGGCTTCTCGCCGGAGAAATTCATCGACGGACTGACCAAGCTCGGCATCGTGGTCGGGCTGATGATCCCGCCCAGCCCGGGCAACCAGCTCTGGCATTACGTCGGCGCATTGGGCGAGACGCTGTCGATCGCCTTCCTGGGAACGCTGGGTGCCGCCATCCTGGCCCTGCCGGTCAGCATGCTTGCGGCCAAGAACGTAGTGGCGAACCGGATCATCCATTTCACCAGTCGCCGGTTCCTGGACACGATCCGCGGTGTCGACACGCTGATCTGGGCGCTCATCTGGATCAACGTCGTGGGCCTCGGACCTTTTGCCGGCATTCTGGCGATCCTGACCTCCGACTTCGGCACGTTCGGCAAGCTGTTCTCCGAAGCCATCGAGGCGGCGGACAAGAAGCCCGTCGATGGCGTGCTGTCGGCCGGCGGCTCCGATCTGCAGGGATTCCGTTTCGGCGTGCTGCCGCAGGTCCTGCCCGTCCTGCTGAGCCAGGTGCTCTACTACTTCGAGAGCAACACACGCTCGGCCACCATCATCGGCATCGTCGGCGCGGGCGGCATCGGCCTCTACCTCGCCAACGAAATCGCCCAGGCCGAATGGCCGCAGGTCGCCTTCCTGATCCTGATGATCCTTGTGACCGTGTCGACGATCGACTGGCTTTCCGGAAAGATCCGATTCGCTGTCATCGGCGCACGGGGACGCACCGCTTGACCCAGCGCTACGCGCTCTACTACGCGCCACGATCCGAGGACGGGCTGGCCGCGACCGCGAGCCAGTGGCTCGGGCGCAATCCCGAGTCCGGACAGGCACGTACCCAGCGGCCGGCGCCAGGCATCACCTTGGAACGACTGGTGGCAATCACTGCCGAGCCGCGCCTCTATGGCTTCCACGGCACGCTGAAGGCGCCGATCGCGCTGGCGGACGAGGTTATCGAACGCGATTTCATCGACGCGGTCGGCGCGTTCGCCGTCAAGGCAAGGTCGGTCACCGTGCCCGCCCTCGAGCTTGCCGAAATCTCGGGCTTCCTCGCGCTGGTCCCGGCGGCGCGTTGTCCCGCCCTGGAAGATCTCGCCGACCGCTGCGTCGTGGAGTTCGACGAGTTCCGCCGACCCGCCGACGAGGCCGAACTGGCGCGACGCCGCACGGCACCGCTCACGCCACGCCAGGACGAGCTGTTGCTGCGCTGGGGCTATCCCTATGTGCTGGAGCAATGGCGGTTTCATCTCACGCTCACCGGCCGTCTGCCCGACGAGGAGCGGGCGGCGGTCATGACGGTCCTGGGTCAGCGTTTTGCCGGCGTCATCGAGCGCCCGCTTCAGGTGAACGATCTCTGCATCTTTCGCCAGCCCGCACCGGGCCGGCCCTTCACCGTGTTGGCGCGCTTCAGGCTCGGAGGCGGGCGGCGGGTGCGGACCGAAACGTGGCCAGGACCCTGACCAGCGCCGTTGCCGCCTCGTCGAGCGGCCCGTCATTCACGATCGTGATCAGCCTGGGGTCGTGCACGTCGTAGGCGTTGCTGCGCTCGAGGCGCCTGGCCGTGGCAGCCTCGTCCTCGCGACCGCGCGCGGCCAGCCGCTCGCGCAACCGCTCGGCCGGCGCCGTGATCAGGACCGGATACGTATCCGGATCGACGCCGGCCACGCTCTGGAAATGCTCGCGCGAGCCGCTCACCACCACGGTGAGCCCGGCCTTGCGCCAGGCGTGGATCTCGCGGCCGATGCCATAGCGGTTGCCGTGCGCCTGCCAGTGGAAGGCGAACAGGCCGTGTGTGCGGCGCATCGCGAACTCAGGGCCGCTCAGCGCCACGTGATTCTCGCCCGACGCCTCCGGCGGCCGGGTGATGTAGCGATGGGCGAAGATCACGGACGTATCGATGAACCTGTCGATGGCCAGCAGTTCGCGCGCACGTGCGAGCACCGAATCCTTGCCGGCCCCGGAAGGCCCCATCACATAGAACAGCGGCGCGTTGGCAGGTGGCGACATTGTCAGGTCACGCGCTCGCCTTCGCGCCACACGGTGCGGACCAGCGGCGCGCCGTCGAGCACCCTTACCCGCACGAGATCGGCGCGGCGTTCCGGCGCGATCTCGCCGCGATCGCCGAGGCCCACGGCCCGTGCCGGATTGAGCGAGGCCAGACGCACGGCCTGGGGCAGCGAAATGCCGGCGTCGGCTGAGGTCAGCTTGAAAATGCTTTCAATCAGGCTGGCCGGCACATAGTCGGACGACAGGATGTCGGCTTGCCCCGCGCGGACCAGGTCGATGGCCGCGATGTTGCCGGAGTGCGAGCCGCCCAGCACGAGATTGGGCGCGCCCACCAGAACGGCGAGTCCGGCCTGGCACGAGGCTTCGGCCGCCTCCAGCGTGGTCGGGAATTCCGCGATGGTCATGCCGTTCTGCACCGCTTCACGGACATGCTCGCGCGTCGCATCGTCGTGGCTGGCGATCGGCAAGGCGCGGGACTGGGCGCGCGCGACGATCTCGCTGCGGTGCCGGCTGGCGTTCCTGGCGTGCAGTTCGGTGGCGCGATAGCTGAACGCGTCGAACTGCGCCTCGGTCATGGCGTACTTGCCCATGTAGTACTGCTTCAGCTTTGCCGGATCGAGGAACTGGCGTTGCCCGGGCGTGTGATCGTTGATCGATACCAGGCCGACCAGCGGCAGGTCGATCCACTTGTCGACGGCTTCGACGGCATCGTCGGCCGTGATCTCGCAGCGCAGGTGAATGCGATGCTCGGCGCGGGTCAGGCTGCGGTCGCTGGCCATGCAGACCGCCTCGATCATGCGCTCGCGATTCTGCACCCGGTCGGAGCGGCCATGCACATCGCCCAGTGCCAGGGAATCGAACACAGTGGTGATGCCGGCGGCGCTGATCTGAGTGTCGTGCGCCATCACGGCCGGCAGACTCGGCCACTTCACGCCGGGCCGCGGCGCGAAGTGCTTCTCCATATTGTCGGTATGCAATTCGACCAGGCCAGGCACGAGATAGTCGCTGTCGAGATCGATCGCACCGGGGGCATGCGAGCGCCCGGGGGCGACCTCGACGATGCAGCCATCGCGGACGACGACCGTGCCGTCGAATTCGGCGTCGGCCGTGACGACCCAGGCATTGGTCAGGATGGTCTCGATACTCATGATTGGGCTCCGGGAGGGACGACGTCGAGAACCCGCGTCGACACGGCATCGCGGACCGCGGCGTCGTGGAAAATGCCGACGATCGCCACACCGGCATCGCGGCGCTGGCGGATCAGCTCGACCACACCGTTGCAGTTGGCGGCGTCGAGCGAGGCGGTCGGCTCGTCGAGCAGCAGGATCGGATAGTCGACGATCAGCGAGCGGGCGATGTTGACGCGCTGCTGTTCGCCGCCGGAGAAGGTCGCGGGCGGCAGCGGCCACAGGCGGGGCGGAATGCCCAGCACGCCCAGCAGGAACTCAGCGCGGCGGCGCGCCTCGGTCTCGCTGGCGCCCATCCGGATCGCCGGTTCGGCCACGACGTCGACCGTCGGCACGCGCGGAATGACCCGCAGGAACTGGCTGACGAAGCCCAGGGTCCGCCGGCGAACATCGAGCGTCACTCGCGGCTCGGCGCCGGCCAGCTCGACCAGATCATTGCGGTGACGGACCCGGATCGAGCCCGCGTCGGCGCGGTAGTTGCCGTAGAGACAGCGCAGCAGCGTGCTCTTGCCGGCGCCGGACGGCCCGACCAGGGCGACGCACTCACCGGGCGAGACGGCCAGGGCGACGTTGCGCAGCACCGGCAGCGCCAGGTCGCCCTGGGCATGGACGATAAAGGACTTGGTAAGACCGGAGACGCGGATGACAGGCGGCATTGGGTCGAATCCCTTGCGTCAGACGGGCAGGATCGAGGCGACGAGCATCTGGGTGTAGGCGTGCTGCGGGTCGTCCAGCACCTGGTCGGTGAGACCGTCCTCGACCACCCGGCCGCCCTGCATCACCATCAGCCGGTGCGTGAGCAGCCGCGCGACACCGAGATCGTGCGTCACCAGAACGGCCGACAGATGCAGGTTCTCGACCAGCCCGCGCAGCAGGTCGAGGATGCGGGCCTGCACCGAGACGTCGAGGCCGCCGGTCGGCTCGTCCATGAACACCAGCCGCGGATTGCTCACAAGATTGCGGGCGATCTGCAGACGCTGACGCATGCCGCCGGAGAACGCCGCCGGACGATCGTCGAGACGATCCAGCTCGATCTCGACCCGGCCCAGCCAGTCGGTCGCGGTCTGGCGGATCTCGCCGTAGTGCCGTTCGCCGATCGCCATCAGCCGTTCGCCGATATTGGCGCCGGCGCTGACGCCCATGCGCAGGCCTTCGCGTGCATCCTGGTTGACGAAGCCCCATTCGGTCCGGGTGAGCAGCCGGCGACGAGCCTCGCTCAGGCCGTGAACATCGACTGGACCGGACGAGGCCGAATCGTAGGCGACCGAGCCGCCATCGGGCGTCATGCGGCCGGCCAGGCAGTTCAGCAGGGTGGTCTTGCCCGAGCCCGATTCGCCCACGATGCCCAGCACTTCGCCGGGCCACAGGTCGAAGCTCACGTCGCGGCAGGCGACGCGGCCGCCGAAGCGCTTGGTGACGTCGCGGGCCTGGAGCAGCGGCGCGGCGCTCATGTGCGCTGCTCCTCCTGTATCTCGTGCTGCCTCTCTTGGCACCAGTCGGTGTCGGAACAGACGAACATCCGCTTGCCGGCATCGTCGACGATCATCTCGTCGAGAAAGCTCTCTCTGGAGCCACAGAAAGCGCAGCACTCGCTCCAGGTCTCGATCTCGAACGGATGATCGTCGAAGTCGAGACTCTTCACCGTGGTGTAAGGCGGCACCGCATAGATGCGCTTCTCGCGGCCGGCGCCGTAGAGTTGCAGCGCCGGATTGCGATCGAGCTTGGGATTGTCGAACTTCGGGATCGGCGAAGGGCTCATGATGTAGCGCCCGTTCACCATCACCGGATAATTGTAGGTCTTGGCGATGCGGCCGTGGCGGGCAATGCTTTCGTAGAGGCTGACCTGCATGACGCCGTATTCGCTGAGCGCGTGCAGCGTGCGGGTCTCGGTCTCGCGCGGCTCGAGCATGCGCAGCGGCTCGGGGATCGGCACCTGGAATACCAGGATCTGGCCCTCCTTGAGCGGCGTCTCCGGCACGCGATGGCGCGTCTGGATGACGGTGGCGTCCTCGGTGCGGGTCGTCGTGGCGACGTCGGCCACGGTGGCGAAGAAGCGGCGGATGCTGACGGCGTTGGTGGTGTCGTCGGCGCCCTGGTCGATCACCTTCAGCGTGTCGCTGCGGCCGATGATGGCCGCCGTCACCTGGATGCCGCCGGTGCCCCAGCCATAGGGCAGCGGCATCTCGCGGCCGCCGAACGGCACCTGATAGCCCGGCACGGCGATCGCCTTGAGGATCGCGCGGCGGATCATCCGCTTGGTTTGCTCGTCGAGGTAGGCGTAGTTGTAAGCCCCCTCCTGGACGGAAATGTCAGGCATGGGTCACTCCGCCGCCTGGCTGAGTTCGGGTTTCCGATTACGCGCCTCGACCTCGGCGCGGAGCGCGCGGACCACGACCAGTTCGGACTGGAAGTCGACATAGTGCGGCAGCTTGAGATGCTGCACGAAACCGGAGGCCTCGACGTTGTCGCTGTGCGCCAGCACGAATTCCTCGTCCTGGGCCGGCGACGTGGCCTCTTCCGACAACTCCTCGGCGCGCAATGCGCGATCGACCAGCGCCATGGCCATCGCCTTGCGTTCGGCATGACCGAAGGCGAGCCCGTAGCCGCGCGTGAACTGCGGCGGCACGTCGTGCGAGCCGGCAAACTGGTTGACCATGTCGCATTCGGTGACGTCGATCTCGGCGATCTCGATGGCGAAGCCCAGCTCCTCCGGCACGAAGGAGACCGGCACCGCGCCGAAGCGGATCTCGCCGACGAAGGGATGGTTGTTGCCGTAGCCGCGCTGCGTCGAATAGCCGAGGGCGAGCAGGAAGCCCTCGTCGCCGCGCGCGAGGTTCTGCAGGCGCACCGGGCGCGATGCAGGGAACCCCAGCGGCTGGCGCGTCAGGTCCTGGGGCTTGCCGTCGGCCTCCGGCGCCGGTTCGAGCATGCCTTCGCGCTCGAGGATGTCGCCGACCCGGGGCAATTCCATGGCCGTGTCGGCCGGCGCAATCGGCGCCCGCGGGCGCTCGCCCACGGCGGCCAGGGAGAAATCGAGCAAACGATGCGTGTAGTCGTAGGTCGGGCCCAGCACCTGCCCGCCCGGCACGTCCTTGAAGGTGGACGAGATGCGGCGCTCCACCACCATGCGGCTGGTGTCCAGCGGTTCCGAATCGCCGAAGCGCGGCAGCGTCGTGCGGTAGGCGCGCAGCAGGAAGATCGCCTCGACCAGGTCGCCGCGCGCCTGCTTGATCGCAAGTGCGGCCAGCGAGCGGTCGTAGCAGGAGCCTTCGGTCATGACGCGGTCGACGGCGAGGCCAAGCTGCTGGTCGATCTGGTCGAGCGAGAGTTCGGCAACGTCCCGATCGCCACGCCGCTTGTCGGCCACGAGATCGAGCGAATGGGCGATGGCCGTCTCGCCGCCCTTGACTGCGACGTACATGGTCAGGCCTCCACGGCGATGCCGCGCGGCAGCGCGAGCAGTTGCGAGCCGGCGGCGAAGACGACATCGACGCCGCAGGGAAACAGTCCGTGGTTGGCGTCCCAATCGAGCCAGAAGCCATTGTCGAGGCCCGCGACGGCGACGCTCGCCTGTCCATCGATTCCCGGTCCCCGCCAGGTGCGCGCGGGACCGACGCCCAGCACCGGGACCTCGATCAACAGGGTGGCGGAACGATCGGGATAGGTATCCGTGCCGATGGCGAAATCGTCGAACAGCAGGGTGTGATCGTGGGCGAGAAGGGCAAAGACCGCGTCGGCCCGGCCACCGACGATCGGCGCGCCGGTATGGAAGCGCACGAAATCATGCACCTCGGGCCGCTCGAACTCGGGCGCCAGCCAGAGCGGTGTGTCGCGATCGGCCAAAGTGAGCAGGAAGGCGGCCGAGGCGATGGACAGCCCGGCCGGGGCGATGAGCGTGTCGGCCACGGTCACGATGCGGCCGGGATGGGCGAAAGCATCCAGCACGCCGCGGAAGACCCGTTGAGATTCGTGCGACGGATCGGTGAAGCCCGGCGCGATGTGATGGATGCCCAGCGCGGAGTTCATGAGCCGGCCTCCCGGGCGACGGTGAAGAAATCGACCTTGGTGGCGGCGGCCTTGGCAGCAACGAGACGATGGCGGCCGTCGGCTTCCGCTAGGAGCGGCGCCACGATCTTGGTCTCGATCGTTTCCTGCCACTCAGGCAGATGGCCAAGCGCGTCGATTGCCGCCACGATCTCGGCTTGGCGCGGCTTGCGGCCGCCGACATAGCCGATGCCGATCTGGCCGCTCGCCAATCGCACGGCGGCGCGGGTCACCGTCATCTCGCCGGCGCAGAACGGACCGCCGCTACCGGAAATGCGTCCCTGGACCATCACCAGGCCAATCTCGGGACGCCGCAGCATTGTGTAGCTCGGCACCCGATCGATGCCGTTCCACAAAGCCTCGAGGCGTGTAGACGGCGCCTTGGCGAGAAGGGAAAGCCACCTCTGGCGCCGATCCGGCGCTTCGGCGTCTTGAGCGGTCGATAAGGACATGTGTGCACTCGCGAACGAGCGCACCATCCTTAGGCAGCGTTACCGATCGAAGGGCCCAGCGTGAAGTTATCGTGACAGGCCAAGCGGTTATCCTCCGCTTCCGCAGAGTCCGTCATCAAAATGTAAAGATTCTGTAATCCAGATGGTCAGTTCGTCGCTTGGACAACGGCGGCGGCGTTGGCTATCGGGGAATTGCTCTTGGAGCTTGCCCGTAAGGAACCGAAATCGATGCCGTTCTATACGATCAAGGAAGCCATCCGCAGCGGTCTTCGTCTCCGACTCTCGCTCCCCGATGGAGAGCACATCGTCGAACCGCATCTGTTGGGCCGCAATCGCAGCGGCGACACGTTGCTTCGCGCCTACGAGATCCGAGGCCCCGGCCAGGCCAGCGCCGCGACGCGCTGGAAGCTCTTCCGGCTGGATCGCATCAATCATGCGGTCGAAGCTGGCGGCAGATTCAAGGCACCACGGCCGAGCTACAAGCCGAACGACGCCACGATGAAGGGCGGCATCATCGAGCGCCTCTGAGCGCCCGCCGACCTGCATCCTAGCGGAGCGTCGGGTCGAGACGGTCGCGCAGCCAATCGCCCAGCAGACTGATCGACAAGGTCGTCAGCACGATCACGCCAGCCGGCGCCAGCATGATCCAGGGCGCGCGGGTGATGTATTCGCGGCCGTAGCCAACCATGTTGCCGAGCGAAGTGAGCGGTGGCTGCACGCCGAGCCCGAGGAACGACAGGCCGCTTTCCAGCAGGATGATCTCGGGAAAGGTGAGCGTCATCGACACGATGAGCGTCGAGGCGATGTTGGGCAAAATATGCAGGCCGTATATGCGGCCCGGTCCGGCACCGAGTTGGCGCACCGCCGCGGCATAGCCCTGCTCGTTGGCGGCAAGCGTCAGGCCGCGCGCGATGCGGGCATAGCGCTCCCAGGAATGGAAGCCCATCAGGGCGATGAACAACAGCAGCGTGTTGCCGAAGAAGGCCAGCACCGAGAGCGCGATGATCATGAATGGCATGCTGGCCTGGAAGTCGATCGCCATCAGGATCACCGCTTCGAGGCGTCCGCGGAAATGGGCAGCGAGGAAACCCAGCGCGGTGCCGAGCGTCGTGGCGATCAGGGTGCCGAAGAAGGCGATGAGCAGGCTCATGCGGATCGACAGCAGCAGGCGCGAGAACACGTCGCGGCCGAGCTCGTCGGTGCCCAGCGGATGGGCGATGCCGCCGCCGAACAGAACCGGCGGCGTCAGCCGTGCTTTCAGATCGAAGGCGGTGACGGAATACGGCAGCATGAAATCGGCGCCGAGGGCAGTCACGACCATGACCGTCAACCACAGCCCGGCGAAAGTGACGCCGAGCGGCAGCCCGGCGATGCGTCGCGCCAGCGCTGCGATACCCGTTGCGGGCAGGACGGCCGGGAGGGAGTCGCGCATCGCCATCGGCTGCCCCTAATGTCCGCCGGCGGCCGCGCCGCGCACGCGCGGATCGAGCCAGCCGTAAGCGAGATCGACGGCGAGGTTCGCCGACACCATCCAGGCCGCGATCACCATCAGGATGGCCTGCACCACAGAGAGATCGCGGTTGGCGACGGCCGAGACCAGCAGGCGGCCGACGCCGGGCCAGGCGAAGACCGTTTCAACCACGACCGCACCTGCCACCAGGCTGCCGATCATGAAGCCGATGATGGTGACGGTCGGGATCGCGGCGTTGGGCAGGGCATGGCGCGCCACGACGCGCGGCCAGGCGACGCCCTTGGCCGAGGCGGCGCGGATATAGGGCTGGCCCAGCACCTCGAGCATGGCGGAGCGCGTGAAGCGGGCCATGATGGCGGCCCCCGCGGTGCCCAGGGTCACGATGGGCAGCACGGCATGAATGGGCGAATCGGCGCCGCTCGCGGGCAGCCAGCCCAGCGTCACGGCGAACACCAGGACCAGCACCAGGGCGAGCACGAAGCTCGGCATGGTGAAGCCCGCGACCGAGAGCGCCATGGTGAGGCGGTCGGCGATGGTGTTGCGATGGAGGGCGGCATAGATGCCGGCGGGAATGCCGATGCCGATCTTCAGCGCCAGCGCCGGCAGCGTGATGGCGAGCGTCGCCGGCACGCGTTCCATCACCAGGTCGATGGCGGGCCGGCCATCGCGCATTGACTTGCCGAAATCGCCGGTCGTCGCATGACCGATATAGGCCAGGTACTGCTCCCAGACCGGCCGGTCGAGCCCCCAGGATTTGCGGAAGGCCTCGATCGCCTCGGGCGGCGCGTCGACCGACATGATGAGCAGCGCCGGATCGCCCGAGAGCCGCAGCACGACGAAGGCGAAGGTCATGACGAAGAGGATGGTGAGGCCCGCGCGCAGCAGGCGGGACGTCGCGAACATCAGCATCAGGCGGCGATCCTGAAAGCAGGTTCGTTGACGCGGTGGCAGGCGACGCGGCGGCCATCGGGCAGCGCTTCCAGCCGCGGCCGCTCGCTCCGGCATTGCGCCACCGCGAAGGGGCAGCGCGGATGAAACGCACAGCCCGACGGCACGTCGACCGGACTGGGCGGATCACCCTGCAACAGCAGGCGTTCACGGCGCGGCCCGCCGCCAAAGTTCGTCACCGGGATAGCCGATACAAGCGCCCGCGTATAAGGGTGCGCAGGTGCTGCGAACAGACTCTCCGCCTCGCCCTGCTCGACAATACGGCCGAGATACATGACCGCCACGTCGTGGCTGACCTGACGGACGACCCTGAGATCGTGACTGATGAAGAGATAGGCGATGCCGAGACGATCCTGCAGGTCGAGCAGCAGGTTCACCACCTGCGCCTGGATCGAGACATCGAGCGCCGAGATCGGCTCGTCGCAGACCAGCAGGTTGGGTTCGGTCATCAGCGCACGCGCCAGCACCACGCGCTGGCGCTGGCCGCCGGAGAGCTCGTGCGGGTAGCGATCGAACTGGTGCGGCAGCAGGCCCACCGCGTCCATGACCGTGCGGGCACGCTCGCGATGCTCGTCGGGCAGGAGCGTGCCGTGGATGACCAGCGGCTCCATGATCTGGACACCCACCGGCAGGCGGCGATCGAGGGCGCCCAGCGGATCCTGGTAGACCATCTGCATCTTGCGGCGCAGCTCACGCCACGGCGCGCTGCCCGCCGGCGGCATGGCGACACCACGATAACGCACGCTGCCCGATGTCGGGGGGATCAGCCCCAGCGCCAGCTTGCCGGTGGTGGACTTGCCGCAACCGGACTCGCCCACGAGCCCCAGGGTGCGGCCGGCGGCGATCTCGAAGGACACGCCGTCGACGGCCCGCAGCACCGCCTTGGCGGCAAAGGGCCCGCGACCGGTGTGAACCCGGTAGTCGCGGCGGAGATCGACGGCCTTGAGCAGCGCCGTCATTCCGCGGCCTGCGGCAATGCCCACACCGACCGGCCGGCCTCGAGGTTGAGATGGCAGGCCGCCCGGTGCAGCAGGCCGATCCGGCGGCTGGGCGGCGGCTGCTGGGAGCAGCGCGGCTCGGCGACCGGGCAGCGCGGCGCGAACCGGCACCCTGATGGCACGCTCCACGGGTCCGGCACCGTGCCGGGAATGGCCGTCAACCGTTGGCGTGGGCCGGTGAGCGCCGGCAGCGCCGCCAGCAGTCCCTGCGTGTAGGGATGGCAAGCCGCGCCGAACAGATCGGCGCTCATCGCCTCCTCGACCAGGCGGCCGGCATACATCACGGCGACCCGGTCGACGTTTTCAGCAACCACGCCGAGATCGTGGCTGATCAGCACCAGCGCCATGCCGGTGTCGCGGCGGATCGTGCGCAGCAGGACGAGAATCTGCGCCTGGATCGTGGCGTCGAGCGCCGTTGTCGGCTCGTCGGCGACCAGCAGGTCAGGCTGGCCGGCAAGCGCCATGGCGATCATGACGCGCTGGTTGAGCCCGCCTGAGAGCTGGTGCGGGTAATCCTGGAGCCGCCGCCGCGCATCGGCGATGCCGACCTGGTCGAGCAGCCGTAGTGCCTCGGCTTGCGCGGCCGCACCCTCCAGGCCGCGATGGAGGCCGAGCGCCTCGCTGAGCTGCCAGCCGATGCGATGCACCGGGTTGAGACAGCTCGACGGGTCCTGGAAGATCATGGCGATGCGCTTGCCGCGAATGCGCTCCAGGGCAGACGCCGGTGCACCGACGAGCTCCTGCCCGTCGATCCTGACCGAACCGCCCACGCTCGCCCGCGTCGGCAACAGGCCGAGCGCGGCGAGCCAGGTGACGCTCTTGCCCGAGCCTGATTCGCCCACGACGCCCACCGCCTCGCCGGCGCCGATCTCGAATTCGGCAATATCGACAGCGCGCGAGACCTGCTCGCCGCTATGGAAATCGACGGTGAGATTCCGCAGCACCACCAGCGGCGCAGCCATCGCCGTCCGCCTCAGTTGGTGGCGAAGTTGACGGTGCGGAATTCCATCGCGAACGAGGGCGAGGCCTTCCACTTGATGTCCTTGCGCTTGGCGGTGAAGGTCGCGTTCTGGTGCAGCACCGTGTAGGCGGGATCTTCGCGCTCGCAGATCTCGAGCATGCGCTTGAACATCGCTTTGCGCTTCTGCATGTCGGGTTCGATCTCCATGGCGACGGAGAGTTTGTTCATCTCCTCGTTGGTCCATTCACCGACCTGCTGCTGCTGGCCCTGCGGGCCGTGCTGGGCGACGATCGAGGAGATCGGGTCGTTGAAGCCCGCGCTGTTCGACCAGTCGCGGACGGCGCGCGGGCTGTTCTTCTCGAAGATCTGTTGCCAGTTCTCCTTCATCTCGATCTGCACGTTGAGGCCGGCCTGGCGCCACATCTCGACCAGCACCTGCGCCGTCGCCACCTGGTTCGTGTAGTAGTTGCTCAGCAGCCGGAACGGGATGGCATCGCCCTTGTAGTTGGCGGCCTTGAGCAGCGCCTTGGCCTTGGCGACGTCGTAGGCCGGCACCGTCCAGCCCTCGATGAACATCGGGCCGTAGAATTCCCACTGCAGACCCGCCGGCACCCGCGTCCGGCCCGACCACAGGCTGTCGACGATCGCCTGACGGTCGATGGCGTGGGTGAAGGCCTGGCGGATGCGGGGATCGACGAGCTGGGGATGGTGCTTGTCGAACACCGTGAGGCGGTGGTTGACGATGGTGCTGCCCAGCACCTCGAACTTGGAGTTCTTCTCGATGCCCGGAATCTGATCGGGCGGCACGTCGCAGATGAAGTCGAACTGGCCGGACAGCAGCCCGTTGATGCGGGTCGCCACCTCGGGCACCACCACCAGTCGCACGCTCTTTACCGGCGGTTGGCCGCCCCAATAGTCGTCGTGGGCGTCGAGCGTCAGGGAGCGGTCGGTCAGGAATTCCCGCACCTTGTAGGGGCCGGTGGAAACCGGTGCACGCGCCCAGTCGAGCCAGGTCTTGGCCTCGCTGTAGGCGCGGCGCGAAATGATGTCGCTGCCCATGCGGCCGATGCGGCCCTCGAGCGTGACATCGGGTGTGCGATTGGTGAAGCGCACCGTGTATTTGTCGATCGCCTCGACCTTCTCGAGCGCCGGAAACAGGCGCTTGGCGACGGCCGGCACTTCCGGCGGCAGGTTCTTACCCTGCGTGGTGTCGCGGATCAGGACCGACGTGAACAGCGTCTTGCTGCTGGCCATGTCGTACTCAGGCCCGAACATACGATCGCGACTGAAGGTGAAGACGACATCGTCGGCCGTCATTTCGTCGCCGTTGTGGAAACGCACGCCCTTGCGCAGGGAGAATTCCACCGTGCGCTCGTCGATGCGCTTCCAGCTCTCGGCCAGGCCCGGCACCTCCTCGAGCTGGCCCAGCAGGTTCTGCGAGATCAGGCGCTCGTAGATGAAGGAGAAGGCTCGCTGGCCGACGTTGGATTGCTCGCGCAAGGGTTCGAGCGCCGCGCTGTTGGCGATCTGCTGCACCGCGATGGTGATGGTCGGGCGCCGGTCGGTCTGGCCGATGGCGATCCGGGGCAGCGCCGAGCTGGCGGCGGCAAGGCCTGAAGCAGCAATAAGGTGGCGGCGGCGCAGCAACATGGCGGGTCCTCCCTCGAAAACTGGAGGGCGAACGCTAGACGCGGCGCATGAACGATTGGTGTCGGTTCCGTGATGCTTCGCTGGTGCGAGAAGGTGGACAATTTCAGACAGCGGCGGGCAAGGTCACCGTGAAGGTCGAGCCCTTGCCCGGGGTGCTCTGGATATCGAGCCGGCCGCGATGGCGGTTGACCACGTGCTTCACGATGGCGAGGCCGAGGCCGGTGCCGCCGAGCTGGCGCGAGCGCGCATTGTCGACACGATAAAAGCGCTCGGTGAGGCGCGGCAGGTGAGCGGCTGGGATGCCGTCGCCCTCATCGCTCACCGCCACGGCGACGCGATCCGGGCCGGCGGGCTGGGCCGCCACCCGCACCACGGTCGAGGGCTTGGCGTACTTGAGCGCATTGTCGATCAGGTTCTGGAACACGATGGTGAGTTCGTCGTGATCGCCCACCGCCTTGGCCAGGCCCGCAGCGACGGCAAGTTCGATCGACACACCGCGCGACGAGGCTTTCAGCTGCAGGAGGTCGAGGACGCCGCGCAGCACGCTCTCGAGGTCGATCTCTCGGTCGGGCCGCGCGTGCTCGTGCTGTTCGATGCGCGACAGCATCAGGAGATCGTCGACCAAGCGGCGCATGCGGTCGGCCTGCTCAGCCATGATGCCGAGGAAACGGTCGCGCGCCGCAACGTCGTCGCGCGCCGGACCGCGCAGGGTTTCGATGAAACCGGCGAGGCCGGCGATCGGCGTCTTGAGCTCGTGGCTGGCGTTGGCCACGAAATCGGCGCGCATCCGCTCGGCCCGCCGTTGTGCCGTTGTGTCGTGCAGCACGATCAGGGCCAGCGACCCATCGGCCGCCGCCCGCGGCAGGCGCCGGAGGTGGGCGATGACATCGAGTTCCGGGGGCCCCGCCAGCATGAACTCGACCGCGCTCTGGTCGGGCGCGGTGAAATTTCCGTCGGGCCCGGTTTCGAGCAGGACATCGACCGCCGACAGGAGTTGCGGATGACGCATCGCCGTCGACAGGTCGCGTTCGGCTCCGACCGGCCCCAGAAGCGCCACCGCCGCCTGGTTGGTGCGCACGACGCGCCGCTGGCGATCGACGGCGATCAGAGGATTGGGCAGGCCATCGACGACGGCCTGCGCCGAGGCCGCGAGATTGTCGATCGAGGCGCGCTGCCGGCGCCAGCCGATGGAGAGCATGGCCGCCGCCGTCGCCAACTCCTCGGTGGCGGGCGCAAAGGACAGGCGCGGCATCACCGGCTCGCGCTCGTCCGAAAGTTCACCGACAAAACGTGCAAAACGCGCGAGCGATCCGAGGTAGCGCTGCACCAGAAAGGCCGTCACCGCCGCGATGCCGGCCATCGCGAGCAGCGCGGGCGGGCCCGCCAGAAAGCCAAACCCGTAAAGGGCTACGATCGCCACGGCCGACGGCGCCAGGGCCACGGTATTGGCCGCGAGGTAGCGTCTGAGGGGAATGGGTTGGTCGGCCATGATGGGCCCGGCTTACGGGCCCAAACGCGGCATGAAGAGGCGGATGGCGGCGAGGCCGTAGACGAAGCCGCCGATATGCGCCGTCCAGGCGACCGGATCGCCGCCGGCGCCCGGGGTGCCGCCCACGATGCCGAAGAAGACATTGAGCGCGATCCAGACGCCGGCGACCGGCAGCAGCGACGGCAGGCTGCCGACGTAGCGCATCAGGATCAGGACACCGCCGAACACGCCGCTGATGGCGCCCGAGGCGCCGACCACGGGATCCATCGAGTCGGGAAAGAAGAAGACATGGACGAAGCCGGCGACAATGCCGGCGGAGAGGTAGAACAGGATGAAGCGGCGCGCGCCCAGCACGCGCACGACCGGCACACCGAAGGCAGCCAGCGTCACCATGTTGATGCCGAGATGCAGCCAGCCGCCATGCAGGAACTGGTAGGTGATAGGTGCCGCCAGCAGCGACAGCAGGTCGGGGCCGGCGCCCCCCGCGCCCGAAGTGTAGGCCGCCGGCACCAGGCCGAATTGCTGGATAATGTCATTGTCGGCGGCGTCGCCCAGCAGTTCGCGCACGAGCTGGATGGCCACGTTGATGCCGATCAGCCACAGCAGCACGGGCGGCAGGTTGATCGCCCGCTGGCCGGCGCCGCGTTCGGGTCCGGGGCGGTCGCTCTCGTCGAAAGGCATCCAGAACTCCGTTACCCGGCGAGACTAGCCGCCGCGACCGACCCTTGCACTGTCCGTGGCACGGTCCTTATCGGATCAGCGCTTGGGCCCACCCTGCCCCAGCGCACGCAGCCGCAGCCGGAGCGCATTGAGCTTGATGAAGCCCTCGGCGTCGCGCTGGTTATAGGCGCCCTGATCGTCTTCGAACGTGACATGCTGCATCGAGTAGAGCGAATGGGGCGACTTGCGGCCGACCACCGTCGTGTTGCCCTTGTAGAGCTTGAGCCGCACCGTGCCGGTGACGTTCTCCTGGCTCTTGTCGATCAGCGCCTGCAGCATCTCGCGCTCGGGCGAGAACCAGAAGCCGAAATAGACCAGCTCGGCGTACTTCGGCATCAGCTCGTCCTTGAGATGGCCGGCGCCGCGGTCGAGCGTGATCGATTCAATGCCGCGATGGGCGGCATGCAGGATCGTGCCACCGGGTGTCTCGTAAATGCCGCGGCTCTTCATGCCGACGAAGCGGTTCTCGACCAGATCGAGGCGGCCAATGCCGTTGGCCTTGCCCAATTCGTTGAGCTTGGTCAGCAGCGTCGCGGGCGACATCTTCACGCCGTCGATGGCAACTGCATCGCCCTTCTCGAAATCGACCGTGATGTAGGTCGCTTTATCCGGCGCGGCCTCCGGAGAGATGGTGCGCTGATAGACGCTCTCGTCGGCCTCTTCCCAGGGATCCTCCAGGATCTTGCCCTCGCTGGAGGAGTGCAGGAGGTTGGCGTCGACCGAGAACGGCGCCTCGCCGCGCTTGTCCTTGGCGATCGGGATCTGATGCTTCTCGGCGAACTCGATCAGCTTGGTGCGCGAAGTGAGGTCCCATTCGCGCCACGGCGCGATCACCTTGATGTCGGGCTTCAGCGCATAGTAGGCGAGTTCGAAGCGGACCTGGTCGTTGCCCTTGCCGGTGGCGCCATGACAGACGGCGTCGGCGCCAGTCTTCAGCGCGAGGTCGATCTGGTGCTTGGCGATCAGCGGGCGCGCGATCGAGGTGCCGAGCAGGTACTGGCCCTCGTAGAGCGCGTTGGCGCGGAACATCGGGAAGACGAAGTCCTTCACGAATTCCTCGCGAACATCGTCGATGACGATGTTCTCGGGCTTGATGCCCAGCATCTCCGCCTTCTTGCGGGCCGGGCTCAGCTCCTCGCCCTGTCCGAGATCGGCGGTGAAGGTCACGACCTCGCAGCCATAGGCGGTCTGCAGCCATTTCAGGATGACCGAGGTGTCGAGGCCCCCGGAATAGGCCAGCACGACCTTCTTGATGTCCCCCTTCTTGTAGGGACCTGTATAAGTAATGCTCATGGCTCGCCTCGCCGCCGTCGATGTCTGTTCCGTGAAAGCGGGCGAATATAGCGACCGACCCCGTCCGGGCAAGCGGCCGCAAAGTCGCTATAGTGTGTCCCTAGATTAACTCATCATGGCCAGCACCCTCGACCGCCTGAGCTACGCCGCCCGCCAGACCGCCCGCGTGGCCTGGTACGCCGGCCACTATGCGGCCGGCCGGCGCCTGCTGAAGCCGATGCCCAAGCCCGACTTTCCCATCGGGCCCACGCCCAACCGCGCCGAACTGACCGCCGACATGCGCGCCTTGTTCGAGCGCGAATGGCGCGATATCGCCGCCGGCCTGTTTCCGGCACCGCGCGGTCTGGGACCCGAGCCCGCCGAATTCCTGCGCCGGAGCCTGCTCTATTTCCGCGACCTGCCGCAGGTCGACGCGCGGCGGCACGGCGCGCTCGACGATGAGCTGCCGCCCGGCACCCAGGCCGATAGCCTGCCCGACTACTATCGGCAGAACTTCCATTTCCAGAGCGACGGCTGGCTCTCCGAACACTCGGCCGCGCTCTACGACACGCAGGTCGAGGTCCTGTTCACCGGCGCCGCCGACGCCATGCGACGCCGCGCGCTGGCGCCGATCGCGACGTGGCTTCAGGGCCGCAACCAGCGTGAACTACGCGGCCTCGACATCGGCTGCGGCACCGGCCGCCTGCTCGCCTCCTTGCACGACGCGTGGCCGGGCATGCGTCTCTCCGGCATCGACCTCAGCGTGCCCTATCTCGAGGAGGCGCGTCGCCTGATCGGTCGAACAGCGAGGGTAAAGCTCGATGAAGCCGCCGCCGAGGCGCTGCCGTTCGACGACGCGAGTCTGGATCTCGTCGTCTCCTCGTTCCTGTTGCATGAGCTGCCGACGAAGATTCGCGCGCAGGTTCTGGCCGAGATGGCGCGTGTGTTGAAGCCCGGCGGCCTCGTCGTGATCGTCGACTCATTGCAGAAGGGCGACCGACCTGAATGGGACGGTTTGCTCGACTTGTTCCCATATTATTTCCACGAGCCGTATTACGCAGACTATGTGAACGGCAGCATGGAAAAGTGGTGCGGTGCCGCCGAGCTGCGGCCGGTCTCGACCGAGCATGCCTTCCTGTCGAAGGTCGCCGCCTTCACGAAATAGCTAAAGCAGCATGAGGGGTCAAAGCGAGGCCGAAGGTTACGTAGACCGCCAGTTACCTATTCTTGTCATCCTGAGCGTAGCGAAGGATCTCACTCCAGCTACGCAGTCTTTTGGTCGGTCCGTGAGGTCCTTCGCTTCGCTCAGGACGACAGTTATCCAGCTCTCAGCTTGCGCCCTGACTTTATCCCGCTTCAGAGCGTGACCTTTTCGCGGCGATCACGTTGGCTTGCGCTCTTGAGCTGGCCGCAGGCGGCAAAGATGTCGCGGCCGCGTGGCGTCCGCACCGGCGCGCTCAAGCCGCCATCGTTCACGATCTCGGCGAAGCGATGGATGCGATTGTTCGAGCTGCATTCATAGGGCGCGCCTGGCCAGGGATTGAACGGGATCAGGTTCACCTTGGCGTGGATCGGCGTCAGCAGCCGCACCAGCTCGCGGGCATCGGCGTCGCTGTCGTTGATGCCCTTCAGCATCGCGTATTCGAAGGTGATGCGCCGGCTGTTGCGGGCGCCGGGATAGTCGGCGCAGGCTTTCAGCAGCTCGGCGATCGGCCACTTCTTGTTGATCGGCACCAACGTGTCGCGCACCTCATCGCTCACGGCATGAAGCGACACGGCCAAGTTGACGTCGAGCGCCTCGCCCACCTTCCCGATCATCGGCACGACGCCGGAGGTCGAGAGGGTGATACGGCGGCGGCTGAGCGCGATGCCCTGGTCGTCCATGACGATCTTGAGGGCAGTGACGACATTGTCGAAATTGTAGAGCGGCTCGCCCATGCCCATCATGACGATGTTGGAGAGCATGCGCTGGGCGTCGGCGGTCGGCGTCGGCCATTCGCTGTAACTGTCGCGCGCCACCATGAACTGACCCACGATCTCGGCCGGCGAGAGATTGCGCACCAGCGGCTGGGTGCCGGTGTGGCAGAAGCTGCAGGTCAGCGTGCAGCCGACCTGGCTCGAGACGCAGACCGAGCCGCGGTCCTCCTCGGGAATGTTGACCGTCTCGGCCTCGTTTCCGTCGGCGAAGCGCAGCAGCCACTTGCGTGTGCCATCGACGGAGCGCTGCTCGGTGACGATGCCGGGCCGGTCGATGACGAACTGCTCGGCCAGCTGCTCGCGCGTCTTCTTGGCGATGTTGGTCATCAGACCGAAGTCGGTGACGCCGTGCCAGTAGATCCACTGCCAGAGCTGGCGCGCCCGGAATGGCTCCAGGCCCGCCTCGGCCAGCACCTGCTTGAGGTCGTCGCGCGACAGGCCGACCAGGCTGCGGCGCAGGTCGTTGCGGCCGTGCACGGCAGGCTGGGGCTCCAGGATCTGGAGCGGTTCGGTGGGCAGGAGGGCCATGTCGCGGCTGAGATAGGCGCAGCCGCCCCCAGGCGCAACCGGCGACGGCCAATCTACTGTTTTGACACCGCTTTTTGCCGTATCCGCGCCCGCCGAGCATAGACCGGGTCGCCGAACACCGGCAGTGGAACGGCTTCTGTCGGCGCGCCCTCGGCCACCGGCCGGGGTGCATAGCGACCATGGGTCAGCAGCCGGTCGTACATCACCAGGGCGCCGGCAACGCCCAGGTTGACCGAGAATCGGGTCGGAATCTTGACCACATAATCGCAGCGCGACTGAAGGTCGGCCGACAGGCCCTCGCGTTCGGAGCCCACGATATAGGCAGCCTGGCGCGGGTGGCGGAAGCTCGGCAGGTCGATCGCGTCGTCGGTGATTTCGATGCCGATCAGCCGGCAGCCGAGCGGCAGGCGAAAGGCCTCGAGATCGGCAAAATGATAGGTCGGCACCGACAGCGGCGTGTCGGAAGTGTCGCTGGCCGAACCCTGCCGCGGATTGTACTGGGCCCGCACGGTGAACACGAAGGACGCCCCGAAGGCATGGGCCGTTCGGAACAAGGTGCCGACGTTCACGGCCTTGCTCGCACCTTCGATTCCGATGCCGAAATAGCCTTTCATGACCGGGCGATTTGTTGCACTAATCCGTTGCGGGCGTTGCTGTCCCCCGGGTAGCGGCCCGCTCGCCGTGAAACAAGGCCATAATGACCGTTCCTTCGCCGCTGGAAGTCGTTCGCGCACAATACGAGGCCATGCCCTACCCGCCGCGCGACCCGCGCGACGAGGCGATCCGGCTCATCACCGGCACGCCCAGTCACGTCCTGGAAATCAACCACTACCTCTTCTCGGGCCGGCTCAACTTCACGCGGCCCTTCCGCGCCCTGGTGGCGGGCGGCGGCACGGGCGACGCCTGCATCATGCTGGCCCAGCAGCTCGCCGACCGGCGCTGCCCGGGCGAGGTCGTCTATCTCGACCTGTCGACCGCCTCGCGGCAGATCTGCGAGGCCCGCGCCAAGGCGCGCGGCCTGCGCAACATCCAGTTCCTGACCGGCTCGCTGCTCGACCTGCCGTCGATGAACATCGGCCAGTTCGACTACATCGACTGCACCGGCGTACTGCACCACCTGCCCGAGCCGGTGGTCGGCATGCGCGCCCTGGTGAGCGTGCTGCAGCCCGATGGCGGCATCGGCGTGATGCTCTACGGCGAGTATGGCCGCAGCGGCGTCTACCCCTTGCAGGAAATGCTGCGGACGCTGGCGCCGCCGTCGATGGCGGTGGAGGACCGGTTGGCGATGGCCAAGCGCCTGATCCGCTTCCTGCCCACCACCAATCTGTTCCGCCGCAATCCCTATCTCAACGACCACGTCACCGGCGGCGACGCCGGCCTCTACGATCTGGTGCTGCACAGCTGCGATCGCGCCTTCACCGTCCCCGACATCGGCACGATGGCGGTCGCGGCCGGACTGCGGGTCGTGGCCTTCCTCGAACCGGTGCGCTACGAGCCCGCGACCTACATGAGCGATCCGGTGATCGCCCGACAGATGAGCTCGCTGCCGCTGCTCGAGCGCGCGGCCTTCGCCGAGCGGCTGGCCGGCAACCTCCGCACGCACGGCTTCTACGCCTCGCGTGCCGGCTTCGACCCGGTGGCGCGACCCGAGGACACGTCGGCCATTCCGGTGCTGCGCGACATGGATGCGCAGAAGCTGGCGGCCGGCCTGCAGCCCGGCTCGCCCCTGATCGCCAATCTCGACGGCTTCCCGTGGCGCGCGCAGCTGCCGGCGCTCGCGCCCCGCATCATCTCGCAGATCGACGGCCGCAAGACCGTCGCCGAGATCTACACCTCGCTCGGCGCCCAGGGAGGTCCGGGGGGCGGCCTGCCGCAGTGGGAGGATTTCTACGCGCAATTCGAGGACCTTTACGTCAAGCTGAACGGCGTCAATCACCTGTTGCTGCGTTTCCGCACCTGAGCCGACCATGAACGGCCACGTCCTGGCGATCGCGCTGGGCAATTCGCTCCTGTGGTCCGTCTATCTGCTGCTGACGCGCCATGTCGTGAGCGGCGCGCAGCTCGATGCCTGGGCCTATACGCTCGTCCAGCTGCTGAGCGCCGGCCTTGCAATGCTGTGGGTCGGGCGGCGGACACCGGGCAACTGGCGCGACCTTCTGGTGCCGTGGACGGTCTGTTACGCTTTCATGCGCGTCATCATCAACGGCTGCACCGCCGCCGCCATCGTCTGGCTCGCGGTTACGCAGAGCACTCTACTCGCCACCATGAGTGTGCTGATCGGCGCAGCCTCCGGTTGGGTCTTGACGCGCAAGGCGCCGACGCGGCGCGACTGGCCGGGCCTTGCACTTCTGGCCATCGGCGTTGCGACGTTCGCCCTGGCGATCGCGTCGGACACCGCCTGGCGCGGCATGCTCTGGCTGATCCTCTCCGAAGCGACGGCGGTGGCGGCGTCCTGGATGATCGCCTACCACCCGCGCAACCGTGTGAACGACCTGGCGGCGCGCAGCCGCTTCACCGGCGAGATCCTGGTGGCCGCCTCGCTCGCCTTCATTGTCGTCTGGTCGCTGGCCGGGGCGGTCGGGCTCATGGCCTCGCCATGGGCCGGCGCGGGCGACGCCTTCGGACGCCTCGACCTGTGGTTCTATGCGATATTGGCCGGCCTGCTGTTCCGGGCACCTGGGACCTGGCTCGGCTTCTGGACAATCAACACCACGGGCGTCCAGACCTACCTGATCGCACTCACGGCCATGCCGTTCTTCGCAATAGGCCTCGAAGCCGCTGCCGCACGCCTGGGCTGGCTATCTTCGCCCGGCCTGTCGACGGCGGAGTGGCTTGCGGCTGCGATCATTCTGGCCGGCGCGGTCTGGTTGATTGCCGTTCGGCTGAAAGCGCCTTCAAGCGGCGCTCCATGAGCCGACGCTCTGGCGTCGTTCGCGCCAAAGTCAGCGCGCGCTGAAGATGTGTCAGCGCCTCGGCCTCGCGCTGCAGCTCGATCAGGAAGGCAGCAGCAGCGGCATGGCCGTAGGGGCTGGCCACGAGCAACGGCAGGCAGGCATTCACGGCATCGAGCCCGGCCATCGCGCCCCGCGCGTGGCCGATCGCGACGGCCCGGGCGAGTGCCGCCATCGACGAAGCATCGATCGCGACGATCTGGTCGTAGATCTCCGCGATCCGCCGCCAATCCGTAGCGTCCGCGCTGGAGGCGACGGCATGAAGCGAAGCGATCTCGGCCCGCAGGTGCCAGATGGTCAGTTCCTCGCCGACGGCCGACCGCTGCAGGTGATCGAGGCCGAGTCCTATCAGGCCGGCATCCCATTGCCCGCGCGGTTGATCTTCCAGGAGCTGGGCAGTGCCATCTTGATCGACTCGCGTCACCAGGCGCGCCGCGGTGAGCGCCAGCAGGGCCGCAAGCGCATCGCTTGCCGGCCCAAGGGTCATGGGGTGCACCGCCAGCGCTCGCGCGAGACGAACCGCTTCGGTGCAAAGCTCGGGATGAACCAACACCTCTCCCGACGAAGCCGAATAGCCCTCGTTGAACATGAGATAAAGCGCGGTGCGCACCGACTCGGCGCGTTCCGGCAGCGCCTCGGGCGGCGGCGGTTCGATCGGAACGTCGGCCGCCTCGAGCTGGCGGCGCGCCCGCACCAGCCGTTGCGCGATCGTCGTCGGCTCGGCCAGCAGGCCCGATGCGATCTGCGCCACGGTGAAGCCACACACGGTCTTGAGCGCAAAGGTCACGCGCAGGTCGGGCGACAGGACCGGGTGACACACCGCGAACAGCAGCGCCAGTTCGTCGTCGTTCAATTCGCGATCGAAACGGCCCTCGCTCTCTCTGTCGCTCGAGGCGAGCGGTATCAGCTCCTCGGCCCGCAGAACGCCACGCTGCTCATGGCGCAGCAGGTCGAGCGCGCGATTCCTGGCCACGACGGCAAGCCATGCCTCGGGGTTGGCCGGTGCGCCCTTGAATGGCCAGGACGACAGAGCCTGCAGCAGCGCATGCTGCACGGCATCCTCGGCGACGGCGATGCGGCCAGCACCCAGCCGCCGCGCCAGGGCGGCGACGAGGCGGCTGGCCGCGTCGCGCGCCAGCGACGCGACGAGGTCGTGGATTGCGGTTCTCAGCCGCCGGCCTTCGCCTGGGCGACCGCCATTTCGTCGATCGGTCGCAGTTCGACCCAGTTGGTGCCCCAGAGATGGGGGCATTCGCGCGTGATCATCTCGGCCTCGGCGTCGTTCGCCGCTTCGATCACGAAGTAGCCGCCGATGACGTCCTTCGCCTCGGCATACGGGCCATCGCTTGCGACCGGCGCGCCATCCTTGAAGCGGACGTGCCGCACGCGACCGGGCGCCAGCTTCTCGCTGCTCACCAACTTGCCTTTCTCGCGCAGGCTGGCGGCCCACGCGCTATAGCGCCGGATCAACTCCATCATCTTGTCGCGCGGCATCTCGTTTGATTCCTTCGGATCCGAGTGCAGCAGCAGCATGTATTGAGTCATGTCGATCTCCTGGTTGGGCGGCCGCAAAGTCAGCCGCTACCTAAGGACGTTCGAGGGTGTCTGGAATCGACATCACGCGGTCTTTTTCATGGCATCGGGATTGAGGAGATTGATCGGCTTGCCGTCCAGCCAGGCCTCTATGTCCTTGATCGTGCCGTCGTAGAAGTGGCGATAGCTCTCCTCGACGACGTAGCCGAGATGCGGGATCAGGGTGACGTTGCCGAGCGTGGCGAACGGGTGGTCGCCGGACATCGGCTCCTTGTCGTAGACGTCGAGGCCGGCATGCATGATCGTGCGAGTCTTCAACGCCGCGATCAGGGCCGCTTCATCCACGATCGGGCCGCGCGAGGTGTTCACGAGGATCGCGGTCTTCTTCATCTTCGCAAGCTCGTCCGCGCCGATCAGGCCGCGTGTCCGATCCGACAGGGCGAGATGGATCGACACGAAGTCCGACGTCGCCAGCAACTCGTCCTTGCTGACGTACTTGGCGCCGCCCTCTTCGGCCTTCTCGGGCGTGAGGTTCTGGCTCCAGGCCACGACGTCCATGCCGAAAGCCTTGCCGTAGCGGGCCGCGCGGCTGCCCAGCTTGCCGAGACCGAGAATGCCAAGTCGCTTGCCCTCGAGCACGACCATCTGCTCGATGCCATCGTGCCACTTGCCCTGGCGCGCCAGCCGCTCCGCCTTGGCGAGATCGCGCGCGCACATCATCAGAAGCGCCCAGCCGAGTTCCGCCGTCGGCGCGTTCGAGCCGCCGCCCGGCGTCGTCGAAATCGGGATGCCGCGGTCGGTCGCGGCCTTGTCGTCGAGGCTCGCCGCCCGCGCGCCGGTCAGCACCATGAACTTCAGGTTCGGCAGTTTTTCGATCAAGGCGCGGGGAAAGGCCGTGCGTTCGCGCAGCAGTCCCAGGATCTGGAACGGCGCCAGTTTTTGCACTGCATCATCGATCGAGGCGAAGGGCTCGTTGAACACAGTAATCTCGATGCCGCGTTTCCTCAGCCGGTCCCAGTCGGCCATATGCAGGGCGACCTTCTGATAATCGTCGAGCAGAGCAAGCTTCATGGTTTGCGGCATGGCGTTTCCTGGAGGATGATGGCGGGACGATGGAGGCACGCATGGTTTCGGTCAAGCAACTGCATCCGGTGTTCTTCGGCGAAATCTCCGGCATCGACGTTTCGCGCCCACTCAGCCCCGCCGACCGCGAGGCGATCGTCGAGGCGATCGACCGCTACGCCGTCGTGGTCTTCCACGACCAGAAGCTTACCGACGACCAGCAGATCGACTTCGCCCGGCATTTCGGGCCGATCCATTCGTCGGCGCAGAAGGCGCGGCATCGCGGAATCAAGCACCGCCTGGCGCGGGACGAGATTGCCGATATCTCCAACCTCGATGGCGATTCGAACGTCCTCGAACAGAACAGCAAGCGCCGGCTCGACTGGCTGGCCAACCGGTTCTGGCATACCGACGCCTCGTTCCGCGCCGTCCCCGGGGCGTTGTCGATGCTCTATGCCCACGTCGTGCCGCCCGAAGGCGGCAACACGGAATTCGCCGATATGCGCGCGGCCTACGATGATCTGCCCGAAGCGACGAAGAAGCAGCTCGAAGGCCTGATCGCCGAACATTCGATCTGGCATTCGCGTGGCCAGCTCAGCGTCACCAACTACACGCCCGAGGAAATCGCCAGCCTGCCGCCGGTACCGCAGCGCGTGGTACGCACCCATCCCGGCTCCAAGCGCAAGACGCTCTACGTCGCCGCGCACGCTTCGCATATCCTCGGCATGCCGGTCGCAGACGGCCGCCTCCTGCTGCTCGACCTGATGGAACATGCCACCCAGCGCCAGTTCGTGCATGCCCACACCTGGAAGCAGGGCGACCTGGTGATCTGGGACAACCGTTGCACCATGCATCGCGCCCGGCCATTCGATACCAACCAGGTGCGCGACCTGCGCCGTGTCACCACCGCCGACGTCGCCTCGACGTTGGAACAGGCGGCGTAGGAGCGACCCGATGGCGCGGCCCGTTGACGTCTGGCTGGCCTCGGGCGTTCGCACGCCCTTCGCCAAGGTCGATGGCCCGCTGGGCGGCCTCGACGCCATCGAACTGTCGGTGCCGGTGGCCCGCCACATGGTTGGCCTCCTGAACGGCGGCAAGCCCGACTTCGCGGTCTGGGGCGCGGTCGTGCCCAACCTGACCTGGAGCAACATCGGCCGCGAGGTGCTGATGGATGCCGGCGTCGACGCCACCGTCCCCGCCTTCTCCACCGTCATGGCCTGCTCGACCAGCATGATGGGCGCCATCGAGGCGGCCGGCATGATCGACGGCGACGCCTACAACCTCGCCCTGGTCGGCGGCGTCGACAGTCTGAGTCGCATTCAGGTTGGCCTTGGCCAAAGCCTCTCCGACTGGCTGCGCAAGTTCCAGCAGGCGCGGTCGCTGGGCCAAAAGCTCGACCATCTCACCGACTTGCACCTGCGCGACGTGCGCCTCTTCATCCCGGCGATCAGCAACCGCACGACCGGCATGAGCATGGGCGAGCACACCGAGATCACCGCCAAGGAATGGCAGATCGGCCGTGCCGAGCAGGACGAGATCGCGTTCGCCAGCCACCGGACGGCGGTGGCGGCGTGGGAGCGCGGCTTCTTCAACGATCTGGTGATCCCTGTCGGCGACGTGAAGCGCGACACCATTCCGCGCAAGGACACGTCGCTGGAAAAACTCGCGCGCCTGCCGCCGTCGTTCGACCGGACCAGCGGCAAGGGAACGCTCACCGCCGGCAACTCCTCGCCGCTCACCGATGGCGCAGCGGCCATCTGGGTCGCTTCGCCGAAAGGCCTGGAGCGCCTGCCACCCAACACACCGCGCGTAAAACTGGTCGACTGGGAAATCGGCTCGGTCGATTTCCGCGTCGAGGGCCTGCTGATGGCGCCGGCCTTCGCCATCCCCCGCCTGCTGGCGCGGCACGACCTGCGCTACGACGACATCCATCTCTGGGAAATCCACGAGGCCTTCGCGGCACAAGTGGCCTTCCACCTGAAGGCACTGCAGGACCAGGCCTTCCTGCGCGACCGCGCCAAGGTGCCCCGCGATTTCGGCGCCTTTCCAAAAGATCGCCTGAACCCCAATGGCGGCAGCACGGCCCTGGGCCATCCCTTTGGCGCGACAGGCGCCCGCATCATCAGCATGGCGGTCAAGGAACTGGCCGCCATGCCCAAGGGGCAGCGCGCCATCGTCAGCATCTGCGCCGACGGCGGCCAGGGCAGCGTGCTGCTGCTCGAGTCGGGCTGACGTCAGCCGACGGCGATATTGTCGATCAGGCGTGTGCGCCCCAGGCGCGTGGCGGCAATCACGCGCGCCGAACCAGCGACTTTCTCGAGCGGCTGAAGGCTCGCGGCATCGACCACGGTCAGGTACTCGACCTTGTCGAAGCCCGCCGCCAGCAGGGCCTTCGACGACGACGCCGTCGCTTCCGAACACGATGAACGACCATCGCGAACCGTTCTCGCCACCGTGTTCATCTCGCGATAGAGCTGCACCGCCGTCATGCGCTCGGCGGCGCTGAGGTAGCGATTGCGCGACGACATGGCGAGCCCGTCGGGTTCGCGCACCGTCGGCATGCCGACGATTTCGACCGGCATGGCGAGATCGCGCACCATGGTCTTGATGACCTGGAGCTGCTGATAGTCCTTTTCGCCGAAATAGCCGCGGTCGGGCATCGCCATCATCAGGAGCTTGGTGACCACGGTCGCGACGCCCTCGAAATGCCCCGGCCGGAACGGACCGCAGAGCCCATCGGTCACGCCCGTCACCTTGACGGTGGTCAGCATCGGCGCGGGATACATCTCCTCCTTGGCCGGCGCAAAGACGATGCGGCAGCCGGCGGCCTCGAGCTTGGCGAAATCGCCGGCCTCGTCGCGCGGATAGGCCGCGAAATCCTCGTTGGGGCCGAATTGCGTCGGATTGACGAAGATCGACGCCGCCGGCACGTCGCCCCGCGCCAGCGCGCCCTCGACCAGGCTGACATGGCCTTCGTGCAGCGCGCCCATGGTCGGGACCAGGCCGACGGTGCGGCCGGTGGCCCTGTAGGCCGCAACCGCATGGCGCAATTCCGCGACGGTTCGTACGATCGCGAGTTTCTCAGGCATGATCATCTTTCATCTCCAAACGATATCCGAAAGAAATCCATGTTGCCCAGACCCGGTGTTACCCAAACCCTCGCCCGTTTCGTTGCCGAAACTCGATGGGAAACCCTCCCCGATCACGTGCGCCATGAAGCCAAACGCGCACTGCTCAACTTCTTCGCCGTCGCGATCGCGGGTTGCCGCACCGAACCGGTCGAGATCGCGCTGAAATCGCTCGCCGAATTCTCCGGCGGCAAGCAGGCCACCGTCATCGGCCGCAGCGACCGCATCGATGCGCTGAGCGCCGCCTTCCTGAACGGCGCCGGCGCCAACGTCTTCGACTATTGCGACACGCATCTCCCCACCGTCGTGCATCCGACCTCGCCCGTGGCGCCGGCGCTGCTGTCGCTCGCCGAGATGCGGCGCGTGACCGGACCCGAGCTGCTGCTGGCCTTCGTGCTGGGCTTCGAGATCGAATGCCGGGTCGGTGGCGCCGTCTCGCCCGGCCACTATCCCAAGGGCTGGCACATCACCTCGACCTGCGGCGTGTTCGGCTCGGCCGCGGGCGCCGCGAAGCTGCTCGGCCTCACGACGAATCAGATCGTCTGGGCGCTCGGCACCGCCTCGACTCAATCAGCCGGCCTCTGCGAATGCCTGGGCTGGCCCGCGAAAAGCGTCAGCGTCGGCAATGCCGCCCGCAACGGCCTGTGGTCCGCCCTGCTTGCCGAGAAGGGTTTCTCAGGCCCGGCCGAGCCCATTGCTGGCGCGCAGGGCTTCCTCGCTGCCATGGGCGAGCCGCCGAACTGGGCGGCCCTGCTCGAAGGCCTCGGCACCACCTGGGAAGTCACCAAGAACTCGATCAAGCCCTACCCGTGCGGCTTCGTGATCCATCCGCTGCTCGACTGCGCGCTCGACTGGCGGCGCGACCATCCCGCCGCTGCCGTCACGCGCGTGGTCGCGCGCGGCAATCCCCTGCTGCTGCAGCGGACCGACCGGCCCGAGGTCGCGACCGGCCGCGAGTCCCAGGTGAGCCTGCAGCACGCCGTCGCGGCCGCCCTGGTCCAGGGCAAGGCCGGCCTCGACCAGTTCACCGACGCCTGTGTCAACGATCCCGCCGTCATCGCCATGCGTCGCAAGATCGAGGTCGCGAGCGACCCCGCCCTCTCGACCATCTCGGCCGAGATGGATGTCTTCACCGCCGACGGCAAGAAGCACAGCGTCGTGACAAAGGCCGCGCGCGGCAGCCCGTCGAACCCGATGAAGGACACCGAGATCGAGGACAAGCTCCGCGCCGAGGCCGGCCGCTGGCGGCCTGGGCACGACCTCCAGCCGCTGATCGACGCGGTCTGGGCCCTGGAGAAGAGCGCCGACGTCTCCAACCTCGCGGCCATGACGGTGCCGCGCTAAGGGCACTTTTCGGCACAGCTCGTTGTGCCACGCGCTGTCTATTCAGCTGTGCCGAAAATCATAGCCAAGTCGTTGATCTACCGAAGGGATCGCCCCGCAATCGACTGTGCCGCCATGCCCGTCGACTTCGGTTGATCAGTGTCCAGTAAATCACACCCGCCAATCGGGCCCGGCGGACATGAAAAAGGCCGGCGCCCCAAACTCAGAGGAAGCGCCAGCCTGACAGAAATATAGCCTAAAACCTGCTGAAACGTCAACTTGTTCTGGACTGCATGTAGGTAGCTAATGAATTGACCGGATTATGTAGCGAGTGAACTGACCGGCTTTGATGGGCCTCCAACTGGGGAGGTCTGGATGGGCCGGGCAAGGACACTTCAGGACATCCGGATCATGAGGTTCGAAGACTTGCTGTGGCGCCAGGAGCGCGGGGAACTGAGTCAGTTGGAGGCCGCCTCGCTGCTGGGGGTGAGCGAGAGGACCTTCCGGCGGTGGCGGGAGCGACACGAGGGGGAAGGCAGTGGGGGTCTGCGGGACCGCCGGATCGGCAAGCCGTCTGGCCGGCGGGCGGAGGCAGCCGAGATTGAGCGGATGCTGAAGCTGTACCGGGCCGACTATGCCGACTTCACGGTCAAGCACTTCCACGAGCACCTGACGAAGCGCACCGACTACAAGCTCAGCTACACGACGACCAAGATCTACCTGCAGCGCTCAGGCTTGGTGCGGCCGGCGGCGCGCCGTGGCGCCCACCGGCGCAAGCGACCGCGGCGACCACTGCCGGGGATGCTGCTGCACCAGGACGGCTCGCCGCACGCCTGGCTGCCGGGCGATGAGCGGTCCTACGACCTGATCGCCACCATGGACGATGCGACCAGCGAACTCTACTCGCTGTTCCTGGTCGAGCAGGAAGGCACCGCCTCCTCGTTCCGCGGCCTGACCGAGACGATCGAGAAGAAAGGCCTGTTCTGTGCACTTTATAGCGACCGGGGCAGCCACTACTTCCACACCCGCAAGGCTGGCGGCAAGGTCTCCAAGGAAGACCTGACCCAGGTCGGTCGGGCCCTGCATGAACTCGGCATCGACCACATCCCGGCCTACTCGCCGCAGGCCCGGGGCCGCAGCGAGCGGTTGTTCAGGACCCTGCAGGATCGTCTGCCCAAGGAGCTGCGGTTGGCCGGCAGGCGGACCGTGGAAGCCGCCAACCGATGGCTGCGCGAGGTCTATGTAGCCCAGCACAATGCCCGCTTCGCCGTTCCCGCCGAGCAGCCCGGCACCGCCTTCGTCGCCGATCCTGGCGAGCTGTGGCGCGACATCCTGTGCGTCCACGAGAACCGCGTCGTCGGCAACGACAACACCGTCATCTGGCGCCGCCTGCGTCTGCAGCTGCCGCCCTCACCGCTGCGACCGCACTTCGTCAGGGCAACCGTTCGCGTCCGCGAATACTGGGACGGCCGATTGTCGATCAGCCTCGGCCCCCATCGGCTCGCCGACTTCCAAGCCGACGGCACGCTCATCGACGTTCAACATCAACCGGATCGCGTCACACCGCTCGACGCGACCGGCTGGCAGGGGCTAGCCCCTGCCACAAAACCAAACCGAGCGGACACTTCCCTCGCTACATAGACCGGACAATTTAACTTGCTACCAACAGTATACAATCGCCACTTGCAAGTGCAGGATTGCAGACCTGACCTGCGTTTCTTCGGCCTGGGACCTGCCATCCGCCGTCGGCCCGCCGCGCGCACGGCCTTTACCTCGGCGTCGATCTCCCGCATGGACATCGGCGCGGCTGCCTCGACTCGTGCTAAGCTGCCGCCTCCATTGTCGGGATAGAGCATCATGGCCCACGATATGACCCATGCGCAGATCGAGATGAACCCCGAGATCATGGGCGGCAAGCCGGTGGTGCGCGGAACGCGCATTCCGGTCGAGTTCGTGCTGCGCAAGCTCGGCGCCGGCATGACGCCGGAGGCGATCCTGGCCGACCACCCGAAACTCACGCTCGACGACATCCGCGCCGCCCAGGCCTTCACCGCCGACTATCTGGCCGACGAGGAACTGGTCTACCGCTGAGGTCCACACCATGCGGTGGCTTGCCGACGAATGCGTGTCCGCACCGTTGGTCCGCCGGCTGCGCGACGCCGGCCACGACGTCTCCTACATGGCGGAAGCAGCGCCGGGTACGACCGACCCTGCCGTTCTCAAGCTCGCCCATGACGAAGACAGGGTACTGCTGACCGAAGACAAGGATTTCGGCGATCTTGTTTTTCGGTCGAGAATGGCCGCTCCTGGCGTGGTGCTCCTGCGGCTCGATTTCGAGAATAGGCCGACCAAATGGCTGCGCCTGGAGGCGGCCATCGCCGAGTTCGGCGACAGGCTGATCGGCCGCTACGTCGTGATCGAGGCAAGACGGTTCAGGTCGCGTCCACTGCTCCGATCGGCGTCGTGACCGGCGGCGCCCGACGGCACTTTCAGCAATTCGCGAACTGCGCCAGCGACCGGAGCGCTGCGAGTTCGGCCGGCCGCGCCGGACCGACGATCTCGCGGGCAATCCGCACAATGGCGCCCTTGATGAGGTCGGTCTTCGACAGGCCGGTCGCTCCGGCCAGTCGCTCAACCGTGCGCGACATGGCCGGCGACACCTTCATCGACAGCCGCTTGCGCTCACCGCCTGACGTAGCCGGCTCGAAAACCATCGCCGTCTCGCGCGCCGCCCGCGCGAGCCGCTCGGTGGCCGCGCGGTTCAGCGACGAGCCGTGCAGATAGTGCATCAGCAGCGGCTTGCGGAACTCCTGCGACGCCTCGGGATCGATCCGCCAGCAGGCGAGATCGAGTGCATCGAGATAGACGGCGGGCAGCACCGCCTCGATCGACACCTGCGCGTTCCGCCGCGCCGCCCTGATCGAGGGCATCGACTGGGGAGGGATGGAGACGACCTTGCCGCAGCGGTCGCAGACGCCGGCCAGGATCTTCCGGGCGACACCCGAGCCGTCGCTGAACGGCACGTCGCGATAGCGGAAGGTGGTGGACACCCGGCCGTCGCTCTCGCAGATCGCCTTGCCCTTCTCTCCGGGCATATGGAGCTTCATGGCGATTTCCTTAGCGGTGAACGCTGATGAAGACCGTGTCTTCATCGAGAAAGTAGAACTTGATGTACCAGCCATCCCGCCGCAGTACGTGAACCTCGGTGGAGGCATCGGCGTGATGCGGACTCGCCGAATGGTGGGTGCCGTTGCACCGGACGACGATGGCCCTCACTTCGGCCGCCGTGACCGTTCCGGTCGCCAGTTCGTTCTTGACGTCGATCGCGTTCCTGGCTTCGTGCAACCAGGCCCCCTCCGCGAGGGCCTTCAAGAGCCGCCGCCTCGCCTCCCTGAAGCCTGCCGGAGACATATACGACATCCTTCGTAAATTTCAAGGGCGCCCGCGCGTCGGCACAAGGATTCGCGCACTGTTCGCGATGCATGAGCCCAAAACCCTCGACCAAACAGGAGCGACGTGCCATCTTCTGATTGCTTTTCTTGTATTTCAATATATCTATAGTTGTATTCCCAGAATCCATACTTCTCGACAGGGCGGGGTAGCTTTACCGTTGCGAAGCACAATCGAAACGGGGCAGGTTTGCGGGCAGTGGATAGATAGCGATCCAGGCGTGGATCTGCGGCGTCGCGTGAAGGGGCTTGTCGCGGCGGATGCCTGTCTTGGGGGAGAGTCTCATGAAGCGGATGTTTGCGTGCGCGTCCATCGCTCTCATGCTTGGCGCTTACACGGCGCGGGCGGACGTTATCCCGGGCTCGTCGACGACGGTCGCCGGCTGGCGCATCGGCGCCTACGACGACAAGAGGGGCAAGTTTTCTCACTGCGCCATGTCGACGCCCTACCGCAGCGGCATTACGATGCTTTTCTCGGTGTCCGGCGACTATTCCTGGCGCGTGGGCTGGACCCATGAGTCGTGGCGCTTCACCAAAGGCCAGAGCGTCGACCTGATCCTCTTCGTCGATGATGTCGGGCCATTCAATCTGCGCGGCGATGCAGTGACGGAGAAAATGGCGCTGGCGGAGCTTCCTGCCAAAGGGACGGTGTTCGACCTGATGCGCAAGGGCAACCGGATGTCGGTCCGCGCCATGGGTAATTCCTACGCGTTCAGCCTGGATGGAACCTATGCCGCTCTCACCGAGATTCTTGCCTGCGCTGGCCGCTATTCCGGAGTCGCCAGCGCCCAGCCTGCACCGGCGGCACCCCCTCCACCCATGGTGCCTCGCAATGCGCCCGCGACCTCCCAGAAAAGTGCCGGCGTGACAGCGGAGCAGCGTCTCGAAGCCACCAAGGTCGTTGCGAATATTCTCGCTCAAGGAGACATGACGAGTTTCAGAATCCTGAGCGCCAAGGACATTGCCGACCTCGACAATGACTACATCACACAGTCGCACGTCGCCTGGAAAGCGGACGGGATTTTCGGGACGCTTCGAATTCTTCCCGGCGGAAAGAAAGTCTCCCTGTCCGAAATGAACTCGGCCCTCATCTCGGACGACGCCAAAAACTGCAAGGGCAAGTTTGCATCAGGCTCCACGCCTGACGACAAGTCGCCCTCGGTTCTGCGTCTCTTCACCGCCTGCGAGGAAGGCGGCAAGATGTACGAATTTCGCTACACCGTGGTGCCGGCAGGCGATGGAACCTACTACCTGTTTTCGACGGCCGGCATGGCCGGGGGCGAAACCAGCAATCGGGTTGCCAAGGTCGAGACGGTGCTGAGGCAGGCTGTCTACGAAGTGCTGAAGCAGTAGCGTCGTCATTCGACATCGTCTGCACGGCCGGACGGTGGCTGCGCCTCTATGGCCTCCAGCCGAGAGGCAATCATGAGAGCGCTCCTGCTTTGGAACGCCGACCATGCGGCCAGGACTCCCGGAAGCAAGGCCCAGGGCCAGCCCGCGAGATAGCCGACAACACCGGCGAGGAGGAGACAGAGGAACGTCGCCTTGGCTTTGCGCCGGGCGCCGGCGCGGAAGTCGGCGGAGGTCTTGCCCTGCTCGGCGGATTTTGCGGCCAGGGCGTCGTGCCAGTTCATTGGCGGGATCCTCCATTTGGCGCGAGACCGAGGCTGTGAAGCGGCACGAGGCCGGGGGCACGGGTGGAGAGAGTTTAGGCCGGCCCGTGTTGCGCCGCCCGTTCCTTGCGAGGGCCGCTCCCGAACGCTAACGTCGTCCTCGGGAAAAAGCGGGGGGAAAGCCAGATGAATGCGATCCGCTGGGGTTCTATCGCCTTCGCGGCGATCGTGTCGGTCGCCCTGCAGCCCGCAGAGCTTCGGGCGCAAGCGCAGTGTCCGGAAGGAACCACGTCGGGAATGGTCCTGTCGACCGGCACGGTGAGCGGGGCACGGGTGCTTTCCGCCGACGCGTCCGACTTCAAGGTGTTGCCGGCCGCCGAATCCGCGACCATCAACGGCCGCCGATGGACGACGGACGACTATCAGTCGGTCGTGCAGATCCTGGGCGGACAAACCGTGCAGAACTTCTGGGTCACGACGAGTCTCGTGTACGTCGATGCGGCGCAGTTCGATGCCGATACCAGAAATGGACAGCAGTACAGTCCCGTGGTGCTGGCGCAGGGCGGGAACCGGTTCGTGGTGGCAATGCTCGACAAGGACATGAGGCGCCCCCAGGCCGGCGCCGGTGCGCGCGCAATCAGCATCTCGGTGATGGGCAAGACCTGCCAGAAGCGTCGGTAGCGCTTTCCGCGGCGATGTTGGCGACACCGACGGCTCCATAGCCCTTTCTGCCGTTTTTCCTCCAGAACGTAGGGCGGCAGGTCGAAGGACTGCAACTTCCGAGTTCAGCAAAGCGTAGCCGATCTGCGTCTTTTCCAACCGCCGCCAGCGCTCCGCTTAAGGGGCCGGGCAGGCCCTGCCCTCTACTCCGGCTTCAACCCGATCTCCTTCAACACCTTCAACATCACCTCGGTGTCCCGCTTGAAGACCGCGTTGGTCTGCTCGAAGTTGAGCGGCCCCTTGATCAGGTAGTTGGTCATGAGCTGCTGCACCTTCGGGTCGGTGCCCGCTTCGAACAGCGCGTCGGCGAGCTTCTTCACGATGTCCGGCGGCGTCGCCGACGGCACGGCGAAGGCCGCGAACGCGCGCGTGTCGTAGAAGCCGCCGACGGCGCCCTGCTCCTGCATCGTCGGCACGTCGGGCAAGGACGCGAGGCGGTCGCCGGTGATGGCGATCGCGCGGCCCTTGCCGGAGGCGATCACGCCCGCCGAGGCGGCGGGGCTGCCCGAGCCGCCGTCGAGGTTCTGCGCCGTCACGTCGGCCCACATCGCCGCCTCGCCGCGATACTGCACGATCTCGACCTTGAAGCCGTATTGCTTGGCCATGGTCTCGATCAGCACGTGCGGCGTCGAGCCGGCGCCATAGGCGCCCCAGTTCACCTTGTCGACCTTCTTGGCGTAGGCCACGAACTCGGCGAGGTTTTTGGCGCCGGTCTTCTCGGCCACCACGACGGGGCCGCCGGTGCTGGTCGTCATCGCGAGGTAGGTGAAGTCCTTCTCCGGGTCGTAGGGCAGGTCCTTCACCGTGACGCGGTTCTGGATCAGCGACGAGGAAATGGTGCAGAGGATGGTGTAGCCGTCGGGCGCCGCGCGCTTCACTTCCACGGCGCCGATGGCGCCGCCGGCACCGCCCTTGTTCTCGACGATGACCGTCGTGCCGAGCTTGCGCCCGAGGAAGTCGCCGAAGGAGCGCGCGATGCCGTCGGTCTGGCCGCCCGCTGGATAGGGCACGATGATGCGGATCGGCTTGTTGGGGAAGGTGGCGGCGGTCTGGGCCTGATTCTGGGCGTTGGCGGTGGAGAGGATCGCGGGCGTCGCGAGGATGCCTGCGGAGGCCGCGATGATGCGGCGCCGGGTCGGATTCAAGATGTTGCCTCCCTTACATGTACGCGAGGCCTTTGGTGGCCCTCGTCTTCGGGAGGGACCTTAGGTCAGGGCGTGCGATTCGGGCAAGGGATGCGGCGGGCAAGGGCCGCGCGATCCCGGCGACGGTTCGAAATGCGAAACGCGCGATCGCCGATTCGCCTTCCTAAAAAAACAGTTGTACGTTTCCAGCAACGACAAGCTGCGCGTGTATAGGCCACGCCTGAAAAAGTCGTATCTGGGGGGACTTAAGGACAATGCGATTCTCTGTGCTGATCGGCGCCAGCCTGCTGCTGGCCGCCTGTGCCGGGCGTGCGCCCAATCCTGTCGCCGTCGTCCAGCCGCAGGACCGTTATATGGACTGCGCCGCGATTTCCGCGGAAGTACAGGCCAACAACAAGAAGATTTCCGAGCTCGGCGGCGACGAAGGCTCCAAGGTTGCCCAGAACGTCATTGTCGGCGTCGCCGGCGTATTCATTCCCATCCTGTGGTTCGGCATGGACTTCCAGGGGACGGCGCCCAAGGAAATCGCGGCCCTTCAGTCGCGCCAGCAGTATCTCGGCACCATGGCGGAGTCGCGCTGCGGCGCCGTCGTTCCCCTGCCGGTACAGAGCGTTCCCGCGGCCACGCCGGCCGTCGTCGCGCCCGCGGCAACGCCTGTCGCCGCGCCGATGGCCACTCCCGCCGGGGCGCAACCGGAGCTCGATTGCGTCGATCCGGCCGGGGTCAAGTACCGCATCAACGGGACGTCATGTCCCCCGCCGTCGGTGCCTGTGAATTAGGGTGAGGCGGCACCGGTCGACGCTCCCGGACATTGCTACGCTTGGCGGCTTGTAAACAAGCCGCGGCCTGACGCTAACCGGCCACGCGAAGCGTGGCCTATCTTTCGAATTTTCCGGTAAGCGTGGCCCTAGCCAGCGTGTTGAAGTGGAGCTGGAAGCCCACGATGGCGGCGGAGGTGTCGGCGGCCACCGGGAGTGCTGCTTCCTTCACGGCGAAGACGGTGAAGGCGTAGCGGTGCGGGCCGTGGCCTTGGGGCGGACAGGGGCCGCCGTAGCCGGGGGCGCCAAAATCCGTGCGCGTCTGCAGCGCGCCTTTTGGCAGAAGGCCCGCCTTGGGATTGCCGGCGTCCAGCGCGAGCTCGGTGGTGCCGGCCGGAATGTTGACCACCACCCAGTGCCAGAAGCCCGAGCCGGTCGGCGCGTCGGGGTCGAAGCAGTGGACGGCGAAGCTCTTGGTGCCCTCGGGCGCGCCGGACCATTTCAGGTGCGGCGACTTGTTGCCGCCGCCGCAGCCGAAGCCGTACTCGGCCGACAGGATATGCTCCATGCCGAGGGTCGCGCCCTCCTTGAAACTGTCGCTCGTCACCGTGAAGGTCATTGGTCTCGCTCCCCTTTGTTGGGGAGAGAGTGGACCGGGGGCGGGCCGGAGCGCAACGAGGTTGGCGGGAGGCTAACTCCGGAAAAAAGCCAGCAGATCCTTGTTGATGATCTCCGGATGGGTCGCGAACATGCCGTGCGGCAGGCCGTCGTAGGTCTTGAGCGTGCCCTTCTTCAGGAGCTTGGCGGAAAGCGGCGCGGAATCGGCAATCGGCACCACCTGGTCGTCGGTGCCGTGCATCACGAGGACCGGCACGTCGATCGCCTTGAGGTCCTCGGTGAAGTCGGTCTCCGAAAACGCTTTTATGCAATCGTAGTGGGCCTTGGTGCCGCCCATCATGCCCTGCCGCCACCAGTTGCGGATCAGGCCTTCCGAGATCTTGGCGCCCGGCCGGTTGAAGCCATAGAAGGGCCCGCTCGCGACATCGAGGAAGAACTGCGCGCGGTTGGCGATGTGCGCGGCGCGAAAGCCGTCGAACACCTCGATCGGCGTGCCGCCGGGATTGCTGGCGCTCTTCACCATGATGGGCGGCACCGCGCTCATCAGCACGGCCTTGGCGACTTTGCCCTTGCCGTGGCGGGCGACATAGCGCGCGACCTCGCCGCCGCCGGTCGAGTGGCCGACGTGGATCGCGTCCTTGAGGTCGAGCGCCTTCACCAGCTCGGCCATGTCGGCGGCATAGGTGTCCATCTCGTTGCCGGTCGCGGTCTGCGAGGAGCGGCCGTGGCCGCGGCGGTCGTGGGCGATCACGCGATAGCCCTGGTCGAGGAAGAACAGCATCTGGTTGTCCCAGTCGTCGGCGCTGAGCGGCCAGCCGTGATGGAACACGAGGGGCTGCCCGGTGCCCCAGTCCTTGTAGAAGATCTGCGTGCCGTCCTTGGTCGTGATCGTGCCCATGGCCTGGTCTCCTCGAAATGATGGCGAAAGATGACTCAAGATCCGGCGAGATTCCATTCGGACCTTCGTATGGGGACAGATACGTTCGTATGGGCCGTAGCAAGGTGGAACAGGGGATGAGCCCAGGATGAACCAGGGCAGACGTATCGTCATCTGTGGCGGCGGCGTGATCGGCGCCGCCATCGCGTATTTTTTGAGCCTGCGCGGCGTGCGGCCCGTGGTGATCGAACGCCACGAGATCGCGGGCGCCGCCTCGGGCAAGTCGGGCGGCTTCCTGGCGCTCGACTGGTGCCGCGGCACGCCGCTCGACCGGCTCGCGCAGCGGAGTTTCGCGCTGCACGGCGAGCTGGCCGAGGCGCTCGGCAATCCCTGGGGGTATCGCCCGCTCGCGACCTATGCCGGGCAGGCCGCCGAAGGCAGGACTGTTGGCCGCCCTTCCCGCCTGCCGTGGCTGGGCGACCGAGTAGAAATCACGGGCCAGATCGGCGGGCTGGAAACGACGGCGCTGGTCGAGCCGCGCGCCTTCACCACGGGGCTGATGCGCGCGTCAGGCGCGGAGGTGAAGCGCGGGACGGTGGTGGGGCTGACGGCGGGCGGCGTGGCGCTCGAAGGTGGCGAGACGGTTTTAGGCGACGCGGTCGTGATCGCGATGGGGCCGTGGTCGAATTTCGACGGCCTGCCGCAGGTGTACGGCCTGAAGGGCCACAGCCTCGTGTTCCAAACTGGCGACGCGATTCCGGCCGAGGCGCTGTTCCTCGAATACCAGGAGGCGAGCGGCGAGGTGCTGACGCCGGAGATCTTTCCGCGCGCCGACGGCACGGTGTGGGCCTGCGCGATTTCCAGCACGGCACGCCTGCCGCGCGATCCTGCCGATGTGATGGCCGACGCGGGCGCGCATGCGCGGCTGGAGGCACTCTGCCGGAGCCTGGCACCTGCGCTGGCCGACGCACCGATCGTGGCGCGTCAGGCGTGTTTCAGGCCGGTGACGGAGGATGGCTTGCCGCTGATCGGCAAGGTGCCCGGCATGGACGGTGTCTATGTCGCGACCGGCCACAGCGTCTGGGGCATGCTGAACGCGCCCGCGACCGGCGAGGCGATGGCCGGGCTGATCCTCGACGGCGCCGCTTCCCACGTCGATCTCGCGCCTTTCGCCGTCACGCGGTGAGGCGCTCGATCTATCTTCTCATGCTCCTCTCCCCCGGTTCGGTGCCTTCGCAGGCACCTGGGGAGAGGTTGGGTGAGGGGGTGACGCTTCTTCATACGCATCACTGACGGCATCGCCACCACCTCACCTCCCCCATGCTTCGCATGGGTCCCCTTCCTCTCCCCCACTCCGGCGCTGTTTACAGCGCCTGTCGTGGCGGAGAGGACATCAGACTAGAATGGCGACCAACGCCAATCGGAGGAGATTCCAAAAATGCCCGCATCCGACATCGCCTACACGCCGATCCTTCCAGAAGGCTGGCCGCGCCCGCGCGGCTTCTCCCATGCCGTCGTGGCCACCGGCACCAGGAGCGTGCGCATCGCGGGCCAGATCGGCCGCGCCCCGGGCGAGAGCCATATCGCGGCGGGCACGGACGCCGGCGCGCAATGGAAGGTGGCGCTCTCGAACGTCGTGGCGGTGCTGAAGGCCGCGGGCGGCGAGCCCGGCCACCTGGTGGCGCTGCGGGCCTATGTGACCGACATCGCCGAGTTCAACGCCGCGGGTGCCGCCATCGGCGCCGCCTGGGGCGTCACGCTGGGAAAACACTTCCCGGCGATGACGCTGGTCCAGGTCTCGGCGCTGATCGATCCCAACGCCAAGGTCGAGATCGAGGCCGACGCCGTCTTACCCTGAGGCGGCGGTAGCCAGTCTGTCCTCGGTCCTGAGGTCGAAGTCGCTGGCGTCGTGGCGTTCCCGGAGCTGGCTCTTGGGATCGCCCTGCATCCGGTTGACGATGCGGCCGCGCTTGACCGCCGGGCGGGCGCCGATGACGTCGGCCCAGCGCTGGACGTGCTTGTACTCCTGCACCGACAGGAACTCGCCGGCGCCGTAGAGCAGTCCCTTGGCGAGGCCGCCGTACCAGGGCCAGACCGCGATATCGGCGATGGTGTAGTCGGCGCCGGCGAGATACGGGCTCTCGGCGAGCCGCCGGTCGAGGACATCGAGCTGGCGCTTGGTCTCCATCGCGAAGCGATCGATGGCGTACTCGATCTTGGTGGGCGCGTAGGCATAGAAATGGCCGAAGCCGCCGCCGAGATAGGGCGCGCTGCCCATCTGCCAGAACAGCCACGACAGGCACTCCGCGCGCGTCGCCGCGTCCCCCGATCCCTGAGGCGGCAGGAACGCGCCGAATTTTTCCGCGAGGTAGAGCAGCATGGCGCCCGACTCGAAGATCCGGATGGGCTTGGCGCCGCTGCAGTCCAGCAGCGCCGGGATCTTGGAGTTGGGGTTCACCGACACGAAGCCCGAGCCGAACTGCTCGCCCTCGCCGATTTTGATCAGCCAGGCATCGTACTCGGCGCCGGTGTGGCCGAGCGCCAGCAGTTCCTCGAGCATGATGGTGATCTTCTGGCCGTTCGGCGTGCCCAGCGAATAGAGCTGGAACGGATGGCGGCCGACCGGCAGTTCCTTCTCGGCTGTGGGGCCGGCGATCGGGCGGTTGATGTTGGCGAAGCGACCGCCGTTCGCCTTGTTCCAGGCCCAGACCTTGGGCGGGACGTAATCTGTTGGGTCGGTCATTGTCGTGTCCTCGTTCGGGCGCCGTCGGTGCGACGGCTCTTTGAGGACAGTCTAGGCGTTCCGGCCCCCTCAGGGGAGCGTCACCTTCACCAGCTTTCCGCCTCGCACATCGACCCGTCTCATCATCGAGCCGCCTTCCCCTTGTGCCTGCCCCCATTTGACGCTGGTGGTGGCGTACCAGATGCCATCGGGCACGCGCGCGAAGGAGAAGCTGCCCGAGGCGTCGCAGCGCGTCGTGCGCATCGTCGAAAGGTAGAGCGGATCGTCGCGCTCGAACTTCACCGGCCCGAGGCTGGCGGCGCGCGTGCCGCGGCTGTCGTTGCCGAAGATCGCCGCCAGCCGCGCCCGCGCATAGGCACTGTCGGGGATCAGGTTGGCCGACTGCCCGGCGCAGGTATGGGTCGTGTCGCCCGACTTCTGGGTGGCGTTGCCGGCCACGGTGTTGGCGCCGGTCTTGCGCGACCAGTCGACCTCCGCCGGCGCGATCGGCTTGGAGAGCGCGGAGTCCTGGAAGCCGAGCTGGGCACAGCCGGCGACGGCCAGGACCAGTCCCAAGATGAATGCCGTCCGGAACGCAGCAGATTTCATGCGCGGCTTCCTCTTTTGCAGCAGGGTAAGCTGCTCGGCATAACGCAGGCCTGTGTTCCTTTGGTGGCCGGGCTCACGCCGCCGACAGGCGATAATTCCAGATGCCCATGGGCGGCACATTGCGCCATTCGCGGCCGACGAAGCTTGCGTCGAGCTTCAGGGCCGCCTCCCCGGGGTCGACGGGCGAGCGGAAGCCATAGGTGTACTGGATGATCGCGCCGCCCGACGGCATGGACCGGAAGGCGCCGGAATAACAGCGGGCGGTCGCCCCAGGCGGCACGGCGCGCATCGGCAGGCCACTCAGCACGACACTGACGGAAGGAATTCCCGCGCCGGCCAGGATTGCGGCCAGGTCGAGCGCATCGCCGTGCAACACGCGCAGCGTGCGGAACCGCCTTTCCAGGGTCGTGCAGAGCTCGGCGTCCCGTTCCACCACGATGATCTGGTCGACCGGACATCCCGCCTCGATGAGGGCCTGCGTCACCGGCCCCGTCCCGGCGCCCAGCTCGAGCACCGGCCCGCTGCCCGGAATCGCGGCGTGGAGGGCGGCCTGTGCCAGCCGGCGGGCGGTCCAGGAACTGCTGGCGATCGGCAAGCCCACGGCGACGGGGTCGCGGGACCAGCCGCGCAGGAAAACCAGGGGATTGCTCGCCATTGCCGCTCAACGCGGCAGCGAGCTATCCGTTCCCTCAGCCCGTTCCTCAGCCGAAAGCAGCAAAGACCTCGTCGATCGCCTTCAACTGGTTGCCGGCCGCCGAGGACGGCACCAGGATCGGCGTGTGGACACCCGCCGCGCGCCAGGCGGCCACGCCCTCACGGACCTTTGCCGCCGGCCCGAACAGCGTGGTCTCGGCGAGCCATTTGTCGGTGAGATATTTCGGCACGTCGTCGCGGCGGCCCTCGGCGATGGCCTTCTCGATCGCGTCCATTTCCTCGATGTAGCCCGCCTCCCTCCAGTAGTTCCGGTAGTTCGGCAGGAAGGCGTAGTTGGTGAGCGTGCGCCGGTTGACCTCGCGGGCGGCCGCGACGTCGTCGCTGATGCAGGTCGGGAGCATGTTGCCGATGAAGAAGGCCGGATCGTTGCGCTTGGCCGCGGGGAGTGCCGCCAGCGATTGCGGCATGTGCGAGAGACAGACATTGGCGAAGATCACGCCCTCGGCCAGCTCGCCCGCCAGCGCCACCATCTTCTTGCGCAAGGCCGCGACCAGGATCGGCGGCAGCGGACCGAACCCGGTCTCGGCGTGGTATTTCTCGATGAACGCGCGCGTGTCGGCCAGCGGCTTGCCCGGCGTCACGCCCATCCGCACATAGGATGGCCCGTGCGCGATGCCGATGCCGAGACGGAACCGTCCGCCCGAGATCTCGTGCATCATCGCGGCACTCTGCGCGAAATCGACCATGGTGCGCTGATAGATCGGCGCGATGGCGGTGCCGAAGGGAATTGATCTCGTGTTCCACGACAGCGCCTCGCAGGTCGACATGCCGCCGGTCGGGCTCGGCACGTAGATGCCGGCGAATCCGCGGCGTTCGGCCTCCTGGGCCAATTCGATCGTGCGGCGGCGACGCCCGGGCATGGCGATCAGGCAGAGGGCGGGAAGCGGTTCGGACATGGGAGCGTTTCCTTCGGCTGACGTTTGCCTCACCTTTGTACCTCAACCCGGCGCCGGATGATCTAGACTGACGTTCCGAGCGCAACAGGAGATGACGCAATGAAGATCGATTTCACGGGCAAGAAGGCCATCGTGTGCGGCGGCTCCAAGGGCATCGGCCGGTCGATTGCCCTGGGCTTCGCGGCCTGCGGCGGCGACGTCTCGATCTGCGCCCGCGAACCTGGGTCGCTCGAGGCGACGCGGGCCGAGATCGCCAAGCTCGGCCGCAAGGCCCACGCGGCCAGCGCCGATCTTTCCCAGGGCGATGCCGTGCGCGGCTATGTGCGCGCGGCCGTCGAGGCACTCGGCGGCTGCGACCTGCTGATCAACAACGCCTCGGCCTTCGGCGCGTCGGACGACCACAAGGGCTGGACCGACAATCTTGCCGTCGACATGCTCGCCATCGTGCACGCGACGCAGGAGGCGCTGCCGGCCCTGAAGAAGAGCCAGGGCAGCGTGGTGAACATCTCCTCGATCTCGGCGCTCCATCCCGCGGCGCGCCAGCCGCCCTACGGCGCCATCAAGGCAGCGGTGATCCACTACACGATCACGCAGGCCGCGATGTACGCCAAGGACCGCATCCGCGTGAATTGCATCGCCCCGGGCTCGGTCGACTTTCCCGGCGGCGTCTGGGACCGGCGCAAGATCGCCAACGACCCGATCTACAAGAACACGCTGGCCTCGATCCCGTTCGGCCGCATGGGCACGCCGGAAGAAATCGCCAACGTGGCGCTGTTCCTGGGCTCGCCGCTGGCGTCATGGGTGACCGGCCAGGCCATCGCCGTGGCCGGTGCACAGGGACTCTAGAGACTTTAACGGCGGGCTCTAGGAGAGCACCAACTCGCCACCGGCCACGACCACGATCTCGCCCTCGGCAAGCGGCCGCCAGTGACCTGCGGTCACGGGCACGCTGGCGAGCAGTGCCATCTCCTGTGCCTCGCTCGCATGGTGATCGTGGATGGTGACACCTGATTCCGGCGCAGGCGTCGCAGCACCGGTGCGGTGGCGGTGGCGGAACCACAGGCCGGGCGGCGCCACGATGCCGTCGGCCTGGGTGCGGCGATGGCCATGGCCGAAGATGAATTCTCCGTCGCTGTAGAGGAAGTTGGCGATGCCGAGCGGCCGCATCTCGGCCGCGAATTTCGTCACGGCAGCAAGCCTCTTCGCGAGCGTCGGCGCGGTGGCGCCTTTCCACAAAGGCGCCAGGCGATCCAGCAGGAGGCAGAAGGCCATCTCCGAATCGGTCTCGCCGACGGGGTGGAAGCGATGAGGCGATGCCGCGAACCTGGCGGCGATGTCGTCGAAGCCGCCATTGTGCGCGAAGAGATGCATGCGGCCGCCCAGCTCGCGCGCGAAGGGCTGGGTATTGGCATGGGAGTTGGCGCCGCAGGTGGCGCGCCTGATGTGCGAGATCAGAAGCCTGGTCGCGAGCGCGCGTTGCTCGATGAAGGCCACCCAGGGGCTGTCGCCCGCCGGTTCCGGCTCCTTGTAGAGGCGGATGTCGCGGCCCTCGTGGAATGCCACGCCCCAGCCATCGACGTTGCGGCCGTCGGGCGTGCCGTGGGCGGCAAAGCGCTTCAGCGAAAAACTGGCGCGGGTGGGGCGGCGGCTGGACAGGCAGAAGAGTTCGCACATGGCGCGCAGCGTAGCATGGCTGCAACATTCCGACCGCAACCCCGTCCCCGGGCGTGCGTTGGACATGTTCAACACACAGGAGCGCGCAATGAGCAGCACCACGGACAAGATCAAGGGCGCCGCCAACCAGGCGGTCGGCAAGATCAAGCAGGGCATCGGCGAGGCGACCGACGATCATGAGCTGAAGGGTGAAGGCCGACTGCAGGAAGCCAAGGGCAAGGTGCAGAAGGCCGTGGGCGACGCCAAAGCGGCCGTGAAGAAGGTAGCCGAACTCTAGAAGTATCTGACAGCGAGACAGCGAAGGCGCCTGCGGGCGCCTTTCGTTTGGGTGGGATCTTGGACCAGCGAGTCAGTTGCCCTCGCGCGCGATCAGGATTCTCTCGTCAGGGCTGAGTTCGCGAGAAATGCAGCGCAGTCGCGCACCCTTGGTGTGGACCTTCGCCGTTTCGGCGGTCACATCGCATTCGGTCCTGCTGTCGAACGTGCGGAGCTCGTAGCAGGCCCGCGGCTCAATGCCGTCCTCGGCCGCGGCCGCCGGCACATTGAGGCAAAGCGTCAAGGCGATGACGAGGCTGTTCATGTCCTTCCCCTCTGCGGCAGCGAGAATAGGAGATCAGCTCGCTTCAACGCGGGAGAGGGCCGGATGTTCCATCGCCGACGACCGGCGATCACCGGCCCCCAATCACCGGCCGACGACGGAGACCAGCGGCAGATCGAAGCTCGCACTGTCGCCCTTGATGTCGGGCGGCAGCGGCGTGTAGGGCGCGCCGCTGCGCACGCCGGAGAGGACGCCGCGGTCGAACTCCGGGACGCCGCTCGAACGGGCGATGCTGGCGTTGAGCAGCCGGCCGTCGCGCGCGATGACGATCCGCACCACGGTGACACCCCGGTTGACGCGGACGTTGGCCTCATAACGATAGCCCTCGAGCTTGCGCGCCACCTGCCAGAGATAGTTGTCGGCGACGCGCGCGCGCGTGTAGGCATCGGCGGGATTGACGAAGGGATGGGGCGACGGTGGCTCCGCCGACTCGGCCGCGGGCGGCTTCCGCTGGGGCGCGGGGGTGAGCGGCGACGGCCGAAGCTCAGGCCGGGGTGCAGGCGGCGGTGGCGCCGGCGGCGTCAGCAGGGATTGCAACGGCGGCGCCGGGATCGGCGCCGGCTCGGGAAGCGCCTGCGAGTCGAACGGCTTGGGCGGCAGCGGCTGGGGCGGAGCCGGCTCGGAAAGCGGAAGCCGCGATGCCTCACGCGGCATCGGGGCCGGCATCGGCGGCGGCGGCGCCGGGGGTGCCTTCGAGAGCGGCTGCGACGGCAACGCCTGGGTCGGCCGGTCCGCCGTCAGGGGCGCGGGCGGCCGCAGGCCAAGTTCGACGGGCGGCGCGGGCGGCGTGGGCGGCTTGGCCTCCGGCGGGGGTGGCGGCGGCGGTTCGAGCGAGACTTCTATGGCCTCCTCGACCTGCGCTCGCTGAGGCTGGCTGATCGACATCCACCACAGCGCCAGCACCACCAGCACATGCAGCAGCACCGCCAACGCCACCGCCGTGGGCGAGAGGCGGTCGGACCGCGAGGAGAAGGTGCTGACAGCGTGGGCCATGGGGGAAAAGCGAAGCTAGGATGGAACTTAGTGGCGCGCCATCGTGGCGACCCTGCGGCATAGCATTCACCTCGCGCGCTCCCTGGCGACGGCAACCGGCCCGAAAGCAGCCGAGGGTTGCCTGGAGCAGGTCCGTCGTGGGGTGTCGATGATCCCCCTACTCATTCTCCGGACAGTCCGTCGCCGGCCGATCCGCCCGGCACGACGACGAAGGGCCTTGGCCGGACGGCCGGCGGGATCTCACGGCGTTGCAGGCCTTGCTGGTAACAGCGCGGCAGCGAAGCCGACTACCTGGAACGATTGGCGAAGGCACGGGAACTAGGCACGCGCGCCCCCTAGAGACTACTCGACGATGACGCCGCAGGCGATGCGGTCTCCGGCGTTGCCGGCCGGGTCGCTCTTGTAATCGTCGGCGGCGGCGTGGATCACGATCGCCGAGCCATCGGCGTCGAACACTGAATTGGGTTGGCCCTTGACCAGCGAGATCATGGGATTGGCGATCTCGATCACCAGCTCGCCGCTCGCCGGAATATGAAGGTTGGGCATGTCGCCGGCATGGGCGCCGTCGGCAGCCGCCAGGCCATGCTTCTTATTGTCCGGATTGAAATGTGGCCCCGCACTGGTGAAAGGCGGCTCGCACTTGCCGACCGCATGGATATGGAAGGCGCGATCGCCCGCGGGGAAACCCTTCAGCGACATCTTGAGGAGAACGCCGGTCGGCATCTGGACAAGTTCGGCCCGTCCGACGTCCTTGCCGGCTGCATCCTTCAGGGACGCCTTGGCCGTCGTCGGCGTCGTCTGGGCACCTGCTTGAAGTGACACCAGGCATCCCACCGCCAGCACCACGAGGCTGCACGTCATCAATCGGCCGATATGCATGGTCCCCTCCAGGTTGTTCGTCGTCACTGTGGACGTTGATGGTTGCGCCCGCTGAATGGCGCCGTCAGATGATCTTACGGGTCCGCAGATCGGCCACTTCGGCGGCGCCAAAGCCCAATTCTGCCAGCACCGCATTATTGTGCTCCCCCAGTTCCGGCGCGATTCCGGGCTTGGCCGGGGTTTCGGAGAACCGCCAGGGCGTGCCGTGCACTTTGAGCTTGCCGTACTTCGGATGGTCGACATGGGTGACGTACCCGTTGGCCATCACGTCGGGGTCGTTGGAGGCCTCCAGCAGCGTGTTGATCGGCGCCGAGACGATGTCGGCGCCGCGCAGCCTCGCCACCCAGTCGGCGCGCGTGCCGCTGGCGAACAGGCCGTCGAGCAACGCCAGCAGCTCGGCGCGTTTGGCCTCGCTGTCGATGATGCTGCCGATCGTCTCGAAGCCGGCGGCGCAGACCCTGTCCCAGAAGCCGCACGCGCTCATCGCGTCCTTCCAATTGTCGGGGCCGACGAGCTGGAAGACGAGCGGCTTGCCGTCGCGGTCGTTGAACGAGGCGCTGATGCCGGGACGCTCCTTCGTGCCGGTGATGCGGGCCTGGCCGGTCACCGGATTCTGGTCGCGCCACATCGTCGTGGTGAAGGTCCAGCCCATCAGCCGCACCAGTGAGCCCAGCAGCGACAGGTCGATCTTCTGACCAACCCCCGTCGTCCGTGCATGAGTAAGCGCCGCAAGCGCGCCGCCGAAGGCGAGCATGGCCGTCGATTCGTCGGCCACCGACGCGATGCCGGTGCGCATCTTCTGACCCGGCATGGAATAGGCCTCGGCAATGCCGCCCAGCGCCTGGGCCATCGAATCGGTACCGGGCAGATGGGCGTGCGGTCCCTTGGTGCCGTAGCCCGAGATCGAGACATAGACGAGTTTCGGATTGTGCTTGCGGAGCTCCTCGTAGCCGAAGCCGTTCTTTTCGGCCGCACCGGGGCGGAAGTTCTGGCCGAAGATGTCGGCCTTGGCGGCGAGCTTGTGCAGGATGGCACGGCCCTCAGGTGTCTTGAGATTCAAGGTGACGCTCTTCACGCCGCGGTTGTTGGTCTCGAAGAAAGTGCTGCCCTTGCCCGGCAACACGGTCATGCGCCGCGAAGAGTCGCCGCCGTCGGGCGTCTCGATCTTGATCACGTCGGCGCCGAGGTCGGCCATCAACATCCAGGGCACGGTGCCGGCCTGCGCCGTGGAGCAGGAAACGACTTTTACGCCCTGCAGCGGGCCGTGCTGAACGGACATTGACGCTTTCTCCTATTCGAACAGGTAACAGGCAACGAAGTGGCCGGGTGAGACCTCGCGCAGCGCTGGCTCCTGCTGCGAGCAATGCGGCATGACATAGGGGCAGCGCGTATGGAAGCGGCAGCCGGACGGCGGATCGAGCGGCGACGGCACCTCGCCCTTGAGCTCGATCTCCTCCTCGCCCCGCCCCGGCCATGCGACCAGAACAGCCGAGAACAGGGCCTTGGTATAGGGATGGCGCACATCGTCGAACAGGGAGGCGGTCGGTGCCTTCTCGACGATCTTGCCGAGATACATCACCACCGTATGGTCGGCCATGTGGCGCACGGTGGCGAGATCGTGGGCCACCAGCAGATAGGCCACGTCGTCCTGCGCCTGGATGTCCTTCAGGAGGTTCATCATCTGGGCGCGGATCGACACGTCCAGTGCCGAGACCGGCTCGTCGAGCACGATCAGCCGCGGCTGCGACGCGAGCGCCGCGGCGAGCGCCACGCGCTGGCGCTGGCCACCGCTGAACTCGTGCGGGTACTGCTGCGCCTGTTCCGGCCGCAGGCCGACCTGGACCAGGAGCTCACGCACCCGCTCGTCGATCCTTGCCTTATCCCCCCAGGCGTTGACGATCAGCGATTCGGCGATCGTGCGACCGACCTTCATGCGCGGATTGAGCGATGACCACGGATCCTGGAACACCGCCTGGACCTTGGCGCGGTAGGCGCTGAGCGCCGGACCCTTCAGGCCATGGATCGGCTCGCCGTCGAGCAGGATCCGGCCTTCGGTCGGCTCCTCGAGATTGAGAATCATGCGGGATGTCGTGGTTTTGCCGCACCCCGACTCACCCACCAGGCCCAGCGTCTCGCCGGCCCTTATGTCGAAGGAGACGTCGTCCACCGCCTTGACGTGGCCCAGCGTCTTGGCGAACAGGATGCCCTTGGTGAAGGCGAAATGCTTGCGGACGCCCTCGACGCGGAGCAGCGGCTGATCGACGCTCATGAAAGGACGCCTATCGCACGCCGGTGAGCACGGCGTCCGGCAGCCAGGTGACGGTCTTGGGGAAGTAGACAAGCAGTCCGACGACCAGGAGCTGGAGGCCGATGAACGGCCAGATGCCGATATACATATGCCTGAGCGTGATCTCCGGCGGGGCGATGCCGCGCAGATAGAAGATCGACGGCGCCATCGGCGGCGTCAGGTAGCCAGTCTGGAGCATGACCAGGAAGAGTACGCAAAACCACACCTTGTCGAAACCGGCCGCCTCGATGAGCGGCACCGTGATCGGGACCACCATCAGAATAATCACCAACGGCTCCAACATGAAGCCGGCAAGAAACACGATGAACATGACGAGGAACAGCAGACCCCACCGCCCGACACTGAAATCCCTCAGGAAGTTTTGCAGCGTCTCCAGTCCGCCCGAACCGACGAAAACGGCAGCGAACATCTGGCCGCAGGCCACAATGGTCAGGATCATGGCGGTAATGCGGACCGTGCGCATGGTCGAATCGACCACCACCGGCCAGGAGAGCCGCCGATAGGCAATCGCCAGCAACACGGTGCCGAGCGCTCCGGTCGCCGACGCTTCGGTCGGCGTGGCGATACCTGCCATCATTGAGCCGAGGACGGCGATGATCACGACGACCGGCGGGACCAGCACCTTGGCGGTCAGCACTAGCTTGGCGCCGAGCGGCGGTTCGTCGGGCGCGCGAGGAACGCGCGGGCCGGACTCGGGATGGATCGTGCACAGGATCACGATGTAGATGATGTAGGCGATCGCCAGCATGAAGCCCGGAATGAACATGCCGAGCAGGATGTTGCCGACCGAGGCATTGGCGACCGGACCGATCACGACTGCCAGCACCGACGGCGGAATGATGGTGCCGAGCGAACCGCCGGCGCAGATCGTGCCGCTGATCAGGCTCTTGGAGTAGCCGTACTTCAGCATGGCAGGGATCGCCAGCAATCCGACCACGGTCTCGGTGGCGCCGACGACGCCACTGGTCGCGGCGAAGATCACGCACATGATCACCGTACCTACCGCCATGCCGCCGGGAATGCGCCGCGTCCACATGTGAATCACGTCGAACAGCCGCGCGGCGATGCCGGAGGCCTCGAACATGGCGCCCATGAAGATGAAGAGTGGCACGGCGGCCAGCACCTGGGCGGTCGCCACCTCCTCGATCTTCTGGATGAACTGATACTGCAGCCCTTCGACGCCGAACGAGTGGAGCCCGAAGACCACCGCCAGCGACATCATGGTAAGTGCCACCGGGAAGCCGGTGAGGATCACCACGATGAGCGCGGGAAACATCCAGAGTGCGCTCATACGCTAGATTCCATGGGCATCGGTCGTCTCTTCCGGCGCTTCGAACGGCCGGCCCATCAGGGAGGCGATGCGCTTGATGATTTCGGCAGCGATCTGCACGGTGAAGATGGCGAAGCCCATCAGCAGGATCAGCTTGAACGGCCAGACAATGGGATTCCAGCCGCCCGAACCCGAGCGCTCACCGGTTCGGTAGGCCGTCATGAAGTGATCGGACAGTCCGGCAGTGATCCAGGCAACTGCTGGCAGAACGATCAAGGCAAGGCCGATCAGGTCGACGATCCTGATGTGGCGTCTGGTCTTCTGGTTGTACAGGAGATCGACCCGGACATGACTATCGGTCGACATGGCATAGGCAATCGACAGGACGAACGAGGAGCCCATCAGCCAGGTATTGAGATCGTTGCCCCACGTGGTCGGCGCGTTCAGGACGTAGCGCAGCACGACATCATAGAGCATCAGGACGACCAGGACGATTACCAAGACGGCCGCGACCGCCCCGAACAGGCGACTCACCGCGTCTACGCCACGAACCAGTGCGCGCATGCCTCGACTGCTCCCCCTCTTCCGAAAGCCGGGCCTTCCACCTGTGAAGGCCCGGCGCCGGATTGCGGCTACCTGAATTCCGAGCGGTACTGGGTGGCCCCTTTCCACCGCTCCATGAAGGCGCGTTGGCTCTCGACAACTTTCTTGAACCAGCCGCCCTCTGACGCGATGTACTTGTCCTCCCACTCGCGCGTCGCCTTGGCTACGCCGTCGATATAGCTTTGGTCGACGCGGATAAACTCGACGCCCTCCGTCTTCAGCTTGGCGAGTGCGTCGGCGTCCAGCATGTTGATGGTCATCCACGAATTGATGGTCGAGAGCTTGGCTGCCGCCTCGAGCTGCTGCTTGGTCCCGGCGTCGAAGCTGTCCCACAGCGTCTTGTCGAACAGGCATTCCAGCACCGCCCCCGGCTGATGGACGCCCGGCAGGATGATGTACTTGGCGACCTTGTGGAAGCCGAGGCTGATGTTGATGCCCGGGGTCGCCCATTCGATGGCATCGACGACACCGCGCTCGAGTGCCGGATAGACCTCGGCGCCCGGCAGGATGACAGTCGAGGCGCCAAGGTTGTTGGCGATTTCCGCCCACGCGCCCGACGTCCGGAGCTTGAGACCCTTGAGATCCTCAAGCGTGCGCACCGGCTTGCGTGAGTGCATGTGGATCTCGTCGGAATGCGAGCCACACGGCAGCGCCACGACGTTGAATTTCTCCATGCGCCACTGCTGCCAGAGCTCCAGGCCGCCGCCGACATAAATCCAGTGCAGCAGCGCCTCGGCCGGCGGAGAACCGACATAGCCGCCGAAGATCGCCGCCGTCTTGTCGATACCCCAGTCGTAGCCAGGCCAGGTATGTCCGGCCGACGCCACCTTCTTCTGCACAGATTCGGTGATCTTGAGCGGGCTGCCGATGGTGCCCGCGGGGAAGATCTGGAACTTCACCTTGCCCGCAGTCAGTATTTCGGCCTGCTTGGCGAAGCCTTGAGCGAAGTGCTCGAGATGCGGGCCGCCCGGCCACGAGGTGGCGGTGCGGATACCCTGGGCACCGGCCTGGCCGGCGCCGATCATGAACCCCGCTGCGGCAATACCTACGGCAAGCTTGAACGCTATCATGCGAACCTCCCTCAAATCGCTTCTTGTTAACGCGACGACAGGACGCTTACGCAGACGCAAGGGGGGAGAGTGCAGGCTGTGCACTAGGTTGGCAAGCGGCGCAGTCTCCCGGGGGAAGGACTAGTGTCTAAGGTGCCTTCACCTTCCAGCAATCCGCCGTATGGTCGTCGCCCACGCGAACCTCGGCGGGATAGGCGTCCAGGCAACGCTGCTCGACAAGAGGGCAGCGCGAGGCGAAGCGGCAGCCCACCGGCAGGTCCATCAACGACGGCGGCTGGCCTTCGATCGTGGTGAGCCGGCCGACCGGACCGGTCATCTTGGGCACCGAGGCGATCAGCGCCCGCGTGTAGGGATGCTGGGGCGCCTCGAATATCTGCCGGACCGGACCACATTCGACGATGCGGCCGGCATACATCACCGCCACGCGGTCACACATGCGTCCGACGACGCCGAAATCGTGGGTGATGAACAGGATCGCCATGCCGGTCTCGGCCTGCAGGCGTTTTAGCAATTTCAGGTACTGAAGCTGGATCGTGACGTCGAGCGCGGTCGTGGGCTCGTCGGCGATCAGGACCCCCGGCTCGCCGCTGATGGCGATGGCGCCCACCACACGCTGCTTCATGCCGCCGCTCAACTGGTGCGGATACTGGCCGATGCGCTGTTCGGGCGCCGCGATATCGACGCGGCGGAGCGCCGCCACCGCCTCGTTCATGACCTCGGCATGAGAGCCGCGTTTGCGGCGCACGATCGCCTCGCGCAACTGGTCGCCGATCGAGAAGACCGGATTGAGCGAGGTCTGCGGGTCCTGCAGCACCATCGAGATCCGCCGCCCGCGGATCTCGCGCATTTCCGCCGGCGTGCGGTCCAGGATGTTCTCACCGTTGAGCAGCACCTCGCCCTTGATGGTCTGGGCCCCGCCCTTCGGCAGCAGGCGCATCAGCGACAGCGCCGTGAGGCTCTTGCCGCACCCCGATTCGCCCACCAGGCCCAGCACCTCGCCGCGCCTGAGCGAGAAGCTCACGCCGTCGACCGCCTTTATGACGCCGCGGCGCAGGAAGAAATGGGTATGCAGGTCGCGGACCTCGAGAACGGTCTCGGCCCTCATGTCGGGGTTCATAGCTGGCGCAGCCTGGGGTCCAGCCGGTCGCGCAGCCAGTCACCGAACAGGTTGACGGAAAGCACCATCAGCGTGATGGCGATGCCCGGAATCAGCGCCACCCACCAGGCCTCCGCGATGCGCCCGCGGCCTTCGGAGATCATCAGGCCCCAGGTCGGCGTCGGCGGCGGGATGCCGGCGCCGAGGAAGCTCAGCGTCGCCTCGGCGATGATCACCACGCCGATGTTGAGCGTGACCAGAACCATGAAGGTGTTGAGAACGTTGGGCAGGATGTGCGTCAGCATGATGCGCGTTGCCGAGCAGCCGCGCACCTTGGCCAGCGCCACGAAGTCGCGCTGCCGGAGCGACAGCACCTCGCCCCTGATGACGCGCGCGAAGCTCGCCCACAGCAGCAGGCTGATGGCGATCACCAATGTGCCGAGGCCCTGGCCCATGGTGACAGCGAGCAGCAGGGCAAACAGGATCGCCGGGAAGGTGAAAGCCGCATCGACCAGGCGCATCAGGATGCTGTCGACCGCGCCGCCGACATAGCCCGCGACGATGCCGACGGCGAGGCCAACGCCGCCGCCCGCGGTCAGCGCCAGCAGCGCCACCAGCAGGCTGACCCGCGCGCCGTAAATCAGGCGGCTCAGGATGTCGCGGCCGAAGGCGTCGGTGCCGAGAAAATACTTGTCGCTGCCGCCCGCCATCCAGGTCGGCGGCAGCAGCTTGTCGCGCAGCGTCTGGTCGATTGGCGAATAGGGCGCCAACAGCGGCGCGAAGACCGCCATGATGACGATCACCACGATGATCGCGATCGGTATCCAGGGCACGCGCGCGGTGCGCCTGAAGCGCCCGGGCACCCTCGCCGGCCAGACAAGACGCCACAGCGAGAGCCGCGGCGCTGCGGTATCAGCCGAGGGCGGACGTTCAGCGATGGCCATGGTCAGGCGAGCCGGATGCGCGGATCGACATAGGCATAGAGGATGTCGACGCCGAGGTTGATGGACAGGATCAGGATCGATTTCAGGATGATCACCGCCTGCAGCAGCGGGAAGTCGCGGTAGATCACGGCCTCGTAGGTGAGGCGGCCGATGCCGGGCCAGGCGAACACGGTCTCGGTCACGATGGCGCCGGTGATCAGGTTGCCGACGAACACACCCCACAGGGTCAGCACCGGGATCAGGGCGTTGCGCAGGCAATGCTTCCAGATCACGGTGGCTTCGCTCAGCCCCTTGATGCGCGCGAGCTTGACGAACTCGCTCTCCATCACCTCCAGCATGGCCGAGCGCGTGATGCGCATGAAGCCGGCGACGAGGAAGGTGCCCAGCGTGATGACGGGCAGGACGTAGTGCGCCGGGCCGCCCATGCGCCCGGACGGCAGCCAGCCCAGCTCGACGCTGAACACGAAGATCAGCAGGACGCCCAGCCAGAAGCTCGGCATGGCGACGCCCAGCACCGCCACCGTGCCCGCCGCGCGGTCGAGCATGCCGCCGCGGTTGACCGCCGCCACCACACCCAGGGGAATGCCGAGCATCATGCCCAGCAGGATCGCCCACGGGATGAGCACGAGCGTGTTGGGCAGGCGGTCGAAGAAGGCCTCGGACGCCGGCTGCTTCATGCGGATCGACATGCCGAGATCGCCGTGCAGCGCCTTGCCGACGAAGATTGCATATTGGTCGAGGACAGAACCGTCGAGGCCGAGCGTCTGGATCAGGGCCGTGCGGTCCTCGGCCGTAGCATCCTCGGGCAGCATCAGATCGACCGGATTGCCGGTCAGCCGGCCCAGGAAGAACACGATCGTCGCCACCATGAAGAGCAGGATCACGCCCTGCATCAGGCGGCGCGCGATGTAACGCTTCATGGCGCGCGTGCCATCGTCTGTGCCGGTCTCACTTCTTCCAGGGCTTCTGCTCCGGGCGCGGGATGCGCTCGAACACATCGCCCAGCTCGTGCCGGCCGGGGATCGGCGCGAACTGTCCGACCTTCTTGGTATTGATCGCGTAGTAGCCCATGCCCTCGATGATCGGGATCACCGTCCAGGAATTGTTGACCCCCTCGACCATCTTGTCGGTAAGCGCCGTGCGCTTCGCCGGGTCGCGTTCGTCAAGCAGCGCCTTGTAGACCTTGACGAACTCCGCGCAGGCGTCCTTGCAATTCTCCTTGTCGCCCAGCAGGCGCTGCGTGCTGTCGGGCGAGAAAGCGCTGTTGTAACGCCACTGCGCGTCGGGCCGGCCGGCTGTGCGGTACATTGAGGCCCAGCCGATCAGCGGCGCCTGGTCGCCGCGCTCCATCGGCACAAAAGCGCCGTACTCGTAATGCTTGAGTGTGACCTTGACGCCGACCTTGGTCCACATATCGGCGATGGCGGTACCGATATCGACCATGAACTGCGTGCCCGGCAGCGCCATGTTGGCGAACTTCAGCTCGAAGCCGTTGGGATAGCCCTCTTCGGCCAGGATCTTCTTGGCCAGCGCCGGATCGTAGCGATAGGCCTCGGTGGACCACTTCTCCCACTGATCGGCGCTGAAATAGTCGGTGTAGCCGAAGGTGGAAAAGGGATACGGCATCCGCGCCTTGCCGTTCATGACGTGCTCGATGATCTGCTTGCGATCGATCGCCAACGACAGTGCCTGGCGCACGCGCGCCTTGGCGATCGGCGAATCCTTCACCTCCGGCTTGTAGGTGCCCCAGAACTGGAAGATCGCCTGCATCGTGCCGGGCACCGACAGCACCTCCAGCCCGGCGCGCGCGGCGCCGAGCATGGCCTCGGGTCCGATCGAAGCGATCGCCGCCTCACCGGTCCGCACCATGGCCACCCGCGTGCTCTCCTCCGGCACCAGCAGCATGTGCAGGTCCTTGAAGTGCGGCGTGCCGCGCCAGTGCTTGGCGACGGCGGTGAATTCGATGCGATCACCCGGCACATTGCGCACGAATTTCCACGGCCCGCTGCCGATCGGCTTCTTGCGGAACTCCTCCTCACCCACCTTCTCGATGTAGTTCTTGGGCATGATCGCACCCTCGGGCGCCACGGCGCGCGACAGGCTGGGCGGCAGGCTGATCTGCGGGCTGGCTGTGTTCACCTTCACAGTGAGTTCGTCGATCACCTCGATGCCCTTGATCGTCCGCCGCATGGTGGCAGCCGACGCGGAGAGCGAACCCGGGCTCATCTGCCGCTCGAGGCTGAACTTCACGTCGTGCGCGGTGAGCTTGTCGCCATTGTGAAAGGTCTGGCCGGGCCGCAGGAAGAAGGTCCACGACAGACCGTCCGCGGAGAGCTCCCAGCGCTCGGCCACGCCAGGACCGACACCGCCCTTCTCGAGATTGAAGCCGACCAGCGAGTCGTACATCACCGCCTGGTAAACCGCGTTGCCCGGACGGGCCTCGAGGATCGGATCGAGCGTCTGCGCGCCGAGCGATTCCACCGCGAAGACCAGCGTGCCTTTCTGGTCCTGGGCACGAAGCGACGCCGTGACGGCGATCGCCAGCGCAAAGGCGAGCGTCGCGGTTCTCACGAGATGCCGGAGCATGGGGACCTCCCTAAGGTCGACCGAGCGTTGTTGGTTCTTGAGACTCAACTGACGTTGAAGCGACTATCGGGCGCGCTTCGAAAACTTGTCAAGCAACTGGGAGGCCGTCGATCGATTCGAGTCGCCGAATGCGAAACTGCGCAACGCAGCCGAAATTGGGACGTTGACGAGGATTACGCCCAGCCGTTCATGGTTGGCGCATGGCCGAGGCGGCAGACGCGCGCGCCTCGGACTAGCAGGCCGTCAGTACGGGCCTGTCGTCAGGTCTGCTGGATGGCCGACAGGATCCAGTTCCCGCCGCGGCTGCGCAGGAAGGTCCAGATCTCCGTTGCTTCGATACGTGCCGTGTCGCTGCCGGCGACGACCTTGCCATCGGCCAGCGACCGGGTGACGTCGGTCATGCTGAAGCGCATGGCGACGGTGGCGTAGTCGAGGCCGGCTTCGCTCCAGGCCTCCGACAGATCGCCCTGCTCGAGCTTCACCGCCTCGATCCTGTTTTCCACGCCACGGCTTGCGTTGGCCGACAGCTCTTCCGAGAAGTAGCCCAGCATCTCCGGCGTCACGAGGGCGCGCATCCTGGACAGGTCGCCCTTGCTGTAGGCCTCCTGCACGTCGGCCAGCAGGGCCTCGAAAGCGGTGTAGTCGTCGGCCGCGATCGCGAGCTGCGCTGATGCACTGCCCGCCAGAGCTGATGCGCCAAGACCAGCGCCTAGACCCTGACGCGCCATCGGCGGCTCGGCCGCCCGGGGCATAGCGGCGGAATAGGCGTGGGCCGGACCGGCCGCCTGCGCCGGGGCGCCGCTTCGCGCGCGCCACAGCCGGACGGCGAGATAGGCAAGGCCGCCGATCAACAGCAGCTGCACGAGCAGGCCCAGCATGCCGGCGGCGCCGCCGAGGCCGGCGCCAAAGCCGCCGCCGAACATCATGCCGATCAGGCCGGCGCCCAGCATGCCGCCCATCAGGCCGGAGAGGAACGGGTTGCGCGACATGAAGCCACCGGGCTGCGCCGCAGTCGATGCCGGAGATGCCGCCGCGGGCTTCTGCGCCGGCGTCGTGCTGCGTTCCATGGGCTTCGCGGTCGGCGCAGTCTGCGTCGGCTCGGGGGCCTGGTTGGTCTTGCCGCCGCGGCTGCCGGAACTTCCGCCCGCACCGGCGCGGGCATCGGCCGGGGACGGCGCCAGTGACGGCGCCACGATGACGAGGGCGGCAATAACCGCAAGCCAACGACTGTTCTTCATTTTTCGCATCCCTGTGCCGGGCCTGGCCAAGTCGGGCCACCGATCGATCTTTTAGGCCAACGGCCGCTATGTTAGGGCGAAAGAGCCGCCGTTCAAGGCGTCGGCGGCACTATTGTGTGCGCTCAGACCAGGACGGGTTCGGTGCCCACGATGGTCGTGCGGTGCATGACCCGGCGTTCGCCGGGGTCGTGCGGGGTGACGGCGTGGACGGTGCAGCGGTTGTCCCACATCAGCACGTCGTCGGGCTCCCAGACATGCCGGTACATATATTGCGGCTGGGCCGCGAATTCCGACAGCTCCTCGATCAGTTTGCGCGCCGCAGCCTCGTCGAGGCCTTCGACCGCGTCATTATAGATCGAGCTGATATAGAGCGATCTCGCGCCGGTGACGGGATGGCGCCGCACCATGGGATGCCAGACCGGCGGCATCGCGGCCTGTTCCTCAGGCGTCGGCGGCGGCGAGCCCACCAGCCGGTGCAGCATGCTGAAGTCGTGCCGCGCGCGGCGGCCTTCGACCTGGCGGCGCAGGCTTTCCGGCAGATCATCGTAAACCCGGTACATGTTGATGAACTGGGTGATGCCGCCGGTGCGGCTGATTTCGATGCCGTGCAGCAGCGAGCCGACGCTTGGCGTCGGCCGGTAGCTCGAATCGGTGTGCCACATCCGCGACGAGGAGAGCTGCTTCTGCGACGGCGCCGAAGGCGCCATCACACGATCCTGGTCATCGACATTCGAGACCAGGAAGATTTCCTTCACCCGGTCCGAGCGGAGGTGAAGGGACGTCTGGTGGAAGATCTCCGGTTCGCCGAAATGGCGCGTGAAGGCCACGTGCTCCTGGTCGGTGATGCGCTGATCGGGAAACACCAGGACCAGATGCTTCATCCAGGCGTCGCTCACGGCCTGCACCGTTGCCGCGTCCAGCGGCTGGCGCATATCAACCCCGCGAATTTCGGCACCGAGAACGGGATGGCGTGGGGTGACGGTGATGGTCATGACGGCTGCCGATGGTAAACTTCCCCCAACATTGGACAAGGGGCAGGAAGATGGATTTCACCGGCAAGGTCGCCCTGATCACCGGCGGCGGCAATGGCATCGGTCGTGCCGCCGCGGTGGGTTTCGCCCGGCACGGCGCCAAGGTGGTGGTGGTCGACCGCGATGGCGCGGCGGCAGAGGCGACGGCGGGCATCATCCGCCAGAACGGCGGCGAGGCGACGGCGGTCACGGCCGACGTCACCAAATCCGCAGACGTAAAAGCTTATGTGAAGACGGCGATCGAGAAATTCGGCCGGATCGACTGTTTCTTCAACAATGCCGGCATCGAAGGCAAGCTGGCGCCGACGGCAGAGTATGACGAGGCGATGTTCGATGCCGTGATCGGCGTCAACTTGAAGGGCGTGTTCCTGGGGTTGCGCCACGTCCTGCCCGAGATGATTCGCCAGGGCAGCGGCGCGGTGGTCAACACGGCTTCGGTCGCGGGCCTGGTCGGCTCGCCCGGCATGCCGGCCTATGTCGCGTCCAAGCATGCCGTGATCGGCCTCACCAAGGTCGCGGCCGGCGATGTCGGGCGCCAAGGCATACGGGTGAACGCAGTGTGCCCCGGGCCGGTCGACACGCGCATGATCCACGATCTGGAAAAGCAGATCGATCCGGCAAACCCCGACGCGGTCGGCGCGCGCTACCAGGCGGCGCTGCCGAGCGGGCGCTACACGACACCGGAGGAAATCGCCAACATGGTCCTGTTCCTCTGCTCGGACCTTGCCGCCAACACGACCGGCGGCCAGTTCGTCGTCGATGGCGGCCGGACCGCGACAGGCGGCGCCGTGACCAACCAGGTCACGCGCTCTTGACGCTGGCCAGAAGCCAGCCCCACATAAGATAGGCCCACATAACAAGTCGCTTCGCTGGAGGAAGATCATGGCCATCACGCTCGAGCAACTGAGCATCGATATCCGCGCCGCACTGAAAGCGGACGCTGGCCTCGCCGGCAAGCAGGCGATCTGCAAGATCGTCGAGAAGGTGCTGCGTGACGAGGAGTTCGTCGCCAGGCATCTGACGGCCGATCAATGCAAGCCGCGCAAGGTGCTCTATGAGGACCCGGAGCTGGGCTTCTGCATCTGCGGCCATGTCTACGAGAAGCCGGCCCATGGCGCGCCGCACGATCACGGCCCGAGCTGGGCCATCTACGGCCTCGCGGTTGGCGACACCGAGATGACCGACTGGCGCATCGTGAAGAAGGGCGAGGGCGAGGCCCCTGCCCTGGTGACACCGGAGAAATCCTACGTGATGCGGCCGGGCGACGCCCATTTCTACGACATCGGGGTCGTCCACTCGCCCAAGCGCGACGGACTCACCAAGCTGGTGCGCATCGAGGGCGAGAACCTCGACCGCATCAAGCGCTCGAACATCAAGGCGGCCGAAACGGCGACTCAAGCCGCCTGAGAATGCCATGAGCGACCTGGCGGACCTTCCGCCTCCCGGCGTCGTGCTCGTCGAGGACAACACCGACGGCCCGTTTGCCGAGACCGTGCGCAGCGGTGTGCATGTGCTGCGCGCCGACGAACCGGCGGCGAATGGCGGCAACGACTCGGGCCCCGACCCCTACAGCTATCTGCTGGCGGCACTGGGCTCTTGCACCGCGATGACGCTGCGCATGTACGCGCGTCAGAAGAAGTGGCCGCTGGAGAAAGTGCGCGTGGTGCTGAAGCACGACAAGATCCACGCAGCCGACTGCGCAACCTGCGAGACTAAGGAAGGTAAGGTCGACAGTATCGAGCGCTGGATCGAGCTCGACGGCCCGCTCAGCGACGAGCAACAAAAGCGGCTTCTGGAGATCGCCGACCGCTGTCCGGTGCACCGCACCCTCGCCTCGAAGATCGTGATCACGACGCGGCTCGAAGGCACGCGCTGAGGCCCTGATGCCCTACTCCAGGACCTTCGGCGGCTTGTAGAGGGGAAAGCCGTTGAACGGCTTCGACCGATCATGGTCCGGCGCTTCGTAAAAGCTCGACTTGCCGTAGTTGTGCAGCCCACCGTCGACCCGCAGTGAGATGCCGGTGACGTAGGCCGCCGCATCGCTCAGCAGATAGACGATGGCGCCGGCGATCTCCGATTCGGTGCCATGGCGCTTCAGCGGGATGCGCTTCTTGACGCCGCGCAGCACGTCGTGCGCCTTCTCCGGATAGCGGTCGAAACCCGACGAGGCGATGAAGCCGGGAATGACCGAATTGACGCGCACGCCTGCATGCGCCCATTCGATCGAGGCGGTGTAGGTAAAATTTGTCTGGCCGGCGCGGGCAGCTCCGTTGTGACCCATGCCGGGCATACCGAGTTCGAAGTCGGCGCCGACGTTCACGATGGCGCCGCCGTTCTGCTCCATCCAGCCGAGATAGACCGCCTTCGACACCAGGAAGGTCGCGGTCATGTTGTTGGCGACGACGGCGTTCCAGCCGTTGAGCGAGATGTCCTTGAGCTCGGCCGGAAATTGCCCGCCAGCGTTGTTCACCAGGCCGTCGATGCGGCCACCCCAGGCCAGCACGCCGGCGATGGCCGCGTTCACCTGGGCCTCGTCGCGCAGGTCGGCCGCGAAGGTGAAGGTCTCGGGATCCCCAAGCTCGCGCTTCACCTGGTCGAGCTTTTCCGGGGTACGCCCGATCAAGGCAAGGCGCGCGCCGAGCGATTTCAGTTCGTGCGCGGTGCAGCGCCCAAGCCCCGAGCCGCCGCCGGTGACGATGACCGTGCGGCCGGCGAACAGGCCGGGGCGGAAGACCGAATCGTAGCTCATGGGGCCGCAGTCATGGGGCGGACGAATCGCGCGTGGCGAGGCGGCCGAGGTACCGCTGCAGGAAACGCATAAGAGCGAATCCCGCCTGCAGGGTGATGCCGAAGAACAGGATGCCGACGGCAAAGAGAACCAGCTTGTCGCCGAGCGACGGCAGCAGCACGGCCTCACGCAGGATCACCGCGATGCCTTCGGTGACACCGATCGCGGCGCCGGCACTGGACGACATCACCAGCACGAAGAAGGCGCGCGTGACATTGGGCAGGAACTGCAGGGCACCCAGCGGCGAGCCGGCGCGCAGCTGCTTCAGGGCCTCGGCGCCATTGTCGGCCACGTAGGATGCCGAATAGGGCACCAGAGAAAGTGCCACGGTCATGATCCCGGAGGGCGCAACGCCGATGCCGAACAGGGTGGCGTCCCTCGGGATGATGTTCAGCAGGAAGAACATGACGACGAAGGTAGGTGCGGCGCGCATCAGGCCGATCAGCGAGGTGGCGACCGCACCCAGGACGCCGCCGCCCAGGCGCGCGAGCGCGAGCAGCGCGCCGAGCGCGAGTCCGACCGCCAGCGCGATGGCCGCGATCTCGAAATTGACCACCATGCCCGCGAGAAGATCGGGGAAGAACTCGGCCGAGAACTGCTTGCCCATCATGCCACCGCCTGCCGGTGCTCGAGCCAGGACTGCAGCTTGCCGCACAACCAGACCACGACCACGACGACCACGACGTAGAATACGAGGAGCAGCGAATAGGTCGTGGCGCGGCCACTGGCAAAGGACGTGATATCGGTGAGCGCACTCAGCAGTTCCGGAGCACCGATGAAGCTCGCGATCGGCGTGCCCTTGGCGGCGTTGATCAGGAACGACACGATCTGTGTCGCCGAGCGGCTGACGGCGCGGGCGAACAGTTCCCGGGTCGGGATCCCTCCCCGACCGTGCACACTGCCGCGCTCCGTCCGCAACGTGTGCATCGCTTCCGCGATGGCTTGCCCGGCATTGCTGCCGTTCATCAGCCCCAGCGCCACAATGGCGGCGCCGATCGCCACGGCCGACGAATAGGGAAAGAGCGCATGGGCGACCGCGGCGGCGATCACAAGCGTCAGCACGACCGGCGAGGACTGAAGCGTGATGGTGATCGCCCGGGCCGGCCAGCGCAGCAGGATCGAGCGCGAACTTTGTAGCGCGCCCAGTATCAGCGCGAACAGTAGTGTCGCCACCAGGGCACCCACGACCAGGATGAGCGAATTCACAACGCCGTCCTTGAACAGCGACCAGGCCGGCATCGTCTTCAGCATCGGCAAGGCGAGGTCGACTCCAGTCTTTGCCCTAATCCATTTCTCGAAGGCCACGACACGGGCCACAAAAGGCGTCGGCTCGAGGTCGGCGTTGAGCGCGGGCAGCACGCAGGCGGGATTGCCGCTTCCCGAGTCGGTGTTGCACTCCGGCCGCTTCCAGACCGCCTGCTGGCGCTCGAGGAAAGCCGTTCCAACGCGATTGGCGCGGGCGATCTCGAGAAAGACACCGTCGCGGAGGAAGATCTGGCTGATCAGATCGAGCGCCCGGGCGAGGCGCTGGCTGCTGGCGGTTCGGGCCACGGCCATGCCCCAGGGCACCTGGGCGAAGCCGAACTTCTTTTCGAAGCGGTCGGCAAAAGCAGGCTCGATGAAATAGTAGTCGAAGAAGGAGTCGTCCTGCGCCGCCAGGGTGCAGGTCTCGTCCTTGAGCTGGCCGGGCAGTACACCCGCCTCGTCGAACAGCATCAGGCGGGCGTTGTGCGAGACGATCTGGGCGTTCGAGCCGTTGCCGATGGTGACGCAGACAGTGCGGCCGGCAATGTCCGGCCAGTCCTTCACAGAAAGCGCCCGCGGTCCGACGATCGTCGTCTCGGATTGATAGTAGTGCGGGCGGATGAAGCGGACCTGGCCATCGCGCTGCGTGTTGTGACCCATGGTCGCCACGATGAGGTCGATGCGATCATCGGCAAGCAAGGGGATGCGGCTGGCGGCATTGACGCGGGTGAAGACAGGCTCGACGCCGAGGCGCTTGGCTACCGCGCGCGCCACATCGATGTCATAGCCGCTGCGAACGTCGCCCTCGCGTGTGCCGAACAGCGGATAGTATTCGCGTATGCCGGGGCGGATCCGGTTCTCGCAGAAGGCGCGGACGAGCCGGTCGACGTTGGCGACCGTGCAGGCGCCGGGTACCGCGGCCTCGGCGCGGGCATTCTCGATGAGCTTGGCCAGCGCCGCGTCGGGTGTCTCGGCCGCGGCCGGCAGAACCGCAAACGCAGCCGCCACGACGAACAGCAGAACTCGCCAAATCCGCATTTCAGGCTGCAGTTCCGGCAGCAGAGATTTCGACGATGTACATCTCGCCGAATGTATAGGGGCCGTGGCGGTGGATCGTGCGCCCATTCTCGGCCCGCAGGACGTCCGCAGTCATGCGCGCGAGCTTTTCGGGCGAGATATAGACCAGAGTCGTAAGCACAACCTTGATCGAAAGGCCATTTTGCGCTGCCAACTCGCGCGACCGTGCAAGATCATCGAAGGCGTTGTGGGTGATGACGGCGCGGCCGCCGGCGACGAGATGTCCGGCCAGGCCGGTGAGAAAGGGATCGAGCAGGCTGCGTCCGTCGGCGCCACCGGCGCTCCAGGTTGGCAGGCGACCGGCAAATTCTACCGGCTCCATCGGAAAATGCGGGAGATTGGCCACGATCAGGTCGAAGCGACGGCCGGTGACTGGCCGCCACATGTCGCCATGATGCAATTCGGCGATGGCATCATGGCCAAGATCGCCGAGCAGCTGCGTGCTGGCAGCGATGGCGGCCGGCTCGATGTCGATGCCGCAGAGCGAGGCCGCATCCATGGCGCCCAGCGCCGCGAGCACAACGCCGCTGCCGCAGCCGATCTCGAGCGCGCGCGCGCCACGGACACGAGCCGCTTCGGCCCGCAGGACCTGGATGAGGGCAGAGGTGTATTCGCTGGGGCGCAGCGCCGGTATGACGGCGGGAGCAGTTGGACGCATGGCCTGGCTAGAGTCGGGCAACGGGACTTCTCCGCGCGGCATCGTTGCTGGCGGCGGCAGCAAGCCGCTTTGCCATTCCGGACGCGACCGGATCGCCGGGATATTCGACGAGAATTGCCCGGTAGCGATCGAGGGCCAGAGCGATGTCCTGAGCCACGAGCGCGTCATAAGCCGCGCGCGTCAGCTTGCCCAGCCTGACCGTCGCCGCGTCGGGCTCGAACTCGGGCCCCAGCCCATAGGCACCCATCACCTCGTAGATCGGAATCGTCGCCCGGCGGCCCTTGACGGCGACATCGTCGATCGGCCGGACACACAGCCGGTCGCCGGCTTCCTTGAAGACCGAATGGCTGATGCAGATGCGCGTGCCGTATTCCTTGTTGATGCCCTCGAGCCGCGCCGCGACGTTCACGCCATCGCCCATCACCGTGTAGCTCATCCGCTCCTTGGAGCCGATATTGCCGACGAGAACGGCATCGCTGTGGATGCCGATGCGGACGTTGAGCGGCTTCAGCCCTTCTTCCTGCCAGCGCGCGTTGAGTTCCTCCATGCCGCGCTGGATGCGAAGCGACGAGAAGCAGGCGCGCGCAGCGTGATCGTCGAGCAGCGCCGGGGCGCCCCAGAAGGCCATCACGCCGTCGCCGATGAACTTGTCGATGGTGCCCGCTTCCTCGTTCACGGCCTTGGTCACGACCGCCAGGTAGGCCGAGACGCGCAGCAGCAGCTCCTGCGACGGCACTTCCTCCGACAGCGACGAGAAGGCCTCGAGGTCGGAGAAGAAGATGGTCAGGAACCGGCTGTGGCCGCCCAGTTCCAGCTTCTGGTCCGATTCCAGGAGTTGCTTGACCAGGCCCACCGGCACGAACGCGGCAAACGACTTCACCGCGGTGTCGAGCGTGTCGATCGCGCGCGACAGGACGGCGACCTCGCGGATCGGCGATTCCAGCGGCGGCAGGTTCTGGCCCTCGAGGTCCTGGATGCGGACCACCTTCCGGGCGAGCTTCTCCAGCGGCGCCGAGATCACGCTCGACAGGAAGTAGATGATCAGGATCTGAAGCACGATCGCGATCAGGCCAAACAAGAAGAGGCGCTTGTTGTGTTCCTGGAAGGCCTCGGTGAAGTCGCCGAGCGGCGTTACGACGAAGAGCTGCCACCTCTTGCCGAAGTCGGACGGCAGCGTCGTCAGGCTCGCTACGTAGTCCTGGCCGCCATGGCTGAACGAGAACAATTTATCGCCGTCGCGTGGGCGGGCGCTGAAGGCGATCGCCGGCACGTCGTTGCCGAGCGACGTGATGTGCTGCAATTCCACCCGGCCGTTGTAGTTGGTGTAGGTCTTGGCGCGTTCGGAATTGGCGATCACCCGACCCTGATGATCCAGGATGTAGCTCAGCGTCCCCGGGCTGATTTTGCGCTCGGCGAGATAGTCGGACAGGCCGTCGAGCGTGATGTCGGCGGCCGCGATGCCCAGCAGCTTGCCTTCCTGGAAGATGGGCGCGGCGACCGTGAAGCCGATCAGGCCGAGGGCAGCAAAGACATCAGGGTCGGTGATGAACGGCCCTCCGGCCTGCTGGGTCATCCGGTACCACATGCGGGCGCGTGGGTCGTAGGCCGTCACCTGCTCCGACTTACCGATCTCCTTCCGCTGCGCATCGAGGAAGAGGTAGTGATCGATCGGCGCCGTTCCACGCGGCGCGGCGTCGATCCAACGAAAGGCGTAGCGCGCCTCCGGAGGCGGCAACTTGCCCTGGACCTCGACCGTGGCCTCGATCTGGCGTGCCTGCCGGAACGACCCGTCGGCAAGGCCGACATACATGCTGACGATCTTCTCGCTGTGCTGGATGATGCTGAAGAGGTATCGCAGCGAGCGGTTGTCGGAATAGAAGTCGGGCTGGTCGGCGCCGACGGCAGCCGCACTGCGCACCAGCGACTTGATGGGGTCGAAGTCGTGCTGGATGTTCTGGATGGCGTCGGTGCGGAAACGCTCGACGAGCTGGTCGGCATTGGCGCGCGCTATCTTCTCGTTCGATATGTAGGTGACGGCGACGATCGCGAGGAAAGCCGGCACCGTCAGCAGCACGAACAACGTCAGAATGCTCGGCCGCAGGCGCAAGTTCTTCACGAGACCATCTTTCATGCGCCGGCTGTTGAGGAAGGCCCGATAGTATAGGTGAAGAAGATTTCACCGTCCATGCAGGCAAGCAGCCGGCTCAAGGCAGCGGACGCCTCAAATGCCAGTCGCTGGCCTGCTGATAGGCATGCCCGGCGGCGAGAATGCCCGCCTCGTCGAAGACCCGGCCGACGATCTGGAAGCCGGTCGGGACGCCGTCCGGTGTCGCGCCGCCCGGCAAGGTCAGTGTCGGATGGCCGCTCAGGTCGAAGGGCGCCGTGTAGCGCAGGCGCGCCGCCACACTGTCAGGATCGCGCCCCGCCTTCTGGATCGCCTCGAGCGACCACGCCGCCCGGCCCATCACCGGCATCAGCAGAACATCGACCGACGCCATCAGCGTGTTGAGCGCACCGCTCAGCGCCGCACGCCTGAGCTGCAGCTTGGCGAGGTCGACGGCGGACAGGCCGCGACCGATATCGAGCAACCCGGCCAGGACCGGACCGTATTCATGCGCACGCGCGGGATAGGTCGCCTCGTGGGCGACTGCGGCTTCGACGCCACAGAGCGGTACCCAGTCATAGCCCGCCTGGTCGAACGACGCGGGCAGCTTCACGTCGACAAGCGTGGCGCCGGCCTGTTTCAGGATCGCAGCGGCGCCATCGAAGGCACGTTGTGCATCGTCGTCGAGCCCGTGCAGGTTGGTCGGCACGCCGACGCGCCGGCCGCGCACGCCTGTGCCGATCGAACCGGCATAGTCGGGAACCGGCAGGCTGGCGGCCGTCGGATCGCCGGCATCGGCGCCGGCGATGACACCCAGCACGAGCGCCGCGTCGAGGGCGCTCCGCGTCATCGGCCCGATGTGATCGAGCGATTCGGCAAGCGCAAAGACGCCGGCACGACTCACGCGTCCCCAGGTCGGCTTCAGGCCGGTAAGGCCGTTCATGGTCGAGGGAAAGCGGATTGAGCCGCCGGTGTCGGATCCCAGCGAGGCGAAGCAGAGACCGGCAGCCGTCGCCGCGCCCGAGCCCGACGACGACGATCCCGTCCAGTAGGCCGCGTTCCAGGGATTGAGCGGCGCGGGTATGTCGGGATGATGGGCGCCATATGCGCCTTCGGTCATCTGCAGCTTGCCCAGGATCACCGCACCGGCGTTTCGAAGGCGTGTGACGACGGTGGCGTCCATGGTCGGAACATTGCCACGATGGATCGCCATGCCGGCTGCGGTGGCGATGCCCGCGGTGTTGCAGAGATCTTTCACCGCAATCGGCACGCCATGCAGCGCGCCGCGCGATTTGCCGGTGGCAGTCTCGGCGTCGAGCCACGCCGCGTCGGCCAGCGCGCGGTCAGCCGTCACGGTGGCGTAGGCTTTTAGCCTGGGATCGAGCTCTTCGATGCGCCCGAGGATCGACCTGGTCGCGTCGACCGAGGAAAGCTTGCGCGCCTTCAGCCGCCGCGCGACCTCTTCGAGCGACAGATAATGCAGATCTTCCGGCATGCGTGTTTCCTCACAGAGTCCTGTCCATGACCTGGATATGCTCCCCGCGGTAGTCCTGCCGGTCGAGCGGCCGCCAGCCGAGGCCGGCATAGAGGTCGGGTGCGGTGGAGGTGAATAGATAGAGCCGCGTGTAGCCGAGACGCCGCGCGGCATCCTCGACGGTGCGCACCAGCGCCGAAGCGATGCCCTTCTTGCGGTGTTCCGGCGGCACGTAGACGCTGGCCAGCCAGGGATTGCGCGGATCGCCTTCGAGATCGTCGAAGATGAGCGAGGCGGTGCCGACGATGCCGCCATCGTCGCCCAGCGCCACGAACCCTATGGGCACACGATCGGTGTTCATCTTGCCGCGGATCCGGATCACGCGCTGCGCAAGCGTTTCCCCGGGATTGAGATGGCCCCACTCGGCGAAGCCCCAGGCGGCGACCTGTTCGACGAGATCGGGACGTTCGACGATCGGACTGATCGTCACCGTCACATCGTGGCTCCGATCTTCCATGGCTCGAATTCGTCGTCGCCGATGCCCAGCGCCTCAGATTTCGTCTTCCGTCCCGACGCGGTGGCGAGGATCAGCTCGAAGATGCGCCGACCGTTCTCCTGGATCGTCTCCTCGCCGTCGACGATGGTGCCGCAGTTGATGTCCATGTCGTCAGTCATGCGCCGGTAGAGCGAGGTGTTGGTCGCGAGCTTGAGGGAGGGCGTGGGCTTGCAACCGAACACGCTGCCACGGCCGGTCGTGAAACAGAGCACATTGGCGCCACCCGCCACCTGGCCGGTGGCCGAGACCGGGTCGTAGCCGGGCGAATCCATATAGACGAAGCCCTTGGCCGTGATCGGCTCGGCATATTTGTAGACGTCGACCAGGTTGGTGGTGCCGCCCTTGGCGACCGCGCCCAACGACTTCTCGAGGATGGTGGTGAGGCCGCCCGCCTTGTTGCCGGGCGAGGGATTGTTATTCATCTCGCCGCCCGTCCTGGCGCAGTGATCCTCCCACCACTTGATGCGCTCGACGATCTTCTCGCCCACTTCCTTGCTGACGGCGCGGCGCGTCAGCAGATGCTCGGCGCCGTAGATCTCGGGCGTCTCCGACAGCACCGCCGAGCCGCCGTTACGCACCAGCAGGTCGACCGCGGCACCCAATGCCGGATTGGCCGAGATGCCGGAATAGCCGTCCGAGCCGCCGCACTGCAGCGCCAGAATCAATTCGCTGGCTGGGATCGCCTCGCGCTTCACGTTATTGGCCTCGGGCAGCAGCTCCTTCAGGAACGCAACGGCGCGCATCACCGTCTTGCTGACACCGCCCTCGTCCTGGATCGCCATCGGGATCAGCTTCGGCCCTTCCTTCAGGCCCTCGGCGTCCATCAGGCCGGAGATCTGGTTGGTCTCGCAGCCGAGGCCCAGCACGACGACGGCGGCCATGTTGGGATGGCGCGTGTAGCCGGCAAGCGTGCGGCGCAGCACGTCCATCTCGAGGCCTGACGCTGCCATGCCGCAACCGCCGCCATGGGTCAGCGGCACCACGCCGTCGATGTTGGAGAATTGGGCGAGCATCGGCTCGATGTGGCGGGCGATCATGCGGCTGGTGGCGGCCGAGCAGTTCACCGTGGTCACGATGCCGAGATAGTTGCGCGTGGCGGCGCGACCGTCGGCGCGGCGGTAGCCCTGGAAGGTCGCCGGCGGCACGAGATAGTCGGTCGGGTGCGCGTCGGCGCAAAAGGCATAGTCGCGCTCGAAGTCGCCCATGACGCAGTTATGCGTGTGGATGTGCGCGCCCGGCGCCATGTCTTCTGTGGCGAAGCCGATGATCTGGTTGTACTTGCGCAGCGCCTCGCCCTTCTTCACTGCGCGAGTGAGGATCTTGTGACCGGGCGGCACGCGCGTCGCTGCCGCGACCTCGCCCTCGACCTTGGTGCCGGCCAGGATATCCATGCGCGCCACGATGACGTTGTCGCTGGGATGCAGGCGGATGGTGAGCGGTGCGGTCATTGGTGTCCTCGCGGCGGCAGGAGGGATCAGGCGGCGCGCTTGGCGCGGATGGTGTCGACAGCGGCGAAAAGTTTCAGGCACTCGGCTTCGGTCAGCGAGCGCAGCGGGGCGCGCATGCGGCTCCAGGCCGCCGGATCGTTGCGGCGGTGGCCGACCAGCGCCTTGCAGGCGGCCGTGAAGGCGAAGGGCACGAGCTCGGCGATGATCTCGGCGATGCGTGGCTCCTCGATGCCGTTCATCGGCGCCTGCATCAGGTCGGGCGCGATGTTGGCGAGGCCGCAGATCGTGCCCGAGGCGCCGAGCTTCATCGCCTTGGCCAGCAGCCGCTCGTCGCCGATCAGGATGTGCAGGTCGGCGTGATGTTCGAGCAGCGCCTGGCTGTTCGCCCAATCGCCCGAGGAGTCCTTCACGCCCGTGACCTGCTTGGGGAAGGCCTTCTTGAGCCGGTCGATCAACTCGACCGAGAGGCCGACCGAGGTGACCTGCGGGATGTGATAGAGGATGACGTTGCTGGCCTTGGGGCCGAGGCCCTGAAGCACGGCGGCGAACCAATGGAACAGGCCATCGTCGCCGGCCCCCTTGAAGTAGAACGGCGGGGCCAGCAGGAAGCTGGCGCAACCCACCATCAAGCCGGCGCGGCCTTGTTTGATCGCCTCCTCGACAGACGCCGCTGCAATGCCGACCACGAGCTGCGTCGCGGGATCGATGCCGGCGCCCACCAGGGCACCCAGGGCGCGCTGGCGTTCGTTGAGGCCGAGCGAGGCTCCCTCGCCGGTGGTGCCGAATACCGTGAGACTATTGCAGCCGTCCGCCAGCGACTGGCGGCCGTGCGCCACGAGGCGCGGCAGGTCGATCAACCAGTCCTGGGCAAAGGGCGTGGCGAGGGCGACGGAAAGTCCGAAACGATTCTGGCGCATGCCCCCATGATAGGCCGGCGCGGCCGAAAAGAAAGCGGGCCCGCTTGCGCGAGCCCGCTTCCTCATTCCGCTGAGCCGGGGGCTCTAGCGGCGGTTGTTGTTCTGGCCGTCGATGAAGTTCGGGATGCCGTCGCGGTCCCGGTCTCCAAGCGGATTGGTCGCGTTGTTGTAGCTGCGGTCGTTGCGGTTGTTGTTGTTGCGATTGTCGTCCCGATCGTACTTGTTCGGGATGCCGTCGCCGTCCTTGTCCCAGCGGCTGGGCTGATAGCGCCACTGGTCGCGGCCGTTGACCGTCTGGCGGTCCCAACTGTCGGGCATGTAGCGGTAGCCCGCCCGCGCCTGCTGCCACTGGCCGGGCTGCCAGACGTACTGGTCGTTCACCAACTGCCATTGGCCCGGCGCCCAGACCTGGCCGGCACGCGGCGACGGAACTGCCTCGTAACGCACCGGCGGCGGCGGCGAGCCGAAAGTGATGTTTATCTGGGCGGCTGCCGGCGCGAAGGGCGCCGTCGCGACCGACATCGTCCCGAACGCGGCCGCGGCGGCCACGGCAGTGAGAGTGATACGCTTGAGCATGAGGTCTCCGTTCTGCGCGGCATGATATCTGCGCCAGAGGAGTTACGCGTTGGCACCCCAATAGGTGCCCGTTTCAATCAAGGTCATTGCAACGCGCCGTGGCCTCTATTCGAACACTCTTGGTCGAAAAGAAAGCGAGCCCGCCTCCTTGTCCGATCAAACGTTCTACCTAACGGCGGTTATTGTACGGATCGATGAAGTTGGGCACGCCGTCCCGGTCGCGATCGCCGAACGGGTTCTGGGCACTGTCGTTGCGGTTGTCGTAACGATCGTGCCTGTTCGGGATGCCGTCACCGTCGCGGTCCCAGCGGCTGGCCTGGTACCGCCACTGGTCGCGGCCGTTGTCGGCGTAGCGTTCCCAGCGGTCTGGCACGTAACGGTAGCCCGGGCGGTCCTGATACCACTGGCCGCCCTGCCAGACGTACTGGTCGTTCACCAGACGCCACTGGCCCGGCGCCCAGACGTAGCCGGGACGCCCAATCGGCACGGGCTCATAACGCGGCGGCGGCGGCGGCGAGCCGAAGGTGATGCTCACCTGGGCGGCGGCCGGGGTGACGGGCGCCGTGGCTACCGTCGCCGTTGCGAAAGTGGCGGCGGCGGCAAGGGTCGTGAGAGCGATACGCTTCAACATGATTGCCTCCGTTCTGCGCGGTATCCCCGCGCCTGAAAGGAGATACGCTTTGGACCACAGGCGAGTGCCCGGCGGATTCAAGGTATTTGCGCCCTGCCGCCGCCCCTATTCGGTCAATTTCCGACCAGCAGCAGAATGACACCCGCGACGCTCACCACGATGCCCAGCAGGCCCACGGCATGGAGCTGCTCGCCGCGCAGGAAGAAGTAGCTGAGCACCACCGCGAACAACGGGAACAACGCCACCAGCGGCGCCACGAGCGCGATCGAGCCCAGCCCCAACGCGGCATAAAGAAGGAAGGTCGCCGTGCCGTTGGCGACGCCCACGGCCAGGAACCAGCGCACGCCCGCCGGATGCGCCCGGCCTTCGCGCCAGGCCCGGCGGCCGACCAGCGACAGGATCACCACCATCGACAGCGTGTAGCCGATCGCCGCGGCGGCCAGCGGCTCGTGCCAGAGTGCCAGACCGGTCTTGATCGCGGGCTGGATCGCGCCGCGCACCACCGCCGCCGCCAGCGGCAGGCCCAGCACCCACACCGACCAGTGCCGGCCGCCCGCGCCTCCGCGCAAGGCGAGCAGCGCGACGCCACCCACCACCATGGCGAGCCCCGCCGCCTGCCCCGGCCCCAGCCGCTCGTCCAGGAACAGCACGGCCCCCAGCACGGCGAACACCGGCGTCACGTTGCCCACCGCGCCCGCCACCGCGGGGCCGAGCTTTTCGTTGGAGCGCACCGCCAGGATCGAGACCACGACAGGAAAGATGCAGCCCACGCCAGCAAAGATCGCCGCCGCCTCCCACCGGAAGCCGGCCGGGTCAACGAACACGGCGGCCAGGATCCAGGCCATCACTGCCGAGCCACCGATCGAATAGAGCGGCGAGCGCCACGACGGCATTGTCCGGAGCCCGTGCTGGGTCAGGATCAGGGCCACCGCGAAGCAGAATGCCGCGGCCAAGGCGAGGATGGCAGCGCCGCTCATCGTCTGCTAGAAGCGCCCGCTTCCGCAGCGGAGAGAAGAATGGACACGCTCACCTACTGGAACGGCACCTGGCACGAGGGCAACCCGGCGATCCTGGGACCGCGCGACCACGCCATGTGGCTGGGCTCCATCGTATTCGACGGCGGCCGCGCCTTCGAGGGCTGCGGCCCCGACCTCGACCTCCATGCGGAACGCGCCGTGCGCTCGGCCCGCGCGCTGGGCTTGAACCCCAAGCAGACACCGGAAGAGATCCTGAAGCTGATGCACGAGAGCGTGCGCCGCTTCGGCCCCAAGGCGGAACTTTACGTGCGGCCGATGTTCTGGGCCGGCAAGGGCGGCGCGGGCCCGATCTCGGTCGATCCCGACTCCTGCCAGTTCCTGCTCTGCACCTATCTCTCGCCGATGCGCGCCGGCACGCCGCTGACGCTCGGTCTCTGCCGCAGCATCAGAAGACCCTCACCCGAGAGCGCGCCGACCGACGCCAAGGCAAGCTGCCTCTATCCCAACTCGTCGCGCGGCGTGGCCGAGATGCTGAAGCGCGGCTTCGGCAACGGCATCGTGCTCGACGCGCTGGGCAACGTGGCCGAAACCTGCAGCTCCAACGTCTTCCTGGCGCGGAACGGCGTCGTCGCCACGCCGGTGCCCAATGGCGCCTTCCTGGCCGGCATCACCCGCAACCGCACGGTGAAGCTGCTGCGCAGCGCCGGCATCGCCGTCGAGGAGCGCACGGTGACGACCGCCGAACTCGACCAGGCCGACGAAATCTTCACCACCGGCAATGCCGGCAAGGTGCAGCCGGTCAGCCGCTACGAGGACCGCGACCTGCAGCCCGGCCCGATCGCGGCCCGCGCGCACGACCTCTATATGGCGTTTGCGCGGACGCAGCGGATCATCTGAAGCCTGATTTTTCAGACACCATCTGTCTGGATTCTGTCTGTCTGAAAATTCGGGAAACGCCGGCCTGCGTTGAACGGACGATTCTTTTCAGCGCAGGCCCGATCGGCGGACCTGTCTGAAAAATCACCCGCATCTACGCGACGCCCCACGACCTAGGGTCTTCCATCTCACTAGACGGGGCTTTTGGTTGCCTGGCTGCGTGTTTGAGGTGCCGACCAGGCGGTTTGCGGCAGCGCCTTTCCAAGCGACGACAGCCAGCGCCGCGCTTTCTGACGGCCCGTGAATATCCGCATGGGACGATCCGCGGCGGCAAGCAGGCCCAGGACGGGCAGGACGATATCGGCCTTGTCCGGCGGCAGGATGAGAGCGAGGGGCCCCATCGGGCCAAGGGCATGATACTCCCGCATGCGCACGCCCAGCGCCCGCAGATCCTCGGGGCCCATGGTCGTGCTGCCATGTGTGCCGTCGAACAGCTTCCGGTACGCCATCGCGCCTTGCGAATCCATCGCATCGAGCAGTTCCGTGACCTCGGATCGAATCACATCCCCTTCGGCGGTGACGCTGATGAGGGCGTGTTCGGGATCGATGAACCAATGAAGGGGCATGAGGCTTTCCAAACTCTAGAGGCCTCGGCGGGTTGCGTGAAGGTCAAATAATGTCCGTTGCCGTGCAGACCCGCGAACGACTCTCAGTGTCACGAAGTCGGCAACCGGCTTGTCGTCCTGAGGCGCAACCGAAGGATCCTTCGCTTCGCGCCAGGGCCGGGGCTACCCTGCCCGCGATGACAGGGTCGACGTTGCGTCAACCGCCATTTGGTTCGGTCAACGGATCAGCTTTTTTTGACGCCACCATCGTCGAGCAGTGGCGAGTCGCCAAGGATACGATCGCCGATGTCACGCCCGCCGCCGACTTTTGGGAAGCCGAGCCAGAGCACCAGGACTACGGCTTGGTACTGACAGCCGAGTGAAGTCGCTCCCATGAGTTGCTAGCGAGCCGCTCCTCGTCTCAAATGGTCCGAGTAGGGAGGAGCAACCATGCCCGATCTGCATCAACAGCTGGCGCGGCGAGAGCAGCGCGGCAGCAAACCACGATGTCACTATCTGACCCACGGTCCGGCTGACGTTGTTGCGGCTCGCTTGACCGCGCTTGCCGCGCCGTTCGCAACGGTCTCGGCCAAAGACCGGTGGATGCCGCAGGGTTTCAGGGACCGCCGGGAGGCCCAACTCCACAAGGCCGCCTCTCTTCTCGATCCATCTCTCGGCGATCAACTCAAGTCGTGGTGGCTGGAGCCGGCTAGCCAGCGGGCCATGACACCCAACTTCGATATCGCCAGCACATGCACTATCGATGGCGGTCGCGGCCTGCTGTTGGTGGAAGCCAAGGCTCACGATGAAGAACTCAACAAGGAAGCCTGCGCGCGGCTGATCGACGAAGATTCATCGGAAGACCGAAAAGCGAGCCACAAGAGGATCGGCGAAGCCATCGACGACGCCTGTGCCGGGATGGCAAGGATTACGTCACTCCCGTGGAAGATATCGCGAAATACCTGCTATCAGATGTCCAATCGCTTCGCTTGGAGTTGGAAGCTGACGGAGCTCGATGTCCCCGTTGTGCTCATCTATCTGGGCTTCACTCAGGCGGACGAGATGAAGGATTGCGGCGCGCCCTTTGCCGATCATGCTGCCTGGGAGACCCTCGTCAAATCACACAGCGCGGGATTGTTCCCGCCGAAAGTCTGGGGCCAGAAATGGGGCAGCGGCGCTCGGACGTTCGCGCCGCTCATTCGGTCTCTCGAACAGCCACTGCACGCCTGATTGGCAGCCTATCGCAGATCCTTCTGTCATGGAGGGCGTTGCCGTCGTCATCGCTCAGTCCTCCATCTCCGCCCATTCCTTGTCCCAGGCCGCGACCACGTCGTAGTCGCCCCAAGGGGTCGTGCCGGGGACGCGCCTGTCGTCGTCGTCCCAGCGGTGATCCATCTCCGGCTGCAGCGGCCACGCGAAGGTGAGCGCCAGCGCGTCGCCGATGTCGGGTGACAGCAGGCCGCGCTTCTTCATGTCCTCCTTGCGTTCGAGCTGGATGGCGTTGCGCGCGTCGTAGCCGTATTCGACGCCGGTGAGGTCCTCTGCCAGCTCGGGATCGTCGGGCAGCGCGCCCTGCTCCAGCCAGCCCTTCACCCGCCCCCATATCTCGGCGCGCTTGTTGGCGTAGAGCGGCGCCTGGCCCTCCGGTGTCCAGCCGTCGGGCCTCGATGCGAAGTTGATGCCGTGGACGCCGGGCACGCCAAGCTGCCGCAGCCGATCGACCACACCGGCGCCAATGCCGCCTTCGTCGACGAACACGGCACGCGCCCGCACCTCGGCCGCACGCTCGCAGACGCGGCCGGCGAGCTGCATCAGGTCGAGGCCCTTCAGCTTTTCGATGGGCCAGGTGCGGCCGTCCCTTCCCTTGCGGATGAAGATCACGCTGCGGTCGTCGCCGAAGCGCGCCACGTCGACGCCCATCACCACGGGATCGTAGGGCGCGGGCGGCAGCTCGCGGGTCATCGCCTCGCGCACCCGCTCGCCGTCGATGAACTGCAGCACGCCCGCCTGGGGGAAGGCGCCGCGGACTCGGACTTTCACGAAATCGGAGTCCTCGCCATAGTCGCGTACCCATTCGGCGATCTGCGTCTTGTTGGTGAAGGAGACGGTGCGGGCATCGACGTGCTGGGTGCGCCAGCGCGCTTTCAGCTTGCCGAAACACTCGTGGAAGCGGCCGCCGTTGCGCGTCGGGTTGCCGAAGGCGAGCCACACGATCTCGGTGCCGGCATCGGTCAAGGCGCCCTCGGCGGTTTCCCAGATCGTGTCGGCGATGGCCGAGGCCTCGTCGAAGACGAGGAGCAGCCGGCCACCCTGATTATGGAGGCCGGCGAAGGCCTCTGCATTGTGCGCCGACCACGGCACCAGATCGACCCGCCAGCCCGCCGCCTTGCCCTCCTCGGCGGCGGCGATCGCCGTGGCGCTGTAGACCAGCCAGTCGCGGCAGATCGAGAGGCCGTGCCATTTGGCAAGCTCGGCCCAGGTCTTGGTGCGGAGCTGGGTCTCGGTATTGGCCGTCACCACGCCGCGGGTGCCGGGCTGCGTCGCCAGCGCCCACAGCACCAGCCACGCCACCAGCGCCGACTTGCCGACGCCGTGGCCCGAGGCGACGGCCATGCGGACGGGAGAGCGGCCTTGGACGAGATCGTCGCGGAGATTGGCCAGCAGTTCGGCCTGCCAGGGTTCGGGGCCTTCGTGGTTGACGAGCGGTGTGCCGGGAACGCCCCAGGGGAAGGCCGAGAGCACGAAACGCAGCGGGTCCTTGCGGTAGAGCCGCGCCATCGCGATGGCGCGTTCCTCGAGGTCGGCTTGGGATTCGATTTGATCGGACATGGTTTTCCTCATCATGCGGACCGCGCGCGTCAGCCTCGTCGAGACGGCGGGCGAGATCGACGGGCGCGCCGCCGACCGGTTGCGGGCGCCGGGGGCCGTAGGTCTCGGGCTCCTGCGACTGGAGCAGCGACCACAGGAGGCGGTTGTCGTAGTGCTTCACCTTTCCGACCACCGCACCGGCGTGGAAGACCGGCTTCTTGATGCCGACGACGGCGCGGCGATAGACCTCGTCGCGCACTTTCTCGCGGCCAAGACCCAGGGCCTCGGCCCATCGCCTGGCGAAGGCGGGATTCGCCGCGCGGTGAACATAGAGTGTGGCACGGCACAGGCCGGCGCGTTCGGCGGCGAGGCTCGCGGAGCCTGAGGCTGCGAGAACACGGAAGAATTCCGCGGTCTGCCGCGGCGGCAAGAGCGCGCGCGGACGACCGCGCGGGGGAGCGGTTGTCTTGGTCATGTCATTTCCAGGGTTCTGGGCACAAAAAAGCCCGCTCGGAGGCCCCTTGATTGCAAGAGGCAGAGCGGGCCGGCGGCGCTCCCAGGGAACGCCCACCGTAGGCTTTTTCCTAGCACAATCCTGCTGAACTTGCAAGTTTTTGTCGAAGGAAAATGAAAAGACGGGGAACTGCCAGCAAAGTGCTGGCGCAGGCGGTCCTTGCGCCACCATTAGCAGCGCAGTCCGCTATCGGTGCGCGGACCTGATCGGCAATTGTCGTTTGCCGGAGACGCATCGCGGCTGCAGGCTCGCGGCTACGACGCACTGCTGGATAAAAATTGAAGAAGGAGAAAGACATGCCCTCATCGGCGGATGTCGAGCGGGAAGCATTGGCGGTCGTCGACCGCTATCTCGCGGCGCTGAATGCCCGAGATACCGAAGCGATCCGGGACGCCTTCAACTTCCCGCACGCCCGCATCGGCGCCAAGGGCACGCTCGTCCGCTACGAGAAGCCGACGGACTATCGCTTCGAGAACTTCCTCGGCACCGTCTCGTCCGACGGCTGGGACCATACGAAGTGGGACCGCACGCAAGTCGTCTTTGCCACGCAGGGCAAAGCGCATGTCGCCGTCGACTTCACCCGCTACCGCAACGACGGGTCGGTCATCGGCAAGTATTTCTCGCTCTACGTCGTCACCTGCAAGGATGGCCACTGGGGCATCCAGTTCGGTTCCGGCAACGGCGGCTGACCGCCCCCGTGGGTTACTGCAGCGCAAACCCTTCATAGCCGTTGGCCGCGATCTCCTCGCACTTCTGGCGGTACTTGGGCGCGCCGCCGGCATAGGCCATGAAGGTGCGTTTCAGCCGACCGGGGACGTTCTTGTTCACGCCGGTCATCCAGGAATCGACCTTGGTCAGCAGCAGGCGCGAGGCGGTGTCGTGGACGTGCGCGGTCCAGACCGTCTCGGCCTCCGGCGTCGCCTCGATGCGGGTCTTGCCGTGGTCGCGCATGTAGCCCAGGAGATCGCTCACGAACTCGACGTTCTGCTCGATGCAGCGCGGCAGGTTGCAGAAGGTCGCGGCATTGTGCGGGCCCACCAGCGTGAGCAGGTTGGGGAAGCCCGCGACGTTGAGGCCGAGATACGTGTGCGGCCCGTCGGCCCATTTGTCGCGCAGTTTCTCGCCACCCCGGCCCTGGAAATCGATGCGATCGAAGGCGCCGGTGATGGCGTCGAAGCCGGTGGCGTAGATGATCATATCGAATTCGTAGTCGGCGTCGCCGGTGCGGAGACCTTCTTCCGTGATGCGCTCGATCGGCGTCTCGCGAATGTCGACCAGCTTCACGTTGGGCTGGTTATAGACCTCGAAGTAACCGCTCTCGAGCGGCACGCGGCGCGTGCCGTAGCCGTGGTTGGTCGGGATGAGCTTGTCGGCGATCTTCTGGTCGGCCAAGCGGGCGCGGATCTTCCTGGTCACGAACGCGGTCATGGCGTCGTTGGCAGCCTGGTCCATCAGCACGTCGCGGAAGTTGCCCTGCCAGAAGGCGAAGCCCGGCATTGCATAGAGCTTCTCGAAGAAGGCCTCGCGCTCCTCCGCCGAGACATCGGTCGAATGGCGCGGGTCGGCGGCATGGACGAAGCAGCCCCAGTTCTCGCGGCACTGGGCGAAGATCTCCCGGTAGCGGGCGCGGATGTCGGCCATGGTGTCGGGCTCGATCCGGCTGTTGCGCAGCGGCGTACACCAGTTGGGCGTGCGCTGGAAGACGGTGAGATGGCCCACGGTCTTGGCGATCTCGGTGATGGCCTGCACACCCGAGGCGCCGGTGCCGATGACGGCCACGCGCTTTCCCGCAAAGGTGACGGGATGGTGCGGCCAGAGACCGGTGTGCCAGGACTCGCCCTTGAAGTCGGCGATACCGGGGACGGTCGGCATGGTGGGCGACGACAGCGGGCCGATGGCAGTGATGAGGAAACGGCTGCGGGCCCGCCGGCCTTCATTGCCGCCGTCCTCGAAGGTGACTTCCCATTCGTTTGCCGCCTCGTCCCAATGGGCGGCCTTCACGCGGGCGTTGAAAGTAATGTCACGGCGCAGGTCGAACTTGTCGGCGAGGAACTCGCAATAGCGCAGGTTCTCGGGCTGGCCGGAGAAATGCTCCTTCCAGTCCCATTCTTTCAGCACCTCGGGCGAGAAGGAGAAGCCGTAAGTCCAGCTCTCCGAATCGAAGCGCGCGCCGGGATAGCGGTTCCAGTACCAGGTGCCGCCGACGCCACCGCCCGCCTCGTAGACGCGGACCTTCATGCCGAGCTGGCGCAGCTTCAGGAGCTGGTACATGCCCGAGAGACCGGCACCGATGACGATGGCGTCCCAGCGTTCGAGGTCGTCGGCTTCGGCAGCGTTGGCCATGGTCTCTCTCCTTGAACCCGACCGCAGTATAGCCCCGCCCCGCGCCCGAGCATCCGACACTCAGGCGGGCGGTTCGATGTGCGAAGTCAGCTCTGGCGCCGCTCGCGGCCGTACATGTTGGCGAGCCGGGCGATCAGGAAGGCCACGTACATCACGCCCAGCACCTGCTCGAGCACGACGAGGGCGCGGGCGAACGGCGTGGCTGGCGTGATTTCGCCGAAGCCGGTCGAGGTCAGCACCGTGAAGGAGAAATACATCAGGTCCGACCAGTTGAGCCGGCCGTCGGGCCCGTGGCCGAGGGCGGCATGGAAGGCGTTCGGCTCGAAGACCTGCTGCAGGCCGAAGACGCAGGCGAAGGAGAGCGCGATCAGCATGTAGGCGGCGACCGCGCCGAACACCTTGTCGGTGGTGATGGCGCGCCGGTCGAGCACGTAACGCAGCAGGGCGATGGTGACGATGCTGACGAAGGCAGCGGTGGCCGCGAGCGCTACAGGACGTATCCAGTCCACGCCCAGGCGGTTTGCCACCAGGGCATCGATCGTAATGAAGGCGAGCGCCGCCAGGGCCCAGACGAACGGCCGGCGCGCGCGCAACGCCCACACCGCCAGCACGAGGATGATGAACAGGCCGGTGGCCAGGGCCGTGGCGCCGACCAGGGAGGCCGAGAACAGCGGATTGGCCAGGATGAAGAAGCAGAGCGCGGCCACCAGCACGCTGCAGCGGTTGCGCCGCACATAGGCCAGGCGGCGGATCAGACGGCCGCGGATCATGTCGGCATCCTCAGGTCCATTGGGCGAGTTCAACGACGATGCCATCGGGGCCCTCGAGGAACACCAGCTTGCGGTCGTGGAAGATCATCGGCTCATTGCGCAGCCGCACGCCGGCCGCCGTCACCTTCGCGATCAGCCCGTCGATGTCGGAGACGGCGAAGCAGATGTGGTTGAAGCCGATCTTGTCGAGGTGGGCGACGCTGGGGTCGTGCGCGGCCATGGGCTTGCGATAGTGCAGGAGCTGGATCTCGCAGCGCGGCGAGGCGTCCTTCAGGGCGAGCGTCACATGGTCGGCCTCGATCCCCGGCACGCCCATGTAGCGGTCCATGACGGGACCGCTGATCACCACGGCCTTGTCCTCCTCGAAGCCCAGCAGCGCGAAGAAGCGCCGGGCGGCGGCGAGGTCGGTCACGGCCACGGTCATGTGGTCGAAGTGTTTCAGCACGCGCCGTCAGCCCGGATTGGCCGCGGGCGGCACGGGCTGCGCGTCGAGCCATTCGCGGGCGGCATGTAGCTCGCGGAAGATCGCCAGCGGCCGCTTCACCTGGGCGGCCGCGGCGAAGATCTTGGCCTGGGCGAAGCTTTCGTCGGAGGCGGCGACGATGGCCACCGGCCCGATCTGGCCGTGCTGGGCGTAGTAGATGACGCGCTCGCCCAGCGCCTTCAGATTCTCGTCGTTGAGCGCCGTGGGCGTGTGCGTGATCTCGAAGATCTTGGCGTAGGCCATGGCGCCGTCGGCCGTGACGCCGGCGAAATACCGCTCGATGTCGGCCGGGGTGACATCGTCCTTGGCGACGGCGACGACCAGCCGGGCGGAATGGGAAACCGTCCAGTGCACGGGCATGGATTTAACCTACACCCGCATCAGGAACGCCGCCACGACGCCCACGACGATGCCGCCGACGCAGAGGCCGAAGAAGGCGCCGAAGGCGATCAGCGCGCGCTTGAGGTGATGGCGGCCGTCAGGCGGCAGTTCGTGCCAGCCGATCCGCCGCGACTCATGCCAGCCGAGTCGCCGCGAGAAGAACGGGGCCTTGGGCGCGTGGCTGGCGGCCTGGGCGCGGCGGTGCACGCTTGCGAAATGGATCATGTGCCACACGGCGCCGACCAGGGCCGCGATGCCCAGCAGCCAGAACGGCGCGAACATGAGCCAGACCGTGATGTCGGGATTCTCGACCAGGGTGCTTCCTCCGCGCCGCAGTGTCGGGCCCTCGGCGTTGGGCGGTCAAGCGGCCCTGATCCGAGGGGCCCCACCCCACGTAACAGAGGCATGTGGGAAAAGCGCGCCTTGCAAGTGTCGATCGCGATCGCGGCGCTGCTGCCCGTTTCCGCAGGCCTGTGGGACATCCTGCATGGCCTGTCGGGCAGCGTTGGATGGGCCGACAACCATCACCGCTATCTCAGCGGGCTTTTGCTCGCGATCGGTCTGGGTTTCTGGAGTGCCATCCCGGAAATCGAGGTGAGAACCGCTCGCGTCAGGCTGCTGACGGTGCTGGTCGTCATCGGTGGTTTGGCCCGCCTGCTTGGCCTTGCGATGGGAGACGCCGCGACGCCAATGGTCGTGACGGCCCTGGTGATGGAGCTCGTTGTCACGCCGCTCCTCTGCCTGTGGCAAATCCGTGTCATCGCCGGGCCAGACCGACTGGGGACGCATTTGCGCCACATCACGTCGTAACCTTGGGCGCTCCATTCAATCGCACGGGGAATTTCTCAATATGACCAAGACCTTCGCTCTTACCGCCATCCTTCTAGGCCTCACCGCCTGCGGCGACACCTGGGGCCAGCGGGCCGTGACCGGCGGCGGTATCGGCGCCGGGTCGGGCGCCCTGATCGGTGCCGTGACACCGCTCGGCATCCTGCCCGGCGCCCTGATCGGCGGCGCGGTGGGCGCGGGCGTCGGTGCCGCGACCACCACGAAGAAATAGGCCTTTAGCGCATCCGCACCTTGCCGTGTTCGCCCCTCTCCTGGCCCATGTTCGTGGGCGGCGTGCCGGTCAGGGCGGCCTTGGCCATCTTGAAGAGCTGGACGGCCTTGTTGGTCTTCACGTCCCAATAATCGGCATGGGCAATGACGACCGCGACCAGGGCGAGGTCGGGATCGGCGGCGCCGCCGGGAAACCAGGCCTTGGCGAAGGTGTCGAACAACTCCTGCTTCCTGGCGTCGTCCTCGACGACGCGGGCGGTGCCGGACACCGAGACATAGGCATCGCGGCCGGGATCGGCGTAGGCCACGTTCACTTCGGGCGCGGCCTGCAGGTCGGCAACCGGGTCGCTTTTGCGCGACATGAAGAACCACAGCACCGCGCCGCGATCGTTGGCGCCGTTCTGCGTCGTCATCGGCCGCGAATGCAGATGGCCGTTGCCGTGACGGGCCGTGAACATGGCGAACTTGATGTCCTTGATCAGTTCCCACAGCTTGGAAGTATCGACAGTGTCGGTTGCCATGATGTCACCTTGATGTTTGAGGCCTGGTGTTTGAGAGGTCGACCGTCAACGACCCCTCTGGCCTGGAGTTCCCCCGCTACCAGCTCTCCTTCCACGGCCTGAGGTCCATCTCGAAGGTCCAGGCGCTGCGCTTCTGGCGATGGAGCTGCCAATAGGCCTCGGCGATGTCGTCGGGATTGAGGATGGCGTCGGGCCCGGCGTTGTAGCGCTCCGGGAAGTTGGCTTTTATCCATTCGGTGTCGATGGCGCCGTCGATCACGACATGGGCGACATGGATGTTCTGCGGCCCGAGCTCGCGCGCCATCGACTGCGCCAGCGCCCGCACCGCATGCTTGCCACCGGCGAAGGCCGAGAAGCCGCGGCCGCCGCGCAGGCTCGCCGTCGCGCCGGTGAAGATCATCGTGCCCCTGCCCCGCGGCACCATTGCTTTGGCCGCTTCGCGCGCCGTCAGGAAGCCCGCGAAGGCCGTCATCTCCCAGACCTTGCGATAGACGCGGGCCGTGGTGTCGCGGATGTCGAAGCGGACGTTGCCGCCGATATTGAAGACGAAGACTTCGATCTCGCCGATCTCGGTCTCGATCTGGCGGAACAGTCTTTCGACCTCGGCCTCGTCGCGCGCGTCGGAACCGAAGGGATGGACCTTGCCACCCTCCTGGGTGATTTGCGCCACCAGATGCTGCAGCCTGTCGGCGCTGCGCCGCGTCACGACAGCGGTAAAGCCCTCGCGCGCGAAACGGCGGGCGATCGCGCCGCCCGTCGCATCGCCGGCGCCGATCACGACGCAGACCTTGTCTCTCGCCATGGCGTTTCTCCTCAGTCCCGATCCGAATCGAACCATAGTTTTAGCCGATCGAGCAGCGCGAACAGCGTGCGCTGGTCCTTCTCCGACCAGTCGGCGAAGGCGCGCGCGACCCACGGCGTCAGCGCCGCCACGGCGGCGCGGTGCTTGGCGAGGCCAGCCGGGGTCAGGACCAGCAGCTTGGAGCGGCCGTCGGCGCCGTTGCTGCGCTCGCGCAGCCAGCCCTTGGCCACCAGACTCTGCACGTTCTTGGTGACGCCGGGCTGCGGCTGCTGCAGGGCGCGGGCGACCCCCGTCACGGTCTTGGCCTCTTCAGGGCGATGGCTGAAATGATTCAGCATCACGAGCTGCGGCAGCGGCAGCCCGAGCGGTTTCAGCAGGCGGTTGCCCTCGGTGGTGGTCAACTGGTCGATGATGCCGATCCAGTTGACGATGCGAAAGGCAATCGGCGGCTCTGTCATGCGGTCACGAAACTGTTGAGCGCCCGTCGTGGCGACGGGCCGGGATCGCCAGCATAGCCCAGTCGGAAGAACATCTGCAGCGTGGCGCCCGCCGGCGTGCCGGTCTGCCTGTGCATGGCCGCGCGCAGTTCGGTCATCTCGGGATATTCCTGCAAAGTCTGGCTATGCGGCTGCAGCGCCACGCCCAATGCCGTCGCCGCGAGCTGCAGGCGCACGAAGGCGCGGCCGGTGGCGATCTGCGTCGGCCGTGCATTGTCGGCGCTCGTGATCCAGCCGAAGGCGCGGGCGCTGGCATAGCCCGCCATGACATAGTCGCGACCGCCATTCCAGGCGAGCGTCCCCGGCGTCATGGCCTTCTCCGGTGTCATCTGGCCGGCCTGGCGCAGCGCCCAGATCATCGGCCCCTTCAGCGAAATACCGTCACGATGGGCGGCGATCTCGGCGGCGCCGATACGCGCCACGTCGATGCTCTCCTTGTGGGTACGCGGCGTGTTCATTTCCATTTCCGAGCCGGCGATGGCGAGCGTGCGCAGGCGGTCCACGCTCTCCGCATCGTCGACGAGGACGAGCGGCAATTCTGGGGCAGCGTGGCCGGCCAGCAACGCTGCCTTGTGCACGGGATCGAGGGCGCGCGCCTCGAACCTGGCCTTCGCCGTGCGGCGTCGCGGCACCTGGGCGAACAGGGGATCGACCGCGAGCCCCGGTTGCCGGGTGAAGACGACGCGCGCGACCGGCTTGTCGAGGCTCCAGGCGCCCTCGGGAAAGAGCGTCACCTCGGTTCGATAGCCATCGGCTGCGGCCGCCAGGCCGAGGATCTCGAGGAAGCAGCCATGGCCGATCAGGATCTGACGCGAGAACGGGTCGGTCTGGGGCAGAAGCCGCACGGCATCGACGTGGAGAACGATCGTGTCGGGTTGGGAAAGATCGACCGTCCAGGACTGGAGATTGTGCGGGTTGGGCGCCAGCAGCGCCCAGGCAAGCGCCCGGCGCCGCGGATCGGTCTGGTCCGGGCCGGGCCCGCGCCAGCCCTCGACGGCTGCGGCCGGCATGGCGTCCAGCCGCGGCACGGCAATCGCGGCCCCTGCCGCCACCACGATGCCGCCGCCCAGTATCCGGAGAAAAGCCTTGCGCGACACAGCCATCGAACCCTCCATAAGTATTCTATAGAATGTTCTTACATTCTTTGGAATGTATCTGGCAAGCGGAAAATATTCAGAGGAATGTTATTCTAGATCACGTAGGGCAGCGGCACCGCCAGGAGGACACCGAACTCGGCGCCGAGATCGCAGCTCACGCGGGCATGGACCTTGCCCTGCTTGTCGAAGAAGCGGCCGGCCGGCGTCACCGGGAAGACGCCCTCGTGCCAGACGCCGGGGTGGATGTAGATGCCGAAGCTGCCGTCGGACCAGAAAGCCACGAACGATTCGGGCTCGAGATCGTCGCCGGGCTTGGCCACCGGCACGACGAACGGCTGGCCGTCGAGCGGCCAGAAGAGCTGGCCGCCGTCGGGGTGATAGTTGCAATGCCACAGCAGCACGCGGTCCTGGGCGAGCGCCACGCCGGGCAGCGCCTTTTCGGGAAGGTCGCGGAAGCCGATGACATAGTGACCACCGACCGCCTCGTTGCGGCCGATCAGCTCGTTGCCGCGCCATTCGCAGGCGAAGACGCCCTCGGTCGTGCCGCCCTCGATGCCGGTGCCGGCATCGAGCCGGCGCGAGCCGGTGAGCGGCCACGGCACGATCTCGATCTTGTGCTTCTTGGGGTCGCGCACGATCTCGCCATAGCCCTTGATCGTGTCGCGATTGGCGCGGATCAGCGGCACATCGAGGAGTTTCAGCCCGGCCGGGATGGTGGGATTGAGATAGTCGAAGACGACGCCGTCGCTCATGTCGCTGCTCAGGCGGCCTTGCCGAGATCCTCGCCCGCCAGCGCGCGCTCGATCAACGACACGACATTGTCGCGGCCGTAGAGCTTGATGAAGGCGCCCATGCGCGGCCCCTGCTCGCTGCCCAGCAGCACCTCGTAAAGCGCCTTGAACCACTGGCGCAGCTCTTCCTTGGCGAAGTGGCGCTTGCCGGTCTCGAAGACCTCGTTCTGGATGAACTCCGCGCTCTCGCTCTCGGGAATCTTGCGCAGCGTGTCGGCGAGATCCTGAAGGGCCGCACTTTCCTTGTCGGTCGGCAGCCGGAACTTCTTCGAGGACTTCACGAAGTCCTGGTAGTAGGCGACCGCGCCCTGCAGCAGGCGATCAAGATAAGGCGCGTTCTCGGGCGTGGCGTCCGGCAGGTAGCGCCGCAGATACTGCCAGAGCACGTCCTTGTCGTCGGTGTGGGCGACGCTGGCGAGGTTCATCAGCATGCCGAAGGTGACGCCAGCCGCCTTGTTGGCGGGCGCATCGCCGTTATGGATGTGCCATGCCGGGTTCTCCAGCGCCTTGGCCGGCTCCTCGCCCGGCAGCCTCTCGACCGCCGACAGATAGTCGTCGATGGCGCGCGGGATGACGTCGAAATAGAGCCGCTTCGCCCGCCTGGGCTGCTGCTGCATATACAAGGCAAGCGACTCGGGTGGGGCGTAGCGCAGCCAATCCTCGACCGAGAGGCCATTGCCCTTGGACTTGGAGATCTTCTTGCCTTCCTCGTCGAGGAAGAGCTCGTAGTTGAAACCTTCCGGCGGCTTGCCGCCCAGGATCTTCACGATCTTGGCCGACAGCTCGGCCGAGGGGATGAGATCCTTGCCGTACATCTCGTAGTCGACGTCGAGCGCGAACCAGCGCCCGGCCCAGTCGGCCTTCCACTGCAGCTTGACGTTGCCGCCGGTGACCGGCGTCTCGGTGAGCGTGCCGTCCTCGTCGCGGTAGGCGATAGTGCCGGCGTCGCGGTCGAGCTTGACCAGCGGCACCTGCAGCACGCGGCCTGTCTTGGGCGAGATCGGCAGGAAGATCGAGTAGGTCGCGCGACGCTCCTCGCCGAGGGTCGGCAGCATCACCGATTGCACCTCGTCGTAGTGCTGCAGCATGCCGAGCAGCATCTTGTCGAAGCGGCCGGACTTGTACCATTCGGTCGCCGACTGGAACTCGTACTCGAAGCCGAACGAATCCAGGAAGGCGCGAAGCCGCGCGTTGTTGGCGGCGCCAAAGCTCGGATGCCCCCCAGAAGAGGAAGAGGGGCTGAAAGGATCGGGTACCGACGTCAGCGGCTTGCCGAGGTGCGATGCCAGCATCTCCTTGTTGGGCACGTTGTCCGGCACCTTGCGCAGGCCATCCATGTCGTCGGAGAAGCAGAACAGACGCGCCGGCACATCGCTCAGGCGACGAAACGCCTGGCGTACCATGGTGGTGCGCACGACTTCGCCGAACGTGCCGATATGCGGCAGTCCCGACGGGCCGTAGCCGGTCTCGAGCAGCACGTAACCCTTGGCCGGCGTTTTGCCGCCGATACGGGCGACAAGCTTGCGGGCTTCTTCAAAGGGCCACGCGCGCGCGGCTTCGGCGAGGGAACGATCAATCTGGGACATGAAGCAGCCAAACTAGGTGCGGCGGCCATTTGCGTCAATTGCGGGCCGGGCCCAAAGTGCCGCGCCCGCAATGACCAAACGCCCCCTTCTCCTCAGCCTCGGCGGCCTGCTGGCAATGGCGGCCGGCATAGGTGTCGGACGTTTCGTCTACACGCCGATCCTGCCGCCGATGGTCGAGGCGCTGCATCTCACCAAGTCGCAGGCGGGCCTGATCGCCTCGGCGAATTTCATCGGCTATTTCGCCGGCGCCTTGCTCGCGACCGTGCGGCTGCCGGGCTCGCGCCGGTCGTGGTTGCTGGGTTCCCTCGCGACCACTGCGATTTGCCTGGCGGCGATGGGCCTCACCTCCAGCGTGCCGCTGTTCCTGCTGCTCCGGCTGGTCGCCGGCATGGCGAGCGCCTTCGCGCTGATCTTCAGCCCCGCCCTGGTGCTCGATCGCCTGGCGAGTGCCGGTCGCGGCGCGCTGTCGGCCGTTCATTTCGCCGGCGTCGGCAGCGGCATCGCGGTGTCGGCGGCGCTGGTCGCCATAATGGTGAGCAACGGCGCCACCTGGAGCAGCCTGTGGTTCGCCAGCGCCGCACTGGCCCTCGTGGCGAGCCTTGCCGTCGCCTGGATGGTGCCGCCCGACTCCGCGGCTACCGGCATTGCCCCGCCCATCGCCAAGGCGCCTGTCTCCGCAGCCTTCGTTGCGCTCATCGTCGCCTACGGGCTGTTCGGCTTCGGCTACGTCATCACCGCCACCTTCATCGTCGATATGGTGCGCGGCTCGACAAGCATCGCCCATCTCGAACCATATATCTGGGTGCTGTTTGGCTTGAGCGCCGCACCGTCGGTCGCGCTGTGGACCTGGATCGGCCGGTCCTGGGGCGTGCTGCGCACCTTCGCCATCGCCAGCCTGGTCGAAGCCGCGGGCGTGGCGGCGAGCGCACTGTGGCTGCACACGACCGGCGTGATCGTGGCGGCGGTCTTCGTCGGCGGCACCTTCATGGGACTGACCGCGCTCGGCCTGATCGCGGCGCGCGAGACCTCGCCTGATGGGACCGGCGGCGATCCGCGCAGCCGCATCGCCCTGATGACCGCCTCGTTCAGCGCCGGCCAGATCCTGGGCCCGGTCTTTGCGGGCTACGTCTACGACGTCACCGGCAGCCTCGCGATGCCGTCCCTCGTGGCCGTCACCGCCCTGGTGCTGGCGGCGCTCCTGTCCGTGGTGGCCGATGCTCAGCGCCGCGGTGCTGCCAGGGCCGCCAACGCCTCCTTGGCCGCGCGCAAGCCCGAGACATAGGCTCCGCCAACCCGTGTCGCCCACACCGGGTCCGTCGCCTCCCCGGCAAAGAAGACCCGGTCGTGATGCGGCTGTGCCAGCACCGCGCGCTTGTCGGCATGACCGGGCCGCGCCACCGACCATGAACCGGTCGCGTAGGGGTCCCTGCCCCATTGCGTGGCGTGCGACTTGGCGACCGCACCGCGCAGATCGTTGCCGTAGATCTCCGCCAGGGCCGACACCGCGAAAGTGACGGCGGCTCGGCCGCCCTCCTCCTCGAGTGCGCGGGCATGCGCGCCGCCCACGAAGAGCAGCGCCGCCTCGCGGCCGGCCGGCCGAACGATGGCGTCAAAGGCGCGTTCCTTGCCCGTGAGCCCGGTCACGTTGCGGCCGGCCGGCGCGTCGATCACCTGACGCGCGAACAGGATGGCCACCTTGTTGAAGGAGGCCATCGGCAGTTGGGCGATCGCTTCGCGCTTGGCTGCGCTCAATTGCGGCGCGAAGCCGATTTTACCAGTGGCCAGCACGCCGGTGGGAAGCGTGACGATGGCAGTGCGCGCCCGCATCTGACCGGCCGTGGTTTCGATCGTGACCAGCGTGCCGGTCGAATCCACGCGCACCACACGGGCGCCGAATTTGACGGGCACCTTGGCGCCCCAGCGTGCGATCATCGCGCCCATGCCCTCGGCGATGGCGTATTGCGGCTCCGCCTCGGGCTGGCGGGTAAAGTCGCGCGCCGACAGCTCGCTATTCTCGACGCCCTGCTCCAGCGGCCCGACCATCGCATAAGCCAGGCGTTCCAGCGGATCCTGCGCCACCAGCAGCGGGCCGACCGCGACGTCGGGCTGTTTCTTCAGCGCGTCGACGATCTTGCGCGTGGCCGCGTGGGCGATCTTCTCGAAACGCTCGTAGTCCTCCTTCGAGAGTTCCTTGCCCGCGACGTACAGGGCCTGCTCGGAGCGGTCGAGGATCGCCTTGGCCGATGCCTCGCGCACGATCGCCATAGCCGGGTTGATCTTGCCGGCCTCGATCCATTGCGCGCCGTGATCGAACGGAAAGCCGAAGGTCGTGCTGTCAGTGAAAGCACGGCCGCCGATGCGGTCACGGGCCTCGATCACCTGCACGCTCTTGCCGGCCGCCATCAAGGCGCGGGCCGCGGTGAGGCCGGCCACGCCAGCACCGATGATCGCCACGTCGGGATCGGCCGCCTGCGCCGGCGGGACGAACGCCAGCCCGAGCGGCGACATCAGGAGACTCCGGCGAAGCAAGGTCATTGACAGGCATTGTATGCTATCGAAACCGAAATGGCGTCTTCCCCTTCAACTTGGCCGGCCCTGATCGCGACGGCGCGCGGCGCCCTGTGGCGCGCGCCTGACGGCAGCGTGCAGCGCGTCTCGGCCTCAGACGCCGCGTTGCGCGCCGCCGGCAATCGACCTCTGGTCTGCCATGCGCTTGCGGTCGCAGCGCGGCTCGGCCTCGAAGAGCTGCCGGCGCGCGACCTGCTGGAACTCTATGCCTTCGTTCGGCCGGCCACCTTCTGCCTGCCGACGCCACGCGGGCTCTGCGAGGCGCTCGACCTGCCCATCCCAACGACACCAGAGGAGGAAGTCGCTGCCTTGCCCGAGGTCGCGCGCGCCCTGCTCGACGAGCTGGACGACATGGCGGCGCTCGCTTCGCCCGACCTGAAGGACACCGCACTCGCCATGGCGCGCGGCCAGTGGGCGTGGGGCGATGCCGTGCTGACGGCGCTGGGGCTCGAACAGGCGGCCAAGAAGCCGCGGTCCGGCGCCGGGCTCGATGTCTGGCGCACCCTGCCGCAGTGGGAGGAACCGCCACCCGCACCGCCGCCGGGCAGCGCGCCGGTCGAGTCGCGCGAGGCACGGCTCCGGCTCGCCCAGATGATCTCGGCTGGTCCCAACATGGCCGAGGCACGGCCGACGCAGAGTGACTACGCCTCCGCTGCCGCCCAGGCCTTCGCGCCGCGCGAGGCCGAGGACCAACCAAACGTCGTGCTGGTCGAGGCCGGCACCGGCGTCGGCAAGACCCTGGGCTACGTGGCGCCCGCTTCGCTGTGGGCGGAGAAGAACGGCGCGCCGGTGTGGATCGCCACCTACACCCGCAACCTGCAGCGCCAGATCGACAACGAACTCGACCGGCTGCATCGCGATTCGGCCGAGAAGCGCCGCCGCGTGGTGATCCGCAAGGGCCGTGAAAACTATCTCTGCCTGCTGAACTTTCAGGAGGCGGTGCAACGCAGCGGACTTCAACCAGAGAACGCCGTCGGCCTCGGCCTGCTCGCGCGCTGGGCGCTCGCCAGCCGCGACGGCGACATGATCGGCGGCGATTTGCCCGCCTGGCTGCTCGACCTGGTCGGCCGCAGCCGTGTCACCCGTCTCGCCGACCGGCGCGGCGAATGCATCTATTCAGCCTGCGAGCACTACCGGAAGTGTTTCGTCGAACGCACCATCCGCCGCGCGCGCCAGGCCGACATCGTGATCGCCAACCACGCGCTGGTCATGATCCAGGCCGCGATGGGCGGGCTCGACGATGCGACGCGGCCGCTGCGTTATGTCTTCGACGAGGGCCATCACCTGTTCGACGCCGCCGACGGCGCCTTCGGCGCACATCTGAGTGGAGTCGAAGCCTCCGACCTCCGGCGCTGGCTGCTGGGCGCCGAAGGCCGGCGCGGCAGCCGCGCCCGCGGCCTCGAACGGCGCGTCAGCGATCTTTTGGGCGAAGACACCGAGGCGCTGAATGCGCTCAAACGCCTGCTCGATCTGGCGCAGCGCCTGCCCGGCACCAACTGGCAGACGCGGCTGGCCGACGGCACGGTGCTGGGCCCCGCCGAGGAATTTTTGGCCCTGGTGCGCCTGCAGGTCCGCGCGCGGTCGGCCAGCGGCGAGCAGGGCTTTGGCCAGGAATGCGACGTGCGGCCGCTCAATCCCGGCCTGATCGAAGCCGCCGACCAGCTCGCCCAGTCGCTCGAGCAGATGCTGGTCCCGGTGCGCAGCCTGCGCCAGGCGCTGCGGGCCAAGCTCGAGGCCGAGGCGGAGCAACTCGACTCCGGCCAGCGCGGCCGCATCGAGGGCGTGGCCCGGTCTCTCACCAACCGCTGCGAACTCACCCTCGAAGCCTGGCGCGCCATGCTGCGCGGCCTGCACAACGACCCCGATCCCGCCTTCGTCGACTGGTTCGCGGTCGAGCGCAGCCAGCAGCGCGAGGTCGACGTCGGCATGTACCGTCACTATCTCGATCCCACCGAGCCGTTCGTGAACTCGGTGATCCGGCCGTCGCACGGCGCGGTCATCACCTCGGCCACCCTGCGCGATTCGCTGGGCGTGCCGGCCGCCGCCAATGACGAAGCGCCCGACCTCAACGCCGACTGGGCGGTGGCCGAGGCGCGCACCGGCACCAAGCACCTGCTGCGGCCGGCGATGCGCGCCTCGATGGCCTCGCCGTTCGACTATGCCCACGCCACCAAGGTGCTGATCGTGAAGGACGTGAAGCGCGACGACTCCGACCAGGTGGCGGCGGCCTATCGCGAGCTGTTCCTGGCGGCAGGCGGCGGCGCCCTGGGCCTGTTCACCGCGATCGGCAGGTTGCGCGCCGTGCACCAGCGCATCGCGCCTGTGCTCGAGGAAGCGGGCCTGCCGCTTTATGCGCAGCATGTCGGCGGCATGGACGCGGCCACGCTGGTCGACATCTTCCGGGCCGAGGAGCACTCCTGCCTGCTCGGCACCGACGCGGTGCGTGACGGTGTCGACGTGCCGGGTCGCTCGCTGCGCCTGATCGTGTTCGACCGCGTGCCGTGGCCGCGGCCCGACATTCTTCATCGCGCCCGCAAGGCTTCGTGGAGGGCAGCCGGCGCAGGCGCCACCGCCTACGACGACATGCTGGCGCGCCTCAGGCTGAAGCAGGCCTATGGCCGGCTGATCCGCCGCGGCGACGATCGCGGCGTGTTCGTGATGCTGGACTCGCGCCTGCCGACGCGGCTGCTCGGCGCCTTCCCGCCGGGGGTTGAAATCGAGCGCGTGGGACTGGCAGAAGCGGTGACGAAAGTGCGGGAGTTTCTGGAAACGGCAGGAGACGTCTGATGGCAAAGCAGGTGCAAGGCATACCCGCCGACGGCGTCGGCATCCAGGTGCCGGCGGGGCGGATCGCGGTCGGACGCGGCCGCTGGCAGACGGTGCTGGTGGCCCGCGACAAGCCGATGGTCTATCGCCTGCATGCGACCAACAGCCTGGTCGTCGAGGTCGGTGGCGCGGCGCGCACCATCCGCGTCGAGGCGGGCGCTTCCCTCGACGTGCTGGCCAAGCGCATCCGGGTCCGGGCCGCGGGCGCCACGCAAACCGCCCACGGCTGGTACGTGCTGATCTCCTAAAACCGACGCCCCGGTGTCGGGAAAATCCTGTCGGAAAATTCAAGGCGTTGATCGGCAAGGCTTTTCGCCGGCCGTTTTCCGACACCTGCGTGTCGATAAATGCACTACCAGTCGTCGCCGACGGCCGTCTTCACCTCATCGTAGAGCAGCCGGTTGCCGGCCTCGGTGAAATGGACGTCGCCAGGAATGAAATACTTGCCGATCGCCACGCCGGCGGGCTCGCGGAAGAACGGCGCGAAACCGTCGACGAAGCGGACGCCGCGCGCCGCCGCCCAATCGCGCCAATGCCGGACCTGCAGACTGTCGCGATCGCCCGCCGCGACATTGTCCGGCCAGGGATAGACCACCAAGGTCACGCGGCATTTCCAGTCGCGGCAGATATCGACGACCCGCTCGAGATTGCCGCCGGCCACTTCCAGGCCACGCCGGCCCCAGCTCTCCAGCAGCACCGGATCGAACGCCCAGCGCGCGCGCGGCCGGCCGAACGACATCTGCTGGTTGAACGAAGAGGCGACGGAAAGGTCGTGAACAAGATGAACGACCGCGAAGTTCCCGACAAAAAACCGTCCGATGTCGTCCCACGGGATCGAAAAGCCGGCCGGCCGGGCATGGGCCACGGCGCCCTCGCCTGAGGCGCGATAGACGTTGGCGTCGTCGTCGATGTCCGAGAGGTCGAGGAAGACGAAGATCTCGGCCGGCGTCACGCCCAGCCGCTCGGCCGAGGCCCGGATCTTCTGGTGATAGATCGCCGGACTGTAGGAAGCGACGCCGAGATTGTAGACCGCCTTGCCCTGCTCGCCGGCATCGCAGGCCATCAGCCCGACGAAGCTCTGCTCGTAGGGCGAGCCCAGCGCCTCGGTGAAGGAATCGCCCACCACGAAGATCGCCTCGCGACCTTTTTCCGGCTCCTCAGGCGCGCAGGTGCCGGTGCGGAAGCCGAAGCGATCGGTCTTCCACGGATAGCGGACCCTGCCCCACAGGCGCGTGATCTCGCGGTCGGGGACGAGATCGTGGTGATGGGCGGCCGGCCTATAGACTCCGGGCCGAGCCGCCTCCGCCCAGGATTTCTTGAGGCCGGAAAACAGCGTCGCGGTCACAATGAAATCCAGCGCCAGGGTGATCGCCACAATGACGAGCGCCTGGCCGACAAATCGCAGAACAGATTTCACTCGATGTCCCTGTTGGTCGTCCGGCACAGGCGGATGGTACGGTCTGGTCTTCCAGGAGGAAACGACAATGAAGCTGGGCCTCTCCATCGGCTATTCCCGCGCCGCCCTCGATATCCCCGTGAAGCTCGTGCAACGCGCCGAGGAGCTGGGCTACGACTCCGTGTGGACCGCCGAAGCCTACGGCTCCGACGCGGTGACGCCGCTCGCCTTCCTCGCCGCCCACACCAAGCGGATAAAACTCGGCACCGGCATCATGCAGCTCGCGGCCCGCACGCCGGCCAACGCCGCCATGTCGGCCGCGACCGTCGACGCCATGGCCGGCGGCGGCCGCTTCCTCGCCGGCATCGGCGTCTCGGGCCCGCAGATCGTGGAAGGCTGGTACGGCCAGCCCTGGGGCAAGCCTTATTGGCGCATGCGCGACTACGTGGCGATCATGCGCAAGATCTTCAAACGCGAGGGACCCGTCAGCCACGAGGGCCGCGAGATCTCGCTGCCCTACACAGGCCCCGGCAGCATGGGCATCGGCAAGCCGCTGAACTCCATCCTGCACATGAACCCCGACATCCCGATCTATCTCGCCACCGGCAACGAGGCGACGGTGAAGCTGACGGCCGAGATCGCCGACGGCTGGCTGCCGATGGGTTTCATGCCCGGCGCCATGGACGAATACCGGCCGTGGCTGGAGGAAGGCTTTCGCCGCGCCGGCAACGGCAAAAGCTTCAAGGACTTCGCCATCGCCGCCAACGTCCATGTCGAGGTCGACAACGACGTGAAGGGGGCGCTGGCCAAACTAAAACCCGAGATCGCGCTCTATGTCGGCGGCATGGGCCACAAAACGAAAAACTTCCACAACGACATCATGGTGCGCCGCGGCTTCGGTGATGCCGCCAAGCGTATCCAGGAACTCTACCTCGCCGGCCACAAGGACGAGGCCATCGCCTCGGTGCCCGACGAATGGGTCGACATGAAGTCGCTGGTCGGCCCCGCCGCCCGCATCCGCGAGCGCTACCGCGCCTGGGAGGATTGCGGCGCCGATACGCTCAATGTGCGGTCGCGCCAGCCCGAGGCGATCGAGGTGATGGCGCAGGCGGTGCGGTTGAACTGAGCGCTGCGGCCTCACTCTCTCCTCCCCCGTCTCGGGGGAGGTGGCCGAAGGCCGGAGGGGGTCTTCGCGTCCGAGAGGCAGATTTTCTTCGAAATTCCGAATACCCTACTAACCCAATGTCAATTTCTTCTCTCGATCGTGCTAAGGGCATCCTGAGTTCGTGGTGGACAGCCGTTCAAGTATGCGTCTGGATAGAAACGCGCGACGAAACCGCGGTTTCATACATTCGCGCCAACGACCCTCTATCCAGTGTAGCCGAGGCAGTAGACCGTGAATCCTGGGATTCAGCCTCGAACCCAAACGCAAGTGAGATAATTGATAGAGCGCGCAACGCGCTTATCTCTGCTTGCGCCAGCGGGACCGTTGTCATGTGGGGAAGGAAGCATGGCGATAAGGCCCATACTGCAATCCCGGCTGGCCAGTGGGACACACTCGAAATAGTTGACCAGCGCAAAGTGGGTGCCATTGCGAAGCCCGCCAACCATTTGGCTCATCCGCACGAAAATTGGGGCGAACTTGTTGTCCGCGCGTTCGACGTGCTTCGACATTGGCCACTATCTCGCAAGCGAAAGACCATCGATTTTAACGATTGGAGCTATCGGCTCGATTCCATTGCCGAAGTGGCTTGGGCTGCACGGCGACGCCGAGACGTCTCGAATTCACCAATGAAGCAAGTGGAACTAACAAGCGACGGCCTTCCAAATGCCCTTGAAGTAACTCTTGTCGAGGCATGGTCGTGGTGTGCGTTTGGACGAGCCCTCCCTCCATCGGTTTGGCAGGAAGAAGCACTGCTATCGAGTGCAGATGAAGCATATGCGTCCGCTAGAGACCATCTTGCACATTGCTGGTGGAAATATCGCCATGCTTCAACTGACAAGAAAATGGGCTTGGCAGACGATGAGGAGAAGTCCCGCAACCATCAAGTGGCAACTATGATGGTTGGCAGTGCACTAGAAGGGAAGAAGGAAGCTCTCCGAAAGCTCGCCCTTTCAGTCTCAGCACAGAAACTAATTGGAGCCACCTACGAATTCGCGCGCGAAACCCAACACATTGAGCCCGATGACAAGGACTTTGAGCAGCGATCCTCAAATATCTCGGAGAGAAAGCTATTTGAAGCATTTCAGCGCGGCGAGTTGGAATGCTTGGGCCGAAAGAACCTGGATGTTCCTCAGTGGGAGCCCCTCCCAAAGGACTACTTCAGGCTGCCTATCGAACTTAGAATCAATCACAACATTCTGGAGACGGCGAAGCGTGGCTCTGTAGACGACCACAAACTCATCGCCGCGCATGTTTCAACATGGTCAGATCTTCGCGTTAGTGTCGATCGCCTGCGGATGTGGCGACGTAAAGACTCTGGTAAAAGTGCAATCGATGACGTCGCGGAGCCACCTGCTCGCCTGACGTCGCTTGATCACGGACTTGCCTTCGTAAATGAAGGGCGCTTGCAAGCGCTTAAGTCAATCGTAAGCGCACGACATGACCTCTCAAAGCTGGTGCGGTTGTGTGAGGAGTTGAACTCCAATTGGGCGGCAAGAAACTACTATAGTGTTGCCATGATAGTGCGATCCATCATCGACCATGTGCCGCCAATATTCGGCGCAGCCAACTTTGCGGGTGTTGAATCAAATTACGGCAGCAAAAGCTTCAAGGATTCGATGCGACACCTAAATTCATCGTCTCGGGCAATTGCTGACCAACATCTACATTTGCAAATCCGTAAGCGAGAAACCCTCCCCAATGCAACCCAGGTGAACTTCTCGAATGACCTAGACGTCTTGCTCGGCGAGATCGAGGTAATTCTGCGCGTGCCATAACCGCGTCGCGCAGTGCTGATCGCCTCCGGGCGACGGGGTTCATGCCCCCCTCCGTCACCGTAAGACGGTGACACCTCCCCCGTCGCGCCTATGAAGGCGCTGAGACGGGGGAGGAGAGCCACTATGAGCTGAGCGGTCGCCACAGCCTTCGACGCTCCCGGACATTGCTCCGCAATGTCCTGCCGCTCATGGGGCCGAGCTTACGCTCGGCCGGGCGATCGCGGCCCTGATGCGGTCGACCGCGGCATCGGGCGCGGTGAGCACCGGTGTCCCGACCGCGGCCATGACGGCCGCCAGCGCCCGCGACGTCGAGAAGTGCGCGAGCATGATGGCGTCGCAGTGCGCGAGCTCGGGCGCCCGCGCGGCGATCAGCGCATTGTGCCGGTCGGCGTCGCCCTTGCGCAACGCGTCCATGGCCCCCTCGACGACGATCGTCTCGAGCGTCGCCCCGGCGCCCACCTCGCCGCCCGCCTCGGCGACGAACTGCTCGAACTCCTCCGTCATGGTCAGCACCGACGGCGCGAAGGTCGCGAGCATTCCGATCCGCCGCCCCCGGCCGATCGCTTCCCGGAACATCGCTTCGTTGGGCTTCAGCACGGGGACCGGCAGTTCCCGCGCCATGCGCTCGATCGCCGGCCCAAACGCCGAGCAGGTGACGAGGATCGCCTCGGCCCCGAGGCGCTGCGCATAGCCGCCGAGCTCGACGAAGCGCTCGAACATGCGCGGCGTCAGCTCATGGTCCCTGGCGCGATCGACCGACAGCGAGGCGTCGAGCAGGTCGACGGCCTCGGCCTCGGGCCAACGCGTGGCGAACGCGCGCTGGATGGGTTCCACGGCGACGGGTGTCCCATGCAGGAGGACGACGCGGGGCTTCTTCGACATGCATCAGGTCTTTCGAAAGGAGAGCGTTTTCAGGAATGCGGCAGGCGGGATACCAAGCCACCATCGGCATAGGCCTTCGCCGCGGCGGGCGAGGCCAGCAGCGCCATCAGCGCGGCGGCACCGTCCGGGTTCGCGGCATCGGCAAAGATGGCGGCATCGAAGGTGGAGACGGTCTGGACCTCCGCAGGAAACGGACCGGCGACGGCAACGCCGGGGACCGACATCAGTTCGCTCACCTGCTGGATCGCAATGTCGGCCTCGCCGCTCGCGACCTTCTCGCCGGTGAAGCCCATCGGGATCGCGACGGCGCGCGCGTTGACCTCCGCGGCAATACCCAGCCGCTCGACCAGCGCGGTGAAGTAGATGCCGCTCGCACCCGCCCGGGAGTAGGCCACCCTCGCAGCCACCAGCGCCCGCTTGAACGCCTCGACCGTCGAGACGTCGGGCTTCGGCGCGCCCTCTCGGACGCCGACGCCCAGGATCGAGTCGGCGAGACAGAGGCGGGTCTCGGGACGCACGATGCGGTCGGCGCAGAGCTTGTCCATGGCGCCGTCGATGGCGATGACGACGTCGGCGCGCTGGCCTTCGGCGATCGACTTCATGATGGCGGTGGTCGGACGCCAGTCGATCTCCAGGCGCCAGGGCGATGCGGCCTCGAAGGCCGGTTTCAGCCAGCGATTGACGGCCACCTCGAGGGCGAGACCGCTCATGACGGCGACAGACGACGGCGATGCCACTGGACTTCACTCCCCGCACAACGGACATCGCCACTATAGCGCGCTGCACACTTGGAACTAGGCGCTTCGTATCCGCAAACAGTTAAGTCCTTGAGTCCCATGAGCGCGGCGGATGGGCGCGGGCCGGTAAAAAACAGATGGTTGGGGCCGCGCGGCACCAGCGGCCGGATTTGCACCAAGGGGCGCGACCCCGGGGCCCAATTGTTGGGGCACGGACAGC
>JBQTJT010000063.1:0-30832 GCA_052386855.1 Reyranella sp.
GCGAAACGCCGTCTTGCGCCGCCGCCGCCTTTCCCTTAAACCCGCCGCCGTGCCCCGATAGCTCAGCTGGTAGAGCACGTCATTCGTAATGATGGGGTCGGCGGTTCGATTCCGTCTCGGGGCACCACTCAAATCAACGTCACGAAGCAGTGCGGTGCTGCACGCAGTCTTCTTTCGTGCGGCTGTCGCATCCGCCAGCAAGTGTTTGATTTGATTCACTTGCGGCGCCTCATCTGGGGGCGGGAGGCAGCGTTCCCCCGACAGCCAAGCCCACCCGATACCCACCCGATTCCGGCCCCGGTGTCATTGCGCGTATTCCCCATGGCGGCTAGGTATGACCAGTGCTGACGACGTATCGCTTTGACCATCCCGAGACGGACGCTTCGAAGACCCTGGATCTCAGGGCGTATCTCTACGCCTCGCTGTTCGGTCCGGTGTACGTCCTGGTCAATGGCTTTCCGATTCTTGCCCTGCTGATGGTGCTGATCAGTGCGGCCATCTTTATTGCCGCCTTCATCGGTTTCGGCTTCGTCGATTGGTTCCTCGGGTCGGAGCTGATCACTACCTTCGCCCTGATCGGGGTGCCCATCGCCGCCCTTGGGGCGCAGGGCATCGCTGCCATAGAACTGGTCCGGAAGGGCTATCTGCGTGCCGGCTGGCGCGAAGGCTACTAGGCCTCCGATCGGCCCTGCAAATTGGCGCACTACCCTTGCGGGCCACATTCGGCGAACGTATTTGTAGGCGGCTCTTGCCCCGGGCGGTTCCGGGATACCACGAGAATTAACAACTTGCCGGAAGTCGCTGTGGGGTTGCAGCGCGGTCTCAAATGGCGCGAACGACGAGATTCCTGAGGGTTGCCCTGGGCCTGTCGGCAGTGGTCGTCATTGTCGCGGTCGTCCTGTGGATCGGACCCGACCGTCAGCGGAGCAAGGCCCAGGACACGCGTCCGCCGGGGCCGCTGATCTCGCGCGGCTATACCGAAGCGCCTGCGGGCACGGTGGTGATCGCCGGCGAACCCGCAGGCGGCGGCGTCATCCTCGAGCTTCGCGTCAAGGACGGCCAGAAGGTCAAGCGCGACGACATCATCGCCGTGCTGTCGAACTACCCCACTGCCGATACGGAAGTCCGCACGGCCGAGGCCAAGCTCCTCAAGGCCCGGCAGCAGCGCGAGGCGATGGTATCGGGCTTCCGGGTCGCCGAAATCGCCATGCAGGAAGCGGTCGTCAGGACCGAGACGGAGACGAACAAGCTCAAGCAGCTGCAATTTCAGCGATCGAGCATGCCGCCGGACGAGAAACAGCTCGAGCTCAGCATCTCGCAACAGAATGTCGAACGCGAGCAGGCCAAGCTGCGTGTGTGGAAGGAACAGCTGACGGCCGACCTCGCGCAGAGCGAGACCGAGATCAACATCCTGACCGCCAAGGTCGACGATGCGCGCAACGCTCGCGAGCAGGCGTTGGTCCGTTCGCCGCTCGACGGCGTGGTGGCGGAAGTCTATTCGCGCCAGGGCGAGCGGATCCATGGCAACGGCATCGTCAAGATCGTCGACCTGGATCAGGTGCGCATCCTGGCCGAGATCGACGACATACATGCCAGCCGGGTCGTGGTCGGCGGCAAGGTCGAGGTCACCTTCCGTGGCAGCCCGACCGTCCACAAGGGGACGATCTCGCGCGTGTCGCCCATGGTGAAGCGGCTGAAGCGCAGCCAGGCCGACCTCGGCGAAGGCAACGTCAATCTGGTCGAGATCGAGATCACGCTCGACGATTCGGCCAGGATGCCCCGGGTCCTGTCGCGCGAGACGCGCGTCATCTATCTCTAGCGCTTGATAGGCGACGGTCAGGCGGCCTTCGGCATCTCATTGGCGGCCTCGATCATCGTCCCGGACAGCACTTGGTAGGCGGTGGCCCAGGCGTCGCGGGTTTCGGCGGTGAAGCCGTCGCCCAGCCCCTTCTCCAGGGTCCATAGCAGTGCCGTGCCGACCGGCACGTACTGCTCGGCTCTGACGCCGTAGCCGACATGTCGCTGGCCGAGCGCCCGCACCGCCGGCAGAAGCGTGTCGAGGCGGCTAAGACCGGCAACGGCGGTGCCGAGCATGGCCATCAACTTCTTCTTCTGGCCCGATAGATCGTCGGGAAACATCGCACGCACCTCAGGTGCGATCTCGAACAGCCGGCCGTAGAAAAGGTCGGCAGCGGTGGCGGCGATAGGGGCGACCTGGGCGAAGCTTGTCTGCACGAGCTTGATCTGATGCGGCGTCATGGGCGGGTCCTCGGTGGCGGTTGGTGCGCCTGGGGTTTACGCCCGCTCTGCTTCGTGGCCATGTCGCGCCCGGCGGATTCTGTATCGCCTGTATCGCGCCGCTTGTATGGTCGGGCCGACATGGCCAGGCCCGATCCGACCGAGCACTTGGCGGCGCTGCAACGCCACGCCGCCCAGTCGAAGGCCGCCGCCGACAAGGCCGTCCGCACCTACGACCGCAGCACCTGGATCAGGTTCACGCTCGTCTTCTTTCCGGTGCCGTTCGTCCTGGTGCTGCTGCGCCTGGAGATCGAGGCGTGGGGCTATTACGTCGCTGGCGCGCTCTTCCTCGCTTCCGCATCGGGCCTCTACGCGCTCGACGGGGCCGCGGCGGCGCGGCGCGACCGTGCCGTCAAGGCGGCGGACGAGGCGCAAAAAGCCTGCGACGACGCCCGCGCTGCCAGAGACGACTAACCTTGGCGACTAGCCCTTTGACAGCCGCGGCCACTCGCGCGCTGGCCGCAACAGCGTGTCCCGGGCCTGGTCGACCTTGTTCAGGAGGTAGGTCGATCCCGAATGGTCGGGGTGGACGAGGCTGGCCAGGCGCCGGTGAGCTGCCCGGATGGCGGCCTCGTCGGCGCCGGGCGCGAGGCCCAGGACATCGAGGGCCTCGGCGCGCGACATGCCGTCCCGCGGCGGTGCCGGCAGGGCGCGCTGCACATAGGCCTCGAGGATGGCGGCCGCGCGCTGTACCGCCTCGGCATCGGGCGCCATTTCCATATTGAACGGTGGCATGTCGAACGGCCGTGCCCTCGGCCGCAAGCGGTCGAACATCGCGCGCAACGGCTGCAGGATCGCTCGCCACTTCAGGAAAGTGGGCACGATCAGCATGCCGGCGCCGAGCAGCATCGCCCCGGACCAGCGGCCGCTCCCGATCATCCAGACGAGGACCGGAATGCAGGCGAGGACGAGGAGCAGCAGCATCCACCGACTGACGCGGACCATCGTCGGTGGATCGGAATGGATGAACCAGTCCAGGAACTTCGCAGCCGTCGCCAGCACGGAAAGGCCGAGCACGATGGCGCTGATGATGACGGCGTAGTCCATCGGCGAAGACTAGCGGGACCGCTCTGAAAAATCAGCCTTCAGTTCTTCGAATTTCGGAATGTCCTTCACGAGAAGCGACGTCTAGTATTCGCGCCAAACAGCAACGAGGGAGTATGGCATATGGTCGAGCCGACCGGAGAAACGCCTACCAAGACAGTTGCTCCTGACGCTCCGTTGATCGCGCCGCTCGGTGCCGACGGCGCGGCGCCAAGCCTTCCGGCGCGCAAAGCCTCGATCGACGAATTCCTCAGGCGCAACGCCGAAGTGTTGGAAAAGGATCGCGAGGAATTTCAGGCCTACCTTGTCGCCAAGCAGGCCGCCGCGACCGCGGCGCCGGCGTCCCAGCCCGCGCCCGCGCGCAAGACCCGGATGAGCCGGCGCACGATGCTGAACGTCGCCGTCGGCACGGCCGGCGTCGCCGAAGCGGCCGTTCTTGGCTACGGCGCGCTGGGCGGCGGCTCGTCGGATACGGGCGTCTTCCAGGCCAGCGGTGCGGGCCCGCAGCAATCGCACATCGCCCGCGAGATCGTCGACAGCAGGGCCGACATCAAGGGCCGCAGCCTCGGCCAGTGGATCGCGTTGCTGCCGACCAAGCTGGGCGGCGGCACCTACGCGCTCGATCTCAACTCGAACCGCGTACTGGCCTCGATCTGGTACTGGACCTACGGCGATTTCAGCCCGATCAGCCATCACCTCTGTGCCTTCCCGAGTTCCGATCCCTATCATGGCTTCGAGTTCGTCAACTCGACGCAGGGCGGCAAGAATTCGCTGATCTACGGCATTCCCACCGCCACCACCGACCCGGCACCCGGCACCAACATCTACCGCGTCCGCTTCGACGGCACGCAGATGCAGATGGTCGAGAACGTCTCGGAGACCACCGGGCTGGGGCTCGGCGTCCATGTCACCGTGAACCCGAAGGATGCCCAATCCTATTTCGTCACCGACGGCCAGAAGGACATCGCCGCCTGTTTCGACCGCACGACCTCGAAGGTGAAGGCGGCGCTGAAATTCGACTGGGCACCCAACGTGCCCGACCTGCGCGACGCCTGGATCAAGGGCGGCACGCTCACCATCAAGAAGATCTATCCCGACGCCAAGACCGGCCTGTATGACTACCGCGGGACCAAGGGCAACAAGATCGACTGGGAAATGGTGCCGATGGGCGAGCTGTTCGTCGAGGAGGGCTCGCTGCCCGGCGACGCGCCGCTCACGCTGACCGGCGCCGACGGCACGATCTGGCATCCCGAGGGCCGCTGGGCCGCCACCGTCGTGCGCCTGTGTGGCGGCATCTGCATCCTCGATCCGCAGAAGAACTTCGACCCGGCGGCCTTCCTGCAGTTCAACAAGGACTCGCAGGCCCAATATGCGGTCGAGCAGATCGACAAGGACACGTGGAAGGTGGTCTTCGACAAGATCCATTCGCCCGGCCACGAGATCGGCTTCTCGCCCGACGGCAAGTTCCTGGTGATGATGAACAACCTCCGGGAAAACAACTGCTCGATCTTCAGCTGCGAGGATCCCGATCCGACCAAGTGGCGCAAGGTCGCCCATGTCGAGGATCCGCTGTGGCGCGGCAAGTACCCGAACCCGTTCCACATGGTCTTCTCGATGGACAGTTCGAAGCTCTACCTGTCCATCCTGCATCCCTCGCCGGCCTACAGCGGTCTCATGGTGGTCGACACCAAGACCTGGACGATCGTCAAGGAGATCCAGGGCATCGGTCCCGACCTGCAGACGCCGGCCATCACCTACGACGGCAAATATGTGCTGACGCCATTCAGCGGCTTCCAGCGCCAGTCGAGCGGCATCGCGGTGGTCGACACTTCGACAGACACGCTGGTCGGCATCCTGCCCAGCAACGGCGGACATCATGATTGCGTGATCATCCCGACCAAGCTGGAGCACATGAAGCACACGCGCTCCTGTACGCTCTGAGTGGGCATGCTTTGAGGCTGCTCGCCAACCTGGCGCTGCAGAACCTCGGCCGCCGCAAGGCGCGCAGCCTCCTGCTGATCGCCGCGGTGGCGATCGGCAGCGGCGTCGTCTTCACCGGCGCCACCCTGATGCGCAGCATCGACGACAGCATGGCAGTGGGGTTCACGCGGCTCGGCGCCGACATGATGGTGGTGCCGGAGGGCGCGCTCACCAACATCACCGCTTCGTTCCTCACGGTCGAGCCCACCGAGCTGGTGCTCGACGCCGATGTCCTGGCCAAGGCGCGTCTCGCCAGCGTGGCGCGGGCTGCACCGCAGAAGATCGCGCGGGTCGAGCATTCAGGCATCGGCAGCCACCACGAACTGGTCGACCTGATCGGCATCGATCCGGTGCGTGACTTCACGGTCCAGCCCTGGCTCCGCGAAAAGCTCGGTCGCGAACTGCGGGCCGGCGACGTGATCCTGGGCGCCGGCCGCGACGCGCCGCTGGGCTCGCAGCTCCTCATCTTCGGCAAGCCGCATGTGGTTTACGGCAAGCTCGGCCGCACCGGCGTCGGCACCCACGAGCGCGGCGTCTTCATGTCGATCGCGACCCTGGAGGCGCTGGCGGCCAGCATACCGCAACGGCCCGCCGTCCTCGCGCCGGGCAAGGTTACCGGCTTCCTGGTCGAGCTGGCGCCGGGGGCCACGGCGTTGCAGGCCCGCTTCGCCATCCTGTCGGCGGTCAAGGGCGCCCGGGTCGTGACCGGCGATTCGTCGCTGTCGGGAATCCGCCAGGGCCTGGCTGCACTGCTGAAGGGCATTCTCGCCCTGATGGTGCTGATGTTCGCCAGCATGGCGGTCATGGTGAGCGTGCTGTTCTCCGCGATCGTCACCGAGCGGCGGGCCGAGCTCGGCCTCCTGAAGGCGATCGGCGCGCGCGGTGCACAGCTGATCGGCGTCATGGTCGTCGAGGCGGTGATCGCGACCGGCGTCGGCGGCGTGCTGGGCGTCACCCTGGGCGTGCTGGTGATGCGCTTCTACGAGCGCTCGCTGGTCTATTACCTCGACAATATCGGCGTGCCGTTCGTCTGGCTCGACCTGCCGCACACGGTGGCCTTTGCCGCGGCGGCGATCGTGCTGGCCGCGGCCATCGGCGCTCTGGGCGCGCTCTATCCGGCATGGCGGGCGAGCCGCCGCGACGCCTACGACCTCGTGCGCGGCGAGGGCTGAGCGATGCTCGCCTGCCGCCAAGTGAGCAAGAGCTACAAGACCGAGCGCGGGGTCGTGAGTGCCGTTGCCGGCATCGACTTGGAAGTGCCGGCCGGCCGGTTCGCGGCCATCATCGGCCGCTCGGGTTCGGGCAAGTCGACCCTGATGGCGATGATCGGCGGCTTGAGTCGCCCCTCGGCCGGCACGGTGGACGTGGGTGGCACGGACCTATGGCGCCTGTCGGAGACCGAGCTGGCGGCTTTCCGCAATGAAAGAATCGGCTACGTCTTCCAGTTCGCGAGCCTGCTGCCGACGCTGCGCCTGATCGACAACGTCGCCTTGCCGGCGATGCTGGGCCGGCGGCAGTCGACTGCCGCGACCTACGCCAGAGCCTCGGGCCTGCTCGACCGTATGGGACTCGGCGGCTATCTCGACGCCTATCCTTCGGAGATCTCCGCCGGCGAGCAGCGCCGCGCCGCGATCGCCCGCGCGCTGATCAACGATCCCGCGCTCCTGCTGGCCGACGAGCCGACCTCCGATCTCGACGAGCAGACCGAGATCGAGATCATGGACGAGCTGCTGGCGGTCAATCGCGAACTCGGCACGACGCTTATTCTGGTCACGCACAATCTTGCCCTGGCCGAGCAGGCCGAGCAGATCATCCATATCGCCAACGGCGCGATCGTCGCATGAGCGGTGAGCCCCTCGACAAGGACGAACTGATCCGCGATCTCCGCCGCCAGCTTGCGGTTGCGCAGTCCGAGCTGCGCCTGACCAAGCGCCGGGCCGAAACGCGCGGCGCGCTGATCGACCGGTTGCGCGAAGCGCCGCGCAAGGAAGCGACGGCGCCGGCCGAAGTCACCTCCAAACTCGGGCGTCCGCGTGGCCTGTGGCATTCCCCGGTGCTGCTGGGCGTCGTCGTGCTGGTGATGCTGGCTTTCGCCGTCGATGCCGGCGTCGGCCGCTACCAGTCCCATCTCGCGAAGCAGCAGCGCCAGGCGCGGCTGGAACTCGAGAACACGGCGATGCGGTCGCTCTATGTCGAGCTCAGGCGCATCGTGGCCATGGCCGATGGCAAGTCGTTCCGCATGACGCTGTCGCTGCAGAACACCAGCCCCGCAGGTCCACTTTACGTGATGCTCAATCCCGTGGCCGTCTATGTGCAGTCCGGCATGGTCTGGCAGCAGGTGCCGTCAAGGCCCGCCGATCCTGTCGGCTCCGGCGTCGTCACCGTCGCCAAGGACTATGCCTATGACGTCGTGTTCACGCCTGACATTGCCAACTGGGCCGAGCTCATGCCGGGCTACATGCATGTCCGCATCCAGGACGATCTGCTGGTGAGCCAAAGGGCGCAGCCGGGCGACGATGTCGTCGAGCGCCGGACGCCGTTCTATGTCTATCTCAGGCCGCCCGGCAGCGCAGCCCCGCCGCCGCTCTTCATCCCGATGCCGCCGCACTAATATTAGGTCAGTGCAGCGCAGCCTCGCTCGCCGGATCGCCGGCGATGCGGCTGTGCCACATCACGCGCGGCTGCTTCATGTCCCAGGGCGTCGCCTGGTGCAGCAGGCAGCGATTGTCCCACACCACGGCGTCGCCGGCCGTCCAGTCGTGATGGTAGATGCGCGGCGGCTGGCAGGCGAAGTCGACCAGCTCCTGCAGCAGCCGCTCCGATTCTGCCTTGTCCAGGCCGGGAATGTTGTGGGCGTGGCGGCCGACCAGCAGCGACTTGCGGCCGGTCTCGGGATGGGTCTTCACCAGCTGCCGGAGCGGCACCGGCCCGTCGTGCAGGCCGTAGCCGCTGTATTCGCCATCGCGCTTCTTGGTTTGGTGGCCGAGCCTGGACTGGCTGTGATGCAAGGAGTGATAGGCCGCCAGCTTCTCGACCTTGGCCTTGAGCGCGCCGTCGAGCGCATCCCAGGCCGCGCGCATGTCGGCAAAGCCGGTGCTGCCGCCGATGCTCGGCACGACTTCTGCGCTGAACACCGCGCCCTTGGCCTGCACCGGCATGTAGGTGCTGTCGCAATGCCAGCCCATGTTGCCTTTCAGGATTTTCATCACGTCGTCGTTGTCGGCTTCGATGCGCAGCGACCCGTCGGCCTTGACGTTGCTGATCGCGGCCATCTCGAACTCGAGCGGCCCGAAGCGCTTGGCGAAGGCGATCTGTTCGTTGCGCTTCAGATGCTGGTCGGGAAAGATGAGCAGCGCGTACTTCAGCCAGGCGGCATAGAGCTCGCGCCAGGTGGCATCATCGAGCGAGGTCACCTTCACACCCGTCACGACGGCGCCGAATGAGGTGTTTGCCAACGGTTCGATGCTGAGAGTGTGGGGCATGTCGGGTTCCTCGCCTCTGCCGGAACTCTAGCCCTTGCCGTCCGGGAGGCCTAGCCCGTACCATTCCTTTAGCAAGGAACCCCCCGCCATGACCGTCTCCGACAAGCGAAACCGCGCGGCCGCCAAGCTGATGGCCGACGTCCACGCCATCACGGCGAAGGAAGGCATCACGCCGTCGGCGCTGCATGCGCTCAAGCTGAAGCTGGTGGCACTGGCGGCCAAGAAGGAGCTGTTCCCGCTCGCCGACTTCGCCATGCCGGTGGCCGAAGGCCGCAACCATCCGCTCCTCGTCGAGGACAATGACGGCCACGGCCTCTATCTCACGATCAGCCTGCCGGGCAAGGAAGCCGCCCCGCACGATCACGGCATCTGGTGCATCAATGCCGCCATCTCCGGCCGCGAGCGCCACAAGTTCTTCCGCCGCACCGACAGTCTCGCGAAGCCCGGCCACGCCACGGTGGAGCAAGTAGGCGAGGTGATGGTCGAGTCCGGCAGCGGCATGGCGATGGCCGATCACGACATTCACAGCACCGTGGTGGTGGGCGACAAGCCGGCGATCGGCCTTGCCCTCTACGGCTATGCCCTGGTGCGCTTTCCGTCGGTGTCCTGGTATGTCCCGCAATTCAACTCGGTCCGCACGACGCCATCGCGCCGCCATGCGGCGATGACGTGAGCACTGACATGGCCCGTGCTCCGAAGTCCCATCGCGTGACGATCGCCAACACCAAGCAAGTCATCGACTGCACCGCCAACCAGACCGTACTGGAAGCAGCCATCGCTGCCGGCATCGACTATCCCTATGCCTGCGCCACCGGCAACTGCGGCACCTGCACCAGTCGCCTCGATTTCGGCAAGGTCACCTTGTTGCCGCGCGGCGATGCCTCGCTCAGCCCGCAGCAGATCAAGGCCGGGCAGACACTCGCCTGTCGCGCCCGTCCGCGCAGCGACCTCACTGTCACCTGGTTGAGCCGGGCCTAGAAGCGATGCGGATTTGTGTTTTTGGAGCCGGCGCGATCGGCGGCAACTTCGCCGCGCGCCTGTCGGCGGCGGGCAACGAGGTCTCGGTGGTGGCGCGCGGCGCGCATCTCGACGCCATCCGCGCCCGCGGCCTCATCCTGCTGTCCGGTGACAAGCGCATTGTGGCGCCGGTCCGCGCCAGCGACCGGCCGGCCGATCTCGGGCCGCAGGATGCGGTGCTGGTGACCATGAAATCGTCGGGCCTCGCGGTGCTGGCGGAAAACGTCGGGCCTCTGCTGCGCCCCGACACGCCGGTGGCCTTCGTGCAGAACGGCATTCCCTGGTGGTACGGCCATGGCCTCGCATCATCCCGCCCGCCGGCGCCCGACCTGTCGCGGCTCGACCCCGGCGGGGCGCTGGCCAAGGCGGTGGGCTTCGACCGTGCGGTCGGCGCCGTCGTTACTTCGTCCAACCATGTCATGGAGCCCGGCGTCGTGCGCAACGTCTCGCCCGAGCGCAACACGCTCTGGGTGGCGGAGACCGACGATCGTGTGAGCCCGCGCATCGATGCCCTGCGGGCGGCGCTGGTCGCGGCCGGCATCGCCTCGCCCGCCACGCGCGATATCCGCTACGACATCTGGCACAAGCTGATGGCCAATCTCACCGGATCGACGGTCTGCCTCATCCTGGGCCAGCCCAACACGATCCAGAGGACGCCCGAGATCAATCGCCTCTGCCGCAGGGCGCATGCCGAGGCGCTGGCCGTGGCGGCAGCTCACGGCGTCGTCCTCGACGACAGTCCCGAGCAGCGTTACGGGGCGACCCGCGTCTATCCCGATCACCGCCCGTCGATCCTGCAGGACTACGAGCTCGGCCGGCCAATGGAGGTCGAGTCGATCGTGCGCGCGCCGCTGGCCTTTGCCCGCAGCGCCGGCCTCGACACGCCGACGCTGGACGCGATCGAAGCGCTCTGCGTCAGCATGGCCTCGTCGGAAGGGCTCTACACACCATGACGCTGCACTACGATGTCTATTGGTCCTTCCGCTCGCCCTATTCGTATCTCGTGACGCCTCGGCTGGTCGCGCTGGAGAAGGAGTACGACGTCGAGGCCAACGTCCGCGTGGTCTACCCGATCGCGGTGCGCCAGCCGGGTTTCTTCGCCAACAGCGATCCGCTGTGGTTTACCTATTTCCTGCGCGATGTGTTCCGCAGCGCCGAATTTGTCGGCCTGCCGTTCGCCTGGGCCTCGCCCGATCCCGTGTTGATGGACCCCAAGACGCGGACCTATCCCATGGAGCAGCCCCACATCCATCGCCTGACTCGGCTCGGGCAGGCGGCGACCGAGCGCGGTAAGGGACTTGCCTTCCTGAACGAGGTGAGCGGCACGATCTGGAGCGGCAAGATCAAGAACTGGCACGAGGGCGACCACCTCGCGCGCGCCGCCGAACGTGCCGGCCTCGATCTGGCGGAGATGGATGCCGCGGTCGCTGCCGAACCCGAGCGACTCGACGCCATCATTACGGCCAACCAGGAAGCCCAGCGCGTGGGTGGGCACTATGGCGTGCCGCTGATGGTGTTCGACGGCGAGCCGTTCTTCGGCCAGGACCGTTTCGACCAGCTCAAGTGGCGGATGCTGCGGAAGGGCCTGGCGAAGCGTTAGGGCTTTTGCGAGGTGGCGTCCCCGGCTTGCGCCGGCTTGCCGCTGAAGATCTGCGCCACGTCGCCCAGGCTGCGCTGGCGGCCGGTGTCGATGCTCACCGTCGCGGTCATGCCGGCGCGCAGCGGCGGCTCGCCCTGGTGCGGCAGCACGCGCAGCTTGACCGGCAGGCGCTGCACGACCTTGACCCAGTTGCCGCTGGCATTCTGCGGCGGCAGGATCGAGAACTCGGCGCCGGTCGCCGGGCTCACGCTTTCGACCACCGCCTCCCAGCTCGAGTCGGGATAGGTGTCGAGCACGATGCGCGCCCGCTGACCCACGCGCACATGCGTCAGTTCGGTTTCCTTGAAGTTTGCCTCGATCCACGGCCGGCTGAGCGCCACCACGGCGAACAGCGGCGTCGAGGCCTTGACCTGCTCGCCGCGCTGCACGCGGAGGTTCACGACCACGCCGTCGACTGGAGCGCGCACCGTCGTCCGTGCGAGGTCGAGGGCGGCGCGCTCGCGGGCCGCGGTCTTCTCGCGCACCATCGGATGCTCGTCGGCCGGCAGCTCGGGATTGCCGTTCAGCACCGTCAGCACGCGGCGCAGCTTTTCCTTCACCGACGTCACGCGATCGGCCGCGGTGCGCATGTCGTTCTGCGCCTCGTCGCGCTTGCTGGCGGAGAGGATGCCCTTGGTCGCCAGCTCCTCCTGGCGCTGCCACTGGCGCTGGGCGTAGGCCGCCCGCGATTCGGCGTCGGCCAGTTCGCTCATCACCTCGCGCCAGGCGCCGCGCAGGCTCTCGACATGCGCGCGTGCGGTGTCGAGTTCGGCCTCGGCACTGTCGAGCGCCAGCCGGAACGGCCGGGTCTCCAGCGTCAGCAGCGTGTCGCCGGTCGAGACGGTGGCATGATCGAGCACCGGCACGCGGCGGACGGTGCCGGCCACCTCCGGCGCGATCTGCACGATGTGCGCCTTCACATAGGCGTTCTCGGTGACGACGAAGCGGCCGCCCGACAGCCACCAGTAGCCCGCACCGGCGATGGCGACCACGGGCACGACCACCAGCAGGACCAGCCGCTTCAGAGCGAAGGGGCGGCGGCTCATGACGCGGCGGCGCGAGACGGGCGCGGGGCAGGGGCCTCGATCGCGCCATCGCCGGCCATCGACTGGAGCTGCTCCTTGACGCGCGCCGCAAGGCCGGTGAAGCGGGCGCGCTCCAGGGGCGACAGCGGCGCCAGGGCATCGTCAACGGTCGACTCGGCGATCGACCACATGCGGGCATGGACGCGGCGCGCTTCGGGCGTGAGGTAGAGGCGCTTGACCCGGCGGTCGCCGGCGTCGCCGCGGCGTTCGACCCAGTGGCCTTTTTCCATGCGGTCGATCATGCGGCCGGCGCTGGCGCGATCGACCTCGAGCATGTCGGCCAGTTCGGTCTGGCTGGCGCCGGGGCGGCGGTAGAGCCGCGACAGCACCAGCCACTGGGCGCGGGTGAGGCCAAGGCTGCGCACGCGGCGGTCGAACACCGTGCGGATCAGGCGCGCCACGTCCGACAGCACGTAGCCGATATAGCCGTCGTCGTCGGGACTCATCGAGGCCCCTCCCGGGCGGCCCCCTTTTTGCAGGGCCATGGAATGGCGTTGGTCGATATTGTTGCCTAGGCTACAATAGTCATGGCCATGAGTTCAAGTACCCCCACCGACGCCCCTGGCATAGCCGCTCACCCCAGCGAATCCTATTCGCTGGGCCGCCGGGTGATGATCCTGGTGGCTGTCGTGCTGGGCTCGACCCTCTATGCGACCACGCTGCTGATCGCCTCGACGCTGCTGCCGCAGATGCAGGGCACGATGTCGGCGACCCAGGACGAAATCGCCTGGGCGATGACCTTCAACATCCTGGCGACCGCCGTGTGCACGCCGATGACCGGCTGGCTGGCCGCCCGCTTCGGCCGGCGCGAGACGATCAGCTGGTCGGTCTTCCTGTTCACCGTCACCACGTTCTTCTGCGGCGCCGCCGATTCGCTCGAGTCGCTGGTGTTCTGGCGGGTCCTGCAGGGCGGGCTGGGCGCGCCGGTCATCCCGCTGTCGCAGACCATCCTGCTCGACAGTTTCCCCAAGCGACAGCAGGGACTCGTCACCTCGATCTTCGGCATGGCGGTGGTGATCGGTCCCGTGATCGGTCCCACCCTGGGCGGCATGCTGTCGGAACTCTACAGCTGGCGCTGGGCCTTCTACATGATCGTGCCGGTCGGCTTCCTGTCGTTCGCGGGCCTGCGGCTCACCCTGCCGCGCGACGAGCCGGCCGGCCGCACGGCGCTCGACTGGACCGGCTTTCTCTCCTTGTCGGTCACCATCGCCTGCATCCAGCTCGTGCTGTCGCGCGGCCAGCGTCTCGACTGGTACGACTCGACCGAGATCATGCTGGAGACCTTCATCGCGCTGCTGGCGTTCTGGGTCTTCATCGCGCACAGCCTGACGGCGCGGAATCCGTTCCTCAACCTGCGTCTTCTGCTCGACCGCAACTATGCGCTGGGCCTCGTGCTGGTGCTGATCTACGGCATGCTGAACTTCACGCCCATGGTCCTGCTGCCGCCGCTCCTGCAGCAGCACGCCGGCTTCCCCGACCTGCTGATCGGCGAGATCGTGGCCGCGCGCGGCGCTGGCGCTGCCATGGGCTTCTTCCTCGCCATCTTCGTCGGCCGCATGGACCCGCGCATCGGCCTGATCGGCGGCTTTTCGCTGCAGGTGATCTCGGGCCTGTGGCTGATGAGTTTCGATCTCAACGTCGGCACCAATGCGCTGATGGCCAACAGCTTCGTCCAGGGCATCGCCATCGGCGTCATCTGGGTGCCGCTCACCCTGGTCACCTTCTCGACCGTGGGTGCCGCCAACCTGGCCGAGGGCACGGCGGTCTATCACCTGCTGCGCAACATCGGCTCCAGTTTCTTCATCTCGATCTCGGTCGCCGAGATCGTGCGCGCCACCGGCGCCAACTACGGCCGCATGGTCGAGCTGGTGAATCCCTACAACAAGGCCTTGGCGATGCCCTGGGTGACCGGCGGCTGGGATTTCGAGACGGTCCAGGGGCTGGCCCGCCTGTCCAAGGAGATCAACCGCCAAGCGGCCATGCTGGGCTACATCAACGCTTTCGGCTTCTACACCTTGTGTTCGGCGCTCGCGATTCCACTGATCCTGCTGATCGGCCGCCGCGCCCGGGCGGCCTAGAGTGTCGTCCGATGTCCCGGCGCCATGCAGGGCGTGCGTTGCAGCCTGACGGCGAACGCGGGGAAGATCGTTGGCCTCCTAATGATTTCAGTCCTATGATTTTTCCATGACAGCTAATGGCACAGCCAACGACGACCCGTCCTACCGGCTGGGGCTTGCCCTGGCCGAGGTTTCCCGGATGTGGCGGCATGTGCTCGACGCCCGCCTGAAGCCGCTGGGCCTGTCCACGGCGCGTTGGGTGGCGCTGGTCAACCTGTCGGCGCATCCCGAGGGGCTGACCCAGAACGCCCTGGCGCTGCGGGTCGGCATCAAGGGCTCGACTCTGGTGGGGCAGCTCGACCTGCTCGAGGCCGACGGCTGGGTCGTGCGGCGGGCCCAGCCCGGCGACCGACGGGTCAAGCGCGTGTTCCTGACCGCCAAGGCGCGGCCGGCGCTGGCCTCGATCGCTGCGGTCGGCCGCGATCTCAGGCGCGAGTTGCTGCGCGACAGCAGCGAGGCGGAAATCCGTGCCTGCGTCCGCCTGCTCGGACGGTTGAAGACGCGTCTGCAGCCGCTGGCGGATCCGCTGGCCGTTGACGGCCGCGCCTCGCCGCGGCTCGTTGCGGCCGAGTAGTTTCATGGACCAATCCATTTCGCCGTCCGCCTCGTCGACGGCCTCCGAGACCAAGCCTGTTGCCCTGCCGCGCCAGCGGCAGTGGGCGACCGGCCGTGGCCGCGCGCTCCTGCGCCCACGCACCTTCGTCGTTGCCGCGGTCCTGCTGATGGCGCTCGCCTATGGCGGCCGCGAACTCTACATGCGCTTCACCCACGTCTACGAGTACGACGCGCGCGTGAGCGCCGACATCGTGACGATCTCCAGCCGCGGCGATGGCTGGGTGGTCGAGATGCCGGTGCGCGAAGGCATGCAGGTCGAGGCGGGCCAGGTGCTGGTGCGCGTCGATGACCGCATCTCCAAACTCAAGGCCGATGCGCTGCGGGCGCAGATCGAGGGCGTCCGGGTCGAGCGGGCCAGGCTGCGCGCCGAGCGCAAGCTCGACCAGAACCAGGCGAATGCCTCCATGCGCACCCGCACCTCGAACGTCATGGTGCGCGAAAAGGCGCTGGCGGCGCTGCGCGCCGATCTCGATTTCGCCAAGCTGGAACTCGAGCGAACCCGGGTGCTGTTCGCCAGCCGCGTGACGAACGAGCGCCAGCTCCAGGTGGCGCAGGCCGCGGTGACCAAGCTCGAGATCCAGATCCTGCAGCTCCAGGCGGAACACGAGCAGGCCGAGGGCAGCCTCGACGAGGCCCGCGTCGGCCACGACCGGCTGGGCGTGATCGATGCGCAGATCGAGGCGCTCACCCACCAGGTGGCGAACCTGGCGGCCCAGCTCCACCAGCAGCTGGTCGATGTCGAGGATCGCACCATCAAGAGTCCGATACCGGCCGTGATCGACCGCACCTTCGTGCTGCCGGGCGAGTATGTCGCCGCCGGCCAGCGCATCCTGCTGCTGCATAACCCGAAGGAAGTCTGGGTCGAGGCCAACATCAAGGAAACGCAGGTGAGCCGGTTAAGACTCGGTCAGCTCGTGCACATTTCCGTCGATGCCTTCCCCAACGACAAGTTCACCGGCAAGGTCGCGCGCATCGGCAGCGCCACCATGGCCCGCTTCGCGCTGATCCCCACGCCCAATCCCTCGGGCAACTTCACCAAGATCACCCAGCGCGTGGCGGTGAAGATCGACATGGTCGACATGCCCAGGCAACTGGCGCCCGGCATGATGGTCGAAGTCGACATTGACGTCCGTTAGCCCGTCACTCCCTGGCGTTCCTCACCAGAACGCCGCCTTCCTGGCCGAGCGCTATGGCCCCGCCTACCGCTGGCTGGTGACCATCACCGGCATGATGGGCGTGGTGGCGATGGTGCTGGCCATGACCACCGTCAACGTGGCGGTGCCCGACGTCATGGGCGCTTTCGGCATCGGCCAGGACAAGGCGCAGTGGATGTCGTCGGCCTATATGGCCACGATGACAGCCGGCATGCTGCTGAACGCCTGGCTGTCGGGCGTGCTGGGCGAGCGCCGCACCTTCATCGGCGCGCTGTTCTTTTTCTCCGCGGGCGCGGTGATGGGCGGCATGGCGCCGAACGAGGACATGCTGATCTTCGCCCGCATCCTCCAGGGCTTCAGCGCCGGCATCGCCCAGCCGCTGGTGATGGCCACCATCTTCACCGTCTTCCCGGCCGAGCGGCGCGGCACGGCGATGGGCATCTTTGGACTGGGCGTCGTCTTCGCGCCGGCGATCGGCCCGACGCTGGGCGGCCTGATGATCGAATATTTCTCGTGGCGCTACGTCTTTTACATCTCGCTGCCGTTCTGCGGCATCGCGGCCCTGATGGGGGCGTTCTTCATGCCGACCCGGCCGCTGGCGCGCGAGATCCCGCCGTTCGACTGGCTGGGCTTCGCGCTGCTCTGCGTCGGCCTGTGGGGCCTGATGACCGGCATCGCCGACGGCCAGCGCGAGGGCTGGAAGTCCGATGTCATCGTGCTCCGCCTGGTCATCGGCACCGCGGCGTCGGTGGGCTTCGTGCTGTGGGAGCTCTACACACCGCGCGCGCTGCTCGACATGCGCATTTTCGCCAATCTCGAATTTGCCTCGACGGCGGTGATCGCCTTCATCTTCGGCGCCGGCATGATGGGCTCGACCTACATCATCCCGGTGTTCGTCCAGACCATGGTGGGCTTCACGCCGCTGATGGCCGGGCTGATGATGATGCCGGCCGGGCTGATGCTGGCCTTCATCTTCCCGCTGGCCGGGCGCCTCTCGGACGCCATGCCGGGCTCGACCATGATCATCGGCGGCCTGGTGCTGTTCGCGGCAGGCTTCGCCCTGATGGTCGGCGCCGACGCCAACACGACGTTCTGGACCCTTGCCGGCATGGTGATGGTGTCGCGGCTGGGGCTCGGCTTCATCAATCCCACGCTCAATGCCGCCGCGCTGAAGGCGCTGCCGCCCGACAAGGTGCGCCAGGGCGCCGGCGTCGCCAACTTCATGCGCCAGCTCGGCGGCGCCTTCGGCATCAACCTGATCGTGGCCTTCTTCGAGGTCCGCACGCGCTTCCATGCCGATGCGCTGACCGCCACCCAGGACTGGGGCAACCGCACGACCGAGCGCCTGCTCACCCAGGTGGAGCAGCTCATGCAGCGCTCCGGCCTGCCGGTCCAGCAGCAGAAGGCGGCGGCGCTGGATTTCCTCGGCCAGATGGTGAATGCCCAGGCGCAGATGCTGGCCTTCTCCGACACCTTCATCGTGATCGCCATCGTGGCGCTGGCGGCACTGATCCCGGCCGCGCTTCTGTCGCGCTCGCAGCAGACGAGCCCGATGGCCCGCCTGGCGCTGGGGCGACGCTAGGGCGATCCGGCGATCAGTTGCGGCGCGTGCCGCTCTGCGGGCGAAGAGTCTGGGAGTCGTTGAAGACGACCATGAAGAGCTCGCGGAACAGCAGATCGACGGTGCGATCCTCGGGCAGGGCCGCCGGCGTCCGGGCCGTCGTCATCGACATGACCATGTCGTTGCGACAGTAGACCGCGAAGATGTTCAGCAGGCCCGGGGTGCCGGGCTTGAAGCGTGTTTCCCCCTGGCAGACGCGATCGCCGTTGAGATCGTTGGCAGGGTCGAAGACCAGGACCAGCCGATAATCCGGTCGAAGTTCGGGGACGGGCTTCTGGTAGGTGAACGTGAGGGCCGGGCGGGGCTTCGCCACCTGCATCACGGGCAGCAGCCGTTGCGCGGCGTCGTCCTCGCGCAGCGCGGGAAAGGCGTTTCCCGCCAGGACGACTCGGAAGTCCTTGCCGTCGGTGGCGGCCCAGAAATCCCGATAATCGTACTGCGGTGCGTAAAACACCCCGCCTATGGTGGCGGCGCCCGCGGCGAGCGGCATCAGCAGGGCAACCATCGTGGCGGCAAGTTTCGTCATTGAGCGCATGCGGGAACTCCTGCTCGGTCAGCCGGCCGCGCCAGCCTACCCGAGGCAATGCCAGTTTCATTCCGTCGCTTGGTGATGCGGCGGCTCATGGATGCTCTTGCGCCTTCCATTACAGGGCGGGGAGCATATCATGGAAACCTAGGGCGGCCTGCCTTAGTGCACCCGCCGCCAGGAAGGGAGCGCCTCATGACCGTCACCATCACGCCGCTCACCCCAGGCTTCGCCGGCGAAGTGGGCGCAATCGACCTGCGCCAGGTGCATGACCGGGAATCGCTGGAGGCGATCCGCGCCGGCATGGACAGGTACGCCGTGCTGGTGTTCCGCGACCAGGATTTCACCAACGACGAGCAGCTCGACTTCGCCCAGCGTTTCGACGGCACGCTGCATGCCCGGACGTCTTCCGCGGCCATCAGCGGCAACCGCTTCGGCAACGAGGCGATCGCCGACGTCTCCAACGTCGGCGCGGACGGCAGGATCCGCGACGCCAACGACCGCAAGCGTGCCTCCTCGGTCGGCAACCGCCTGTGGCACACCGATGCCTCGTTCGTCGATCCGCCGGGCCGCTACTCGATGCTGTCGGCGCGGGTAGTGCCGCCGGTGCGGGCCGATACCGAATTCGCCGACATGCGCGCGGCCTACGATGCGCTCGACGAGGAGACCCGCGCCACCGTCGAAGGGCTGCGCGTCTATCATACCATCGTCTACTCGCGACACGTGCTGGGCTTCGACTTCAGTACGGAGGAGGCGGACAAGCTCAAGGGCGCCGTCCATCCGCTGGTGCGCACCATCCCGACCTCCGGCCGCCGCGCGCTCTATCTCGCCTCGCATGCCGAGCATGTCGTCGACTGGCCGGTGCCGGAGGGGCGGTTGCTGCTGCGCGACCTGATCGATCACGCCACGCAGCCGCAGTTCACCTATCGCCACATCTGGCGGCCGCATGATTTCGTGATCTGGGACAACCGCTGCACCATGCATCGCGCCCGGCCATTCGACGACAAGACCCACCGCCGCGAACTGCGCCGCACCACGACGCTCGACCTGCCGCTGCCGGCCTCGGCTTAGGCGTCATGGCTGGGAGCGCGCGACTCCAGTCGCGCTTCACCGCATGCGCATGGGCGCCCTCTCCGACGTGCGCGAACATCTGCTCGAGTTCACGGGGGAAGTGCCTTGGAAATTCGAAGACCCCCTTCCCACTTGCGGAAAGGCCAAGAGTTCTCTATTCGTTCCTAACAGATCGTTTCCCGACAAACGCCTAGCTGCCTACAATCACTAGGGGTAGAAGGCGGTGACACACACAACATGGCCACAAGTCCAAAGAAACGCGCACTTCAGGCCCATGGTCTCAATAGCAAGGTCTATGGGCCAATCCTGCTGCACATTTTCAACGCCCGCTGGCGGCAAGGGACACCGACAGTTCTGTTCACACTTGATGATGTCCGCAATAGCGCCGACTCGCTCAAGCTGGAGGTTCGAAACCCAGCGGACCTAATTTACCGCATGCGTTCTAGAACAATATTGCCGAAGGAAATTCTCGATAAGGGCTTTTACATCTTGCGCGCAATTGGCCGCGGGCAATATCAGTTCGAAAAAGGATCAAGCACGCTATTTGAGCCCCTTAATAGCGAACTTACTGAGGCTCTGGATCTCACTCCCCTGCCGGTCCGACGCTTACTGCCTGAGAGAATGGCAGACATGGATGAGCAAGCTGTGCTGACAGTTGCCAGTTATTGCAAGTTGTTCGACCACTTCACTGGATTGCAGGTCTATCGCTTGCGCAGTCATGTCAGGAAGAGCGTCCCTGGTATTGGTCAAGCTGAACTCGATGCAATCGATGTGGGAGTTGCTCTGCGTGACGATGAAATGCCGGTGATCTTTCCGATCGAGGCAAAAGCAGCTGCAGATGCTCTCAATCGTGTCCAGATATTCAATATGGTTGAGTACTCTCGGCACTATTTTCCTGAGATGACAGTGCGACCATTGGCAATAAAGGTCGATCACGATTCCATTCTGCACATCATGGAATTCGGTGCGGCCGCCAAGGCGGCTGACCTTAAGATCATTAAGAGCGCTAGCTACCTACTCGGCCTGTCCGAGCAACAAGCTGCGCTTATCCGAGCCACAAGGAAGCCGATGTTATGATCAAATCTCCGATCGGCCTGGAACTCTTCTGCGGGTGTGGGGGCCTTTCCACGGGCTTTTTGGATGCTGGAATCCGTATCGCCGCCGGCTTCGACATCGATCGTCGATCCGTGGAGGCCTATGAATATAACCATGCTTATCGCGGAAGCCGAGGCTTCGTGGCCGATCTCTCACGCGTATCGGGCGAGCATCTCCTGGAGAAAGCAGGAGTTTCGCAAGTGGACGTCCTGGTCGGCGGGCCGCCATGTCAGCCGTTCAGTATTGTTGGCAAGCGCGGAGGTGCTGACGATCTGCGTTCCGGTCTCGTGGCCGATTTTCTGCGCATCACGAAGGAGCTTCGTCCAGCGGCTATCTTTTTCGAGAACGTTCCAAATCTGGCATCGATCGATGAAGGCGCACACCTTGATTCGTTTGTCTCAGGCCTTCAGAAACTCAAGTACGCGGTTCGCGTAGAGGTCGTCCCGGCTGCAAATTTCGGAGTTCCTCAAATCCGGCGCAGGCTCCTGCTCGTTGCTGTGAAAGACGCCCGCGTTGCGGCATTTCCCGAAGCAACGCACGGAACGCGCGATCTGTTGGTAGGTGGGCTAAAGCCTTACGTCACGACCAAGGATGCGTTGGATGATTTGCCACCTGCAGCTGACTTCGGCGAATCCGAAATACATAACCACGAACCAACAGAACACACGCCCGATATGCTAGCTCGATTTGCAACCTTAGGCGCTGGCGAAAGAGAAAAGCGATCCTTTCACGACCGCCTTCACCCCGACCGGCCTTCCTATACTCTTAGGGCCGGAACAGGAAACTTCTCTCCGCTGCGTCCGGTTCACTATCGGTATGATCGAGTTGTCACAGTGCGAGAGTCCGCACGCCTGCAGAGTTTCGATGACAATTTCATTTGGCCCGATTGGATTCCGCGACTCCAACAGTATCGTCAGGTTGGGAATGCGGTGCCCCCACTTCTTGCCGCTGCTGTTGCGCGGTCGCTGGCCGCACAGCTCAGTTGGAAATTGAATCCAGAGCGCTACCGTGGTGATCCACAACTTAGGCCTGTTGCCATCACGATGACTGACGACGAACGAAAGGCCCGGCGGCGTAGTCGAATTCGCGGCGCATCGCTGGGGCGAGCCGCCGACCGGGCCTAAAGACTGGCCGATGCGGCTGCCGTCATTGCGGCGAGCGATTGCCCCTACAATGCGCCGTTCTCATGAATGCGCGCATCGAGGCGATCAGCAGCGGGGCGCGGTGCGGGTCCGGTAGCCGTCGTAGTACTGGCTGCCGCAGGCGACCTGCTGTTGAACCACGTCGTCGCGATACCCGTTCTGGCCGCGGTTCGTTACCGTCACAGTGGTATAGCGCTGCTGATTGGCGTAGCCGTAGTAGGGCGCAGGCTGCGCATAGCCATACGCCGGCGCATAGCCATAGGCTGGAGCGGGCGCGTAGTAGCCGCTGTTCTGGTACGGGTTGCCGTAGGCGGCCGTCGTCGGCTGATAGTAGCCGCGCGGTGCGGCATTGCCGTCGTCCACGCACGCCGCCCCGGTGAGGCCGATGCCCACGACCAGCATCAATTTCGGAAAGAGCTTCAACATCTCGGGTTCCTCCAAGCCAGGAAGGTTTGAACGCCCCAACTCATGCGATCATTCTGTCCTTCTCAAGACGGACAACGGCCTGGGGATCGAATTGGTTCCCGTCTACTGCGCCGGCGCGCTTTGACTCCGGCGGGACCTCCAACTAGCCTTTTGGGCAGAACCAGGGGAGAGCCATGTCTCGGATGCCCTCGGAACAACTCACGAAAGCTCTCGGCCGCGCGGTTGCCGCGGTTTGGGGAGATTTGCCGGCCAGCGTGCAGCACGAGCTGTTCGAATCGGCCGTACGCCTGTCAGGCGCCGGCGCCCGCACGCAGCTCGCCATCTTCCTGCATCACCGCCATCCCCGCACGATCGACGGCGGCAAGCCGGCGCGCGAAGTGCCGGAGCCGGATAGCCTGGGCGGGTAATCCGCGCATGAAGAACGACAGCGTTGCGGTCGGTATCATCGGCGCCGACATCAGTGAATGTGGCTGCCGCCGTTCACGTCAATGGTTGTGCCCGTGATATAGGCCGAAAGTTCAGATGCCAGAAACAGGCAAGCGCCTGCGATATCTCGCGGCTTGCCCACCCGTTGCATCGGAATCGCCGAAACGATTTCCTGGAACTTCTCCTTGGTCATTCCATCGAGCATTCCGGTCTCGGTCATCGACGGACAGATGACGTTGGCCCTGACACCTTTGGGCCCATACTCACGGGCAATGGACTTCGTCAGGCTGATGACGCCGCCTTTGGAGGCAGCATAGTGCGCCCCGCCGACAAGGCCGCCGCCACGTTGGGCGGCTACCGAGGCGATGTTGACGATGTTGCCGCCCTGGTTGGCGACAAAGTATTCGACGGCGGCCTTGCCGAGATTGAATGCCCCCTTGAGGTTCACGTCGACCACGAGGTCGTAGTCTTTCTCCGTTATGGCAAGGAAAGACTGGGACTTCACGACGGCGGCGCAATTGATGAGGCAGTCGACCCGCCCGAAGCGCGAAGCGGCGCTTTCGAAGAGAGTCCTGCAGTCGTCGAAAGAGCCGATATCGCAGCGGACGCTGTGCAGCTCGGCTGGCCTGCCAACCTTTTTGTCGATGGATGTCCGGATCTCGGTGGCGACCTGCTCGTTCATTGCCAGATCGGCAACGACGACCTTGGCCGCGTGCCCGGCGAAGAGCTCCGCCGTCGCGTACCCGATGCCACGCAACGATGCGGCTCCGGTGACGATGCAAACCTTGTCGTGCAGAAGCATGGCGGCGTCACATGTTCGGCTGATGGATCTCGACGACATTGCCGTCGGGGTCGGTCAGGAAGACCTGGTGCCAGCCGGCGATGGCCCACTTGCCGTAATCGGCGTAGCGAATGCCCAGCTCGTCACAGCGGCGCATGAAGCCCCTGATGTCGTCGGTGCGGAAGCAGTAGTGCCCTTTCGCCATCGGATTGACGAACTGCTTCATCTTGAATCCGGTATCGACGTCGCGCTCGGCCCAATGGAACTCGATGGCGCCATCGGTCAGGAAGTCCACGTTGCCGCTGTAGCCGTTGCCGCTGCGCTCGGCATTCACACGGGTGTGCTCCTCGTCACGGATCGTGCCGAGCTCGAACAGCCGCTGATAGAACTTGGTCAGTCGCGGCAGATTGTCGGTGCAAAGATTGAGGTGATGGAACTTGAACTTCATGATTGGTCCTCCCGCAGTGTGAATGGGCTATCGACGACCCTGTTCCCGGGCTTGGCGCTCGAGCGCATCGGCCACCTCGCGTCCAAGGCGAACCAGGTACTGCCGGGTCGCATGCTCGGCGGTCTGCCCCTCTCCGGCGACGACGGCGTCGACGAGCGCCGCGCGCGCGTCCCGCACGAACCCCGGCAGGTCGCGCCCGCCGAAGGTCACGCGCAGGAGGAAGTCGCTGCGGTCCCAATAGGTCTCGCCGCCGTCGGTGCTGAGCGGCGACCGGGCGAGCCTGTGCAGCATCTCGTAGCGGCGACGGTTGCGTCGCCGCAGCTCCAGGAAACGCGCATCGGGGTCGACTGGAAGACCGTCGTCGGCTGCCAGTGAAGCGCAGAGGGCGCGAAATTCTTCGGCTTCCGCCGCCGAGCGACGCTCCGCGGCCCAACGGGCGATCACGCCTTCGCTGGCACCGAAGATTTCGTAGAGATCCCTGACTTCGGCCGGCACCGGCCGCACCACGCGGCAGCCGACCTGGGGCAGGATTTCCAGAAGGCCCTCGACGGCAAGGCGGCGGATCGCGTCGCTGACCGGCGCGCGGCTGATCGAGAGCACCCGGCCGACGCCATCGGACGATATCTGGTCGCCGGGATCGAGCCCGCCGCCCAGCAGCAGGCTCTTGAGATAGGCGTAAGCCAGATCGTGGAGCCGGGGGGCGCCCTGCCACAGTGCCTCCGAGGCATCCGGCAGAACGACATTGAAGGCTGTTCGCATGATGCCTATACTAACATTCTAGTATGGATACACCAGCCCATGCACACCGACAACGGTTGAGGAAGCGATGTACGAGGCCGCCAATGCGGAAAAGATCGTCGAGGCGCTGAAGGAAACCGAGGCCCAGTCCGAGGCTGACCGTCAGCTCAGCGCGCGCGCGGTCGACCTCCTTCATCAATCGGGCGTCACCCGGATCGTGGCTCCGGCCGCCTATGGCGGTTACGAGTTGCCGGTGCGCGCCCTGGTCGAAGCGGAGCGTGTGATCGCGCACGGCAGCACGGCAGCGTCGTGGGTCCTGATGGTCTGTGCCGCCCACACCTTCATCGCCGGGCGCATGCCGCGCCGCGGACAGGATGAAATCTTCGGCGGTCATCCCGGCATGTTGATTCCCGGCGTGCCGTCGCTGCGGGGGACATGCCAGCGCACCAAGGACGGATACATCCTCAACGGCCAGTGGCCCTATGCCAGCGGTGCCGATCATGGCGACTGGGTGCTGGTCGGCTGCAAGGGCATTCGAAACGAGGCGGGCGATCCGTGCCCCTCCCTGATCGTCGTGATGCCCAAGAAGGATGCCGTCATCGTCGACACCTGGTTCACGCTGGGCATGCGCGGCACCGGCTCCAAGGACGTCCTTCTCGAAAACACGTTCATTCCGGAGCACTACGCGGTGCCCATGATCGAGGCGCAGATGGGCACCGTGCCGGGGATCGACAGTCCGCTTTATCGACTCCCGATCCGGCCGGCCCTGGCGACCATGCTGCTGGGCACGATCGTCGGCATGGCCGAGCGGGGGTTGCAGCTCTTCATCGACAAGACGCGCGGTCGCCGCGATGTCTACACCGGCGCGATGAAGGCCGATAACGCCGGCGTGCAGCGGCGCGTCGCCGAGGCGAGCGTGGAGATTTCCTGCGCCTGGTCGCTGGCACAGCAGAACTGCGATCTGCTCGACGAGGCGATGCTGCGCGATCCGCCCATGCCGGCGGCCAAGCGCGCCCAGGTCCGCTGGAATGCGGCCTACGCCACCGAGCTCTGCCGGCGCGCCTGCAACAGGCTTTTCGAGGGCGCCGGCGCCGGCGCCGCGCACGACAGTCACGTCCTGCAGATATTTTTCCGCGACATGAACACGGCGTCGCATCACGCGATGCTCGATTTCGACGTGAACGTCGAGATCCAGGGCAAGAGCCTGCTGGGCGTGAAACTCGACGATGCGTGGGTCTGAAGACGGTGACGGCGCCGACGCACCCGGTGATCGCTTCCCGCTGACGTCGTACAACGGTCCCCCTGCCCAACGGCAAGAGGGACTGCGGTCGCAAGTATGACGAGTGGCGGCATGAAGAACGACAGCGTTGCGATCGGCATCATCGGCGCCGGCATCATGGGCGAGCGGCTGCTCAACGCGATCCTCCAGCAGGACCCCGCGCCGGTCCACGCCTGCGGCATCTGGGATCCCGCGCCTGGTGCGATGCAGCGCATGGCAAAGACCTTTCCCCAGGTCCCACGCCTGGCCGATGCCGCCGCCGTCATTGCGGCCAGCGACTGCACCTACATCGCCTCGCCCCCGGCCTCGCATCTGCCGCACGCCCGCGCGGCGCTGGCGGCCGGCAGGAGCATATTTTGCGAGAAGCCGCTGGCAGTCGATGTCGCCGATGCGCGGGCGTTCGTGGCCGAGGCCGGCCCTCGCGGCGCGGTCAACTTTCCCTTCGCCTCGTCGCCGGCCGTGGCGACGCTCCGACGCTGGATCGAGAGCGGCGAGATCGGCACTCCAAGGCGCATCGCGATCGAGGTGGGCTTCGCCAAATGGCCGCGCCCCTGGCAGATGGATGCGGCGGGCTGGTTGGACAGGCCGATGCAGGGCGGTTTTACCCGCGAGGTCGTCTCGCATTTCCTCTTTCTGTCGCGGCGGCTCGTCGGGCCTCTGCACGGAATGAGCGGCGGCAAGGCGTCCTTCTCCGAGGCCGGCAAGTCCGAACGACGCATCGCCGCGACATTGAAGGCGGGCGACCTGCCGGTGACGCTGGCGGGCGCGGTCGGTGAGACCGCGAAGGACGATCACAACATCTGGAGGCTGGAAGGCGACAGGGGCGCGGTCCGGCTCTGCGACTGGTCGATCGCCGAGCGGCGTCTGGCCGACGGCACCTGGCAGCCGGCGCCGGATGCCCTGCCCCAGGAGCAGGCCCGGCCGCTGGCACTCGAGCGCCAGCTCGAAGGCGTGGCCAGACTCGCCCGCGGCGAGCCGCACCATCTCGCGACGCTGGCGGACGCGCTCAATGTTCAGGAGATCGTCGAAGCCGTTCTCGCTGGTTGAGCCGTGCCCATCTGTCGTCCTGAGCGTAGCGAAGGACCTCACACCGGCCGGGGACTCGGTGTCGACTGTCCGTCTTTGGCCGATCGGCGAGGTCCTTCGCTACGCTCAGGACGACAGGACTGAGCTAGCGAAGCTGTCCAAGTTTTGTCCGCTCGAAGCTTCGGCGAAGCTCCGCCGTCGACAGCAGCGCGTAGCCCTTCGGCACCTGCGCCACGTTCTGGGGCGAGCGATGCTCGACCGGCGTCTCGGCCAGCCGGAGCCGCGCCTCCCCGACTGCATGGTCGCCGGCCTTCAGGCTGGCCAGCGCGCGCACCAGATACTCGCCGGCAAAGGAGTCCGGCTGCTGTCCGCTCGCCTCGTAGCCGGCGATGAAGGCTTCGATGCGCTCTTCCAGGTGGCGGCGCGCCGCGTCGGGCGCGTCGGGCGGCAGGGTCATGGTGGAAACAATGGCCTCACGGGATGGCGCGACTGTAGCTCATGTAGCTGCCGGCGGGGGGATCGTCTTGCGGCTGGCTTTCTTCGAAGACAAGCGGCATTGACCGATCCGGGTTATAGAGCGTGCCGTAAAGCGATGGATTGAGGAGAGGATGTGAAGCGGCGCTTGTTTCTCGGCGGCCCGCCCGCAGCGGTCGCTGCCGGCAGCGTTCCCCAACGCGTACTGGCACAAGCCGGAGGCAGGCGCCTGGTGGGCGTTCTTACCGGATATGCCGATGCCGATCCGGAAGGAACGGCGCATCTTGCCGCGCTCCAGGCGGCCCTCGACCGGCTTGGATGGACCGACCGCCGCAATGTCCGAATCGAGTATCGCCGTGCAGTTGGCAATGCCGATCGCGCCGCAATCCAGGCCGCTGAACTGGTCGAGCTGAAACCCGACGTCATTCTGACGGCGGGCGGCACGGCGCTCGTATCCGTGCTGCGGCTGTCCCGATCCGTACCCGTCGTGTTCGTTACCGACACCGATCCTGTGGCGTTGGGATTGGTCGCGAGCCTTGCCCGCCCTGGCGGAAACGCCACGGGTTTCATCTCATTCTCTGCCGACATCGCATCCAAATGGCTGCAGTTTCTCAAGGAAATTTCCCCGGGCTTGGCGCGCGTTGCCGTGCTGAAAAGCGCCAATCCGCAGGCAACAGTGACGATGCCGGTCATCGAGGGCGCTGCCCCGGGATTGGGCCTGCGCAGCGTCGTCGTCGATATCGGTGATAGCGCCGATATCGAGCGGTCTGTCGGCGAAGCCACGCGAGAGCCCAATACCGGCCTGCTGGTTCTTGCCGGTTCCGCGGCACAGAGCCATCGCGACCTGATCGTCGGACTGGCCGCCAAGCATCGGTTGCCGGCTATGTATTCGAATGCCGCCTTCCCTCGCGCCGGTGGACTGATGTCCTACGGCGTCGATCGCCGCGAACGGATGGTGCAGGCTGCAGGCTACGTAGACCGCATCCTCAGGGGTGAAAGGCCCGCGAACTTGCCGGTGCAGACTCCGACTGTTTTTGAATTGGTGCTCAATGTGCGGACGGCGAGAATGATGGACCTTGCGCTGCCGCCGCACTTGCTCGCGCTTGCCAGCGAACTGATTGATTGAGAGCAACCGGTGCAGCTGGACGTGCATATCATCGAGAAGATGCAAGCACTGCCCGCGCTCGAAAAAATTCGAACGTAGTTTGACGGGAGTTTGCCCGCGCTAACGGCTTCCGCCCCCCAGCGGGAACTGCACGTTGAAGCCGGCATAGACCTGGAATGTCGGCACGCCCTCGCCATTGCGGATCGCGGCGTATTGCGGCTCGATGAAGAAATTGAGGATCCGGCCATGAGGCAGCGCGATGGTCCGGCCGAGGCCGATCCCGATGGGTACGACCGTGGTGCGGTGCGCGAGGTCGAACGACACGATGCCGCTCGAGCGCAGGTAATAGCCGTCGGCGAGATTGTAGAAGAGCAGGGGTTGCAGCTGGATCGTCTGCGCCAGGCCGTCGAACGACTGCTGGTAGGAGAAGAAGCCCGCCGTCAGGCCCCAATCGTGACGCGCGCTCACGATGCCCTGGCCGCCGACTTGCCACTTCGTCGCGCCGAGTGCCGGGCTGGTCGCGGCGGGTGCCACCGCCAGCGGGCCGGCGCCGAGACGCACGTTGCCGATCGTATGGACGAAGAGGTCGAAGATCGTGATATCGCCGAGGCCGGTTACCGACCCGTTCGGCCCCCAGGCGCTGGCCACCACCGGCAGCGTAACCCGCGCCAGTTGCGGCAGGCCGAACGCTTCGTGCGGCAGGACCCCGCGGACATTCAACTGGTCGGCGCCAGCTCCGGTCTGGCCATTGAGGAAGGGCTGGACATAGTTCTGGACTTGCACCGCCCCCAGGGGCGTCAGCGGATCGTTGCTGACGTTCTGGTCGCTGCCCTCGGCCGCGGCGGCGGCCGGCAGCGCAAGCAGCGCCGCGAGCAGCCGCCGCATGAGCCGTCGATGCCCGAGTCGTCGATACACGTTCTACTGCATGAACCAGCCGTGGCTGACGACGGCCGACTGGCCGCTGTGCACCGTGTTCCGGGCGGCGGCATAGAACAGCACCGCATCGGCCACGTCGTCGGTGGTGGTGAACTGGCCGTCGATCGTGTCCTTCAGCATGACGTTCTTGATCACGTCGGCCTCGGAGATCTTCAGCTCCGCAGCCTGCTCGGGGATCTGCTTCTCGACCAGTGGCGTCCGCACAAAGCCCGGGCACACGACGTTGGACGAGACGTTGAACTCCGCGCCTTCCTTGGCCAGCACCTTGGAGAGGCCGATGAGGCCGTGCTTGGCGGTGACATAAGGTGCCTTGAGCTTGGAGGCTTCCTTGGAATGGACCGAGCCCATGTAGACGACGCGGCCGTACTTGGCGGCGTACATGTGCTTCAGGCAGGCCTTGGTGGTGAGGAAGGCGCCGTCGAGGTGGATCGACAGCAGCTTCTTCCAGTCGGCGAAGGGGAAGTCGACGATCGGCCTCACGATCTGGATGCCGGCGTTGCTGACCAGGATGTCGATCTTGCCGTACTTGGCGATGGTGTCGGCGACGCCCTTCTCGACCTCGGCCTCGTCGGTCACGTTCATGGCGACGGCGAAGGCGTCGCCTCCCTTGGCCTTGATCTCGGCCGCGGTCTTGCTGGCGGCCTCGAGATTGAGATCGGCGATCACCGGGATGCCGCCTTCGGCCGCGAGGCGCAGAGCGATTTCCTTGCCGATGCCGCTTGCGGCGCCGGTGACGATGGCAACTCTTCCTGTAAAGCGGGACATGAATAGCTCCTGTTACTTGGCGAGATAATCGAACACGACTTCACCGAGACCCAGGGTCAGGTCGGTGACGAAATGGCTGGCCGACACGACGTCGCGCACCGGCAGGCGGGCGACGTCGCACTGGGCATGGTCGAAGAGTTGTAGTGCGGCGGGGCCGGTCCAGGCGCCCTTCACGGTCACGTCCTCGCAGTAGTAGCGCACCAGCTCGCAGATGCGCGGCGTGCAATCGACGTGCGGGATGATCTTGATCATGAAGGCGGGCTTGGCCAGGCTCTTGAGCAGCGGCGCCTGATCGATCTCGCGGTGCTTGTAGCCCATGGTGGCGTTGACGCAGAGCACCGAGCCGTAGTGGAGCGTGCAGAGCAGCGTCTCGCTCTCGTGGCTGATCCTGGGCGTCGCGAGCTTCTTCGGAAAGCCCCAGATCTCGCGGCCGCCGGCGATCGGCGAATTGTCGTCGAGGTACATGGCGTGCACGTAGCCGCCTTCCTGCACCTTGCCGTCCTTGCCGGTGAAGCGCACCGGGATCACCTGGCCGGTCTCGG
>JBQTJT010000064.1:0-40104 GCA_052386855.1 Reyranella sp.
GATAGTCGAGGTTGCGCAGGCGGTTGTCGGCGCTGCCTTGCGTGCCGCGCGACAGCATGAATTCCTGCTGCAGCACGTTCAGTTCCGGGCTGTAGACCTCGAACAGCTTCTGACCGGCCGTCACGACGTCGCCCGTGGCGTTGACATAGAGTTTTTCGATCCAGCCACCGAACCGTGGCGCGATCACCGTCTGGCGGCGTTCGTCGTACTGCACCGTGGCGAAGGCGCGCACGGTGCGGACCAGAGTCCGCTCTTCGACCGCCTCGCTGCGCACGCCCAGCCGCTGCACGCGGTCGAGGCTCACCTTGATGACGTTGCCGTCCTCCGATGCGCCTTCGTCTTCGCAGACAGGAATGTAATCCATCTGCATCGAGTCCTTCTTAGGCACCGGCGAGGTGTCGGGCGCGCCCATCGGGTTGCGGTAGTATTTGACCTTGCCGCCGCAGGCGCCGGTCGCCGTGGCGACCACGGGCGAGGGCATGCTCGCGGCGAGCGGCAGGTCGCCGCGCAGCCACAGCATGGCGCCGGCGCCGACCGCGATTCCGACCAGGGCGGCGACCGAGGCGATCGCGAGCCCGCGACCGGCCTTGCGGGCTTCGATGTTCGACATGCGACTTTCCTTCCAATGGCCGCGCGCGCCCAGGACGAGGGCGTGCACGCGCGGCGACACGCGACGTTCAATCGACGGTCAGAAGGTCAGGATCTCGGCGGGAAAGGATCGGGCGGCGGCGACTGCCCGTGCAGCATGGCTGACCGCGCCGGCCAGATTGACTTGCCTGCGTACAGCGAAGGCAGGGCAAAGGTTTCGACGCCAAGCGTCGGCGGCGTGGCCACGCACGCCTGCACGCAACTCACGGCCGCCGGTTCGCAGGGACCGGCATCGCACTCGGGGCAGTGTTTGCACGGCTCGGAGGCCGCCGTCTGCACCGGTGCCGACGCGATGGCAATAGCGGGCAGTGCCGCCGCCAGAACGGCGAGGCAGCCCAGCAGGCCGGCGAGGGCGCGAAAGCGCTTCATGGTGTGAATACCTATAGCACGGATACGGGGCGGCCAATCACAAGCCCGTCACATACGGTTCGGTCACATGGGGGAAAATCGTGAACCGACAGCTTTGCGAGGGCCAAAAGCGGTCGCCGTCGGCGCGGGCGGTGCTACCGGTTCGCATTTTCTATCCTGGTGACGACGAAGCCGCCGTCGGCGCGGTCGACCTTGAACCGGATCCTGTCCCCGGGAGACAACCCGCTGAGCATGGCCGCATCGCGGACTTTAAAGATCATGGTCATGGATTCCATGTACAGGCGCCAGATCGGCCTGTGCTCAATCGTGATCTTGCCGGCATCGGCGTCTACTTTCACGACCTGGCCGGCGGACAGAACCTGTTAGGTGGCGTCCCACGCCAGTGCGGGCGCCGCGGACGCGCTTGTCACCGCCATTGCGACGAGCGTCGTGATGATGTTTCTCCGGATCATGGCTTGTCTCCGAACCAGAAGGTCATTGGGCGTCAAAGATGACTGAGCCGGTGACCACTTTGTCCGCGCCACGGACTTTTCTTCCCAGCGTCGCCTTTATGGACGTGTTGAACGTACGCTCGATGCGAGCACGCCCCGGTACCTTGGCGGAGAGCTGCAGTGTCTGGGAGCCTACCGTCGCCGTCTCGACCTGAAACCGGCGATAGCCCGCCCGCTCGGTTGCGCTCGTAGTAGCCGCCATCGCTGAAAGGTCCGCGTCGGCGACCAACGTGCCATCGGCTGCTCGCACGAGGCGCACGGTGACGTCGGACTTGCCGGGGCCGGCCGATGCGACCTGCGCCACCTCGAAGCGATAGTCCTGGGAGGCGGCAAAAGCGGGGCCGGTCATCGTAACCGCTACCGCGACCGCGAAAGTGGCAACGCTGGCGGCCAGAATGACGCCCGTGGCGTGAAGTACATCCTTGCGAAGTGAGTGATTCATGCCGAACTCCTTGTTGTGTGGGTGTGACTGACCCTCAACCCTGAGAGGATTTGTACTGGCCAATGTCCGTGAAACGCTGGAACAAGGGCAGGACCGATTGGCTATCGATTCGATGCGTAGGCGAGTGGGGAGGCCCCTTGCTGTTTGGAGATCGGAGGTCGCGGAAAGAATTTTCGCCGCGTATCCAGCGGAGGTGCATGTGAGATCCCGTTCCGAAGTCGTGGCGTCTTTCCATGAGTTCGGAACGGAGAGCGGATCGGATACAGGCTCACGTTGACGTGATCGGCATTCCGGCGCACTTCATGCGGAAGCGGTATTTTCTCGGGGTCGTGTAACCGGGGCGGCGTTTCGCCCGAATAGAAGATAGCGGCCGGATGACGACGAACGAGCAAGAGCTGAAATCACTCATGGTGGCCGGCCTTGATGGCGATGGCGCTGCATATCGTCTGCTGCTCGAACGGATCAGCCGGCATTTGCGCAGCTACTATCGAGGGCGGCTTGCGCGCGCCGGAAGAGGGGCGTTTGAAGCGGAGGATCTATTGCAGGAAGCGTTGCTGGCGATCCACACCCGACGGCATACCTACGATCGGGCTGAGCTCTTCACGCCATGGATGTACGCTATCGCGCGCTATAAACTCATAGATTGCCTGCGCCGGACCAACTCGTCTCGTGGCGACGTGCCGATCGAGGACGCCGACGACCTCGCATCTCATGCCGATCATGACGGCGTGGAGAGTTCAATCGACCTGAGGCGACTGATGGCCCGGCTGCCGGTCAAGATGCAGCGGGCCATTCAGTATGTGAAGCTGGACGGGCTGAGCGTCGCCGAAGCGGCGCGCCGGTCGGGCATGACCGAGGCGAGCGTCAAGATCAGCGTTCATCGTGGACTGAAGGCGATGTCAGCGGCGGTCAAGCTGGAGGGCAAGTCATGAGAACAGACGAATTGATCGCCATGCTGAGCACCAATGTCGAGGCTGTCGATCGGCGGCAGGTGTCGCGCACTCTGGCCGGAGCCGTCGCGTTTGGCGCCTTGATCGCTCTTGGTGCCGGGTTGGTCGTGCTTGGTGGGCGAAGCTATGTCGGGAGCAACGAAGCGCTCGGCTTCATCGTCATCAAGCTCATTTTCGCAACGACGGTCACGGCGCTGGCTTTCTTCTATCTGATTGGATCGGCCCGACCGGGCGGCGGGCGGCTCGGCTCGGTGGCGCTCGTCCTGCTGCCGTTCGCCGGCATCGTTGGCCTGGCTTCGATCAGCTTGGCTTATGCGCCGACGGCGCATTGGCTGACGATGCTCATGGATGACGAGTGGCTTGAATGCTTGGTGTCCATACCAATCATCGCCGTTGTTCCCTTCGCGCTGGTGATCTGGGCGGTGCGCCAAGCCGCGCCGACGCACCTCAGGCAAACAGGGGCGCTCGCCGGCCTCGTCGCAGGAGGCCTAAGCTCTGCCGGCTACGCCTTGCATTGCACGGCCGATTCGTTGCCGTTCGTCGCTGTCTGGTATAGTGGCACGATCATGCTGTGCACGCTCGCCGGTGCTGTCCTCGGCCCTCGGCTGTTGCGGTGGTAGCTTGAATCGTTCCAAGGCGCTTCTCCGTCGCTCGAGTCCGGCAATGGCCCGATCGACTTGCATTCTCATGAGCGGCCATCGGCGCTGTGACTTGAGACGGCCGGAGTCTACTGGGCCAATTGCGGTGCGTCGATTCGGTGTGAATGAGTGGCAAGCTAAAGACCGTTTAACTCGCGGTGCCGCAGAGTGATTGGGTTGAGCATATGACTTGGCTGGGTGGCCTGCGCCGTTACCTCCTTCTGGTTGGCGTGGCGAACCTTGTCTGGGAGATTGCGCAGCTCCCGCTCTATACGATTTGGACCGAAGGTTCGGTCCCGCAGATTGCCTTTGCCGTCTTGCACTGTACCGCTGGCGATCTGCTGATCGCCTCCGCTGCCTTGCTAGGCGCATTGCTCCTGGTAGGCCGTCCGGAGTGGCCCACCGATCGGTATTGGCCGACGGCGTCATTGGCTCTCGTCACTGGCCTTGGCTATACGATTTACAGCGAATGGCTCAACACCGAGCTGCGCGCCAGTTGGACTTATAGCTATTTGATGCCGAAGCTTCCGTGGATCGGCACCGGCGCGGCTCCGTTCGCTCAATGGATCGTGATTCCTCTGGGGGTTTTCCTATGGCTGCGCTGGACTGTCTCCGCCGATTGGCACGGAGGTCGTGGATGAAATAGGCCATTAATTTGAAACGTTACTGCCCGCCTGAACGTTAGGAACGCCGCGTCACGGCTTTGATGTCGCTGATTGGACGAACGGACGTGGAATAGCGACGGCACCAAGCACCAGAGCGGCCGCTATGCCGACCAGAAAGATCATATAGCCGACGTGCGGCGGCCACGCCGCGAAGGGCAGCGGTCCCGCCGCTGCGCCGAAGATCCCGACCATGGACGCGACGCCTCTCAGGTTGCCGAGGTGGCGTGTACCGAAATGCTCGGCCAGGCCGGCGCCCTGCACGACGTGCAGGACACCGAGACCGGCGCCGAGCGCGGCGGCGTACGCGGCGCCAGCGAGGAAATCAGGTACCGCCATCACGCAGCTAACGGTCAGCGCCAGCAGGGCCAATCCCAGCATGCCGACTTTCTTAGTGCCGTAACGGTCGACCAGTACGCCGCCGCCCAGGACGCAGATGACTTGGCTGACGGTCACCACACCCAGCAGCGCAATCGCAGCGGCACGCGCCAGACCGGCTGCCTGTAAAACCCGCACATGATCGAGCAGCAGCGCGGTGCCGACCGCATTGGCGAGAATGCCGATCGCCAGCAGGTACCAGAACATCAGCGTCCGGCGCGCCTCGGCCAGCGATGAACCCGTGATCGCGAGAGTCTCCTTCGCCGACGCGGCCCGGCCGAAGTCCGGCAGCAGGCCATAGGTCTGCGGCCGGTTGCGGAACAGGAGCAGGCCGAGCGGCAGCATGATTGCCACCACCGCCACGCCGAGAACGAGGTAGGAGGTCCGCCAGCCGTAGGCCTGGGTCAATTGCTCGGCCACGCCGGGGACGACGAGGCCGCCGACCGCCAGCCCCATCATGGAGATCGCATTGGCCCGCCCGCGATACCGGTCGAACCACAGATTGATCATTTGCCCGCTGACCAGGCTCAATCCGCCGATCGCCGTGCCGCGCAGCACGGTGAACGCCACGCCGAGACTCCATGGGCCGTGCGCCCACGCCACGACGGCGCAGGCCGCGCCGAGTGCCACGACAACGACCCCGATCGCGTTGCGCGGGCCGTAGCGATCCACCAGACGCCCGATGTACGGCGCCGGGAGGATGCCGAGCAGCGTTCCCATACTGTAGAGCAGCAACACCCGCTCGCGCGGCAGGTCAAGGTCGGCGACGATAGGGTCGATGAAGACCGACACGCCGACCGTTTGTCCCGGCGTCGTCATGAAGACGCCGAGCATGCCGGCGACCAGCACGAACCAGCCCGGATGAATCCTGATCAACTCGCCCGGCGCAGCGCCGTCGCCGGCAGTTCGTCCTCGAACCCTTTGCAGCATTCCTCGCGAAGAAATTCCATCACCGCGCTGAGCTGCCGGTGTCTGGCGCGGCAAATGACTTCACGCCCGACCTTCTCCTGCGAGACAAGGCCGACCCCGACCAGGCCTCCAAGATGAAAGGCCAGAGTAGAGGCCGGTACGCCCAGGCGGCTCTGGATGTCACCGATGTTCAGGCCGTCCAGGCCGGCTCGAACCAGCAACCGATAGATGTCCAGCCGGGTCAGGTTGCCGAGTTCGGACAGGCATTGCGCGGCGGTCTTGCGGTTCATGGCCTGAACCTACCGAAAGGCAGCCGCTAATACAACTATATTACTGGTTTTATAGTTATATTATTAGAACTGCGGGATGGAGCTATACAGATTGCGCCAGCGTCTCGAGGAGCGGGCAGGCGGGCATCGTCCCTTGAGCGCACGCTGTCACCATGGCGGCCAGAACTCGCTCCATCCGCCGCAGATCGCCGATCTTTGCGCGGACCTCCGCCAGATGATCGACGGCGATGTCATGCACGCGGCGGCATGACCGAGACTTCTGATCGGCCAGGCCAAGCAGGCGACGAATCTCGTCGAGCGAAAACCCGAGATCGCGTGCACGACGGATGAAGCATAGATGATCGGAGTCGGTCGGCCGGTAGAGGCGATACCCGGCTGCGCTCCGTTGCGGCTTCGGCAGCAGGCCGACGCGCTCATAGTAACGAATGGTTTCGATGTTCACGCCGGAGCGCTCAGACAAGCTCCCTATCGGGAAGAACTCTCCTTCAGGCATGGGGCACTCACTTTCCTTTGATCTCGACGGGTATTGAGTCTGTAGTTACTACAGGGTGTAGAATCCGGGAATGACAGCGCAAAACAAAGAGTCGTTACTCCCGTCGTCTGAAAAGAGCCACGACACTGCGAAGACCGTACTTGCAGCGGGCGGTCTCCTTGCCGCGTTCGGTGTGGCCTCGTGCTGCGCCTTGCCCATTGCCCTGTCGCTGCTGGGCATCAGCGCGGCATCCCTTGTCGGCGTTGGATATCTGGCGGCGCAGTATCAGCAGGAGCTGTTCTACGTGGCCGCGGTCTGTCTCGGCGCCAGCGCTTTCATCATGGTGCGGCAACAAAGGGCGAGGTCGTGCGCACCCGGTTCGGCGTGCGCCAATCCGATACTCGATTGGGGCGGCAGGATCGCCCTGGTCCTCGCCATCGGTTTGCTTGTGCTCACCTTTTGGATCGAGCCTCCGATATGAACGTCATTCTCGAGTCTACGCTCACGTGTCCGACGTGCGGCGCTGCGAAGGTCGAGACCATGCCGACCGACGCGTGCCAGTACTTCTACGAGTGCACCACTTGCAAGACACTGCTTAAGCCCAAGCCAGGCCATTGCTGCGTGTTCTGCTCCTACGGGTCGGTGCCTTGCCCGCCGATCCAGGAAGGCAAGAGCGACGATTGCTGCCGCGCCGGCTAGTCTCGCAACAGCCTCTCGAGAGGTAGACGATGGACGTCACGACTCATCTGCCGAACGATCCCGCAGTGGAGATCAGGCCGGGTGTCTTCCGCCCCGATTGGTCGGTGGTGACGAAGCTGCCGGCGCGCAATGCGCTCGCCGGGCGTCTCGCCACACGCGCCGGGTTGCTGGACAGATGGGCCCTCAGACTTGAGGCCGTCGAAGATCTCGTTTGGCGCGCGATCCTGCAGCTCTATGCCGACTGCGGACGGCCGCCGACGCCGGCAGATATCGCTGCCGCCAGCGGAATCGCCTCTGACGGCATATCGAGGACGCTCCAGACACTTCGAGCACACGATCTGATTGACCTCGATCCGCATTCGGGAGACATCCGGCTTGCCTACGACATGGCGGGGTGCTGACTACGCCACGGCACGAAATAGTCCGCTTTCAGACGCCAAACTTACCTGTGCTAACCAGAATAGACGTGCCGAAAAGCCGTGCAATTTGAGGTGGTTGCGGGCCCCCGATTTGAACCTGCTTCGGCAGCTGCTCATCCAGATGCCGAGAATAAGATGGTGCGGACGGCGGGACTCGAACCCGCATTCCCTTTCGAGAAGCAGATTTTCGTACCACCTCGGCTTTCGCCGCCGCCTCGCTGGCGTTCGTGGTCTGGACTATCCCTTCGCCAAGGCCTTTCGACCGTAGGCGCCGCCCGTCTAGTCTCTACACCTTCCCCGAAGGGCTTGGCTCGGGATTGGCTTAGGTCGAACCTTTAGCTTTCCCCGACTTTGAGCGGTTCTACTCCACGGGTTTCCCCGCGGGCACTCCAATTGAAGTCTGCTGCGTCTACCGATTTCGCCACGTCCGCACTTAGCTCTGGTTCTCCCTTGTCGTGCGCATGCCGTCGCGCTAGCGCGATGGCCGCCTGTTCTAATTCCTCCCGGCTCCTAGTTGGCCCCTGGGCGATCACGCTCGAACTGGGTGGCGTATACGACTTTCTAACTAACTCCCTGTTCTCGCATGCAATTCCGCCGAACCCGACAGGATGGCACAGTTCAAAGAAAACTGTTTTTAAGTCTCGTATGTCTACCAGTTCCATCAAGCGGGCGCGCCGCGCGGGACCTTACGGGCGGCCAACGCCAAATGAAAGCGTCAGTGCCAAATGAAAGCGTCAGTGATTGAACGACGCGATCATGCCGCCCTCGACCCAGGTGCGGAGCAGCCAGGCGGCGCGGGCGGGGGCCTGATCGTCGCCGGTGAAGGCCGCCACCGTTTCGCAGAGTTCGGGAAAGGAACGCCCGGCAACCAGCGCGTCGAGCATCGCGGCTTCGTCGGGCTCGAGCGAGCGGAAGCTGGTAAGCCGCTCGGGCCGCCAGATCGCCCAGGTCACCGGCTCGTCGGCGCGGTCGACCTCGAGATTGCCGGGCTCGACCTCGTCCCGGCGCTGCCAGGCCTGCGCCACCTCGAAGGCAAAGGTGCGGCGGTGCAGCGACGGCAGGGCCGTGAAGGTGAGTGTCTCCCAGGCCTCCGGCGGCAGCGCCAGCAACACATCGGCGGCGATGGGGGCCACGTCGGCCGAGTCGAAGGCCTCGCCCAGTACCCATTCGAAGCGCGCCATTTCGACGGCGGCCGGCGCCTTGTTGTAGGGCGCGGTCCTGGCCATGAAATCCGCCAGGCCGGCGCCGAACCAGCGCACCGAGGGATGGCGCGAGGGATGGGCCGCAATATAGGCCCGCGCTACATGGTCGAAATCGGCGGAGCCGGCCATCGCCATCAGGCCGGGATAGTCGTTGGTCAGCACCTCGATCAGGCGCAGCGCATAGCCGTCGCGGTAGACGTCGAGCAGCGTCGCCCGATCGGCCTTCTTCGTGTCGCGCACCGCGGACTGGAGGCCATCGTTCGTGACGAGCAGGTAGTCCTGGAAGGCGCGCTGGAGATCGCCCAAAGACCCGGCGTTTGTTCCGCTCATGCCGCGACCTCGCGCGAAACACCGGCGGCGATGCCGCGCGCGGTGTCGAGTTCGGCCAGCAGCTCCGCGTAGGGCGGGATGTCGGCGTCGCGCTCGATCATGGTCGGCACGCCGGGGAAGAGCTTCACCGCCTCGGCATAGAGGGCCCAGACGTCGGCCACGACCGGATGGTCGTGGGTATCGATGATGTGGCTGCCCTTGTGTGTGTGGCCGGCGAGATGGAACTGCCGCACCCGCTCGCGCGGCATGGCGCGCAGGAATTCTCTGGCGTCGAACTCATGGTTGAAGGCGCTGACATAGACGTTGTTGATATCGAGCAGGATCTCGCAGTCGGCGCGGCGGGAAAGCTCGGCGATGAAATCCCACTCGCTGAGCTCGGAGGCGGCATAGGTGACGTAGCTCGACACGTTCTCGAGCAGGAGACGGCGGCCGAGATGGTCCTGCACGCGCATCACGCGCTCGGCCACATGATCCAGCGCCTCCTCGGTGTAGGGCAGCGGCAGCAGGTCGTGCATGTTGAGGCCGCGCAGGCCGGTGAAGCAGAGATGGTCGGAAATCCACATCGGCTGGACGCGATCGGTGAGCGCCTTCAGGCCGCCGAGGTAATTGAGATCGAGCGGATCGATCGAGCCGATCGACATAGACACGCCGTGCAGAGCCACCGGATAGTCGCGGCGGATCAGGTCGAGCCAGTAGAGCGGGCTGCCGCCCGGGACCATGTAGTTTTCCGACAGCGCTTCGAACCAGCTCACCCGGCCGGGGCTGGCGGCAATCTCCTCATAGTGCTCGGGCCGGAGACCCAGGCCGAAATCGATGGCGGCGGCAGACATGCGGTCGAACCTACTCCACAAAAGCTGCGGGCGTCCGTGATTTCCCCGGACGCCCGCCTGCCGTTCCAGCAGAAAGCCAGACGTCGACTACTTCGACTTGATCGCGGTGCACTCGAACGACGTGCCGGTGTTGACGAATCCCTGGCCCTTGCAGGCATTCTGGCCTTTGCACGACGACTTGGCGGACTTGCAGGCGCTCTGGCCCTTGCAGGCGTTGCCGCCGGCGCACTGGACCTGGGCGAAGGCGGCGGGGGTGAAGGCGCCGACGGCGAACACGGCGGCGGCGGTCGCGAAGATGGTACGCTTGGTCATGGTCATGTCTCCCAGTGTAGTAGGCCTCATATCGGCAAGGACGCCGACGGGGCAGGACGACCCTGCGCTTCTGGTACGGCAGCAAACAAATCACCGATCAGGGCGATTCTCTCACAGTTTGGTGATGGCGAAAGAATAACGGGCGCCGCGGTCTCCCGCGACGCCCGGGCTTCCCGGGGGGACTGGGAAGCCTAGAGAACCTTGCCGCCCTTGGTCGTGCATTCGCCGGCATTGGCGGCGTCGGTCCAGCCCTGGCCCTTGCAGGCATTCTGGCCCTTGCAGGCCGACGCGCCGGACTTGCAGGCGCTCGTGCCCTTGCAAGAATTGGCGCCGCCACACTTCACGGTCGTCTGGGCGCCGGCCGACGTGGCGAAGGCGCCGGCGGCGAAGATGGCGGTCGCGGTGGCGATGAGGGTCTTCCTGGTCATGTCTCGCTCCCTTGTTGAAATCCTTCGCGGAGGGCGCGGGGGCGTCTCCACGGCGCAACCATGCGCCTGCGGCGCCCTCACCGGGAAGTCAGGGCTTGGCGATGTGCTGTGATCGTTCAATCACCCCGGCGTGAAGGGCGGCGCGAAGCGGGCGGGGGAGAGTGCTACCTCATTGACGCCGAGCTGGGCGACCTCCGCGGGCAATCCCTTGCCCAGTGCCAGGTCTGCGGCCAGCCGTCCGGCTGCCGCCGCGGTCTGGATGCCGTAGCCGCCCTGGCCCGCCAGCCAGAAGAAGCCCTCTACCTTGGGGTCGTAGCCGGCCACGAGATTCTTGTCGGCGACGAAGCTCCGCAACCCGGCCCATTTGTTCTTGATGCGGCGGATGGTGAGCGTGCTCGCGGTCTCGATGCGTTCGACGGCGGTGGCGACGTCGATCTCCTCGGGCTGGGCGTCGCAGGGCGGCGAGGGCGTCTCGTCGGCCAGCGAGCCCAGGAACTGCCCGACCTCTGGCTTGAAGTAAAAGCTCTCGTCGAAGTCGATCACCATCGGCAGGTCCGTGAGGTCGAGACCTTGAGGGGAGTCGAAGGTGAAGGCGGTGCGCCGCTTCGGCACCAGCCCGACCGGCGCGCAGCCGGCCAGCTCGCCGATGACGTCGGCCCAGGCGCCCGACGCGTTGATCAGGTTGGCGGCCGTGATCGTCTCGCCGTCGCGCAGCTTCACGGTCCAGCGCCCATCCTTGCGGTCGAGCGCCACCACTTCGGCATTGAGGCGCAGCAGGCCGCCGGCCGCACGCGCGCCCTTCAGGAACCCGGCGTGGATGGCGGCCACGTCCATGTCGTCGGCCTCGGGCTCGAAGATCGCGCCGCCCGCCGCCGCCTCGGGTTTCAGCAGTGGCTGAAGGTGCCGCGTTTCTTCGGGGTCGAGCCAGCGGACGCTGGGCACCAGGCGGGCATACTCGGCTGCCGCCTTCCTGAGTTCGGCTTCCTGCTCGGCGCGGCCGGCGATCAGCGCGCCGCGCGGGGTGAGCAGCGGATGGTCGGAAAATCCCTGCGGCGGCTGGCGATAGAAGCGGCCCGATACCACGGTGATGGCGCGGATCGAGACGTTGCCGTAGGTCTCCGAATGCAGCGCCGCCGATCGCCCGGTGGTGTGATAAGCGGGCACATGCTCGCGCTCGAGGATGATCACCCGGGCCCCCGAGGCGAGCTGGGGCACGAGATGGTAGGCCACGGAAACCCCGGCGATGCCGGCGCCGACGATGGCGAAATCGAAATCCTGCATGGGGCGCACATTGCAAGGTCGGTGCCGCGCCTGCAATAGTTGTGCGGCCATGAACATTTCTCATCTGCTGCTCGGTTCGGCCCAGGAGTTCCGCGACCTGCCTGCCCTGGCGCGCGGGACCTCGCCGCATCTCAGCTACCGTGATCTGTGGCGCAAGGTCGCCGTCATGAGTACGCACCTGCGCGTCCGCTTCGGCCTGCAGCGGGGCGACCGCGTGGCCTTCGCCATGACCAATTGCGTCGAGGCGATCGAGGTCATGTACGCCATCTGGCACGCCGGCCTCTGCGCCGTGCCGATGAACGCCAAGCTGCACGCTAAGGAGTTCGCCTTCATCCTGGAGAACTCTGGCGCGAGGCTCTGCTTCGTCACCCCGGACCTCGCCGGCACCATCGCCGAGGCGGCGCGCGAGGCGCCCGAGCTGAAGGAGATCGTCGATACCACGACGCGGGCCTATAGCTTCATGGCGGTGGGCGATCCCAGCCCTGTAGCCGATGCCGAGCCCACCGATCCGGCCTGGCTGTTCTACACCTCGGGCACGACCGGCCGGCCCAAGGGCGCCACGCTCACGCACCGCAACCTGCTGGCGATGACGCTCAACTACTATGCCGACGTCGATCGCCCACGGCCCGGCGGCTCGATCGTGCATGCCGCCCCGATCAGCCACGGCTCGGGGCTGTGGAACTTCCCGCTGCTGGCGCGCGGCGCGGTGCAGGTCTTCCCGGAGAGCGGCCATTACGAGGTGCCGGAGACGGTCGAGCTGATGAACCGCTGGCCCGACTGCAGCATCTTTCTCGCCCCCACCATGGTGAAGCGGCTGATCGAGCACGGCAGCGTCTCGGAGCTGAAGCCCGGCGCGCTGCGGCTGATCAGCTACGGCGGGGCGCCGATGTATGTGAGCGACCTCAAGCGCGCCATGGACCTGCTGGGCAACGTGCTGACGCAGCTCTACGGCCAGGGCGAGAGCCCGATGACGATCACCCATCTCAGCCGCGAGTTCCACGCCGAGCGCGATCATCCGCGCTGGGAGGCAAGGCTCGCCTCTGCCGGCATCGCCGACACCTGCATGGAGGTCCGTGTCGTCGATGAGGAGGGCCGCCAGGTTCCGACCGGCGAAGTCGGCGAGATCATCTGCAAAGGCGACACGGTAATGTCGGGCTACTGGAACAATCCCGAGGCCACGGCGCGCTCGCTGCGGGGCGGCTGGCTGTGGACCGGCGACGTCGGCGCCTTCGACGACGAAGGTTTCCTGACGCTAAAAGATCGCTCCAAGGACATGATCATCTCGGGCGGCTCCAACATCTATCCGCGCGAGATCGAGGATGTGCTGAACCTCCATCCCGCCGTCGCCGAATGCTCGGTGGTCGGCCGCCCGCATCCGGAGTGGGGCGAGGAAGTGGTGGCGTTCATCGTGCCCCGGCAAGGTGCGAGCGTGAAGCCCGCCGAGCTCGACAAGCTCTGCCTCGACAACATCGCGCGCTTCAAGCGGCCGAAGGATTACAAGTTCCTGGATGCCCTGCCGAAGAACAACTATGGCAAGATTCTCAAGACCGAACTCAGAACGAAGCTTTAGGAGGAAACCATGGGCAGCATGATCGATTTCAAGCGTCCCGACGGCAGCAGCTGCAAGGGCTACGCCGCCGAAGCCGGTAAAGGCAGGCCGGGCATCGTCGTGATCCAGGAATGGTGGGGTCTGAACGACCAGATCTGCGGCGTCGCCGATCGCTTCGCGCGCGCCGGCTACAACGCGCTGGCGCCCGACCTCTACAAGGGCCGCGTGACGCAGAAGCCGGACGAGGCCAACCACATGATGAGCGGCCTCGATTTCGTCGGCGCCTCGGACCAGGACATCGCCGGTGCCGTGAAGCATCTGGCTGGCCTGGGGAGTGGGGGTAGTGGCAAGGTGGGCGTCATGGGCTTCTGCATGGGCGGCGCGCTCACGATCGCGGCCTGCGCGCGCATCGGCGGCATCTCCTGCGGCGTGCCCTTCTACGGCATCCCGCCGGGCCAGCTCGCCGATCCGGCCAAAATCAAGGTGCCGCTGCAGGGCCACTTCGCCAACAAGGACGACTGGTGCACGCCGGCCGCCGTCAACGGGCTGGAGAAGGCCATGAAGGGCGCCGGGCAGAACCCGGAGATTTTCCGCTATGACGCGGCTCACGCCTTCGCCAGCGAGCGCAGCGAGGCCTATGACGTGAAGGCGGCCAACGCCGCGTGGGAGCGGATGCTGCCGTTCCTGAAGAAGCACCTCTGACCGACACCCCTCCGAGGGTGAGGCCGGCGCTCGGTCTCGTCATCGTCGGGCTGGGCGCCTCGCTCGCGCCGCTCGACATCGCCGTCAACGTGGCGCTGCCGGCGATCACCGGCCATTTCAGGCTCGCACTGGCCGACGTGCAGTGGCTGGTGATCTGCTACGTGCTGGTCTACGGCTCGCTGATGCTGGTCGCCGGCAAGCTCGGCGACCTGTTCGGCCACCGCCTTGTCTTCCAGGCGGGCCTCGCGATCTCCGCCGTGGGCTGCGCGGCCTGCGCCGCCGCGCCCGACTGGCCGCTCTTCCTGTGGGCGCGCGCGGTGCAGGGGATCGGCACGGCGCTGGCGCTCGCCTGCACGCCGGCGCTCGCCACCTCGCTGTTTCCCGAGAGCGAGCGGACCAAGGCGCTGGCGGGCTTTGCCAGTTCGATGGCGCTGGCGGCCGCGATCGGCCCGTTCCTGGGCGGTGTGCTGGTCGAGCTGTGGGGCTGGCCCGCCGTCTACTGGGTCCGTGTGCCGATCGCCCTCGCGGCGCTGGCGCTCTCGGTCCTGCTGCCGTCGCCTAAACTCGAGGCGCGGCCGTTCGATGCGCCGGGTGCGCTGCTGCTCGCCGCCACGATGAGCTCGCTGCTGCTATCGCTGGTCTTCTCTCAGCGCCGCGAGATTCCGGGCCTCTGGGCGTTGCTCCTGTTCGCCGTGTCGCTCGGGCTGCTCGTGGCCTACGTGCGACGCGCCAACCGGGTTGCCGAGCCGATCATCCGGCCCGCGCTGTTTGCCGACCCGCGCTTCACCATCCCCAACGTCCTGAATGCGTTGGCCAATCTCGCGGGCTTCTCGATCCTGCTGCTCACGCCCTACTATCTGGTGAACGTGCTGAAGCTCACGGCGCTGGGCACCGGCATCGTGCTCGCCATGGCCTTCGCCGGCAGCCTCATGGGCGCGCCGCTCTCGGCCTTCCTGGTGAAGCGTATCGGCCAGCGGCCTACCGTGTTCGCGGGCGTCGCCTGCGTCGGCCTCGGCCTGCTGCCGCTGGGCTTCACCGACCTCCACACGCCGGTCATCGTGGTTGCGGCCCTGCTGGTGCTGGAGGGCGTCGGGCAGGGGCTGCTGACGGTGGCCTATACCGACATCGTGACCGCCACCCTGCCGCCGCGCGATCGCGGTGTCGCCGGCAGCCTGTCGCTGCTCACGCGCACCATCGGCATCGTGGCCGGCGCCTCCGTGCTGACGGCGCTCCATGCGCACGGCGCCGAGGGCATCTGGAACATGGCGGGCTTCCTCGCAGGCTACCGCTTCGCCTTCGTGACGGCAGGCGGCGGCCTGCTGGTGGTGCTGCTGCTGTCGCTCCTGTGGCCTGGCCTGTGGTCCAGCCGGCCCCTTAGGCCTCCCGACGCGCCTCGAGCCCGGTGATCGGACAATCGCGCAGGAAGTCGCTCCAGTCGCCGCTGGCTGCGGGATCGGCGACGGCGTCGACGAAGCGGAAACCGACGAGGCCCGCCTCGGCGAAGACCTCCTCGTAGGTCTCGGGCGACAGCCAGAAATTGTCGAACCCGAAGCTCGTGCCGTCAGGCTTGGGGAAGGTGTAGCGCACGCACGCGCCCTCGCGGCGCGGGCCGTCGATCGTGCGTGAGAAGCCATAGGCGGCATAGGAGCCGTAGCGGTCGGACGCCGTCCGCGGATTGTCGTTCATGCCCACCAGGCGGCCGCCGGGCTTGAGAGTACGGGCCACCGAGCGGGCGAAGGCCAGGAGCTCGGCGCGTGTCCTTGCGTAGTTGAAGAGATAGCTCGCGACGACGAGGTCGAAGGCACCGATCTGCCCGAGATCGGCGGCATCGCCCACCTCGTAGCGGATGCCGAGCGGCGCGTCGCGCTCGGCGGCCTCTGCCCGCTCGACCATGGCGCTCGAGAGATCGACGCCCGTCACCGAGGCCGCGCCGCGGCGGGCCAATGCGCGCGAGTAGGTGCCGTCGCCGCACGGCAGGTCGAGCACGTCGAGGCCGCGCACATCGCCCGCCAGCCCGAACAGGGTCGGCGCTTCGACGACGGTGCGAAAGGGGAGCTGCTTGGAGGCCGCGTACTCGGCGGCGATGTCGTCGTACTCGGCGTGGCGGGAAGCGTGATCGGCCATCAGGTGAGCTTGATGTTGCCCCGCTTGATGATGTCGCCGAACATCGCGGTCTCGAGCGCAATGCGCGCGTTGAAGTCGGCCGGGCCGAGGTAGGTCACGCGCATGCCGCCATTGTGCACCTTCGCCATGATATCGGGCGCGCGAAGTGCCGTGGCAATCGCCTGGTCGAGTTTCGCCACCGCCGCCAGCGGCGTTCCGGCGGGGGCGAGCACGCCGAACCAGGAATCGCCGCCGTCTTTTCCATAGCCCTGCTCGCGCAAGGTCGGAATGTCGGGAAAATCGGGATGGCGCACTTCGGCCAGCATGGCGAGACCGCGCAGCTTGCCCGCCTTGATGTGCGGCAGCGTGGTCTGGTCGAACTGGACCTGGACTTCGCCGGACAGCAGCGCGTTGGTCGCCGGCGCACTGCCTCGATAGGGTACGTGCACCATCTGGATGCCGGCTTCGAGATTGAGCATCTCGCCGAACAGGTGGGTGATGGTGGCGAGGCCGGCCGAGCCGAAGTTGATCTTGCCCGGGTTGGCCTTGGCGTAGGCCACGAACTCCGCGACGGTCTTGGCCGGCACCGAGGGATGCACGGCGAAGGCACCCCACGAGGTCGTCATGCGCGAGACCGGGATGAAGTCCTTTTCGGGCACGAACGGGATCGGCTGAAGGTGGCGGGTGATGCACACCATCGCCGTGGTGGTGGTGAGAAAGGTATGGGAGTCGACGGCCTGGTTCTTCACATACTCGGCGCCGATCATGCCCGAGGCGCCGGCCTTGTTGTCGAACAGCACGCTCTGGCCGAGGATCTGCGCGGCGCGATCCATGACGATGCGTGTCGAGACATCGGAGGGCCCGCCGGGCGGATAGGGGATGACGATGTGCAGCGGCTTGGTCGGCCACTGGGTCTGGATCTGAGGCTGGGCTACAGCCGGCTGGACCGATGCGGCGGCGCCCAGTGCCAGCGCGCCCGTAAACGTCCGACGAAGCATCTCTGCGACCCTCCCTGGGTTCGTTCGTTGCCGGGAGCATTCCATGGCTCGCCTTCGACCGCCAGCCGTGTGTTAGGTTTCGCCCATGAGACGGTTCGGCGACGCCCGGGTAGCGGCAGTGTTCAAGAATTATCCGCCGAATCTGCGGAAGCGGCTGATGGCATTGCGCGAACTGGTGTTCGACACGGCCGACGGAACCGCGGGCGTCGGCCGGCTCAGTGAAATGTTGAAATGGGGTCAGCCGAGCTATCTCACGGCCGAGAGCGGCAGCGGCGCCACCGTGCGCATCGATCGCCTGAAGAACCGCGACGACGGCCACGCGATCTACTTCCATTGCCAGAGCGGCCTGGTCGACACGTTCCGCACGATATATCCCGACACGTTCGCCTACGAGGGCAACCGTGCCATCGTGTTCGATGCGAAGGATCGCTTGCCGGTTCGCGCGCTCGGCCACTGCATCGGCCTCGCCTTGACGCATCATCTACGGAAGAAAAGTGGGAGCAGAAAGACATGACCGGCAGGCTGAAGGACAGGGTGGCGATCGTGGTGGGCGCGGGCTCGAGCGGTCCGGGCTGGGGCAACGGCAAGTGCACGGCGCTCACCTTCTCGCGTCAGGGGGCGCTTGTGTTCTGCGTCGACCGCAAGCGCGCCGCCGCCGAGGAAACCGTCGGCCTGATCGAGAAGGAGGGCGGCATAGCCGTCGCCTTCGAGGCCGATGCGTCGCGCAATGCCGATGTGAAGGCGATGGTCGATGCGTGCCTCGCCAAATGGGGTCGAATCGACGTGCTCGACAACAATGTCGGCATCGGCTCGCAGGGCGGGCCGGTCGATCTCAGCGAGGACGAGTGGGACAAGGTCTTCGACGTCAACGTGAAGAGCTTTTTCCTGACGGCCAAGCACGTCATCCCGGTGATGGAGAAGCAGGGCAAGGGCTCGATCGTGAACGTGAGCTCGATCGCCTCGATCCGCAGCCCCAAGGGCATCTCCTACCTCGCCTACAATGCGAGCAAGGGCGCGGTGAATTCGCTGACCTTGGCCATCGCCTCGCAGTACGCGGAGAAGGGCATCCGCTGCAACGCCATCCTGCCCGGCCTGATGCACACGCCGATGATCGATTTCCTGGCCGAGCAGTACGCCAAGGGCGAGAAGGACCACAACCAGGCCTACGACAAGATGATCGCGCTCCGCGACAAGGCCTCGCCGACCGGCAAGATGGGCACCGGCTGGGACACCGCCAATGCCGCGCTGTTCCTCGCCTCGGACGAGGCGGCCTACGTCAACGGCCACCTGCTGGTGGTCGACGGCGGCATCACGGTGCGCGCTTAAGGCTCTTTCATTCTCTTCCCCCGTCTGCGGGGGAAGTGCCCTCGTCTTACGAGAGCGATGGGGGTCATGACCCCCTCCGTCACCGTAAGACGGTGACACCTCCCCCGCAGACGGGGGAGGAGAGTGACACACTAAGGCGCGCGCTGGAGGAAGGCGCGGAACACCAGCGGGCCGGTGAGGATGATCAGGAACAGGCGGAAGAGATGGTGGGTCGCCACCATCGCGATCTCGATGCCCAGCGCCAGGCCGATCAGGCTCATCTCGGCGAAGCCGCCGGGGGCGTAGCTCAGCACGGTGGCGTCGAGGTTGAGGCCGGTCAGCTTCACCGTGATCATGGCGAAGCCCACGGCGCAGCCGATCAGCAGGAAGGCGGCCCCGATGGAGGCCGCCATTTCCTTGTGCAGCCTGTCGAAGTTCGTGCCCACGAAGCGGCAGCCGATGCCGGTGCCGACCACGACCTGGGCGGCGGCGACCAGCACGCCCGGCGGCTGGGAGTCGGTGAGGCCGCCGAGATGGACGATGGCGCTGGCAATCATCGGCCCCATCATGAAGGCCGCCGGCAGGCGGAGCAGGCGACCGACGGCGGCACCGACGATGCCGCAGGCGATCAGCACGGCGTAGTCCTTCCAGTCGTTGCTTGTGGGCCCATGCGTCATGGTGAGGACGCTGGTCTGGGCGCCGTTCACCAACCGGTACCAGATGGGGATCGTGAGCACGACGGTGAGGATGCGCAGCGCATGGGCGAGCGCGATGGAGCGTTCGTCGCCGCCCAGCGCGCCGCCCATGATGGTCATGTCGTTCAGCCCGCCCGGCATGGAGGCGAAGTAGCAGGTGACGCGGTCCCAGCCCGTGAACACGCGCAGCCAGACGTAGCAGAGGCTGGCCCCCGTCATGGTCATGCCGGTCAGCACGCAGAGGCTGACGGCCCATTCGCCCAGCCGCTGCACCAGGTCCGGCGTGAAGCCCGCGCCCAGCAGCACACCCAGGATGATGATCATGCCCTGGCGCAGGCGTATCCTCATGCCGATGCGCAGTCCCAGGAAGGCCGCCACCGTCGAGAAGACGCAGGCGCCCAGCATCCAGGCCAGCGGCATCCGGAGCCAGTCGAAGACGAACCCGCCGATCGTGCCGATCAGCAGCGCCAGGGCGAGCGGGCCCCAGCCGTCGTGGCCGATGATGCGTTTCTTCTCGATCTTGAGGGGAGCCGCCCGGCTCAAGGCGCGAACTGCTCCTTGAGGATGCGCTCCTCGAGGTCGTGCTCGGGATCGAACAGCAGCGTGAGCTCGATGTCGGTGGCTTCGGTCACGGTCACCTTCGCCACGTTGGCGATCTCGACCGAATCGGCCGCCGCCGCCACCGGCCGCTTGCGCGGATCGAGTATGGTGAGGTCGACCCGGGATGCACGCGGCAGCAGCGCGCCGCGCCAGCGCCTGGGCCGAAAGGCGTTGATCGGCGTCAGCGCCAGCAGGCCTGCGCCCAGCGGCAGGATCGGGCCATGGGCGGAGAGGTTGTAGGCGGTCGAACCGGCCGGCGTGGCGACCAGCGCGCCGTCGCAGGAGAGTTCGGCCAGGCGCTTCTTGCCATCGACCGAGACGGCGATGCGGGCGGTCTGCCGGCTGGACCGCAGCAGCGAGACCTCGTTGATCGCCATGACCTCGAAGGTGCGGCCGCGGGTGTTGGTGGCGATCATGCGCAGCGGTGTCAGGGTCACCTCGCGGGCGCGCTTGAGCCGCTGCAGCAGGCCGGTCTCCTTGTAGGTGTTGAGCAGGAACCCGATGGTGCCGAGGTTCATGCCGTAGATCGGCGTCCGGCGCTTTATGTTGCGGTGCAGGGCCTGCAGCATCAGCCCGTCGCCGCCCAGGGCCACGACGATGTCGGCCTCGGCCGGCTTCACGGCGCCATAGCGCTTCTCCAGACGGGCACGGGCGTCGCGCGCGGTGGTCGTGGCGGCGGAGACGAAAGCGAGAAGCGGCGTGTGGGAGTCGGCCATCGGGATGCTGCAATGCCTCGAATGCAAGAATCCCACTATAGCCGGATGGTGCCGCCTTGCGATAAAATCCCCCACTAAATAAGAACCACGCAATTAAGAACCGTGAGGAGGAACGCGATGGAGCTGGTTCCGCTGGGACCCGGGTTTGGCGTCCAGGTGAAGGGCGTCACCATGCTCGATGTCGCCACCGACGCCGACGCCTACAAGGCCGTGCGCGAGGCCTTCGAGGCCCATTCGCTGCTGGTGTTCCGTGACCAGCCGATCGCCGATGACATCCAGGTCGCCTACAGCCGCGCCTTCGGACCGCTCGAACTCACCAAGGCGGCATCACTGGGCGAGAACAGCTTCTATTCGCGGCTGACCAACGTCGGGGTCAATGGCGAGATCGTGCCGCCGACTGACCGCCAGGTGCTGGTCGCCAAGGCCAATGCGCTCTGGCACACCGATTCATCGTTCAAGAAGACCCCGGCGCTGGCCTCGGTGCTGACCGCGCGCGTGCTGCCGGGCGAGGACGGCGACACCGAATTCACTTCCACGCGGCTTGCCTGGGAACGCCTGCCGGCCGACCTGCAGGAGCGTCTGAAGAGCGCCGTGGCGACGCATTCCTATGCCAACAGCCGCGACCAGATCCATCCCGACCTCGCCAACGCCGCGGAGCGCAAGGCGCTGCCGCCGGTGCGCTGGCGGCTCAACTGGCGCAACCCGGCCAACGACCGCCGCGCGCTCTATGTCGCGAGCCACGCCTACGCGATCGACGGCATGGACGACCGCGATGCGCGCCAGATGCTGGCGCAGCTGCTCGACGAGGCGACGCGGCGCGAGTTCGTCTATACGCACAAGTGGCGCACGGGCGACGCGGTGATGTGGGACAACCGCGCCATGCTCCATCGCGGCCGGCCGTGGGACTATGGCAAGGAACGCTCGATGGTGCGGACGACGATTTCCGCCACCGTGGCCGACGGCCTGAACGAGGTCAAGCCACCCGTCGTTCACTAGGCTGAGGGCGCGCCCCCAGCAGTGACTATTCCGCCGCTTCGAGGCGTTGCAGGTTGTGGGCCGCGGCGACCTTGGCGCGGGCCACGTCCTCGCCGCGCTTCTTGGTGACGGCCTCACCGCCGCCGGCGGTGTCGACGAACAACGACAGCTTCTCCATATCGTCGTCGCGCACCGGCTCCAGGGCCAGGTCGGTGTACTCGTGGCGCTTGGGATCGAACCGCACCTTCTGGCCGATGCGCCAGCCCTGCCAGGCAAGGCGTCCGTAGATCTTGAGCTTGCGCACGGTCTCGACCGCCATCTTCCAGTGGAACACGCCGATCGGCTCGATCGGCATGCCGTGGCGGCGGTCGCGGCGGTACTTCAGGCGCACGACTCCGCCTTCCAGCGGATGGATGTTCTCGGCCTCGAACATGATCTTGAACATCGTCATGAACTGGGCGGGCTCGGCCGGGTTGCGCCCCGGGATGGAGCCGTGGCGGCGCGCCACCGTCTCGATGTGCTCGGGCGTGTAATAGGTGCGCCAGGCGTCGCGATAGGTCTGTTCGTACTCGGCGTCGCTCATCTTGGGATGATGGACGACGCGATGATTGAGGTCGTACTTGTTGAGATCAGGGTCCATCCACACGCCCTGCTTCCAGAGCGTCTGGTGATCCTCCGAGCCCGGCAGGGGCGTCAGCATGAAGAACTCGAGGATGTCGAGCGGGAGTTCCTTCTTGATGATCTCGAGGTCGCGCAGGATCGACGCGCGCGTGTCGCCGGGGAAACCCAGGATGTAACCGGCCCAGGTCGAGGCGCCGCTGACGTGCCACGCCTGGAGCATCTTGCGGTATTCGGTGATCTTGTTCTGGCGCTTCTTGGCGGCCAGCAGATTGTCGGGGTTGACGTTCTCGAGCCCGATGAAGACGCGGTAGACGCCGGCCCAGCGCGACTTGTTGATGAAGTTGGGGATGCGGTGGCACTGGGTGTCGACCTGGATGATCAGGGACACCTGGATGCCTTCGTTCTCCTTGAGCTCGATCAACCGGTCGTAGAACTCTTCCCAGTGCTTGTTGCGGGCCATGTTGTCGTCGGTGATGAAGAACGACGTGATGCCCTGCTTGTAGTTCTCGCGGATGATCGCTTCGAGGTCGTCGGTATTGCGGAAGCGGCTCTTGCGGCCCTGCACGTTGATGATGGTGCAGAACGAGCACTGAAACGGGCAGCCGCGGCCGAGGTCGAAGCTCGACTTGCGGCCTTCGTTGCGGGCGAGCGCGGCCGGCGGCAGATGCGGCGTCGGCGCGCCCTCGATGCCCGGCAGGTCGTCCATGTAGTTGTAGAGCGGCTTCAGCCTCTGGTGCCAGGCGTCGAGCAGCACCTCGTCGAGTCGGTTTTCCTCGGCCTCGCCGGCATAGATCGAGATGCCCATGTCCATGGCCGCCTGGATCTCCGGCGGCACGACCGGCAGCATCGACAGGCAGCCGGCGGCATGGAAGCCGCCCATGGCGACCTGATAGCCGGCCTTGAGGAAATGACGGGCGAGGTCGATGGCGTGGGGGAACTGGTTCGATTGGACACCGACCAGGCAGATCAGCGCCTTGCCGCCCGTGCGCTTGATGTCGGCCATGATCTTGTCCGGCCGGACACGGGTATTGGTCTCGTCGAACGGCTTGATGAGGATATCCACATCCGGGCCCAGCACCTGGCGCTGGCGGCAATCCTCACCCAGACCGTAGAGGGCCGCGAGCGTATTGGACGGGATGTGGGAGCGGAACCACGTGATGGGATAGCCGTCGTCATCGTAGTGAGTCGGCTTGATCAGCACCAAGTGGAAAGGCGTTCGCTTTGCCGCACTGGCCATCACGGATTTCTCCAACACAATAAACCCGCGTGCGGTCCCAATTTTCTCGTTCCACCGCCAGAAGGCATTCCCAACTCACACTGCTCTGAGCGGCCTGCCAACGCAAGTGCGGTAGAGACATATTCACAGTATGGAAATGTCAAAATGCCACAGCTGGTAGGGGCTTCAACGCACGAGCCCCGCTTTTGGTTGGGGCCGGTATGAACAGGAGTTCATTGCCGGTCCTGTCCCGAGGGCGCAGGTTGCCTGTCCCCGACGGCGCATCACAAGACGCCAGGCCGGGGAGGGGAACGACCAAGACGTGAGTCTCATCGAGCGCGTGCCGGCATTGGCGCCGTTTCGCATCAGGAGTTTCCGGTTCCAGTGGCCGGCCGACCTGCTTGCGTCCTGGGCGTTCGAGATGGAAGGCGTGATCCTGGGCTGGTTCGTGCTGGTCGCGACCGAGTCGGTCCTGGCGCTGGCGGTGTTCGGCTCGCTGCAGTTCCTGGGGACGCTGATCTCGCCGCTGTTCGGGATGGCCGGCGACCGCTTCGGCAACCGCAACCTGCTCTGCCTGATGCGCGCCACCTACGTCGCCGTGGCGCTGGCGCTGATGGTGCTCTTCCTGACCGGCCTCGCGTCCCCGGCGCCGGTGTTCGTGCTCGCCGCCGTGATCGGCCTGGTGCGTCCCTCCGACATCACGATGCGCAACCTGCTGGTCGGCGAGACCATGCCGGCCGACTACTTGATGCGGGCCATGGGCGTGTCGCGCACCACCGCCGACTCGGCGCGCATCGTGGGCGCCCTGTCGGGCGCGGCGCTTGTGGCGGCCCTGGGCTCGGGCCTCGCCTATGTCGCGGTGTGCGCCGTCTACGCGATCAGCCTCGCGCTGACGTTCGGCGTCGGCACCAAGCGCCTCAGGGTGCTGGGCGAAGAGCCGATGCACGGCTCGCCGCTGCAATCGCTCAAGGAGGGCTTCACCTACGTCTGGTCGACGCCGGTGGTGCGCGCGGTGATGCTGCTGGCCTTCCTCGTGAACCTCGCGGCCTACCCGCTGGTGGGCTCGCTCCTGGCCTATGTCGCACGCGACATCTATGGCCTCGACCAGACCGGCCTGGGTTGGCTGATCGCGTGCTTCGCCAGCGGCGCCCTGCTGGGCTCGATCGTGGTGTCCACCCACGGCGCGCGGATCAGGCCCGCGCGCACCATGGTCGTCTGCACGATCGCCTGGTTTGCGTTCAATCTCGTCTTCTCCTGGATCGAGCACCCGCTGCTGGGCGAGACGGTCCTGTTTGCGGCGGGACTGGTGCAGAGTTTCTGCATGGTGCCGATGGCCGTCATCATCCTGCGCGTCACGGCGCCTGCCTTCCGCGGCCGCGTGATGGGCGTGCGCATGCTGGCGGTCTATGGCCTGCCGCTCGGGCTGCTGCTGTCGGGGCCGCTGGTCGAATATGCCGGCTTCGCCGCGACAGGTTCGCTCTACAGCCTGGTGGGCATCGGCTTCACGCTGCTGATCGCCTTGCGCTGGCGGGCGGAACTCTGGCGCGCCGCCGCGCCAGCCAACCTGAAATAGCGCAACCTCGCCGTCGCTCCGGCGTTATCCGTGTCATGGAAGGTAAAATCGCCACCACCATCGCCCTGGCGATGGCGGCGCTATTGGGGAGCACCTCTGGCGTCTGGGCGCAGACAACGCCGCCGCCCCCCTCGGCCACCGAGGACGAGCAGCGCAGCATCTACACATTCCAGGTCGAGAACGACGTGTTCAACCGCGTCGCGCGCTCCGATCGCGACTATACCAGCGGCGTTCGCGTGGGCTGGCTGTCGCCGGCGCTGACGGAACTGCCGGCCGGCATCATCGCGGCGACCACCGTGCCCACCTTCTTCGGCGAGCCGCCGTCGACCTCGGTCATCCGCCGCATCGCGGTGTCGTTCGGCCAGAATATCTATACGCCGGCGGACACCTGGGTGGCGCAGCCGATCTACAATGATCGGCCCTACGCGGCATGGCTCTATGGCAGCTTCGCCCTTCAGTACACTTACAAGCGATTCGACGAGAAGACGGGCACGAACGACCCGATGCGGCTCGACACGCTGCAGCTCGATCTCGGCGTGATCGGGCCGGCGGCGGGCGGCGAGTTCGTGCAGAACAACTTTCACTCGCTGATCGGCGTTGCCTCCGCCAATGGCTGGGCCAATCAGCTCCACAACGAGCCGACGGTAGGACTGGCCTTCGAGCGGCGCTGGCGCACCGGGCGATACACGCTGATCGAGGACCCGAAGCTCGAGGTCGACTTCATCCCACGCATGGGCGGCGCGCTGGGCAACGTCGCGACCTATGCCGGCTTCGGTGGCACCGGGCGCATCGGCAAGAACCTGCGCGACGATTTCGGCCCGACGCGCGCGCGGCCGGCACTGCCCGGGTCGGAGGCGTTCATCGGCGACGGCAGTTTCGGCTGGTACCTGTTTGCCGGCCTCGATGCGCAGGCGGTCGCCCGCAACATCTTCCTCGACGGCAACACCGACGGCTACAGCCAGAGCGTCGGTCATCGGCCCTTCGTCGGCGAGGCCCAGGTGGGCTTCGCGCTTCTCTACGGCGGCGTGCGCTTCACCTACACGCAGGTGCTGCGCACGCCCGAATTCTACCAGCAGGATCGATTCACCCAGTTCGGCTCGGTGAACATCACCTTTCGCTACTGAAGGCTATATTCGTCCCATCAGCAGGAGGATCACCACGATCAGCAGCACGAGGCCGATGCCGCCGCTGGGGTAGTAGCCCCAGCCGCTGCTGTAGCCCCAGCGCGGCAGGGCACCGACCAGGATCAGAATCAGAACGATCAGCAGAATGGTACCCAGCATCGTGCGGCTCCTTGGTTAAGTGAGGTTCTTCTCGGCGAACGACCAGTTCACGAGCTTGTCGAGCCAGGCCGCGACATGGTCGGGTCGGCGGTTCTGGTAATCGAGGTAATAGGCGTGCTCCCACACGTCGGCGACCAGGAGCGGTGTGCCGCCGTGGGCGATCGGCGTGTCGGCATTCGACGTCGTCTCGATCTTGAGCGCGCCGCCCTTGCCCTTCACCAGCCAGGCCCAGCCGCTGCCGAACTGGCCGGCCGCCGCCGCACCGAATTGCTTCTTGAAGGCGGCGAGGTCGCCGAAGCTCTTCTCCAGCGCCTCCTTGATCTTGCCCGTGGGGGTATCGCCTTTCGGCGTCATGCTGTGCCAGTAGAAATCGTGGTTCCACGCCTGGGCCGCGTTGTTGAAGATCTTCTTGGCGGCCGCGTCCTTGTCCTTGGCCGAGGCCACCACGATCTCCTCCAGCGACTTGCCCTCGTAGGGCGTGCCGGCGATCAGTTCGTTCAGTGTCTTGACGTAGGTCGCGTGGTGCTTGCCGTAATGAAAGGAAATCGTGTTGGCTGAGATCACCGGCGCCAGCGCGTCCTCCGCGTACGGAAGCTTGGGCAGCACAATGGTGGTCTTGGCTTTGTCGAGCGGCATGATCGGTACTCCTGTGGTGTTGACGTCCACCGACACCATGCAACGCCCGCGCAACGCTTTTGTTGCGTCTCATTTTCACAGGCAGAGGCGGGCGCGCACACTTTTTTGAGCGAACGGTTCTCAGTCGCGCACTCTGTGGTTGCGTCAGGTTTTTTCGAGGGTATCTGTAACGAACACCTTACCGAGGAGGTTCGCCATGAAGGGCAACCCGCAGATCATCGCCGAGCTGAACAAGCTCCTGAAGAACGAGCTGACGGCCATCAACCAGTACTTCCTGCACGCCCGCATGATGAACCATTGGGGCTTCGAGCGCCTCGGCAAGAAGATCTACGAGGAGTCGATCGGCGAGATGAAGCACGCCGACAAGTTGATCAAGCGCATCCTGCTGCTGGATGGGCTGCCCAACCTGCAGGATCTCGGCAAGCTGGTGATCGGCGAGACGGTTCCCGAATGTCTGGCCGCCGACCTCAAGCTCGAGACCGCGGCCCGCACCGCCCTGGTGGCGGCCGTGGCGCATTGCGAGACGGCCAAGGATTTCGTCAGCCGCGAGATCGTCGTCGACATCCTCGAGGATGCCGAGGAGCACATCGATTTCCTCGAGACGGAGATTGGTCTGCTGGAGAAGGTGGGCGAGCAGAACTACCTGCAGACCCAGATCGGCGAGGGCGAAAGCTCGAGCTAATCGGCCGCCATCAGGACAGGCTGGCGGGCCTCGTCAATCGCCATGGTCTGCGCGATGCGCTCGCGCAGGTCGCAGGCGCAGGTGCCGCATTGGGGGCTCTTGCCGCAGGCGCGGAAGACGTCGGCCGGCTTGCGCGCGCCCGCGCGGACGGCGGCATCGACATCGCGTTCCCGAATGGCCCGACAGATGCAGAGGTACATGAACTTTTGGACCGTTCCCGTGCAGTTGCGACTTACTCGCAGACGCAAAGATACGGCCAGGCCCCGATCCGGTCAAGCGGCCTAAAAGCCCTTCAATCGGTACTTTTCCAGGGCCGCCCGCAAGTCAGGGCCGATCGGATGGGGCGTCTTGCCCTTTAGCCGGACCACCGTCATTTCGGCCGCCACGATGCAGGCCCCGTCCTTGAAGGCCGCCGATCCGACGGTGACCGAGCTGGTGCCGACAGTCATCACACCCGTGCCGAGCTCGACCTGGCCCGGCCAATGGGACTCGGCCAGGAAGCTCACATTCATGCCGGCCGAGATGCCGCGCACGCCGTCCTCGCCACGGGTCATCATCCCCATATCGCGGATGAAGGTGAGGCGGGCGGTCTCGAGATAGGCGCAGAGCGCCACGTTGTTGATGTGGCCGGCCGCGTCCTGGTCGGAGAAGCGCACGGTGTCGGTGCACCAGTGCGGATAGATCGAACGGTCTTGCAGGCGTTTGTCGCGCGACATGGGAGGGCAGTGTAGGCGCGCGCGCGTGCGCCCGCACGGGCTCAGTTGCGCGTGACGAGGAAGGGGCCGACTGCCGACACCGCGCATTCGCTGCCGCCGGCGCGGGCGCATTCGCGCAGCGCGGCCTCGACCGCGGCCTCCTCGCTGGCGCTGCCACTGGCGATGCCGATGCGGCCGTTGCGGGCAACGGCGATGGCCCGCCAGTCGTCGGCCACCAGGTAGCGCTCGACCGCTTCCTGTTGCGCGGGCTCGAGACCCACCAGGTCCTGCGGCGTGAAAGCTTCGACGATACGGAACTTCTGCGGCGTCTGCACGATCACATGGTCGCCGATGGCATAGACGAAGCAGGCACGGCCGGTGATGTGGCCGCAGGACTGCAGGGCACGGCGAATGGCTTCGGGATCGTTGTCGCCGGGCGCCCACCAGTCCTGCCGATTGCGGCCGATGATGAACGCCTTGCTGCGTGTCACTTTGGGGTAGTCGTCGGTGAGCAGTTTGCGCGCGCCATCGTTGATCAGCGGCACGGTGGCCGGGTCGAGAGGGATCGGCGGCGATGGCCGGGCGGCAGCGACATAAGGCTGCGGCGGCATGGCAGGTACCTTGAACGACCACACCACGTCGCTGCCCACGGCGTAGATCATGCAGCGGTCATAGTCGCGGACGTTCCGGATCTGCTTCTGGACGATAGCGGTGCAGACCTCCAGCGCTGCGGTGCGCGCCGTCCGCTCGTCGATCCGCCGGCTCACGAACTCGGCCCAGCCGCGAACGTTGATGGCCAACGCCTTGGCGCCCTCCGCTCGTTCGTAGGCGTCGAAGTCGCGTCGGCGCCGGTTGGTGACGAACGGAATATCGGCAGCGACGAAGGTGCGTGGCGCGGCCGTGGGCGCCGCTGCGGGGGGCGGCGCCGCCGCGACGGGAGCCACCGCCGGCGCGGGCGCCACTACTGGTGTCACCGCGGCTTGGGCGAGCTGCGCCGGTGGCTGCATCGGCGCCGGGGCTTCGCGCAGTAGCATTGCGCCCACGACGGCGGCTGCCGCCACGGCAACGAGCATGCCGCCCACGAGAAGGAGGCGCGGCCGTGCGACGCTCGCGCCTGGCTTGGCGGTCGATCTGCCGGCCGGCGGCACGGGCGACGCGCCCTCTGCTGTCAGGCGATAGGCATGGATGGGCCGCGGGATGTTCTTCACCTGCTGCTCGCCCATGTCTTCGGCGCCGAGCGTCAGCTTGCCCACGATCTGCTCGTAGAGCGCGGCGGAGACGCAGATGCCGCCGGGCGCCGCGATCGACTCCAGGCGCACCGCGACGTTCACGGCATCGCCCATCAGATCGTCGCCGCTTTCGACGACATCGCCGAGGTTGGCGCCGATGCGCAGGCTGAGGCGGTCGTCGACGGCTGCCAGCGCGTTGGTCGTGCGCATCGCCTCCTGGATTTCGACAGCGGCCCGGACGGCCTCGACCGGGCTCGCGAATTCGGCGAGCAGGCCGTCGCCCGTCAGCTTGAAGACGCGGCCGCGGTGCTGCTTGATATAGGTCTCGGCGATGGCCAAGCGCCCGCCGAGCAGGCGGAGCGCATGCTCCTCGTTGCGCGCTGACAACGTGCTGAATCCGACCACGTCGATTGCCACGATCGTCGTCAGACGCCGAACCGGGCTGGGCTCGTTCATCGGTCGCTCCCCCTGCCGGAGAGGCTAGCCGAGGGGCTGCCGGCTGGCCAGCGGAAGGGCCAGCCGGCGGGCTTGCGTGCCCGGTCCTGCTCTGCGAAGACCTGACTCATGCCGACCGACGCGCCGCGCTACTGGGAAGACTATGAAATCGGGAAAAAGTACCCGCTGGGGTCGACGGGCTTCACCGAGCAGGAGATCGTCGAGTTCGGGCGGCTTTACGACCCGCAGAGTTTCCACGTCGATGCCGGCGCCGCCCGGGCCTCGATGTTCGGCGGCCTGATCGCCTCGGGCTGGCAGGTCACGGCCAAGCTGATGCGGCTGTTCGTCGACAATTACATCGACAAACGCACCGCGCTGGGATCGCCCGGCCTCGACGAGATCCGCTGGCTGAAACCGGTGCGGCCGGGCGACACGCTGACGGCCTGGGTCGAATGCGCCGCGAAAGTGCCGTCCAAGAGCAAGCCGGACCTCGGCGTCATCCACGAGCACTGGGGTGCCACCAACCAGAAGGGTGAGCTGGTGGTGACGGTGAAGGGCATCAACATGGTTCGCCGGCGGCCGGCATGAGGAAGCCGGCATGACGCGCGCGGTGAAGGGTCTCGACCACGTCGTGGTCATGGTCGACGGTATCGACGCGGCGGAGGCGGCCTATCGGCGCCTCGGTTTCCAGGTCCAGCCGCGCGGCTTCCACAGGAAGCTCGGCACGGCCAATCACCTGATGATCTTCGACAAGGACTATTTCGAGATCCTGGGCATCGTCGAAGACACCGAGTTCAACGCCGAGCGCCGCGCCTGGCTGAAGAACGGCGGCGGGCTCGCCAACGTGGCGCTGGCCACCGATGGCGCCGACCTGGCTTTCGACGCGTTCAGGCAGGCCGGCCTGAACCCAGACGCGCCGCTGTTCTTCGACCGTGCCGTCGAGGTTGCGGGCAAGACGGAGCACGCCAAGTTCCGCACCGTGCGCATTCCCAAGACGCACATGCCGGTGGTCGGCTTCTTCGTCTGCGAGCATCTGACGCCCGAATTCGTCTATCGCGGCGAATGGGCGAGGCATCCCAACGGCGCGCGCGGCATCGCGGGCGTCACCGTGATCGCGGACCAGCCGGCGAAGTGGACGTCCGAGCTCGAGAAATACTTCGGCCCGGGCTCGACTAGACACGAGGGCGAGGGCCTGGTCGTGGATACCGGCACGCAGCCGGTTCGCTATCTCAACCGCAAGGATTACGCGGCGCGCTATCCCGGCGTCGAGCCGGTGCGGCCGGGCGACCACCCGGCGCTCCTCTCGGTTCGTGTCGACAGCCTCGCCGCCTGCGAGGCGCTGCTGGCCAAGAACGGCATCAGGATCGTGAAGCCCGACGCCGGCCGGCTGATCGTGCCGCCCTCGGAAGCTGCCCATCTCACCCTCGAATTCGCGGAGCGTTAGACTTCATGGCGTTGGATCTTGCCGATCGCGGCATCTACGGTTTTTCGACCTCCGAAAATCTCCGGTTCGCCGACGTCGATGCCAACGGGCATGTCAACAATGGCGCGTTCATCGAACTGCTGGAGAATGCGCGTGTTTCCTACCTGCGCCAGATCGTGCGGACAGGGCTGCCGCGCTTTCGCCTGGTCATCGGCCGTATCGAAGCCGACTTCAAGCGCCAGATGTTTTATCCCGGCACGGCTACTGCTTGCGCGCGGATGATCGAGGCGCACGAGCGCAAGTGTGTCATCGGCCAGGGCCTGTTCGACGGCGACGGCAACTGCACCGCCGTGCAGCGGGTCATCATGGTGTCGTTGAACGAGGAGACCCATCGCAGCACGCCGTTCGAGCCCGCGGTGCGCGCCATGCTCGACCGCCTCGCCGCCTCTCACGATGGATTGCAGGTATGACCGACGCGCTGATTCCAGATGGCTTTCGCAAGCTCGACATCGCCGACGATTTCATCGGCCTGGTCGGGCCGCTCTGGTTCAAGGTCGCGGATGACAAGATGCGCATCGGCCTGCCGCTCGAGCAGCGCCATGGCAATCCGATGGGCTGGGCCCACGGCGGCCTGCTGGTCACTGTCGCCGACATGGTGATGGGCGTGGGCTCGGGGCACGCCACCGGCATCCGCTGGCCGCATCCCACGGTCTCGCTCAGCACCGAATTCGTGCGTGGCGCCAGGCTCGGCCAATGGCTCGAGGGAACGGCGCGGATCGCCCGCCGCACCGTCAATTTCTGCTTTGCAAGCTGCGATCTCGTCTGCGGCGGCGAGATCGTCCTGGTGGCCACAGGCGTGTTCAAGGTCCCCGACGTCGCCAAGATTCCCGAGGCGATGCGGGCCAAGGCGTTGGCGAAAGGGGAAGAATCGTAGGAGGCTTTTCATTCTTTTCCTCCCCCGTCTTACGGGGGAGGGCAGGGAGGGGGAAAGCAACAGTCTTGATGTTGCCTTCCCCCTCCGCCCTTCGGGCACCTCCCCCGTAAGACGGGGGAGGAGAAATGATCCGCCTACTTCTTCTTCCGCCGGTAGATTCGGTAGCGGTCGAAGTCCATGAGGTGGTCGTAGCCTTCGAAGGCATCGGCGAAGGTGCGATTCTGCAGGAAGTATTCGAGGTAATCGAATTCCTTGCCTTGGCAGCGCGGGATGCCGGCGATGCGGTCGACGATCAGCAGGTCGGGATGCTCGCGGGCGAAGTCGTCGCTGACGGCGTCGAACACGAACTTCTCCGACTCGCCCATCGTGTCGGGCTGATTGTAGAGCGCCGGGAAATCGTCGCAGGTCGCATAGACGCCCTGCAGCACCCACAGGGTCAGGAACCGCATGGCCATGCGGCCGTCGATGTAGTTGATCATCGGCCACAGCGGATAGATGCCGGGCGACAGCGCCAGGATCGTGCGGTTCGGGGCGTTCTGCTGGATGATGTGCTGCAGCCGCCCGCCGATCGAATCCTCGAACTGGCGCTGCTTGTAGAAGGGCGGCGTGTAGAGCGCGGCCTGGAAGTAGAGCAGCACCATCAGCGTGGCCGAGATCACCGCCACCGGCAGGTGATGGCCGCTGCGGCTGATCGGCAGGTAGCGGTCCACGGTCTGGGAGACGGTGAGGGCGGCCAGCAGGATCGCGGCGGAGAGCGCCGGCAGCACGTGATAGGGCCAGCCCTTGGCCTGGGCGATGGCCGAGAGCGCCGCGCCGATGCCGAACACGACGAGGACGCGGGCGGAAATGGTCTTGGTGAAGACGATGGCGATGATGCCGAAGATCAGCAGCGCGATCAGGGTCGGGGCGAGGACGTTGCTGCCGAGCACGCCGCGCCAGCCCGAGTCGCCGATCGGGGCATAGGCCTCGACGGCGAGCGGCATGATGACCAGGCCGAAGTCGCCGAAGATCGTGTACATCGCCACCAGATGCGCAAGCGCCATCAGGCCGATCGCCCACGGGATGGGGTCGAGGAGCGTCGCGCGCCAGCCGCGGCGGAACAGCAGATAGAGTTCGACCGCGGCCGGAATGGCGAGATAGTGCGGCTTCATCGACAGTGCCACGCCGGCTACCAGGCCGATCGCGAGGGCGGCGCCGCGGCCCAGTGCCACGGCCTCGGCACGGGCCATCGAGGCGATGAGATAGGGTGCGCAGGCCACGAACATGATGTGCTCGCGCTGCCCAAAATGCTCGTTGGGCAGCACCGAGAACAGGAACAGCAGGACGGGCGGCAGCAGCGCCTCGGTGAGTGCATGGTCGGCCGAGGGAACGAGGCGGACCAGCCGCTGGCAGGCCACGAACGAGGCGAAGATGCCGGCCACCACCCAGGCGGTAAACCAGAACGTCACCGTGCCGGGCAGCAGCTTGGCGGTCAGCACCGGCAGGGAATGCACGATGAAGGTGAGCGGCAGGTTTTCGTCGATCACCTCGACGTAGAGTTTTTCGCCGCCGATCCAGCGCGCCGAGACGTCGAGGATCGCCGCCACGTCATGGTTGATCGGCGGAAAGAAGTAGCCGGCGAGCCAAAGGACCGGCAGCGCGAACAGCGGTACCAGCAGCAACCGCTCGACGCGCGGCGAAATCGTGGGAGGTTTGATCGGGACTGTTGGCAAGGCAGGGTGAAGATATCATAAGCAGGCGGGAAGACGAGGCTTGCGGCGGGGGATGGGGCGTGGATCGGGTCGGAAATGAGCCTATGCATGGGGCGGGAATCGAGGCCGTCCGGTCGATGGCGGACGGTTGTCTGCGCATGACGGACGCGTGCACAATGCGCAGTGCCTTCCCCCCTGACGCCGAAAGCGGCATGCATAATGATTGACCTTCCTGCTCCGGCCCTGTCCGTCGTTGTCCCGGTCTATCTCGGGGCCGCGACGATCGGCGAGCTGGTCGGCGCCCTGCGGGCGCTCGAGATCGAGGGCGGGCTGGAGATCGTGCTGGTCGTCGATGGCAGCCCGGACAACAGCCTCGATGTCTGCAAGCAGCTCGCCGCCGAACCGGGTGCGCCGATCGTCCTGCTCAGCCTCAGCCGCAATTTCGGCGAACACAACGCGGTGATGGCGGGCTTCGCCCGGGCGCGCGGTGCCTATGCCATCACCATGGACGACGACTTGCAGAATCCGCCCGCCGAGGTCCGGCGCCTGTTCGAGCATGCGCGCGACGGCGGCTATGACGCGGTCTACACCTTCTATGCCGAGAAGAAGCATGCGCCCTGGCGCAACCTGGGCAGCAGGTTCACCAACTGGTGCGCCGACCGGCTGATCGACAAGCCGCGCGGCCTCTATCTCTCGAGCTTCCGCTGCATCTCGGCCTTCGTGCGCGAGCGCATCGTGGCGAGCTATGAGGGCCCTTTCCCCTACGTCGACGGGCTGGTGTTCCAGGTGACGCAGAACGTCGGCCGCCTGCAGGTCCACCACCTGCCGCGCAACGAGGGCCAGTCCAACTACACGCTGCGCCGGCTGATCCGGCTGTGGCTGGCGATGTTCCTCAATTTCTCGGTGATGCCGCTCAGGCTCGCCACCCTGGCCGGACTGGCGTTCGGCGCCCTGGGCGCCGTCGGTGCGGTCATCACCATCGTCGAGGCGATCGTCTCCGACAAGCCGCCGCAAGGCTGGGCCTCGATGATGGTGGCGGTGCTGGTCCTGGCCGGCGTGCAACTCGTCGTGATCGGCATGATCGGCGAATATCTCGGCCGCATGTTCCTGGCGGTGAACCGCAAGCCGCAGTATCTCGTGCGCGAGGTCTTCCGCCGGGGCCCAGGCGAATCGGGTGGCGGCCTCGACGTTGAGCGCCCAAGGGCCGACACACGGGCGGCCGGCCGGCCCCATCGCGAGCCTTCCGGATCGGAGACCTGAACCATGACGATATACTACGTGGCGCTCGGCATCGGCATTCTGACCGGCATAGGCGGGCAGATGCTGCTCAAGGCGGGTGCCGACGCGCCCGATGTCGCGAGCCAGCTCATGCGGCCGTCGACGATCGCGGGCCTCGCCCTCTACGGCTCGGCAGCGTTCCTCTACATCATCGCCTTGCGCAAGATCCCGGTATCGGTGGCTTTCCCCAGCGTGTCGGTGTCCTACGCGCTGGTCGCCGTTCTCGGCCACTTCCTGTTCGGCGAGCCGTTTGGCCTAAAACAGATCGGCGGCATCGCGCTGATCATGGGCGGCGTCATTCTCATCAATCAGGCGTGAGGGTCCGGACGTGAACTACGAGCAGATCAAGTACGAGACCAGGGACGGCATCCTTACCATCACGCTCAACCGGCCGGACAAGCTCAACGCCTTCACCGGCAAGATGCTGTCGGAGCTTCTGGACGCGATCGACCGCTCCGACCGCGACGACGACGTGCGCGCGGTGGTCTTCACCGGCGCAGGCCGCGGCTTCTGCGCCGGCGCCGACCTGTCGGGCGGCGCCAACACCTTCAACGCCGAGAATCGCGGGCCGGTCGATCCCGGCCTCGATGGCCATCGTGACGGCGGCGGGCTCTTCACGCTCCGCGCCTACGACTCCTTGAAGCCCACCATCGCCGCCTGCAACGGCCCGGCGGTCGGGGTCGGCATCACCATGCAGCTCGCGATGGACATTCGCCTCGCCTCGGAAGCGGCGCGCTACGGCTTCGTCTTCACCCGCCGCGCCATCGTGATGGAAGCCTGCTCGAGCTGGTTCCTGCCGCGCCTGGTCGGGCCGCAGCAGGCGCTGGAGTGGGTCATGACCGGGCGCGTTTTCGGCGCCGAGGAAGCCTTGGCCGGCCGCCTCGTGCGCTCGATCCACAAGCCCGAGGCGCTGCTGCCGGCGGCCTATGCGCTCGCACGCGAGATCGCCGACAACACCGCGCCGGTTTCGGTGGCGCTCAACCGGCACATGATCTGGAAGATGCTGGGCGCCGACCATCCGATGGAGGCCCACAAGGTCGACTCCAAGGGCATCTACGCCCGCGGCAAGTCGGCCGACGTGAAGGAGGGCGTGACCGCTTTCCTCGAGAAGCGTCCGGCCAGGTTCCCCATGAAGGTGAGCGACGGCATGCCGTCCTACTTCCCGTGGTGGACGGAGCGGCAGTTTCGATAATAGGTCTATTGTATTATCCTATCCGTCTGATATCCTGTCGCCGACGGCACGAGGGAGTGATCGGCGATGACTGCACGGAGGGAAACCACCTTCAATGAGTGTTCCGAGGGAGCGGCGACGTGAAACGAGTCATTCGGCGTCTCATGTCCCGGTCTTCCAGGCGGTGATTTGGCGAGCCGGACCAAAGGCTTGACCGGAAAATAGGAAGGACATGGCGACGTGAACCCCTGTCCAACTGACTCGGTTCGGTTGCCCGCCTATTTCCCCGTGAATCGCGCCGCGCGCTTCTCGAGGTAGTGGGCGACGCCTTCCTTGAAGTCGGAAGTCTGGAAGGAGAGGTCCATCTCGTGGTTGGCCTGCACCGTGGCCTCGGCCAGGGTCTGGAACTCGGCCTCCCAGAGCTGGCGCTTCATCACCGCGACGGAGCGCGGCGAGACCGTGTTGGCCAGCAGCGTGGCATAGGCCCTTGCCTCGGCGAGCAGCTTATCGTCGGCGATGACCCGGCTCACCAGGCCCAGCGCCAGCGCCTCAGGCGCGCGGAACTTGCGGGCCGAGCAGAGCAGGTCCATCGCGGCCGGCAGGCCGATCAACCGGGGCAGCAGCCAGCTCACGCCATGCTCGGCGATCAGGCCGCGCTGGGCGAAGGCCGTCGTGAACACCGCCGATTCGGAGGCAAAGCGCAGGTCGGCGTAGAGCGGGATGACGAGGCCGAGACCGGCGCAGGGGCCGTTGATCGCTGCGATGATGAATTTCGGGATCGAGGGGAAGTACGAGTAGTTCATCTTGAACTCGGCCAGCGTGCTGCCGCCGGGCAGGCCTTCCTGGGCCTTGCTCGAGCGGTCGGTGGCCGCCCCGGCGCCGATCGCCTGCAGGCCGCCCATGTCGGCGCCGGCGCAGAAGCCGCGGCCCGCGCCGGTCAGGATGATGGCCCGGACCTCGGGGGCGGCGCCGGCCGTGTGCATGGCGTCCTTGAGGTCGAGATGCATCTGGCGGGTCCAGGCGTTCAGCCTGTCCGGCCGGTTCAGCGTGACCGTGCAGATGCGGTCGGCGACGTCATAGAGAACGGTTTCGTAGGCCATCGCCGGGTCTCCTCGTGTGCATTTTTGTTGCTCGCATGATGGGCAAAACTCGGCGACGATACAAACGCGACAAACCGCTACAAATGGCACCAGCCTGCAACAAATGGCACCCGATTGAACGGCCGCGACGCGGCTCGTTCCGTTAGGATCGCCGCGCGGTCCATCGTTCTCCCCAGACAGGGCGCTTGACCGCAAGCGGATGATCTCGTGGTATCTTGCAGTAACTGAGAAAAAACTGTCGCCGAGGTAGGAAATGGCCAAAAGAGAATTCGCCCACCCCAATGAGATGTCGAAATACGTGGGGCAGGAAATCGGGGTGAGCGACTGGGTGGAAGTCTCGCAGGACCGGATCAACCAGTTCGCGGAGGCCACCGGCGACCATCAGTGGATCCACGTCGATGTCGAGCGGGCCAAGAAGGACATGCCGGGCGGCAAGACCATCGCCCATGGCTTTCTGACATTGTCGCTGATCCCGATGCTCAACCACCAGATCTCGCACATCAACAACGTCCGCAACGGCATCAACTACGGCTGCAACAAGGTGCGCTTCACCAGCCCGGTGCCGGCGGGATCGCGCGTGCGCGCCCGGGCCAGGCTGGTCGCGGCCGATCCGATGGACAAGGGCGGGGTGCGTCTCACCAACCAGGTCACGATCGAGATCGAGGGCCAGGACCGGCCGGCCTGCATCGCCGAGACGATGTCCATCGTGTACGGCACCTGAGCATGGTCGCAGTGGTAGCCGGGCGCAGGGGGAGCTGACTTGCTGACACGCGAGGAACTGAGCTCCGACCGTATCGACCAGATCGTCGCCGACGCCCGCAAGGCCGGCTACGACTTCTTCCTGTCGGCGGAGCAGCGTGAGGCAAGCCTCCAGGAGGCTCTGGCCCGCTATCAGCCGGGCGAGGAGGCGTGGGTCTTCGCCTATGGCTCGCTGATGTGGAATCCCGCCCTCGAGTTCGCCGAAGCGCTGCCGTGCAAGATCGAGGGCTGGCGCCGGTCCTTCTGCTTCTGGGTCCCGCTCGGCCGCGGCACGCCGGAACTGCCCGGGCTGATGCTGGCGCTCGAAGGTGGCGGCTCCTGCGAGGGTATCGCCTATCGCCTGGCGCCGGACCAGGTCCGCAGCGAGCTGGCGATCCTGTGGAACCGCGAGATGCTGTCGGGCGTCTACCAGGCGCGCTGGGTGCCGACCAGGTTGCGCGACGGGCGCGTCGTGACGGCCGTCACCTTCGTGGTCGACACCGGCCATTGCCAGTATAGTGGCGACCTGCCGATCGAGCGCACCGCCCATCACATCGCCTTCGCCGAGGGCCGCCGCGGCGCCTGCCGCGACTACCTCACCAATACCGCCGAGCATGCGCGGTCGCTCGGCATCCACGATCCCTACATCGAGGAACTGGTGCAGCGGGTCGCGGACCTGCGTGGCGAGCCTGTCGTTCACACCGTGCCGCCCGACACCGAGGCCGTCGGCGAGGCCTAGACCGGGTGATTCGTTGCAGGCCGTGTGACATAGTCGCGGCGTGTCCGCTCTCGTTGCCCGTTGGCTCGCGCTGCCGCCCAATCTGCGCGGCATCCTCTGGGTCGCCCTGTCGGGGCTTCTGTTCGCGGCGCTGAACGTCTTCACGCTGATCCCGGCGCAGCACCTCAATCCCTTCGTGATGGCGTTCCTGCGCTACCTGTTCGGCGCGCTGATCCTGGTGCCGGTCGTCATCCAGCTCGGCCTCTACCGCTCGCTCCACACCAACCGCCTCGGCCTGCATGTCTCGCGCGGCGCCATCCACACGGTCGGCATGATGCTGTGGTTCGTGGCCCTGCCGCTCACGACCCTGGCCGAGATCACGGCGCTGGGCTTCACGGGGCCAATTTTCGTCACCATCGGCGCAGCCCTGTTCCTGGCCGAGGATGTGCGGCTCAGGCGCTGGATCGCCGTCATCGTGGGCTTCGCCGGCGCCATGATCATCATCCGGCCGGGTTTTAGCGAGATCCACCTCGGCGTAATCTGCATCCTGGTCTCGACGCCGATCTTCTCGGCCTCCAACCTGATCTCCAAGGCGCTGGCCCGCACCGACTCGGCCAACACCATCGTGATCTGGCAGAACATCGTGATCGTGGTTTGCGCCTTCCCCGTCGCCCTCTGGTTCTGGCAGACGCCGAGCTGGATCGACCTGCTGTGGTTCGTGGCGGCCGGCCTCGCCGGCACGCTGGGCCACGTCTGCCAGCAACGCGGCTATCAGCTCGCCGACATCACGCTGCTGCAGCCCATCGGCTTCCTGTCGCTGATCTGGAACACGCTGCTGGGCTATTTCCTGTTCTTCCAGCAGCCCGACGTCTGGACCTTCGTCGGTGCCGCGGTGATCTTCGCCAGCGCACTCTACATCTCGCACCGCGAGGCCGTGCGGCGGGCTTCGATCAAGAGCGCGCCGACCGACCCGGCACCCTGACGATTAACCGCCGGTCACGCTCATGTGGCGGGGGACGGCGGGGCCGGTGTGGCGGCGGTCGATGATGAAATCGTGGCCCTTGGGCTTGCGCGCGATCGCCGCGGTGATCGCCTGGTCGAGGATCTCGTCGCTCTCCGAGGCCCGCAGCGGGCCGCGCAGGTCGGCGGCGTCTTCCTGACCGAGGCACATGTAGAGCGTGCCGGTGCAGGTGAGGCGGACGCGGTTGCAGCTTTCGCAGAAATTGTGGGTGAGCGGCGTGATGAAGCCGAGGCGCCCGCCGGTCTCCTCGACCTTGAAGTACCGCGC
>JBQTJT010000065.1:0-31551 GCA_052386855.1 Reyranella sp.
AGCGCGTCCACGGTTCCGTCGAAGTTGGCGGCCACGCGGGCGGCCAGACGGAACGACATGGCGGCATCGGGACCGCCTTCGGACACGGCCAGAACGGACTTGATCATCGCGGACTCTCCCCCAGGGAAAAACAGGCAGGCAATCGGACGGGCGATTAAGAAGCGATGGCGTCCGGCGTGCAAGCCGAGACTTTCGTCAGGCGCAGGTGGCGCCAGGCGCGCGCGGCCCTCAGACGGTCGAGGATCGGGCCAGTGCCACCATCGTCTCGCCGAGGGGCTCGAGGTTCTGCCCCGCCCGCATGGCGGCGGCCAGGACCTCGTCGAGCGACCGGCCTGACGCGATCGCGGCAGCGCCCCACAACAGGGCCGACCGCATGCCGCTCTTGCAGAATGCGACGACGCGGCCCGGCCGTTCGGCCAGAAGCCCGGCGAAAGCGCGCACCTGCTCGGGCGTGGCGCGCGGGCCGGAGAAGGGCAGGTCGAGGAACAGGAGTCCGGCCGCCTCGGCGGCCGTGCGGAGATCGGCGGTCCTGGGCTGGCCGAACAGAGCCTCGCTGTCGGGCCGGTTGTTCACCACCGCGACGTAGCCCGCGGCGGCGATCTCGACCATGTCGCCCGGCTTGAGCTGGCCGGCGACGGCGACGCGGTCATCGACGGAGAGCAGGGCGGCGGACACGAGCGGCCTACTCCATGATGACGGTCTTGTTGGCGATCTCATGCTTGCGGATCCAGTGCACGACCGGCAGCGCCAGCAGCACCATCCACAATTTGCCGAGGATCTGGCCGGCGAGGTAGTCGAGGCTGCCGAAGGCCAGCCAGAGGAACAGCACGCTGTCGACGACGAGGCCCACGACGCTGCTCGCCAGCACGGCCAGCACCAGGCCACGCGATTGCAGGGGTGTGTAGACCGCGAAGTCGGCCAATTCGGAAAGCAGGAAGGCCGCGGTCGACGCCACGATCAGCTGCGGCGGGGCGACGGCGCCCGACAGCGCCGCCCCGGCCACGATCGCGGTGATCGCCACCGAACGGCCGAGCCGGCGCTGCACCAGGTCGCGCAACACCAGGGCGAGGCCGATCATCAGGACCCCGGAGGGCGCCATCAGCGGATGCCCGCCGGGGCCCCACGGCGATACCGGCACCAGGCAAGGGCCTTGCGGGACGCAGACCGTGCCGACGTTGCCGATCATCCAGTTGGCGGCGGGAATGCAGGCGATGAACGCCAGGAAATAGGCGAGGGCCTCAGCCTTCTTTCGGAACGTCGTCATTGCGGCGCTCCTAGCAGGTCTTATGCCGGTCGGGAACCCGGTCCGGACGGGGGCGTTACCACGGTACACCTCCAGGAGATTCCCAAGATGCTCATCGCCCGTCGCGCTGCCTTGAAATTCGCCCTCGCGGCCATGCCGGCCGCCTATGCCTCGACCGTCTTCGTGTCGAGTGTCCTCCTGTCACCCGCCTATGCCGTCGATGCCCTGCCGGCAGCCCGGTTTGTCGGCTGGGCCCAGAACTTCAACGACTATGAAATCGCCGCCGGCCGCATGGCGGTTGCCAGGTCGGGCAACGAGATCGTGCGCGGTTTCGCGACCCGCATGATCGCCGAGCACTCGGAAGCGGCCGAGATTCTGGTGAAGTCGCGCTCGGAGGCCGGTGTGTCCTATGCGCCGGATCCAGCGGCCCAGCCCAATACGGTGGCTGTGCTGCAACGCCTGAACGCACTCCAGGGACCGGAGTTCGACACCGCCTATGCCAATGCCGAGGTCGGCAGCCACATGAATGCGGTCGACCAGCTCGGTGCCTATTCGCAGAACGGCGACAACGGCGCCCTGCGCCGTTACGCCCAGATGCAATTCCCCAAGGTCAAGGAGCAGCTCGAAGTCGCCAGGCGCATGGCCGGCGGCCGCTCCTAGGCGACCTTCCGGCCCTCTCGCCACGCGACGTAGCCCCGCTTGCGCAAGGCGCAGGCGGGGCATTCGCCGCAACCTCGGCCCCAGTCCTCGCGCGGCCCACGTTCGCTCTGGTAGCAGGTGTGGGTGTGCTTGAGGATTATGTCGATCAAGGTCGTGCCGCCCAGCTTCTGGGCGAGCCCCCAGGTCTCGGCCTTGTCGAGCCACATCAGCGGCGTGTGCAGCACGAAGCTCCTGTCCATGCCGAGGTTCAGTGTCACCTGCAGCGCCTTGATCGTGTTGTCGCGGCAGTCGGGGTAGCCGGAGAAATCCGTCTCGCACATGCCGCCCACGAGGTTGCGGATTCCGCGCCGCCAGGCGACGGCCGCGGCGAAGGTGAAGAACAGAAGATTGCGCCCCGGCACGAAGGTGTTGGGCAGTCCGTCCTTTTCCACTTCGAAGGCGACGTTGCGCGTAAGCGACGTCTCGCTGATCTGGCCCAGTACGCCCATGTCGATGAAATGGTCTTCACCCAGGCGATTTGCCCACTGCGGGAAGCGTCGCCGGACCTCGTCCAGCACCACAAGCCGTTGATCCAGCTCGATTCGGTGCCTCTGACGGTAGTCAAAAGCGACCGTCTCGACATGCGCAAATCGCTCTAGCGCCCAGGCCAGACAAGTGGTGGAATCCTGGCCACCGGAGAACAGGACGAGGGCCGCCGAGTTGTTAGGGGCGTCGTTCATGAGGCTTTATGGCCCGCAACCTTTCTCCGCGCCACAACGTTGCGTTACGCACTCGCCTCATCATTTTGCCCTGACCATTTGCCTAGACCATTTGCTACGAGAAGGGGGGAACCATGTTCGTCTCCGATATTCTTTCGCAGAAGGGCGGTTTTGTCTTCACGGTGACGCCCGGCACGTCGATGGCCCAGGTCGCCCAGCAGCTGAGCGTCCGACGCATCGGCTCCGTGTTGGTCCTCGATCAGGAGGGCTCGGTTGCCGGCATCGTGTCCGAACGCGATCTCGTGCGTGCGCTCGCCACTCATGGGGCCAAGGCGCTCGAACTCGAGGCCAAACAGGTCATGACCCGCGAAGTCGTGACCTGCGATCCCGACGATTCGACCGATCAGGTGATGGAGAGCATGACCCGCGGCCGCTTCCGCCATCTGCCGGTGGTGCGTCGCGGCGAGCTGCTCGGGCTCGTGTCGATCGGCGACGTGGTCAAGTGGCGACTCGAGGAAACCCGGCATGAGGCCGAAGCTCTGAAAGCCTACATCGTCGCTGGCTAGGCCGGGGCGGCGCCGTTCAGGGCGCCGAGCCACTTGCGCGCGCTCGCGACGGAATTGAAGATCTTCTGCGGCCGGTCAGCCGGCGCCAGGGCTGCGAACAGGCGCACCTGCGCGCAGAGGTCGGATGGCGCGACGATAGCCAGAGGGCCGAGCGGTCCCAGTTCGGCATAGGCGCTCATGCGCGCCCCCAGCATCATCATGTCCCCGTCGGCCACGAAGGATGACGCCTGTGTCGCATCGAAAAGTTTGCGATAGGGCAGGGCTCCCGAAATCATGACGTCGTCGAAACAGCGCTCGATGTCCTGCAGCTTGAGGTGCCCGTGGGCCGTGGCCTCCACCATCCGGTTCGGATGGGAAATCTTCCATTCAAGTGCCATTGGACCTCGGCGCCTCGATTATTGTAGTGGGGATGCAGAAAATTCCTGAAAGGCCGAACCATGCCGGCAGCCCTTCGTGCCGTCTCTTATGCGAGCCGGGTTCTGTTCTGGATCACTGCCTTCGGGATCATGGCCATCTGGCCCCTGACGGCCGGGGCCCAGGAGGTGCCGACGGTCAGGATCGGTCAGGCCACGAAGAAAACGGTTGGGACCGTCACCGCCACCAACAGCGGCGATGTTGCCTGCTACCTCACGCTCAAGGACGACCGCGGCGCCGTCTTCGAGGAGATGGCGGATTTCGAGATTTGTAACCAGAAGCCGCCGCTCAAGGGCAAGCGGGTGACGCTTACCTACGCGTTGCAGAAGGTGATGTCGGACGAGTGCCAGGGCGATCCGGCCTGCAAGAAGACGCGCACCGTGGCCCTTGTCAGCGCGGCCCGCATCATCGCCGCCGGCAGCACGACGAGCACCGACGCCAAGCCGGCGGCCCAGCGGACATCGTTCTGCACGCCGGCGGAAACGGTCGTCTTCGCCTGCCGCACCGGCGCGAAGATGGCTTCGGTCTGCGCGTCGAAGGACACCGGCCCGAAAGCCACCCTTCAGTATCGTTTCGGCAAGCTCGACGGCAGCGAGCCGCTGGAACAGGTCCTGCCGGAAGGCGGCCAGGTCGCGGCGGCGCGGGCAGCGAACGGCGAGAGCGTGCCCTTCTCCGGTGGCGGCGGCGCCTGGCTCCGGTTCGCCAAGGGCCAGTTCACCTACACGGTCTATACCGGCATCGGGAACTGGGGCCCCAAGGGCGAAAAGCGCACCAAGTCGGGGCTGCACGTCGAACATGGCGGCAAGGTGCTGGCGACGCTCAAGTGCCAGGAAGAACCGATCAGCCTGCTTGGGCCCGACTGGTTCGAGAAGGTCGGCGTGAAGCCCGGCAAGGAAGAGTTCGATTTCCCGGACTGAAGGTCGTCATTTGGCAGGAGATGGAATGCGATTCCCGGTCGTCCTGTTCGTGCTTCTGCTGCTCATGTCATCGGCGTCCGCGCAATCGTCGGGTGGGTGGCTTCGGAACGATCTGACCGGATGCTACGTCTGGAATTCCAATCCCGAAGTCGGCGAGACGTTCAGTTGGTCCGGAAACTGTTCCAACAACGTCGCGGATGGGCCTGGGATGATGCAGTGGTACGTGAACGGCTCTCCGAGCGGCCGCTTTGTCGGCGAATACGACGGCGGCCGCATGAGCGGCCGGGGCATTCTCGAGTATCGCAACGGCGACCGCTACGACGGTGAATTCCGCGACGACAAGCCAAATGGCTACGGCACGCTCAGTCGCGTTGGCGGCACCCGCTACAGCGGCTTGTTCCGCGACGGCCAACCGGTCCAGGACGAGACGGTGACCGCCGACAGCAACGTCTCCGAGGCCGAGCCCCGAGAGGCAGGCGTGACGCGTGGCGAGAAGACCTTTGCCGACGGCAGCCGCTACGAAGGCGACTTCCACCGCGGCAAGATGAGCGGCTGGGGCGCGTTCACGACCAAGGCAGGCGACCGCTACGAGGGCGAGTTCGCCGATGACAGGCCCAACGGCTTCGGCACCTACAAGGAGGCCGACGGCAGCATCTACGCCGGACTATGGAAGAACGGCTGTTTCCGGCAGAGCAACCGCGTGGCCGCGGTCATGGCGACCGAGAAGGAATGCAGCTTTGGTGTTAGAGGTAGGCCGTATTAGGGCTCACGCGGGGGATATGCAGGTGGGGACTGAGGACAAGGCACTGCACGGCAAGGTCGCGCTCGTTACCGGCGCCGGCAAGAACATCGGCCGCGGCATCGCGCTTGCGCTCGCCCGCGACGGTGCCGCCATCGTGGTGAACGGCCGCGCCGACAGAGCGGCGGTCGATGCGGTGGTGGGCGAGATCGAGGCGGCGGGCGGCCGGGCCATGGTGGCCATGGGCGACGTCTCCGATCCGGCGGTGCCGCCGCGGCTGGCGGCCGAGGCCGCGGCAAAATTCGGCGGCGTCGATATCCTGGTCAGCAATGCCGGGCTGCGGCGCCAGACGTCGTTTCTCGACATGTCGTTCGACGAATGGCGCGAGATCATGTCGGTGGCGCTCGACGGCGCCTTCCTGCTCGGCAAGGCGATCGTGCCGCAGATGGTGGCGCGGGGCGGCGGCGCCTTCGTGGCACTGTCCGGCGTCTCGACCCATGTCGGCACGCCCAACCGCTGTCACGTCTCGGCGTCCAAGTCGGGTCTCGAAGGTCTCATGCGCGCGCTGGCGGTTGAACTCGCCCCGCACAAGATCACCTGCAACGCGCTGGCGCCCGGCGCCATCGACACCGCCCGCGGCGCGGCGGCGGGCCCGCGTCCCGTGGGCAACCGGCCGATTCCGCTAAAACGCTTCGGCACGGTCGACGAGATCGCCGCCATGGTGCGGCTTCTGGTCGGTCCCGAGGGCACCTTCATCACCGGCCAGACGATCCATGTGAACGGCGGCGAGTTCCTGACGTGAGGAACCTGATCACGGATGTGCCGGGGGTGCTGGTCGGCAACGCCCAGGACATGCGCGCCGCAACGGGCGCGACCGTGGCGATCTTCGAACGTGGCGCGGTCGCGGGCGTGGCGACCCTGGGTGGCGCGCCGGGCGACCGCATGGTGACGTCGCTGGAACCCGAAATGGTGGGCCAGGCGATCGACGCGGTCGTGCTGTCGGGCGGCTCGGTCTACGGCCTCGACGCGGCGGGTGGCGCCTCGGCCGTCCTCTGCCAGCGCGGCCAGGGCCGCACCTTCGGCGGGCTCGCCATTCCCGTGGCGGTGCAGGCCATCCTGTTCGACCTGATCAATGGCGGCGAGAAGGACTGGATGCGCGAACCGGTCGCCAAGAAGCCGCCCTACTGGGATCTCGGCCGCGATGCCGCGCTCGTGGCGTCGCACGATTTTGCCCTGGGCACGGCGGGCGCCGGCGTCGGTGCCACGACGGCCGGCCTGAAGGGCGGGCTGGGCTCGACGAGCGCGAAGACGACCCAGGGCTTTACCGTCGGCGCGCTGGTCGCGGTGAACGCCGTGGGCTCGGCCACGATCGGAACCGGCCCGCATTTCTGGGCCGGCGCCTACGAGCAGGGCGGCGAATTCGGCGGGCTGGGCTGGCCGGCCAGGCTGCCCGACGATGCGCTGAAAATCCGCTTCAAGGGCCAGCCGCTGCCGGCGACGGCAACCACCATCGCGCTGGTGGCGACCGATGCGACGCTCACCAAGGCCGAATGCAAGCGGCTGGCGATCATGGCCAACGATGGATTGTCCAAGGCGTTGCGCCCGGTGCACGCGCCGAACGACGGTGACACGGTATTTGCGGCGGCGACCGGAATCGCAGGCCGCGGCGGCGATCCGCCGGTGCTGACGGAACTCGGCACCGTGGCGGCCGACTGTCTCGCGCGCGCGGTGGCGCGCGGTGTCTACGAGGCGACGGCGCTGCCGTTTCCGGGCGCCGTGCCCGACTGGAAGACGCGTTTCGGAGGCGGTCGATGATGTCCTATCTCGTGGTGTTCGTCGGCGCCGGCATCGGCGGCGCCGCCCGGCACGGCATGAACATCTGGGTGGCGCGCCTGATGGGCACGCACTTCCCCTGGCATACGCTCGCGATCAACATTCTGGGCTCGATCCTGATGGGCGCGGTTATCGGCTGGTTCGCCGAGAGGCTGGGGGCCGCCGGCCATCTGCGCCTGTTCCTCGCCACCGGCATCATGGGCGGCTTCACCACTTTCTCGGCTTTCTCGCTCGATGCGGTGCTGCTGTGGGAGCGGCATGAGTATGTGATGGCGGCGCTCTATGTCGGCGGGTCGGTGGCGGGCGCGATCGCAGGCCTCGCCGTGGCGCTCTGGATCATGGGCAAGGCACTGGCGTGAGCCGGGGCCAGACGTTCGACGTCGTCGTTCTGGGAGCAGGCGCTGCCGGGCTGATGTGCGCCATCCGCGCCGGCCAGCGCGGACGCCGCGTGTTGCTGCTCGATCATGCCGACAAGGTCGGCAAGAAGATCCTCATCTCGGGCGGCGGGCGCTGCAACTTCACCAACACCGACAGCCGGCCCGAGGCGTTCCTCTCTGACAATCCGCATTTCTGCAAATCGGCGCTGGCACGCTACACGCAGCGCGACTTCATCGCGCTGGTGGAAAAGCACGGCATCGCCTGGCACGAGAAGACGCTGGGGCAACTTTTCTGCGACGGCTCGGCACGGCAGATCGTGGCGATGCTGCTGGCAGAGTGCGCTTCCGTGGACGTCGATGTCCGCGTGGCGCACCGGATCACCGGCATCGAGAAGGCCGATCGCTTCACGGTGCGCACCGACCACGGCGACTTCACCGCCGCCTCCGTCGTGCTGGCGACCGGCGGGCTGTCGATTCCCAAGATGGGCGCCTCAGGCTTCGCGCACGATGCCGCGCGCCGCTTCGGCCTCAAACTTACGGAGACGCGGCCGGGCCTGGTGCCCTTCACGGCGCGGGTGCCGGACATCGCGGGCGTGGCGCTCGACGTCGTGGCCAGCGTCGGCCGCACCAACTTCCGAGAGGCCATGCTGTTCACCCATCGCGGCCTCTCCGGACCGGCGATCCTGCAGATCTCGTCCTACTGGAAGCCGGGCCAGGAGATCGCGGTCGACCTGCTGCCGGACAGTGACGACCCTGCGATCTTCCTGAAAGGACGCAAGCGTCTCCGGCCCAAGGCCGAGCTGCGCAACATCGTGGGCGACCTGATGCCCGATCGTTTGGCGCAGGCGCTGGCGCCGGAAGGCGTGATCGGCGAGCGCCGCGACAAGGACCTCGAGACGCTGGCGGCGGAGTTGAAGCGCTGGCACGTGACGCCCACCGGCACCGAAGGCTACGCCAAGGCCGAGGTCACCGTGGGCGGCGTCGACACCTCCGAGCTTTCATCCAAGACGATGGAAGCCAAAAAGGTGCCGGGCCTCTACGTGATCGGCGAGGCGGTCGACGTGACCGGCTGGCTGGGCGGCTACAATTTCCAGTGGGCCTGGTCGAGCGGCTGGGTCGCGGGGGAGGCGGCTTCCTAGCAGAGGCTGGCGAGTACTTTTCGATTCCTCAACTGACGATTGACGGCATGCGGGGATGCTGCCTACGGTGTCGGTCAGACACCTGATCGGGGGAGAAGATGTCGACATTTCGATCGCGAGCCGTGAAGGGCGCCATTTGCATTTCCGTTGCGGTGTTGTGTTCGGCCTGCGAGCCGAAACCGACGGTCCAGTACGGTCTCAATTCCGCTCCCGATCCGGCGGGCCTCATCAAGTTCCGTCTGGCCAAGAGTGCGATCGTCGTCGACTACGGCAAGTCGCTGGACGGCAAGGCCGTAGACAAGGCGAAAATTTCCTTGGTTCCGGTGCCGCAGGAGGATTCGACCAGAACCTATACGATCGGTGAAACGAGCGGCCTCCTTGCCGCAACCCATCTCAAGGTGGTGAAGCGGGAAAATACCGACCTGCTGCAATCGATCGGTGTCGAAGTCGAGGATCGCCGCGTCGAACTCATTCAACAGGTTGGCGCATTCGCCGGAGCGGTCGTCGGCGGGATCGGCTTTTTCGCATCGAGGACCGAGGTGAATGAGCCGGTGCTACCGCAAGCCATCGACGTGTCGTCGTTCATTTCCACGGCTGGTCCGGGCGAAGGTACTTTCAACGGCAAGCTTGGTAGCACATGGTCCTACACGCTCACGATCGGAGCAATACCCAAGGATGCCTATTCGACTGAGGACTACGTCGCGGCGTTCGGCAAGGGCGTCAAGTCGAACGTCCTTTTCTACTCGGCCTGCCGCGACGCCACGATTACGTTCACGAGTGGCACGTTTAAGGACAAGTCCTTTTCCATGAGGGTCTCGGATCCCAAGTTCGTCCAGACGGTCGCCATGCCAACCAAGGGAGCCATTTCGTTTCACAGTTCGTGTGGCGTTAACGTCTCGAGCGAGAAATCCGGCACCGCCACCACGATGGAAGTCCTGAATGCACTTATGAACCAGGCCAAGACGCTGCTTGAATCAACGAAGAAGAAATAGGGAAGTTGTTCGGCGATGAATACAGACCGCCGGCACCGATGTGCTCCAGTAGGGTTGATCGTGCTGTTGGTTGCCGCGCTGATGCCCGGCGCTTTGGCGGCGCAGTCGACCGAGGCAGAGCGCTTCTTCACCAAACGGCCTTTGGGGCCAGTTACTTTTGAGAGTGTTCTTCAGGGCCCGCCGCCGATGCCGAGTGGCGAGACGTTGGTCGTCAATCCCGATAGAGCGCTTGAGGAGCCGGCACGCGCAGCCGACTGGCCGAGTTCGTTCTTTTACCATTTCACGATCGGAAACGAACGCAAGCTCTGCTCTGGCACATTGATCGGTAGCCGAACTCTCATTACCGCCGCGCATTGCATTCCCGAAAACCGGCAAGTAGCCGTCAAATTTCAGGGAGCGACGATCAAGTCTCTCGAATGCAAGATGACCGACAAGTTCGCCTATCCAACCTCGGAAAGGGACATTGACGTTTGTGAGCAGGGCGGAGCCTGCGCGCCTAGCCGCGATGTTGCGCTTTGTCTGCTGGAAAGCTCTCCATCGACGCCCAAGCTTGAGACAGTGGCCCGAGATCCAACTCTGTTGGGCGTCGGTCAGCGCGTGCGGGCAACGGGATTCGGCTGTACGGCGCGCGATCAGTCGGGAGGCACTGAGGGCAACCGTATCGTCTTCAGCACGGGCTGGGTGGCGGTCCGGCGCGCGCCTGTGCCCGATCACGAGAACTTCTATGTCGTCGCTGGCGCAGCCAAGGACTTGCAAGGCACCCTCGCCGCTACAGTTCCAAGCGCCGTCTCGGAGATATGCCCGGGTGACAGCGGTGGCGGGGCGTACATCATGGGACTGAACACGACGAATATCGAATGGCGTCGTCTCGTCGCCGTGAACTCCGCCGTGCGGCAGCGGAACCAAAATGGCAAATGGATCGTCAAGGGGCCGTCCTTCTTCGTCCCGCTGTCGGCGCCCCCCGTAGTTGCCCTATTGGACAAGTGGGAAGGAAGTGCCGGACATGCTGGCATATGTGGGCTCGGTGACAAGACACAACCCCGGTGTCGATAGCTGCCTTGCGAAGCGCTGGGCACTGATTGCAGGTGCGATACTTCTCGCGGTCTCGCCGTGCTCGGTGCTGGCAAATGACGTCACATCCAGAGCCATCTATTTGTCGAGTGTTGGCCTGCCGCCGGAAGCGGCAATTGAATACGTGGCAAAGATAGGCGTCGCTCGTCAGGTCGATCTTCGTCAGGGAAAGTCGGTGAAGAGAGAGATAACAGACTGGTGTGGTTACGAATCCGAACACCTGACCACGAAAACCGAGGCTTTGAACAAAGAGCTGATCGGCAGTCTAGGCGGCGTCGGCGTTGTATTTTCCGAAACCGAGGAGCAGGTTCAGCGTGTCGGCGCGGCGCCCAAATTGCGCATTCCGGCCTGTATCATCGGCAGGGGAGCCAAGATGGCCAAGGTCCGCGGCGGCGAAGGCATTGCCGCGGTTCTCAAGCGAGAGCTGACGTTCGAGTACGAAGCGAGCGACAGGCATTTCTGGCAGCCTTACGTACGGCAAATTTGCGACCTCAACAAGAAAGCCGTGTCTTGCTCTCCTCGCACCACGGCTACTCCGGGGCTGCCGGAGGGCGTGATCAAGATACCGTACGCCTTGTCGCTTTCTTTGATCGACATTGATCGTTCCATAGAAGAGACACTTCCCAAAATCCTGGAGAAACTGGAAGAGCATCTGAGGCAGGCGGCGATGCCGCTGGCCGATACCACGGATAAGCGAACGCCGCCCCGGCTGTTCCTTTGGGGCAAGCCAATCGCCGCTCCGAAAGTCGTTGCGTCCCTTCCCATGCCCTGTGCGGCGGCGCCCATCGACCTGGCGTACGACGTTGACAAGCTCCTTCGGCTTGCAGCGGTCTACACGACATCCAGTGGCCGCTTGATCGATACCTATCCTCGAACGGTGCCCCCGCGCAGGTCAGTCGTCACTGTCATCGATACGGGAATCCATTCAAAAAATGAGGTGCTTCGCCAGTTCCTGTATCTCAATGACCAGCTCGGCAACGAGCATGATTCGTCAAATGCCGATGCCGCTGACCCTGACGCTCCCGGTCCAAGTTATCCGGTCGGTGATTTTGGAACCGTTACGGAAGGCGAGCTCCTGGATCGTGCCATCGTTCGGTATAGCCACGGCACTCATGTCGCGGGACTGGCGATGGGGCGTGGATTGTCGCTATTGCCGCTCAGTGGAGACGACGAGTTGGGTCATCTCGGGGAGTTCTTGCCAAGACTGAGGGTATTCAGGGCTCTGCACCTCAATCCGGCACAGAAGTACGATTTGACCTCGCTTGGTTTCATCCAGAGTCTTCGGTTTCTGTCGGACCGTGTCGGTCAGCAGAATCAATTCAACGTCATCAATTTCAGCATAGGCATATCTGATTGGGGAGAGGCATCCGCGCAGATCGACAGTTTGGCAAATCAGGCCGTTGTTGTCGCTGCCGCGGGCAACGATGGACGTCCACTGGAAAGTTTGAATCGAAGGATTCCAGCGAGGCTCGGAGGGGCGACGGCAAATACCGGGGCGTTCGTGATAACTGTAGGAGCAATGGACCTCGCCGGACTCCGTTGGTCGAAGTCGAACTTTTCCCGGGAATTGGTCGATCTGTTTGCTCCCGGCGAATGCCAACCATCTTTCGACGACCAAATTGACCAACCCGTCCCGTTGTCCGGCACTTCTCAAGCGGCGCCTTGGGTGGCATTCACTGCAGCACTCCTGTTTCAAATGCCAATGCCCGGCAAGCATCCTGTGCGAATCAAGAATCGTTTGGTCAGTTCGGTCGATAGTCGCCAGAGCCTTGCAGATGCCAGCGAAAGTGGTGGATCGCTCGATCCTTTCCGGGCGATTGATGTCCTCGTCGATCACATAAAGCTGAAGACCCCAAGTACTGATGGCGAGAAGGGGGACCGCAACGGGCGCATCCGGGCGTGGATCGACTATGCCAATTCGGAGCCGCTTTGCACGAATGCGCAGGTCAATGGACCGAATCATGTTTCAAGATTCGAGGTACGCGATGATGGAACCGCGTGGTTCAGAGACAAGGTACCTCGAGATTGGAAGGACAACCCGGTTCCCCCCGGCGCGCGCGCTCCGATCATCAAGTTGAAGCAATGTACTGCGCTCCTTCCAAAAGCGAAGATTCGCTACTTCGCGGACGTGGATTTCGAGGCGCTGGCGTCAGGCAAGGCGGTTGCGTCGCGATCGATCGATGCCAGTGAAGTTGCCGAAATCATACCTCGCGTGTTCGAGAACATGGCCAACTCCACCGACTTGGCAAGAGTACTGAGCCAGAAGCACATCCACGAGATCTTCACGAAGACCAAGGAGATCATGTGGGAGTAGGGCGCGGCTCGGTTCAGGGCATGACCGTTTGAAATGCCTGCAATGCCAGCACTTGCTCTTGAAAATGTGATCGGGCAAAAGTCGCAAATTCAGCAGGTTCTGCTATGATTTCTCTATAGGCTGACGCGTGGACCGCGCCGGCCTTTTCTTTTGGGCATGACCCGCCCGCGCACGCCGCGGGTACGACGCAAATGAGCGTGAGGGTGCAGCCGCCGCGAGTCCTTACTCGTGGACCGTCCCAACAACGACCCCGTCTCAACGCCACGCCGAATAACGACGTGCGAACAGACACTTGTACGACGCCTGGGCACAGGCGCGCCGGGGCTGGTGCTCATGAAGAATTCCGGGAGTCGCGTAAAAGCCTATGGAATAAGGCTTGTCCCGAAGTCTGGCCCAACTTGGGGCACAACATTGGACCCATTCAGGTGGGCCTCGTGAGCGAGTGAAAAGCTCGGAATTATTGGCTTCCCGGCGTGCGGGGAGCTGAAATTTCAGTCGGTCATCGTGTCCATGTAATGCCGGGCGATCTCGCCCGGCGTCGCCTGCCAGACATTGCCGAAACGCTCGATCCGGCGCAGCGCCTCGTCGAGATATTTGATGCGATGCGCCATGCCCATCAGCCAGGGATGGATCGAGAGGTTGAAGACCTGCCCGCCTTCCCGGTGCAGGAGCTCGAAGGCATCGGCCACGAGGTCGGGGTAGCGCGTGGTGCTGATACGCCGGATCATGAGCTGCTGCACGTCGTCCCATTCCGGCTGGTTGGGCATCGAGACGAACTTCTTGCCGACCTTCATCGGATAGGGCTGGTCGTCGTTGGGCCAGTCGAGCACGTAGTCGAGGCCGGCGTCGGCCAGAAGCTGCGGCGTGCGCTGGCTCTCGCCGTAGTCCTGGCCGAGCCAGCCGGTCGGCCTGATGCCCGCCGCCTTTTCGATGGCGGCGATGGAGGCGGCGATCTCGGCCTTCTCCTCGACCTCGGTCATCCTGGAGGAGATCATGCGGTTGGCCGAATGGCCGTGGGCGATGAACTCGTACTTCCGCTTCTTGAACTGCTCGATCAGGTAGGGATAGCGCTCGGCCGCCAGCGCGTTCACCGCCACGCCGGCGCGGACCTGGTAGCGGTCGAGCACGTCCAGCACACGGAAGATGCCGACGCGGTTGCCGTAGTCGCGTTGCGTCCAGGTGCGGTAGTCGGGCGTAAAACTGCCGAGTTCACCGACATGGCGTGGATCCTTGAGGCTCGTCTCGTCGGGGATCAGCTCCCAGTATTCGAGATGCAGCAGCACGAACGAGGCCACGCGTGAATTTTTAGGCCAGTTGAGCCGCGGCCGCTTGGGGAACGGCGCATAGTCGTACCAGGGGTTGTCCATGCCTGGAGGCAGCGGCGGCGGGTTCTTGGGAATGGTGGTCATGTCACGCCTCCTTCCCGAGATGCTGCTGGAACGGTTTGAGGCCGTGCGCCACGTAATGGTCGTGGATCTCCTCGGCGGTGCAGACCCAGGCGTCCTTGTGCTTGCGGATGTAGCTGAGCGCGCGGTCGAGATGTTTTACGCGATGCGGTGCGCCCATCATGTAGGGGTGCAGCGCGATGCACATGACGCGGCCATTCTCCGGGCCCTCGCGATAGACCGTGTCGAAATGGTCGATGATCATCTGCGCGAATTCCTCGGCCTCGACCGGCTGGCGGTAGATCAGCGCGTCGTTGAGATCCATCGTGTAGGGCACGTGGATCAGCGGGCCGTGCTTGGTCGCCAGCGGCGTCGGCTGGTCGTCGTGATAGAAGTCGCAGATGTATTCGAGGCCCGCCTCCTTCACGAGGTCGGGCGTGTTGAAGGTGTTGGAGATGGCGGGCGAGAACCAGCCGCGCAGCTTGCGGCCGGTCAGGCGCAGGTGCGTGGCCTTGCTGTGCTCGATGACGGCGCGCTCTTCGTCTTCGCTGTAGCCCCAGTGATAGCGCGTGTTGAGATAGCCGTGGCTCATGTACTCCCAGCGCCGCGCCTCCATGGCCTCCAGGATCTCGGGGTACATCTCGATCACCGACATCGAGAGCGAGACGGTGCAGCGTACGCTGTGCTTGTCCAGCACTTCGAACATCCGCCACAGGCCGACCCGATTGCCGTAGTCGCGGCCGCCGTAGCCCAGCACGTCGGGATGCGGCATGCGCGGCCAGGGATTGCGCACGCGGACCTCGGCCGGGATGTATTCGTAATGCTCGATATTGGGGCAGACCCAGACCGCGACACGCGCGCCGTTGGGCCAGGAAAGCTTCGGGCGTTCGACGACGGGAGAATAGCCGTAGCGGTACGGATCCATGCGATCTCTTTCTTTGTTTGGCCTGTCGAGTGCATCACGGGTTGCGCTGCACTTCAACGCCCCGCATCCTGTTCGCATGGCGGATAACATTCGCTTCACGCTCAACGACGGTCCGGTCGAACTTGTCGGCGTCTCGCCGATGACGACCCTGCTCGACTGGCTGCGCGAGCAGCGCGGGCTGAAAGGCACCAAGGAAGGCTGCGCCGAGGGCGACTGCGGCGCCTGCACCGTGGTGCTGGAGCGCGAGGGCCGTCGCGAGGCGGTGAACTCATGCATCGCGCTGCTGGGCCAGCTCGATGGCCAGTCGGTGCGCACGGTCGAAGGATTGCGCGGAACGGATGGGGCGGCGCACCCCGTGCAGACCGCGATGGCGGAGGCCGACGCCACACAATGCGGATTCTGCACGCCGGGTTTCGTCATGTCGGCCTATGCCTTTGCCGCCGGTGGCGAAAAAGCCGATCTGGAAACCATCCACGACGCGCTGGCCGGCAATCTCTGCCGCTGCACGGGCTACAGGCCGATCGTCGAAGCCATGACCAGGGTGGCGGGCCTGCCGGTCGAGCCGGCGCCGGTGCGGCCGGCGCGCACAGGTTCTGCCGTGTTCGGCGAGGCGTTCTTTGCGCCGCGCTCGCTCGCCGAATTGCTGAAGCTGCGCGCGGCGCATCCCGAGGCGCTCCTGCTGGCCGGCGCGACCGACCTCGGCTTGCTGGCGAGCCGGTCGCGCAAACCGCCTGAAGCCGTGATCCATCTCGCCCATGTGCCGGAACTGATGGCGATCACGGAAGACAAGGAGCAGGTCACGATCGGCGCGGCCGCGACCTATGCCGCCGCGATGCCGACCCTGATCGCGGCGTACCCGGCGCTTAAGACTTATCTCGCGCGGCTGGGCTCGCGGCAGATCCGGTCGCTGGGCACGATCGGCGGCAATATCGGCACGGCCTCGCCCATCGGCGACATGCCGCCGGTGCTGCTGGCGCTGGAGGCGAGCCTCAGGCTGGTTTCCATTCGTGGTGCCCGCGATCTGCCGCTGGAGGATTTCTTCCTGGGCTATCGCAAGACGGCGCTGGCGCCTGATGAGGTGATCCAAAACATTTCCATGCCGAAGCTCTGGCCGGGCGAAGTCTTCTTCTGCGACAAGGTGAGCAAGCGGCGCGACCAGGACATCTCCACGGTCGCCGCGGGCTATCGCCTGCGGATCAAGGACGGAAAGATCGAGGACGTGCGCATCGGCTTCGGCGGCATGGCGGCGACGCCCCAACGTGCCCGCCACGTCGAGGCGGCGCTGCTGAAGGAGGGGTTCGCGGCCGCGGTGGCGGCGGTGCCGCAGGATTTCAAGCCGATCGACGACTGGCGCGGTTCGGCCGCCTATCGTCTGCAGGTCGCCGCCAACCTGCTGCGCCGGTTAGAGCTGCGCATCACCGAGCCGTCGTGTGCGGTCGAGGTCGAGGCGCTATGAAGGGCGCGGTCCATAGCGCCCAGCGCCACGACAGTGCCCTGAAACATGTGACGGGCCAGGCGCTCTACATCGACGACATGCCCGAGCCGCCGGGCACGCTGCATGCCGCCCTGGTGTTGAGCCCTGTGGCGAGCGGGCGCCTGCGCAAGCTCGATCTTGCTGCTGCCGTATCGATGCCGGGAATCGTCGCCGTGCTGGGGCCCGACGACATTCCCGGCAAGAACGATGTTTCGGCGAACCATCACGGTGAGCCGCTGTTCGCCGCGGAGCGTGTCGAGTTCGCGGGCCAGCCTCTGGCGATGGTCGTGGCGACGTCGCTCGACGCTGCCCGGCATGCGGCCGAGCGCGTGGCGATCGATATCGAAGCGGAGGAGCCGATCCTCGACATCGAGACCGCGCTTGCCAGACAGGCCTATGTCCAGGCGCCGAAAACCATCCTCTGTGGCGATCCCGATGCCGCGCTTAAAAGCGCGCCGCACAGGCTGAGTGCCGAGTTCAGCGTCGGTGGGCAGGAGCATTTCTATCTCGAGGGCCAGATCGCCTTTGCGCTGCCCGGCGAGGATGGCGACATCGTCGTCCATTCCTCGACCCAGCATCCGACCGAGGTGCAGCACATCTGCGCGCGCGTGCTGGGCTGCGACTACAATCGCGTCACCGCGGTGGTGCGCCGGCTGGGCGGCGGCTTCGGCGGCAAGGAGAGCAACGCCTCGTGGGTGGCAGGTGCCGCGGTGGTCGCGGCCAATGCGACCGGCCGGCCGGTGAAGCTCCGCCTGCCGCGCGAGATCGACATGATCGCGACCGGCAAGCGCCATCCCTTCCTTTATCGCTACACGGTGGGCTTCGACGATGACGGCCGCGTGCTGGCGCTCGATGCGATGCTGGCGGCCGATGCCGGCTTTAGCCTCGATCTCACACCCGGCGTGCTGGCGCGGGCGCTCACCCATACCGACAACGCCTACTGGATCCCGCACTTCCGCGCCGTTGGGTACGCCTGCAAGACCAACAAGCAATCCAATACCGCCTTCCGCGGCTTCGGCGGTCCGCAGGGCGTGGTCATCATGGAAGACGCGCTCGATCGTGTCGCCCGCCATCTCGGCCGCGACGCCAACGAGGTGCGGGCGCTCAACTTCTACGGCGCTGGCGGCGACGAGACGCCTTATGGCCAGAAGGTCGACGAGAACCATCTCGCCCGCTGCTGGGCCGAGGTGAAGCAAGGTGGCGACTACGAGCGACGGCGTGCCGAGATCGATGCCTTCAACAAGACGAACCCGATCCTGAAGCGCGGGCTGGGACTCTTCCCGCTGAAATTCGGTATCTCCTTCAACCTGCCGCACATGAACCAGGCGGGGGCGCTGGTGCATGTCTATACCGACGGTTCGATTCGCCTGAACCACGGCGGTACCGAGATGGGGCAGGGGCTGTTCATCAAGGTGGCGCAGATCGTGGCCGAGGTTTTCGGGGTCGATATCGACCGCATCCGGCCGTCTGCCACCTCGACCGCCGAGGTGCCCAACACCTCGCCTACGGCAGCCTCCACCGGCTCGGACCTGAACGGCTGGGCCGCGTGGGAGGCGGCCAACACCATCAAGACCCGCATGATCGCTTTCGCGTCGGAGCATTTCGGTGCGGCTGAAAGCGAGATCGAGTTCGCTGATGGCAACATCCGTATTGCCAAGCCGGGCAGCAACCAGGTCGTGAGCTTCGGCGAGCTGGCGCGGCTCTGCTGGCTGGGCCGTGTCTCGCTGTCGGCTACCGGCTTCTACAAGACGCCCAAGATCCATTGGGATGCCGCAGCGATGCGCGGCCGGCCGTTCTTCTATTTCTCGTTCGGTGCAGCGATGGCGGAAGTTGCCATCGACACGCTGACCGGCGAAAGCCGCGTGTTGCGCGCCGATCTGGTGCAGGACTGCGGCGAGTCGCTGAACCCCGCGATCGACCTCGGCCAGATCGAGGGCGCGTTCGTACAGGGCCAGGGTTGGTTCACCTGCGAAGAACTGTGGTGGGACAAGCAGGGGAAACTCCGCACCGTCGGCCCCTCGACCTACAAGATCCCCGGCAGCCGCGACGTCCCGGCCGTGTTCAACGTGAAGATGCTGGAGAACGCGCCTTCGCGTGAGGCCACGATCTTCCGCTCCAAGGCGGTGGGCGAGCCGCCGCTGTTGCTGGCGACGGCGGTATGGACGGCGCTCAAGGACGCGATAGCTGCCGTGGGCGACGGCAGGGCCGCCGTGCATCTCGATGCGCCGGCTACGCCCGAGCGCGTACTCGCTTCCGTGGCGGCGGTGCGAACAGCCGCGCGATGAATTCGGCCAGCACGCGATCCATCTCCTTGCGGGCGGCCTTCTCGTCCTTCGCTTCGGCGATCCAGAGGGCAGCCTCGTTGAACGCGCCGGACAGCAGGAAGGTCATGGGCTCGACCGCGAGGCCGGGATCGGGCCGTTCCGCCAGCACGGCGGCCACGCCCTCGCGCAGGCTGCGCACGCCGTGCGGTGCGTCGATCTCGCGCCAGCGGTGCCAGCCCAGCACGGCGGGCGCATCGATCAGGTAGATGCGGCGCACCGCCGGATCGAGGCAGGCATCGAGGAAGGCCTGCGTGCCCTCGATCAGGCCGCTGAGTGGATCGGCCACCGGCGTGGCCATATCGTCGATGGTCCCGGCGATGCCGCGCGCCACCTCCTCCACCACGGCCTCGAACAGGGCCCGCTTGTCCTTGAAGTGATGGTAGAGCGCGCCGCGCGTCACCTTGGCCCGCTTCACGATCTCCTCGGTCGCCGCCGCCTCGTAGCCCGACGCGGCGAAGATCGTGCGGGCCTCCTTCAGCAGGGTCGCGCGCGTCGCTGCCAGCCGCTCGGTCTGGGTGCGGGATCTTGACATACATACAACCTGTATCTAAATGATGATCGACATACAGACTGTATGTAAATTACCCTAGAGGAGAGAGCAATGCAGCTCAGGAGTTTCTACACCGTGCTTTGCACCGATGACGTCGCGGGCACCGCCGCCTTCTGGCAGCGGCATTTCGGCTTCAAGCCAGTGTTCGACAGCGGCTGGTACGTCCATCTCACCAGCGAGGCCGCGGCTACGGCGCATCTTGCGATCCTCGACTACCGACACGAGACCATTCCGGCGCCGTTCCGCAAGAAGGCCGCCGGCCTCCTGGTCAATTTCGAGGTCGACGACGTCGATGCGCTCTATGCCAAGGCGCAGGCCGAGGGTCTCAAAATCCACCTCACCCTGCGGGATGAACCTTTCGGCCAGCGGCACTTCATCACCGAGGATCCAAACGGCATCGCCATCGATGTCATCAAGCCGATTCCGCCCGATGCAGAGTTCGCCAAGCAGTACGCGCCGGACTCGCTGCCGCAGTAATCGAAAGATAAGGTGTCGTCCGATTTTATGGATTTCGGGAGGACAAAATGGACGTACGCATGGATGGCCGCGTGGCCGTGATCACCGGCGCGAGCACCGGTCTTGGCCTCGCCATGGCCAAGGAATTCGCGGCCTCAGGCGGCTCGGTGGCGATCCTCGCGCGCAAGGCCGACGCGCTGGCGTCGGCCAAGGCCGAGGTCCAGAAGGCGGCCGGCAAGGCCAACATCAAGATCGAGGCCTATTCCTGCGACGTCTCCAAGGCGGCGCCGATCGCCGACACGATCAAGAAGGTGGTGGCCGACTTCGGCAAGGTCGACATCCTGGTGAACAACGCCGGCATCAGCCACGCCAAGGCCTTCGACACCGTGACCGACGAGGATTGGCAGGGCGATCTCGATCTAAAACTGTTCGCCGCCATCCGCCTCGCGCGCCTGGTGCTGCCCGGCATGCGCGAGCGCAAGTGGGGCCGCATCGTCAACGTGCTCAACATCGGCGCCAAGGCGCCGGGCGCCAACTCGACGCCGACCAGCGTCAGCCGCGCCGCCGGCCTCGCGCTCACCAAGGCGATGAGCCAGGAGAATGCCCAGCATGGTGTGCTGGTGAACGCCATGCTGGTTGGCCTGATCGAGAGCGACCAGTGGCAGCGTCGCCACAAGGCCGCCAACGACGGCAAGACCTACCAGCAGTTCATCGACGGCATGGCCAAGGGTCGCATTCCGCTCGGCCGCATGGGCAAGGCCGAGGAATTCGCGCGCATGGCTTGCTTCCTGTGCTCGGACGCGGGCTCGTTCGTCACTGGCGTCGCCATCAACGTCGACGGCGGCGCGAGCCCCGTCGTCTGATCTAGAGCCTTTTGACCTAGAGTCTGTGGCCCGGCGGCGTGACGTTCCAGTCACGCCGCAGCTCTTCCAGGTCGCGCTCGACCCAGTTCCAGACGATCCACTTCGGATCGAAGATGTCGACCGTCATCTCCTCGCCACGCGCCCAGGCATGCCAGAACTCGTCAGGATCGAGGCCGCCCTTGCCGGCATGGCCGACGTCGTTCAGCTGCTCGCCAAAGTGGAAGAAGAAGATCACCGGCAGGATGTGCCCGCTCATTGGATTGATCGGGTGCATGCCGGCGGTGAAGGTGGAGACGAGGAGCTCGCCGCGCGCGCTGGTATCGTAGCCGGAGATCACGTGCGTGGAGTCGTGTGCCGTTCCGAACGCGGCGTTGAGGGCCGCGGGGTCGCCGGGGAACGGATAGCCGTTCCTCTTGTCGAAGTCCCAAAGCGCCTTGCCGAAGGTATTTTGGGGCAGCTTGCCCAGCGCCTCGTAGCGGGCGACCAGCGCAGGATCGGAGTTTGCCCCTTCGTACGGCCTGATCCAGATCCCCGGATCGAGGCCCTCGGAAGAGCGGCTGATGATGCTGTCGAAGTTCTTGCGCCACATGTCCGCAGTGGCCCAGGCAAGATGGCCCGAGGCTGCTTCGACGAGATCGGTGAGGTAGTCGGCCTCAATATCGAGCGCCCGGGAGTATTCCAGCACCCGCTTCAGCTTGTCCGCGTCCAGTGTGCCGTCGACCATGGCCATGATGGCGAGATATTTTACGGCCTCAGTCGCCACCTCGCGGTTCTTCAGGATCGCGACGAGGTCGGCGGGCTCGATGGCGGGCAAGGTGCTGATGTCGGTGAGATCGGGCCGACGCAGCAGATAGTGGCCGGCGGCCAAGATACTCGCAGTGTCGGCGTGGCTCAGCGCATGGCCGCCCGCCAGCGCCACCTGGCGCATGGCCCCCAGGATGGTGTCGCTCTCGCGATGACTGACGGCCCGCATCAAAGCCTCCAGCGATGAGGTCAGCGCAGCGGTTCGAGGATGCTGACGTAGTTGGCGACAGCGGCGCCGCCCATGTTGAATACGCCGCCGATTCTTGCCGCGGGCAGCTGCATGCCCGCAGGCGCGCTGCCCGAGAGCTGCATGGCCGACATGACGTGCATGGAAATGCCTGTCGCGCCGACGGGATGGCCCTTGGCCTTCAGCCCGCCCGAGACATTGACCGGCAGCTTGCCGTCGCGCTCGACCCAGCCTTCGAGGATCGCACGCTCGCCCTCGCCCGGGGCGGTGAGGCCCATGGCTTCGTACTCGATCAGCTCGGCCGAGGTGAAGCAGTCGTGGCTTTCGACGAAGGAGAGATCGAGCAGGTCGAGCTTGGCCGAGGCCAGCGCCCGCTTCCACGCGAGCTGCGGGCCCTCGAACTTGATGATGTCGCGCTTGCTCATCGGCAGGAAGTCGTTGACGTGCTCGGTGGCGCGGAAGGCGATGGCGTGTTTCAGGCCAAGCGCGGTCTGCACGTCGGCCAGCACGACCGCGGCGGCGCCGTCGGTGACGGGCGAGCAGTCGGTGCGCTTCAGCGGCCCCGCCACGAACGGGTTCTTGTCCGAGGGCGTGCGGCAGAACTCGTAGGCGAACTCCTTCTGGAAGTGCGCATAGGGATTCTTCGCGCCGTTCTTGTGCGCCTTCACCGCGATCCGGGCGAGCGCATCGGACTTGTCGCCGTAGCGCTGGAAGTAGGCCGAGGTGATCTTGCCGAAGATGCCGGCGAAGCCCGCCTCGATGTTGGCCTCCTCGGCGACGTAACTGGCCTTGATCAGCACCTCGCCTGCCTGGGTGGAGTTGAGCTCGGTCATCTTCTCGACGCCGACCACCAGCACGAATCGCGCGCGGCCGGCGGCCAGCGTGTTCAGTCCCATGTGGATGGCGGCCGATCCCGTGGCGCAGGCATTCTCGACCCGGGTCGAGGGCTTGAAGCGCAGGTCCGGATGGGCCTGCAGGGCGAGCGAGGAATGGAACTCCTGGCGCACGAAGCCGCCGTTCATGTTGCCGACGTAGATCACGTCGACATCCCTCGGTTCGATGCCGGCGTGGGCGATCGCCTCGGTGGCGGCCTTCACGACCAGCGATTCGCTGGTCTCGCCATCCAGTTTGCCGAACTTGCCGTGGGACCATCCGACGATGCAGGCCGTCATTGCCAATCTCCTTGATTTGCAGTGAATTTAGGCCGTCGCGGGATGGGCGCAAGTCCGCCTCAATTCGGCCCCCCGCGTGGCGTCTGCTAGGATGGCGCCAATTCCCGAGGAGCCCCCCGAGGCACCATGTCCGATCCCGTATCGCCCGAACGCCCCACCCCCGAACAGTCGCGCCCCCGCTGGCCGCTGATCCTGGGCAGCCTCGTAGGTGGCTTCCTGCTGGTGGCCGTCGGGCTTGGTCTCGGCTGGTACCTCTTCTACCGCCCGATCGTGAACGTGGCGGTGCAGCTTCCCGCGCCGCCGGCGCCCCCCGCGCCACCGGGCCCGGATGCCGCGCAGGTCAAGGCGCTGGAAGACCAGATCGAGAAGCAGAAGGCCGCCAACAAGCAGATCGAGGACCAGATCGCGGCCTTGAAGGATCGGTTGCGCGCCGATGTCTGCACGGCGAAGGATCCGCTCGGCAAGCCGCCCGCTCCGGCCGGTCAGAAGCTCTAAATGCGCGGCAAAAGAATCGTTGCCCAACACAAGGCGTAGCTTCACTCTGCCCTGAGTGCTCAAGGTCGAGTATGGGCGGGGGAGCGTGACACAGCCTGTCGACAAACTGCTTCGGCCGATGATGGTCGTCGGGGCCGCCCTTCTGGCGGGCGCCTGCGACCTCAGGCATTCCGCCGTCCTCGATCCCAAGGGCCCGATCGCCCTGGCCGAGCGCGATCTGCTGTTCGACGCCTTCCTGGTGATGATGATGGTGATCGTCCCGATCATCGTCCTGACCCTGTTCTTCGCCTGGCGGTATCGCGCCTCCAACACCAAGGCGGCCTATGCGCCCAAGTGGGCGGAGTCGGCGCGGCTCGACGCCTTCGTCTGGCTGGTGCCGGCGGCGATCGTCGTCGCCGTCGCCGTCCTGGTCTGGCGCAGCACCCACAAGCTCGATCCCTACCGGCCGATCGATGCCGCCCTGCCACCCATCGACGTCCAGGTCGTGGCGCAGGACTGGAAGTGGCTGTTCATCTATCCCGAGCAGGGCATCGCCGTCGTCAACCAGCTCGCCTTTCCCAACGGCCGGCCGATCAGCCTGCGCATCACCTCGGACACGGTGATGAACTCGTTCTACGTGCCGCAGCTCGCCGGCCAGATCTACGCCATGGCCGGCATGCAGACGCGCCTGCAGCTCCTGGCCGACCAGCCGGGCAAGTTCGTCGGCCGCAACAGCATGTACTCGGGCGGCGGCTTCTCCGACCAGTTCTTCGAGGTGCTCTCGCTCAGCCAGGCCGATTTCGACGCCTGGGTGGCCAAGATCAAGCAGGCGCCGGCCAAGCTCGATGCGCCGACCTACACGGCGCTCACGGCCAAGAGCCGGCTGCATCCTATCACCTATTATTCGGCGATCGAGCCCAAGCTGTTCGACTCCATCATCGCCAAGTACACCCACGCCCACCACGCGCCAGCCGCCGGCACTCAGCCGGGCGCCGCGCCGCGGAGATAGAAGATGTTCGGCAGACTGACGCTCGAGGCATTGCCACTCTACAGCGCCATCGCGGCGGGTGGGGCGGCAGTCACGGTGGGCGGCGCGCTGCTGGTCGCCATCGTCATCACCTGGTTGGGTGCCTGGCGCTACCTCTGGACCGAGTGGTTCACCAGCGTCGACCACAAGCGCATCGGCATCATGTACATCGTGCTGGCGCTGATCATGCTGCTGCGCGGCTTCGTCGACGCCCTGATGATGCGGGCCCAGCAGGCCATGGCGCTCAATTCCGGCGGCTACCTGCCGCCCGAGCATTTCGACCAGATCTTCAGCTCACACGGCACCATCATGATCTTCTTCATGGCGATGCCGTTCATGACCGGGCTGGTCAACATCGCCGTGCCGCTGCAGATCGGCACACGGGACGTGGCCTTCCCGTTCCTGAATTCGCTGAGTTTCTGGCTGACCGCCTCGGGCGCCGGCCTCGTCATGCTCTCGCTGGTGATCGGCAAGTTCTCGACCGCGGGCTGGACCGGCTATCCGCCGTATTCCGGCGTGGAAGCCAATCCCGGCGTCGGCGTCGACTACTGGATCTGGGCGATCCTGATCAGCGGCGTCGGCTCGACGCTGTCGGGCATCAACTTCATCGTCACCATCCTGAAACGCCGCGCGCCCGGCATGACCCTGATGCGCATGACGCCGTTCGTCTGGACGGCGCTCTGCGCCTCGGTGCTGATGGCTTTTGCCTTCCCGGCGCTGACCGTGGCCTGCGGCCTGCTGGCGCTCGACCGCACCTTCGGCATGCACTTCTTCACCAATGCCCACGGCGGCAACATGATGAACTACCCCAACCTGTTCTGGATCTGGGGTCATCCTGAAGTCTACATCCTGATCCTGCCGGCCTTCGGCATCTTCTCCGAGGTCGTGTCGACCTTCTCGCGGAAGCGGCTGTTCGGCTACGAATCGCTGGTCTATGCGACGGCCGCGATCGCCATCCTGTCGTTCACCGTCTGGCTGCACCATTTCTTCACCATGGGCTCCAGTCCCAATGTGAATGCCTTCTTCGGCATCACCACCATGATCATCGCCGTGCCGACCGGCGTGAAAGTGTTCAACTGGCTGCTCACCATGTATCGCGGCCGCATCGACTTCCATCCGTCGATGATGTGGACGATCGGCTTCATGGTGACCTTCGTGATCGGCGGCATGACCGGCGTGCTGCTGGCCATCCCGGCCGCCGACTTCCTGATGCACAACACGACCTTCCTGGTCGCGCACTTCCACAACATGATCATCCCCGGCGTGCTGTTCGGCTACCTCGCCGGCTACATGTACTGGTTCCCCAAGGCCTTCGGCTTCGCGCTCGACCGCAAGTGGGGGCTGGCGTCGTTCTGGTGCTGGATGATCGGCTTCTATCTGGCGTTCATGCCGCTCTATCTGCTGGGCTTCAAGGGCATGCCGCGCCGCATGGAGACCTACAACGACCCGACGTGGCAGCCCTACCTGATGGTGGCGGCGCTGGGCGCCTTCGTGGTCCTGCTGGGCATCGCCGCCATGGTGATGCAGCTCTACGTCAGCATCCGCGACCGAAAGAAGACGGTCGACGTCACCGGCGATCCGTTCGACGGCCGCACGCTCGAATGGGCGACCTCCTCGCCGCCGCCGGCCTACAATTTCGCCGTGCTGCCCGAGGTCCGCGACCGAGAGGCCCTGCTCGACATGAAGGAGCGCGGCGTCGAGCGGCAGCGGCCGGCGGCCTACGAAGACATCCACATGCCCAAGAATTCGATGGTGGGTATCGCCATGGGCGCCTTCGCCTTCGCGTTCGGCTTCGCCATGATCTGGCATATCTGGTGGCTGGCGGCCGCCTGCGGGTTGGCCATGTGGGTCGCCATGATCGCGCGCTCCTCCGATGACGAGCAGGAGTTCAAGATCTCCGCGGCCGAGGTGAAGCAGATCGAGGATGCGCGCTTCCGTGCCCTCGAGAGCCAGGCGGGACGCCGGACATGAGTACCGCCACCACGCACGCGGCGCCGACCGCCCACGAGAGCGAAGCCGCCGCCACCCACGAGCAGCGGGCCTTCGGCTTCTGGCTCTACCTGATGGGCGATGCCGTCATCTTCGCGCTGCTGTTCGCGACCTACGTCATCATGGTCAAGAACACCGCCGGCGGCCCCGGCGGCAAGGAGCTGTTCGACCTCAAGAACGCCGGGATCGAGACCGCGCTGCTGCTGGTCAGCAGCACCACCTTCGGCTTCGCCTCGCTCTGTTCCCGGACCGGCAACCGCGGCGCGGTGTTGGCCTGGCTGCTCGTCACCTTCGTGCTGGGCGGGGGCTTCGTGTTCCTCGAAATCCGCGAATTCGTCGGCATGATCAAGATCGGCGCCGGTCCCGACCGCAGCGGTTTTCTCTCGGCTTTCTTCACCCTGGTCGGCACCCACGGGCTGCATGTCAGCGTCGGCCTCACCTGGATCCTGATCATGTGCGGCCAGATCATGCTGAAGGGCCTCTCGGTGCCCGTGACCTCGCGCCTGTTCCGCCTCGGCCTGTTCTGGCACTTCCTCGACATCGCCTGGGTCGGCATCTTCTCGATCGTCTACCTGCCGGGGCTGCTGTGATGCAAAACCATTCCGGACACGATCTCCGCTCCTACCTGATCGGCTTCGTGCTGGCCGTCGTGCTGACGGCCATTCCCTTCTACGTCGTGATCACCCACGCCCTGCCGCCGCAACGCGCGATGATGCTGATCGGCGCCGCCGCGATCCTGCAGATCCTGGTCCACCTGAAGTTCTTCCTGCACATCAACTTCACCACGACGCCCAAGGAGAACCTGCTCGCCATCGTCTTCACCGTCGTGCTGATCTTCATCATGGTGGGCGGCAGCTTCTGGATCATGCTCGACCTGCACCAGCGCATGGCCGTCTGACGCGGCGCGGGCCGAGCGGGGGCCCGCACCTCTAAAAATTACTATGCCATTCATATGCCGCCGGGCGACCGGACGGCTCGAATTCCTATGCGCCGAGGGCCTTCTATGCCGGCGAAGGAGAGCCCCCATGCTCGACGTGCTGTTTTTCGGCGGCGGCCTCGCCCTGTTCTGCCTGCTGATCGCCTACGAACGCCTGTGCCACAGGATCTGAGGCTCCCATGATTCTCGATTATGCCCTGGGCGGCGCGCTGGTCGCGGTCCTGCTCGTCTATCTCGCGGTCGCGCTGGCGCGCCCGGAAAAATTCTAGGGAAACGCCGAGGCTGCCATGACCGTCAACGGCTGGGTGCAGATCGCCCTCTTCATCGCCATCCTGCTGGTGCTCACGCGACCCCTCGGCGGCTACCTCAGCCGCGTCCTCGGGGGGCAGCGCACCTTCATGTCGCCGGTATTGTTGCCGGTCGAACGGGGCTTCTACCGCCTGGCCGGCATCGATCCCGCCGAGGACCAGAGCTGGTGGGTCTATTGCCGCGCCATGCTGGTCTTCCACATCGTGGGCTTCGCGTTCCTCTATCTGCTGCTGCGCCTGCAGAGCGTGCTGCCGCTCAATCCGCAGGACATGTCGGCGGTGGCCCCCGATCTGTCGTTCAACACGGCCATCAGCTTCCTCACCAACACGAACTGGCAGTCCTACGGCGGCGAGCAGACCATGAGCTACCTGTCGCAGATGATGGGACTCGCGGTTCAGAACTTCCTGAGCGCCGCCACCGGCATCGCGCTCGCCATGGCGCTGATCCGCGGCTTTGCCCGTGCCGAGGCCAAGGGCATCGGCAACTTCTGGGCCGACCTGATACGGGTCACGCTCTACGTGCTGCTGCCGTTCTGCATCGTGCTGACGCTGTTCTATGTCTGGCAGGGCGTGCCGCAGAATCTCGGCGCCTATGTCGAGGCGACGACGCTCGAGGGCGCCAGGCAGACCATCGCCCAGGGGCCGGTGGCCTCGCAGCTCGCGATCAAAATGCTGGGCACCAACGGGGGCGGCTTCTTCAATGCCAACTCCGCGCATCCCTACGAGAACCCGACGGCGCTCGCCAACCTCGTGCAGATGCTCTCCATCTTCGTCATCGGCGCAGCCATGACCAACGTCTTCGGCCGTGCCATCGGTGCCGAACGCCAGGGCTGGGCGATCCTGGCCGCCATGGGCGTGCTGTTCATTGCCGGTGTCTTCGTCGCCTATTGGGCGGAAGCCGGCGGCAACCCGATCCTGGCAGCACTCGGCGTCGACAATGCGCTGGGCAACATGGAAGGAAAGGAAGTGCGCTTCGGCGCGCCGCTGTCCGCGCTGTTCGCGGTGATCACGACGGCGGCATCCTGCGGCGCGGTCAATGCCATGCATGACAGCTTCATGCCGCTGGGCGGCATGATCCCGCTGCTCAACATGCTGCTGGGCGAGATCATCATCGGCGGCGTCGGTGCCGGCCTCTACGGCATCCTGCTGTTCGCCATCCTGGCGATCTTCCTGGCCGGCCTCATGGTCGGGCGCACGCCCGAGTATGTCGGCAAGAAGATCGAGGCGCGCGACGTCAAGTTCACCATGCTGGCGATCCTCTGCCTGCCGCTGGCCATCCTGGGCTTCACGGCGCTCGCTGTGGTGCTGCCGGCCGGCCTCGCCGGTCCGGCCAACGCCGGCCCGCACGGGTTCAGCGAGATCTTCTATGCCTTCACCTCGGCCGCCGGCAACAACGGCAGCGCCTTCGCGGGCCTCACGGCAAATACGATCTTCTACAACTCGACCCTGGGCGTCGCGATGATCGTCGGCCGCTTCGCCATCATCGTGCCGATGCTGGCGGTGGCGGGCTCGCTGGCGGCCAAGCGCAAGTCGGCCGTTTCGCTCGGTACCTTCCCGACCGACGGCCCGCTGTTCGTCGGCCTCCTGGTCGGCGCCATCCTGATCGTGGGCGGGCTCACCTTCCTGCCGGCGCTGGCACTTGGGCCCATCGCTGAGCATTTCGCGATGCTGGCCGGCACGCTGTTCTAGGAGGCATCCTCATGAGCACACGTGACAAGTCGCAGTCGCTGTTCGACGCGGCCATCCTGAAGCCCGCCCTGGTGGCGAGCTTCACCAAGCTCAATCCCCGGGAGCTGATGAAGAACCCGGTGATGTTCACCGTCGAGCTGGTAGCGCTGGTTGCCACCGTGCTGATGGTGCGCGACATCGTCGTGCGCGCGCCGAGCCTGGGCTTCGAGATCCAGATCGTCGCCTGGCTCTGGATCACGCTCCTGTTCGCCACTTTCGCCGAGGCGGTGGCCGAGGGCCGCGGCAAGGCCCAGGCGGAAACGCTGCGCCGCATGCGGAGCGAAACCATCGCCAAGGTCCTGGTGGGCGTCAGCGACATCTTCGAGCCGGTGCGGGCCAATGCGCTGAAGATCGGCCAGGTGGTGCTGGTCGAGGCCGGCGACATCGTGCCGGGCGACGGCGAGATCATCGAGGGCGTGGCCACCATCGACGAATCGGCGATCACCGGCGAGTCGGCACCGGTCATCCGCGAGGCCGGCGGCGACCGCTCGGCCGTGACCGGCGGCACCAAGGTCCTGTCGGACCGCATAAAAGTGCGGATCACGGCAGAAGAGGGCTCCAGCTTCCTAGACCGCATGATCGCGCTCGTCGAAGGCGCCGCGCGCCAGAAGACACCCAACGAGCTGGCGCTGAACGTGCTGCTGGCCGGCCTCACCCTCATCTTCGTGCTGGCGGTGGTCACCATCCCGAGCTTTACCGCCTATGCCGGCGGTTCGGTCTCGGTGATCGTGCTGATCGCGCTGTTCGTGACGCTCATCCCGACCACCATCGGCGCGCTGCTGTCGGCCATCGGCATTGCCGGCATGAGCCGCCTGGTGCGCTTCAACGTGTTGGCCACCTCCGGCCGCGCCGTCGAGGCGGCGGGCGACGTCGACACGCTGCTGCTCGACAAGACCGGGACCATCACGCTCGGTAACCGCCACGCCACGCAGTTCATCCCGGTGAGCGGCGTCGACGAGAACGAGCTCGCCCGGGTGGCCCAGCTCGCCAGCCTGGCCGACGAGACGCCCGAGGGCCGCTCGATCGTCGTCCTGGCCAAGGACAAATACGGCCTGCGCATCGTCGGCACGAACGAGATCGCAGGGGAAACCAGGGGACGTTTCGTGGCCTTCACCGCCCAGACCCGCATGAGCGGTGTCGACCTCGACGGCGCGGTGATCCGCAAGGGCGCCGTCGATGCGGTGGTGGCCCATGCTCGCTCGCTGGGGGCCACGCCGCCGATGGAGGAGATCGACCGCATCGCGAGCACCATCGCCAAGGAAGGCGGCACGCCGCTCGCCGTGTCGCGCAACGGCCTCGTGCTGGGCGTCGTCTACCTGAAGGACGTGGTGAAGGGCGGCATCCGCGAGCGCTTTGCCGAGCTCCGCCGCATGGGCATCCGCACCGTGATGATCACCGGCGACAATCCGCAGACCGCCGCCGCCATCGCCGCCGAAGCGGGGGTCGACGATTTCCTGGCCCAGGCCACGCCCGAGGCCAAGCTGCGCCTGATCCGCGCGGAGCAGACCGGCGGCCGGCTGGTCGCGATGTGCGGTGATGGCACCAACGATGCGCCGGCGCTGGCCCAGGCCGATGTCGGCGTCGCCATGCATACGGGCACGAATGCCGCGCGAGAAGCCGGCAACATGGTCGATCTCGACAGCGATCCGACCAAGCTCATCGAGATCGTCGCCATCGGCAAGCAATTGCTGATGACCCGCGGCGCGCTCACTACCTTCTCGATCGCCAACGACGTGGCCAAGTATTTCGCCATCATCCCGGCGATGTTCATCGCCTTCTACCCGCAGCTCGGCGCGCTCAACCTGATGCAGCTCGCCTCGCCGCACAGCGCGATCCTGTCGGCGATCATCTTCAACGCGCTCATCATCATCGCGCTCATCCCCCTGGCTTTGCGTGGGGTGCGCTACCGCCCGCAGAGCGCCGCGCGGCTCCTGCTGCGCAACCTTGTCGTCTACGGCGTGGGCGGCGTCATCGTCCCCTTCATC